>JAZRIT010000054.1:0-61409 GCA_045645385.1 Faecousia sp.
CTACGATCCGACTTGACACAATGCAATCCCACGAACGCTGCTCTGTTGTAGAGGTTATGGGTCGAAACGCCGGCTTCCTGGCAATGTATGTTGGCCTTGCCGTTGGCGCTACCGCTGTTTTGGTACCCGAAGAACCCATTGATTTTGAACGCGACGTCATCGAAAAGATACGCACAGCGCGTTTTAACGGTTTCACACATTATATGATCGTCGTGGCAGAAGGCTCCGGCTCTGCAGCCGACATTGCTGCAAAAATTAAAAGCAGCATTGATCTTGATCCCCGCGTCACCGTGCTTGGACACATTCAACGCGGTGGTGTTCCTTCCGGTCGCGATCGCGTAAATGCAACCAAAATGGGATTTTTGGCAGTTGAGCTGTTACTGGAAGGTAAAACCAACCGAATTGTCTGCACCCAGAACGGAAAATTTACCGACTTGTCCATTGAAGAAGGATTAGCCATGGAACGGCGCATCCAAAAAATGGAGGTTGAAGTCCTGGCGGCTATGACCGGCCTATAATGACCACTCCCCTCTTCGTCTCTTATGAGGAGGGGAGTTAGCACAAAAAAGAGTCTATCGATCATCTGAGCGATAGACTCTTTTAAGCTTTCGGGTGACATTTTGTGTATACGGATTTTAATTTTTGATTGATCATATGTGTATACATCTGGGTGGACGAAATATCACAATGACCCATCAATTCCTGTAAGGAGCCAATATCAGCACCATTCTCCAACAGATGCACCGCAAAGCTGTGACGCAATGTGTGCGGCGTGATTTCTTTATCGATATGTGCGGTCTGCTGGTAATGCTTCAGGATCTTCCAGAAACCCTGACGGCTCATACGAGAGCCATTAACATTTACAAACAAGGCGGGTTCGTTAGCACTTGCAAGCATAGACTCGCGAACATCGCGAATGTAGATGGTAAGCGCACGCAGGGCCGCCGGATACAGAGGAATCACTCTCATCTTCTTGGCGGCAGTGCATTTAACAACGCCTTGTTCCAAATTTACATCATCAATATCCAACTCAATCAATTCGCTGACACGAATACCGGTGGCATACATTACCTCAAGCATCGCTTTATCCCGATAGCCCTTGGCATCCACACAAACAGGCTGTGCAAGCAGAAGCTCGATCTCGCGTCCGGTAAGGATCTGGGGAAGCTTCTTCTCTCCCCTTTTCACGCGGATATCCGTCACCGGTGTCTTTTCGCAAAAACCGGAAGAAACCAGATATGCGTAAAAATTCTTAAGGCTGGCCAGCGCTCTGGAAACTGTCGCTGCAGAACGGCCATCCCGCTCAATAAACTGCAGGTAATCACTAATATTCAGTTGGGTAGCATCTAAGATGTCTCCATCAAGCCACTGCGCAAACTGACGAATGTCGCGCATATAGGAGCCGATGGTGTTGGCAGATGCCTGCTTTACCTTTGTAAGGTAGTTTTCATAGGCTTTGATTAAATCCAACATCGATCCTTGAACCCTTCTTCTAAAAGTACATTGATAAACAAATTAAAAACGGCGAGACCAGCAACAGGTCAACCGTAATCAATAAAAACAAAACAATTGCTGCAATGCGAAGATCCTTGTGAAAGGTAGATTTACCATAAATATAATGCCGGAATATGATCCACCACATTAACACTGCGCCAACAACGGAGGAACACTGAAAGAGCATACGCAGCAGCCATGCTCCACTGCCACAGAGCCTGTAAACCCAAAAACCGCAGAATCCGCGGCAAACAGATTCTATCAAAACTGCAAAACAAAGAATTGGGTAAACACCACTCTGCGTTCCGACAGCGCACAGCACCACAGGCGCGCCAGCTACGATCAAAAGACCATGCCAGGATGGAGCAACAGCAATGACCGCATCTAACGACAGATCGTCTGCAGCCGGAAATACAGCAGTCAGACATACCCCTGCCACCAAGCCTGCTGACCAAAGAAAAAACAATGTACAGATCTGAATCAGCTTTGACCGGTCATACCTTCTGAGGACAAAATTCTTCACCACAATAAGTGCCTCCCGTTTTGTAAAAATGAATTCATAAACAGAAGGTGTATACAGAGTGGAGTGTACAATCGTCCCCAAAATAATGTATGCTCAAATACTATACACCAAAAAGTCAATGATTTCAAGTAAAAATGTATAAATTTGCTTTTTTTGTGAATTATGCATATTTTTATGTTAACACGATTATGTAAACCAGTTTTGCATATTCCGTATATTTATTCATATCGCAACGCAAGCAACAATATGTAGTCTGTCGCGCAGAGCGGCATATACAAGATGTAGGATTTACCTATTGCGGCATACCGCAACCCAACGACGGACCGCAAAAAAGCCTATCGTCAAAGTGTACAATTTATTTGGCGTATCGAAATACTTTTCTCCGTGTTCTTTGTGGTTTTAGTCTTGTCAGGCAAGCGATTGCAGTGCCGATACCAACAGAAAGAATCCCCTGCCAGAGCTTATGGAAGGATCCGTCAAACCAAACAATCCCAATTCCCAGAAGAAAGACCAAATAACCAGCGGATACAGCACCAATCACCGGCAGGAACTTCTTATCTGATAATCCTGCTGCCAGCAATCCGCCGGCAAGCGTTGCAATTACGCGGATGATAAACACGCCTGCCATTCCGTTTTCGTTCAGCTTTCCGTTTTGAATCAGGCTTGTCAGCCCAATCGTTAAAACAGCACTTATGCTCAAGGCCGTTACCAAGCCCATACCAATGCAGAATAACATACTCTTCTTTCCTGCGGACAAATACGATTTCTTCATATACCTCTCCCCTTCCTGTTTAATGCTATTCTCTTAATGATAAAAAAAGACCAGGGACTTTGCTGTCCCCGGTCTATGTTCTGTTGTTAGCTTGTCATCTGTGCGACCATACGGTCCATAAGCTCTTTTGCCGCACATTGGGATGCAGCAATGGCAGTATAGTAATATTTTACTTTCGGCTCTGTGCCGGAGGGGCGGACGATTACACTGCCTTGATCCTCCAAAACAAATTCCAGCACATTTGACTTAGGCAGCATAATTTCAGATGTTGTTCCCTTTTGTATATCCAATGCAATACTGCTGCGATAATCCTTGACCACCGTAACCATCACGTCACCGATCGACTCCGGTGTGTTATCCCGAAGAGAGGACATTATGGCGGCTGCTTTTTCCATCGCATCTGCGCCGGTCAGCTCAATACTCTGCACATAAGACAGACAATACCCATAAGTGGCATACAGCTCATTCAAAGCGTCCAGAATCGTCTTGTCGTTCCGCTTTAACGACGCCGCTAATTCGCAAACCAACATAGAAGCAACCACAGCATCCTTATCCCGCGCATAGGTTCCCTTCAAATAACCGCAGCTTTCTTCAAAGCCAAAAATAAAACGCTTTTCCTCGCCCTTCATTTCCAACCCAAGAATTTCACCGCCGATATACTTAAACCCGGTAAGGACCGTCCTCATCCCAATACCGTATTTTTTTGCAATTCTATCGGCCAAAGGCGAAGAAACAATGCTACGTACAGCGATCGCGCCGTTGGGAACGTCACCTTTTTCTGCCCGAGCCTTCAGAATATACTCCAGTAGCAAGCAACCAAGCTCATTGCCGGAAAGCTTCCGGAAGCCACCTTGACCTTCAGGAACAGCAATTGCCACCCGGTCCGCATCCGGGTCAGTGCCAATGATTACATCGCAAGGAACGGAGACTGCGACTTTGTAACTCTCGTTGAGGGCTGCATCGGTTTCCGGATTGGGATATTCACAGGTCTTGAAATCACCGTCCGGCAGCTCCTGGGTGGGAACCACCGTAACATTTACCCCAAGACGGCCAAGAACCTCACGCACCGGTTCATTACCGGTACCGCACAAGGGTGTATAAACAACATTAAGTCCGGCAGCGGATACAGTTTCCGGCGCGATGGATTCCGCAAGCACAGTGGTATAATATTGTTCCCATATACTTTGAGGAATATAAGAGATCAAACCTTCCTGCACATATTCTTCAAAGCTCCTGCTTTCCTTGACAAAGTACGGTATTTTTGAGATACATTCGGTAACGATCGCTGCCGGTTCATCAGTCATTTGGCAGCCATCAGAACCGTAACACTTCACGCCGTTGTAGATGCCGGCATTATGGCTGGCAGAGATGACGATGCCACAGCCGCAGCCAAGCTCCCGAACTGCAAAGGACAGCATCGGTGTAGGCGCAAGACGATCATATAACCATGTCTTGATGCCCACCTCAGCAAAGGCGACCGCGCAGATCTGTGCAAAAAATGCAGAGTTATGACGAGAATCGTAGCCAATTGCTGCTATCTTCGGCAGATCAGTAGATTTAAGCCATGCTGCCATTCCCTGCGATGCTCTACGAACAGTATACTTATTGAGTCTGTTACTGCCCATACCCATAATGCCGCGCATACCGGCAGTACCGAACTGCAACTCGGAACCAAACCTGCTTTTTAATTCCTCGGTATCATTCTTGATAATATTCAGTTCCGTTCTCTCTTCATCTGTCAAATCGGATTTGTACCAAAATTCGAAGTTTTCCAAATAATTCATAACGGCCTCCTAATAATCATTAAAAAACAGCTCAAAAACTTTCTTTTTGAGCTGTTATCTAATTTACGCTTCAGATTCGTTTGCTGCAGTTTCGGAACGCTTTTCCTGCGCCTCCACCAAAGCCTTGAACTTTGCGCGGGTATCGCGCACATCTTCCAAAGACATAGCAACTGCTTCTTCAGTACGGCGGAGCGCATCGTCCATATAATCGTTGCTTGCTCTGCGAAGCTCGGCCATACGATTCTTTGTCTGCAGGACCATCTCTTGGCACTGACGCTTAGCTTCCTGATAAATCGCTTCCTCAGCGATCATCTTGCCAGCCTGTTCCTGTGCCTGACGGATCATACCCTCAGCCTCACGGCGAGCCTGGCCAATCAGTTCATTGCGGGATTCTACGATTGTGCGGGCTTGCTTCAGTTCTACAGGCAGCTGAGCGATAATCTCATCCAGCATATCCAGAACCTTATCGCGTTCCAAAATGCACTTATCAGCGCCCAAAGGCAGTGCCCGTGCATCCTGCACCATATCGTATAACGCGGAGATGATATCTTCAATATTCTGCTCGTTCATTTTCTATTTCCTCCTTAACGTACATCAGCAACTTGCTGTTTAAAGATGAGCATAAGCTAAGGGACGCATTCTTTGCAGATCAATTCTTGCGGTAAAGTGCAAGGATCGTACTCGAATATTTATAATCCTTCGAACGCGTATAGCCCGGAAAGTCCAAGTCTAAGTTCTTTTCAACAGGACGTTCCGTAGCTATTATACCACCAGATTGCAAAATGTCAATTTCTGTTATCAATTTTAATGCATTTTCTAAAAATTTTTCTGCATATGGCGGGTCTAAAAGGATAATATCAAAGGATTCTTTGGATTTTTTCAAAAAATCAGCATAATCCGAACAGACAACCTTTGCAGATTCCTCAAGACGGGTGCGCTTTAAATTTTCACAGATTAATGCGCAGGCAGTTTTTTGCGAATCCACAAATACCGCCGACTTAGCTCCCCTGCTCAGCGCCTCAATCCCAAGCTGTCCGGTTCCGCCAAAGAGATCCAGGACTTTTGTGCCAGGGATATCAAATTGAATAATACTAAATAGTGCCTCCTTTACGCGGTCGGCAGTTGGACGGGTCAGCATACCGTCCGGCGTTTTGAGGGTAACACCTCTTGCTATACCTGAAACTACACGCATTATGGGCTACTCCCCTTTCTGTCCGTGGAAATGATTATAAACGCTGTTTGCAGCATCTGAGGGCAGGACTCTCTTCAACTGATCAACAGATGCAATCTTGATTGCAGCAATGGACTTGAATGACCTTAACAGATCCTGCTTGCGTTTGGGTCCGATCCCCGGAATTGTATCCAATTCTGAATAACGCAATCGTTTACTGCGGAGTTTTCTGTGATAGGATATGGCAAAACGGTGGGTTTCCTCCTGGATCGTACCAATCAAAGCAAATACTGCCTGCTGAGAATCGATAGCGATCTCTTCGCCACAAGGAGTCACCAGCGCCCTTGTGCGGTGACGATCGTCCTTAACCATGCCGAACACAGGAATGGTCAAATCAAGCCCTTCCAACACAGCCAGCGCTGTCTGCGCATGCTGAATGCCACCGTCGATCAGGATCAGATCCGGCCGCACAGCAAACCCCTCATCGCCAGCAAGCAAATGTGCAAATCTTCGCTCAACCACTTGCCGCATTGCACCGTAATCATTTTGTCCTGCCATATCCCGCAGGGAAAACCGCTTATAATCAGATTTTCTGGGTCGGCCTCCTTGAAACACTACCATACCGGCCACGATATCTGTGCCGGAAATATTGGAAATATCAAAGGCCTCAATTCGGTTCAGTGTTGGGATCTTCAGCATTTTTGCCAAAAGCGTCTGCACATTTTGAGCACGCTCCTCCTTAGAGGTAACGCGATCCAATTCTTCAGCGGCGTTGACCGCAGCAAGCTCAACCAACTGACGATTAACGCCCCTTTGCGGTACTGATAATTTTGTCCCTCGGCCAAGCTTTTCTGCGAATAGCTGCTCCAATAATGCGCTGTCCGGAACTGCAAACGGGAGCAGAACCCGCTTAGGCACATAGCCGCGATTCATATAATACTGGGCCAATATTGAGCATGTCGATTGTTTCACATCCTCAACAGCACCGAGAAACTCAAAATCTTTATCCACCAAATTTCCACCGCTGTAATGCAAAACCGTAAAGCAGGTCTTCGAGACATTTTGTGAAAAGCCGATTACATCCGTATCGGCCGCAACACCAGCTGTCACCTGCTGCTTCATACCTAACGCTTCAACCGTTTTCAGCCGATTCCGCAGGCTTACCGCCAATTCAAAGTTGAGTTCGTCCGCAGCACTAAGCATCTGCTGCTTGATTTGGGCGGAAACCTGTCTGTAATTTCCCAGCAGCAGCTGCCTGGCCTGTTCGATGCGTACTCTGTATTCATCTGCACTGCACTCAAGACGGCACCAGCCATCACATTGGTTCATATGGTAGTGCAGGCAGGGACGGCCTTTCCCGATATCCTTAGGAAATACCTTGTTGCAGGCAGGCAGTAACAGCGTCGTTTGTATGGTATTAAGGAGGTCCTGGGTGATACCGCGGCTGCCAAACGGGCCAAAGTAGGCAGCACCGTCATCACTGATCCTGCTGACCATCGTAATCCTTGGATAATCCTCACGCAGACCCAGACGCAGATACGGAAATCCTTTGTCGTCCTTCAGAAGGATGTTATACTTCGGCATATGCCGCTTGATCAGCGAGCATTCCAAAACCAGCGCCTCAAACTCGGATGCTGCAATAATCACATCAAAATGGTCGATCTTGCTGACCATCAGCTTTGTCTTGGGTGAATGGGCAGCCGTATCCTGAAAGTATTGACTGACACGGTTTTTCAGTTTTTTTGCTTTTCCTACATAAATGACAGTATCGCTACTGTCCCGCATAATATAGACACCGGGAGACAATGGCAAGCCGGCAGCTTTCATTTTTAGTTCTTCAAAACCCATAGGTTACTCCTAAAAAACCGCCTCAACGCACGAAATGCATTGAGGCGGTGCAGATTCATACCGTCAATAAACGTCCCGCTGAAGAAGTTCTTCCAGGGAATTTACTGCTGCCTCCTCATCAGGGCCGGTAGCACCGAGGGTCACAACAGCGCCGGTAACAATACCCATAGACATAATACCTAGCAAGCTCTTCGCATTCATTTTACGTTGGCCAAGTTCCACATAAATATTGGAATCAAACTCATTCGCCTTTTGCACAAAGAATGTTGCCTGCTTATTATGCAAGCCGGACTCACAACGGACGATAACCTCTTTACTGTACATAGTGACACCCCTTAAGTCGTAACGGTCAAATGACCTACTTAATATATGATAACAAATACTTAAAAAAAGTCAACTGTTTTCCGACTATTTTGCAAATATTGGTATAAAATAAAAAGTTTTTATACGAATTCAGCAATTGTAACGCCGTCTTCGCCCTCACCGTAAATACCGAGGCGGAAGCTTTTAATAAATTTATTCTTCCGCAGTGACTGCTGGACAGCCGCACGGAGCGCTCCAGTTCCTTTACCGTGGATAATCCTGACAGGACAGATGTTGGAACGCATCGCCTCATCCAGATACCGATCTAAAACACAAATTGCCTCTACGGTGTCCATTCCCCGCAAGTCGATCTCAGATGCCATAGCTGCCATCTTCATCTCCCGGCCGGAATGCGCCGGTCTGCCAGGCTTTTGCCTGTAGGGATTCTCCTGCTCAAGCAAATAAATCTCGTCAGCCTTGGCGGTCATCTTCAGAATACCGGCCTGCAGCTGATAGGTGCCATCCTTATTGATTGCAAGAACGCTGGCTTTTGTACCCAGCTTCAGCAGTTCAACAGTATCCCCCACCAGAATGTCTCTTGACGGCGCAGGACGGGACTTTTGGACCAGACCTTGGCGCAGCTTGCTTTCGGCATCGTTGAGGCTCCTGCGCAGTTCGGTCTGCCGCTGGTTGATACCCTGGATATCTGCGTTTTCAGAAAGCCGTTTTTTCAGAGCCTTGATTTCCTCAGCAGCTGCATTTGCCGTTTGACGTGCGTCATCGATGATCCGTTGGGCTTCCCGGCGCGCCTGCTCTATCGCCTTTTCCCGTTCATTTTGCAGCTGGATATTAAACTCCTCGCTCTGCTGCTTGATCTTTTGGGTTTCCTGGCGAAGGCGTTCTGCCTCAGCGCGGGCAAATTCCATCTGCTGTCGCTGCTGCTCAAGCTGGGAAAGGACACTTTCGAAATCTTTATCGCTTTGGCTGACCAGATCCGCCGCTTCCTTCAAAATATCTTCCGACAACCCCAGCTTTCTTGAGATCGCAAAGGCATTGGACTTTCCGGGTATGCCGATCAGAAGTCTGTAGGTGGGCTGTAATGTTTCAACGCTGAATTCACAGGATGCATTGATAACATTTTCTGTACGCATCGCATATAGTTTCAGTTCTGCATAATGGGTCGTAGCAATCACACGGCTGCCCATCTTCCTGCAGAATTCGATCAGTGCGACAGCCAGTGCTGCGCCCTCCGCCGGATCCGTACCTGCGCCCAATTCATCAAACAGCACCAGCGTCCTGCCATCGCACTGTGCTACAATGTCCACAATGGTGCGCATATGGCTTGAAAACGTGGAAAGACTTTGAGCAATAGACTGTTCATCGCCGATATCGGCCAAAATCGCATCAAAGGTAGACAGACAGCTGCCATCACCGGCAGGAATATGCAAACCGCATTCAGCCATCAGTGTCAGCAAGCCAATGGTCTTCAGCGTGACGGTTTTGCCGCCGGTATTGGGACCGGTGATGATCATTGTGTCAAAGTCTGTGCCAAGACGCAGAGAGATGGGCACAACATTTTTGGGGTCAATCAGCGGATGCCGTGCATTGCGCAGCTCTACCCTGCCCCGGTTGTTCATTTCCGGCGCCCATGCGCGCATCCGAAATGCCAGCTTTGCCTTCGCAAAGATCACATCAAGATCAACAAGAATGTGGTAATTATCACAAATCGGCTCCTGATAGGCTGCAGCTTCCGCTGACAGTTCTGCAAGAATCCGCTCAATTTCCTTTTGTTCCTTCAGTTCCAGCTCCCGAAGGGCATTATTGGCATTCACCGCCGACATAGGCTCTACAAAATAGGTCGATCCGGTGGCAGACACATCGTGGACCAGACCGGGAATGTCATTCTTACATTCACTCTTTACCGGTACCACATATCTACCCTGCCGGATGGTAATAATGGGTTCCCGCAGGGATTTGGAATAGGCAGGAGATGAGATCACCTTTTGCAGACCGTCCTTGATCTTTGCGCTTTGTATCCGCATATGACGGCGGATATCCGCGAGCTCAGAACTGGCGGTATCGGCAATTTCCTCTTCTGACAGGATCGCACCGAAAATCCTATCTTCCAAATATTTATTAGCGGTGAGCATCCCGAATCGTGGGGTCAGCACACAGGACTGTTCACCCTCGGAAATATACGCCTTTACATTTCTGCTGCACCGCAAAACACCGGCGATTTGCAGCAATTCCCGTGGCTGCAGTGTGCCGCCCCGATGGGCTCTGTCGAGAGAGGCGGAAACATCTTTGGCCTCAGCAAAGCCCGGATACCCTTTGTTGGTCGCCAGTGTGGCTGCAGCAGTAGTTTCATCCAGCCATATCTGCACCTGCTCCAAGTCTGAAGAGGGCTTAAGCGATAGGCAGGCCTCCTTACCGTCAGCACAGCCAGCGCAAGACGACAACAAGCTAAGTACCTGATCTAATTCCAGCTTAACCTGTGATTTTTTATATAATTCAGACATTATTATCTCCTGTATATACTTCCCTGTTTTGGGGAATCAGCAGGGATTTATAAAAATCCAAAGCCGAAAATCCCCGTTCCAGTTGGGTAGATAAATAGCTTTCCGTGAGTGCGGAAAGACTTTCTAAATTTTCTTTTCCAATGCGAAAAGAAAAAAATTTTTTGCCGTCGCAGGAAGTGATATAATGCATTGCCTCCAAAACACCCGGCGTTATGGGCATACGGATACCTGTGGACCCTGCTTCCCGGCAGGCACTGCATTCTAAATGGCCTTCTGTCAGATCGAATCGGTCCGGAAACGGATTACCGCATCTGTGACACCCATACAGATCCGGCTCATATCCGGCAAGGCAGGCACCGCGCAGCTCAAAAACAGCCTTGACCAATTCATCCGGAATATCCAATTTAGAAAGGGCGTGCAGGCAGTTCAGCACCAGCGACAACAGCTCCGGGTTGGGCAGATCCTCCTGGCACAGCAGTTCGGCGGCCTGTGCAAAATATGTACCCAGGGACAGCTTTTGCAGATCCCTGCGCAGCGGTGTGAATAATTCAACGGATTCCGCTTCGTTGACAGTATACATTGATCGGTACTCAAACAGGGTAAATATACCGTAGGCCAGAAGCTGGCAGGGTGCTGTCAGCGGGCTGTTTTTCCGCCGCAGCCCCCTGGCTTTTACCGTCAATTTTCCGTGATTGGGTGTCAGCAGTGTCAGCAGTGCATCTGTATCATTGTAGGCTGCGACACGAAGCACCAGACCCTGGGTTGTCAAGTACATTACTTATCTCCATTTTTCGTGCGTTGTTAAACAGCAGATACATTTCCGGCGCACCGGTTTCCAAAAACATCTGCCAGTAGTCCTGTGATGTCATCTGTATCCCCTCCGCAAATAGGATTTGCAGACAGGAGAAATTTACCCTTGGAAATTATTCTCTGTAACCGAAATTACGAACGAGGAAATCACTGTCCCGCCAGTTCTCTTTCACCTTGACCCAAGTGGTCAGAAAGACCTTTGTTCCCATAAAACGCTCGCAATCGGCGCGGGCCATAGAAGAAATTTTCTTCAGCATTTCGCCTTTTTTACCGATGATAATACCCTTATGACTGGCTTTTTCGCAGTAGATCGTGGCGTCAATATCGATGATCCCGCTATCCCGTTCAGAGAATTTTGTGATCTCAACAGCAGTTCCGTGGGGTACTTCCCGCTCCAGTGACCACAGAAGCTTTTCCCGTATGATCTCTGCCATAACCTGCTTTTCAGGCTGATCTGTGGTAATATCCTCCGGGAACAGGAACGGACTTTCAATGGCATATTTCTCACATTCAGCAAGCAGCGCATCCACACCGTCACCGGTTTTTGCGGAAATCGGAATAATTGCACTAAATTCAGCCGCCTGGGAATATGCTGCGATCACTTCCAGTAAGCTGTCCTTCTCCACAGTATCAATTTTGTTGATCACCAAAACGATGGGGCATTTACTGTTTTTAAGTTGATCGATCAGTGCCTGCTCCTGCTGTCCGATGGAGGCGATCGGTTCAACCATCAAAACGGTCATATCCACATCAGCAATGGAATCCCGGGTCACATTGACCATATAATCGCCAAGCTTTGTTCGGGGTTTATGGAAGCCGGGCGTGTCCACAAAAACATACTGAATATCTTCTTTTGTTACGATGCCGCAGATACGGTTTCTGGTGGTCTGGGGTTTGTTGGAAACAATGGCGATCTTTTCACCAACCAGGAAGTTTGTCAGTGTGGATTTGCCAACATTAGGACGGCCGGCAATGGTAATCATAGCTGTCTTGGTAGCCATAGCAACTCTCCTTTGTACTTAATCTCTTTGCATTCTTGCGATTCCCGCAGCGACAGTCTCCTCGCGGGCGCGCATCTGCGCCTTTTGCGGACCTTCGTCCATATGGTCATAGCCAAGCAGATGCAGTACGGAATGAATAGTTAAGTAGCCCACCTCACGGCGCAGACTGTGACCAAATTCCTTGGCCTGGGCGGCGGCTCGCTGCAGTGAGATCGCCATATCCCCCAAGGGGCAAAGGCCGGTTTCCGGGTCTATATATACATCCCGATTTTCTATTTTTCTACCCGGCTCAATGGAGAACATGGGAAAGCTGAGCACATCGGTAGGCTTATCGATCTGACGGCTGGCCAAATTGATGGCGCGAATTCCTTTGTCATCAGTCACCATGACATTGATCTCGCAAGGTATATCGATCCCTTCCGCCTGCAAGGTGGCCTCCACACACTTGCGAATGATCATAAACACCTGTATTCTCTGATGCGTCATACAGCCGAAGGCAATATTGATTTTGTGTTTCATATCACTTTTTCCTCTTGTACTGCTGTGCGGCGGGTTTGGCCATTCCGGGCGCGTCCTTCTTGCGTTCTGCCCGCTCGTATGCACTGATGATCTCCTGGACCAGCGCATGCCGCACAACATCAGCTGATGTTAAACGGCAGATGGCAATATCTTTTACATCTTCCAAAACCCGAATCGCATCTTTAAGACCCGAGGTCTTGTCAGCAGGCAGGTCAATCTGGGTAACATCGCCGGTAATCACGATCTTCGAGCCAAAGCCCAAGCGCGTCAAGAACATTTTCATCTGCTCGCGTGTGGTGTTTTGCGCTTCGTCCAGAATAATGAAGCTGTCATCCAGTGTTCTGCCGCGCATATAAGCCAAGGGCGCGACCTCAATAGACCCCCGCTCCTGATATTTTTGGAAGGTCTCCGCGCCCAGCATCTCGTACAGTGCATCGTACAGGGGCCGAAGATAAGGATCAACTTTGTTTTGCAGGTCACCCGGCAGGAAACCAAGACGCTCACCGGCTTCGACGGCAGGTCTTGTCAAAATGATCCGGTTGACGGTTCGCTCACGGAATGCAGCAACAGCTGCCGCAACCGCCAGATAAGTCTTACCGGTACCGGCAGGGCCTACACCAAGGGTGACGGTATTCTTCTGGATCGCCTTCATATATTGCTGCTGGCCAATCGTTTTTGCCTTGATGGGCTTACCCTTAGCAGTGATACACACCACATCCTTAGCCATTTGCGCAACATAACTGTCGTTACCCTCCTGCACAAGGGTGATAAGATAGCGAACCTTCTGTTCATCAATGGTCTCACCCTTTGCAGCCAGCGCCAGCAGACCCTCCAATGTGCGCGCAGCTTTATCCACAGATTCGGGATCTCCACTGACCCGCAGTTCTGTACCACGGTTTACAATGGTGACCGCCAGCGCCTCCTCGATCCGCTTGATATTCTCGTCAAAGGAACCAAACACCGCGATCAGATCTTCCACACGATCTGAATTTACGATTCTTTCCGTCATTTACATCAACCCTTTAATAGCATTTGTTCATATTTTACCTGTCCGATCATTTCCATACAGGCAAACCGGCCGCGAAGACAGCTGAAGCCATCGCCGTGTATCCACTCTGTTTGTGCCGAGACTACATCACCGGCAATCATAGTTGTCCTCAGGTATGCCTGCGAAAAATCCGCAAGCCACTGCTCCTCCTCTGAAACAATAGGCAGCTGCTCTGCGCTTGCATAGCTGATAACCGTTTCCCGGATCAACGAAATCGGCAGCGCAAATCCACCCGGCAGACACACAGACTTTTCCGAGTATATTTTAACACAACTTGCATTGGAATTTCCACTATCTTTTGATAAATTTATGACTTTTTTTCCGATGCGAAGCGCATAGGCGTTTTTTTTGGTTTCTTGCCCACCGCGTACTGTAGCTGCAGTGGGTGTGATGATTTCCAGATCGCGGAATGTCAGCGCTCTGATCTCAGCATCCGCCCGGGTCGCCTTTACTGTCGTGCCGCAATCTGTATAGCCGGACACTAAGACCTGTCCGGCCTTCACAGCCTGTCCGGCGGTACAAAGCTGATTCCCCTGATATACAGTGCAATCCTTTATGATGCCGTCGCGAATTGCAACGATGCTGCAGACCTGATTTTCTGTATTTTCCTTTACCGTCTGCGTCGTTTTTTCCTTAACGGAAATAGTAGCTGTGCAGCCCCTTGTGTTGACGCCCGCCCACTGCAGCTGTGGAATTTCCTGTAATAAAGCGTTTTTAATAACCTCGCTGCGTACAGAACGCCTTGCAACACCAAAATGCAGTCCGCAGGTCTCCGCCGCTTCTAATATGCGATTTGCCGGCACTGATTCGTTTCCGGATACAGATATAAAAAGCACCCGTCTGGGGACCCACAGGGTAACCAAAAGCAAAAACAGTATAATTACCGCAATTGCAGGGTGTTTTTTGACTCCGCGCAAGGATTTGTGGACAACTGACATATTTTTAACGCGGACCGTACCTCCCTGCTTATGCACAAGCTGACGCACACGGCAATAGTCACGCCCGGACACCGTGATATGCAGATCCAAACTGCCTTGATATATGATATCTCTCACCCGGATCTGTTCTTTATGCATTATGTTCAGTAAAGCTGCGCAGTCTGCACAGGTTATTTCCAATTTGATCTTACCAAAAACCGGCTGATACACGACTCTACCTCCTGTACACAGTAACCCCTTCGATCTGTCCGGTGATCACCAATTGTTCCCGACTCATCTCGGCAAGCATCATATTTTGTCCTGTGATCTGCAGGCATCCATAGCTTACCCGCACAGAAATCTCCTCCTGTGCGTATGCAAGGACACCCATATGATTCTCGATCAGTACCCGGCAGTAACCGACCATTTCCACCAAAGGCAACTTTGAATGCGCATCCGGACCTCCCAGCCGGGACAGTATACGCGGTTTCTCCATACAACCTTCCCTCCCTTTAGAAAAAGTCTATGACCGGCAGGTTTTGAAATGAACTGATGTCACATAGTTTCTATTGAGGTGATCCGGTGAAGAAACGAACGAAGTGTATTTATGGAATATCGTCCTGTATCGCGATGCTGATTATCATATTGGACGGCAGGAGCGCCGTCAGCAGTATTGCAAACGGAATTGATCTGTGTCTGCGAACCGTCGTGCCGGCACTGTTTCCGTTTTTTGTTCTTTCTGGAATTATGAACAATTGCTTTTTTGGGCAGGCATTTCGATTTATGGAACCGGTGCGTAAGTTATGCAGAATTCCGGCCGGCACTGAATCCATATTGTTCATCGGCCTGGTCTCCGGATACCCGGTGGGTGCGCAGCTGGTAACACGGGCATACGCAAGCGGCAGTCTGTCCAAAGAAAACGCCCGGCGGATGTTGGGATTTTGCAGCAACGCAGGACCGGCATTCCTCTTTGGTTTGCTTTCAGCTGCATTTTCAAGACCTATAATATCCTGGTTTCTTTGGGGTGTTCATATTGTCAGTGCTTTGATCGTTGGCTGGCTGCTGCCCGGGGGGACCACAAACAAATGCATATTACAGCAGCAAGAAGCGATTACCGTCACAAAGGCACTACACAACGCAATTCGGAATCTGGCCGCCGTATGCGGTTGGGTAATTTTGTTTCGTTTGATGCTTGATTTTTTGAGCAAATGGTTTCTGCGGTTTTTCCCGGTAGAAATCCAGGTATTGATCTCCGGATTTATTGAACTATCCAACGGCTGTATACTGCTGCAACAGGCAGAAAAAGAAGGTGTCCGTTTTATTTTAGCTGCCGCAATGCTGGCTTTTGGCGGTATGTGTGTAACTATGCAGACGGTGTCCGTTGCGGCTGATCTGGGTATCGGATATTATTTCCGGGGAAAACTGCTGCAAATGCTGATCAGTGTTGCCGTCAGCTGCATACTGCAGCCATTTCTGTTTCCCAACGGTGCTGAGTTTTATATTTCGAGCATATACCTTATCCTTTCTGTTCTATTCACTGTATTGACTGTATATCTGCTCCGCCGAAAAAAAGTTGTAGCATTTGACAGAAAAGTGTTGTATAATACCGGTAACGAATGCATTTGAAAGGGGCTGCGCTATGCTCTTTCGTAAGAAAATCACCCGATCCTGCAGTTATTGCCAGTACGGCACGGCTATGGACAACGACCAGATCCTGTGTATGAAGCAAGGAACGGTATCTGCCTATTACAGTTGCCGGAAGTTCCGTTACAACCCATGCAAGCGGATCCCCCCCAGGATGAAAGCTCTGGATCTCGACAGGTACAAGGATACAGATTTCTCTCTATAAGCAAAGCCGGAAAGCAGACAATCTGCTTCCCGGCTGTTTGTTATTGGATCATTTGAAGGAATTCGTCTTCAGATAAAATGGGTATACCAAGCTCACGGGCCTTTCGCTCTTTGGATCCGGCGTTCTCACCCACCACCACATAGGTGGTTTTCTTGGATACAGAGCCTGCAGCCTTACCGCCAAAATTCTCGATCTGCTCAGACGCCTCTTCCCGTGTAAATTTAGTCAGTGCGCCGGTCAGCACAAAGGTTATACCGGAAAATCTGTTATCGGTCTGCCTGCGCTTTGCATTAAAATTGACACCTGCTGTCCGCAGCCGCTCCACCATCTCCCGGGATTGGGATTGGGAGAACCACTGATAAATTGACATAGCAGTTACCTCACCGATGTCATCGACCTGTGTTAGCTCCTCCGGGGATGCATCCATCAGTCTGTCCAGCGTTCCAAAGTGTAATGCCAGGGACTTACCGGTCTTAGCACCAACCTGCCGGATACCCAAAGCATAGATCAGCTTACCCAGATCCTGCTGCTTGCTGTCCTCAATTGCTTGCAGCAATTTTTTTGCAGCTGTATCGCCCTTCTGCCACAATTGCTTCAGTTCTTCCAGTGACAGATAATAGATATCCGCAGCAGATTTTAACAACCCCTTCTCGATCAGCGCATCCACGATGGAGCTGCCAAGGCCATCAATATCCATCGCGTCCCGGCTGACAAAATGAGCAATATTTCTCGACAGCTGGGCAGGACAGGCAACTCCTGTGCAGCGCAAAAATGCGCCATCCTCGTCACGCTTTGCAGGTGCTCCGCAAATCGGACACTGCTGCGGCAAGCGGTACTCGATTGTGCCCGCAGGACGCTTGGTGAGATCCACCTCTAAAATCTCCGGTATGATCTCACCGGCTTTACGGATCAGTACCGTATCACCAACACGAATATCCCGCTGAGAAATAAAGTCCTGATTGTGGAGTGTAGCATTGGTAACCGTGGTTCCTGCCAGTCGCACTGGTCTGACCACCGCCTTAGGTGTCAGCACACCCGTTCTGCCCACCTGCACAACAATCTCCTCCACCACAGTGGATTTGATCTCCGGCGGATACTTATAGGCAGCGGCCCAGCGGGGAAACTTAGCGGTTGCGCCCAGCTCTTCACGCAGAGCAAGCCCGTTCACCTTAATGACCGCTCCGTCGATATCACAGGGCAGGCTTTCTCTGTTTTCGTTGATATCCGCAACTTCAATCCCTATGGCTTCCCGGGTGGTATGCACCCAATAAGGTACGACCTTAAACTGCAAGGATTTAAGATATTCCAGTGATTCGGCGTGGCTTTGAAAGGTTACACCCTCTGCCAGCTGCACATTAAAGATCAGAATATCCAATCCCCGCTTTGCGGCGATCTTCGGATCTAACTGGCGCAGAGAGCCTGCAGCGGCATTTCTGGGGTTCGCAAACAGCGGCTTCCCCTCTTCTTCCTGCTGGGCATTAAGCTTTTCAAAGCGCTTTTTTGGCATATATACCTCGCCGCGCACAATGAGTCTGGCAGGCGCATTGGGAATGGTCATAGGAATGGAATGAATGGTCTTTAGGTTTTCCGTTACATCCTCGCCCACGACACCGTCGCCACGGGTCGCGCCACGGACGAATTGACCGTTTTCGTACTCCAATGCAACAGAAAGTCCATCGATCTTCGGCTCAACCGTAAAAGCCGTGCCGGGGTAATCGGACAGGATCTTATCCAGAAAGTCGTTCAGTTCATCAATGGAAAATACATCCTGCAGACTCATAAGCGGCACAGTGTGGCTAACCTTCTCAAATTTGCTCAGCGCCTCACCGCCAACTCGCTTTGTGGGCGAATCACCTTGCGCATACTGAGGATTGGCAGCCTCCAGTTCCTCCAATTCACGAAGCAATCTGTCGTACTCAAAATCCGGCATCCGGGGATCGTCCAACACATAGTACCGATAATTTGCCTCATTCAATTGCTTGGTCAGGGACAGTATTCTCTCTTTCATATTACCCTCCGGTTTGGAAATAGGTATCAGGCACATCGCCGACAATGATCGTCTCAGCAACTACAACCTGGCTGCTGATGGTAAAACTCTTGGTCTGACCAAGGACCAAAACAGCAACATCCACGCTTACGTGCATATTCATCTGCTGCAGTGTCTGATTGATCCCGGCCTCCGAGAAGCTGCTGGAAAAGGATGCGTCAGAATTGCGAATCGATAAAATCTGTACAGGGATCACCGGTCCTCTGCCGGAGAAAAATTCCGGTAAAAACAGACTTCCCAATGGAATCCCAAGGTCATCTGTGGTGAGCGCAAGGATCTCATCGTTGATCAGATTTAATATATCCGTCTTCAGCCGGTTTACCTCACTCATATTGGTTTTGAGTGCCGTGATGCGTCCGTCCAGATCCTTCTCAAAATAGACCATACGGTCATACTGGATGCTTCCGTTCTCGATCTGTTGATCGATGGCGTCATTGATCAGATCCGATGTGGTATTACTCACCTGGGTCTCAGCAAGGGAACGAATCGCATCGTTATATTTGAACCGAAACAGAAACAAGCCCACTATGGACAGTACCAATATTGCAATGATCCATCGAAGCAGTTTTCTGAATTTATCCACTCCATATGCCCCCCTCTTGGGAGTGTATGAGCGAAATCTTGAAATATTACAGTTTTTTGATATGTGGTGCTGCTGTTTTAGCCATCAGCTTTTTTGTGCCGATCTGGTCAAAGGCAATCTCAAGCAAGGCATCGCTGCCCATTTTGACCACGCTGAGCACCATACCACGGCCAAAGGCTGTATGCTGCACCATATCACCTTTGTTAAGCTCCGGGTAGGTGGCTTTTGCCGGTGAAGTATAGGTGTAGGGGTTGTGATAAGCGGCCATTTTCTGAGGAGCGGCCGGTGTGCGATATCCGGGCGCAGTATAGGTACTTCCCTTCTTGACGGTCAGATCCTCCGGAATCTCACGCAGGAAACGGGATGCAAGGGCAACATTTGTGCGACCGTAAAGCATCCGCTGCTTGGCATAGGAAATGATCAGGTTTTCCTTGGCTCGGGTAATGGCAACATAGCACAGACGCCGTTCTTCCTCCATTTCCTTCCGGTCGCCAATGGCCCGCATACCGGGAAACAGACCGTCCTCAAAGCCCACAAGGAACACATTGGGAAATTCCAGTCCCTTAGCTGAGTGCATTGTCATCATAACCGCTGCGTCGTCGCTTTCGTTATAGGTCTCTAAATCTGTATAAAGGGCAATTTCCTCCAGAAAGCCGGCAAGCGTTGGTGCATCTGCATTTTCCACATAAGCATTGATACTGGATTTTAATTCCCGAATGTTTTCAAGGCGGGTCTTATTCTCCTCTGTAGGCTTGCATTCCAGCATTGCAATATACCCGGTGCGAAGCATTACCTCTTCATAGAAATCCGGAAGTGCCATTCCGTCTTCCAGCAGCTGGGCAAGACCTTCTATGAGCACGGAAAACTGCAGCATTTTTGTGGCAGACTTTTCCAGCGGCCCGTAGGAATAGGGATCACAAATGATGTGATACAACCCCTTGCCCTCTGCCTGGGCCAGCCGATCAGCTGTCTCAAGGGTCTTTGCACCCAAACCCCGCGGTGGATTATTGATAATGCGGTGCAGGCGCAGATCGTCAGCGCGGTTATTGATGACACAAAGATATGCCAGCATATCCTTGACCTCTGCCCGGTCAAAAAAGCGCATACCGCCGATCACCCGATAAGGAATGCCGTTCCGTTTGAATGCAAATTCCAAGGCATTGGATTGGGCATTGGTGCGATACAGCACCGCATAATCTTTAAAATTCTTACCCTTTGAGCCGTTGATGATCTGTCCGGCCACATAATTGGCCTCAGCACCTTCGTCCGACGCCTCATAGACAGTAATCGCCTTCCCCTCTCCGTTTGCAGTCCACAGGCGTTTGCCTTTTCTGTCGATATTGTGTGCAATAACCGCATTGGCAGCATTGAGAATAGACTGGGTGGAACGGTAATTTTGCTCCAGGCGGATCACACGGGAGCCTCTGTATTGCTTTTCAAAATTGAGGATATTCTCAATGGTCGCGCCCCGGAAACGGTAGATGCTCTGGTCATCATCGCCCACAACACAGATGTTTTCATATCCGCCGGCCAGCATGGAAGTGAGCAGATATTGGCTATGGTTGGTATCCTGATACTCATCAACCAGCACATAGCGGAATTTTCTTTGGTAGTAGGTACGGACATCCTCATTCTGCTGCAAAAGCAAGACTGTCTGGAAAATGATGTCATCGAAATCCAGTGCATTGTTCTCTTTCAGTTGAGTCTGGTATTTGCAATAGGCCTTGGCAATGGGCTGCAGGCGATAATCATTCTGTGCTTCCACCCGTTCCAAAAAATCCTCTGCTGAAACCATATTGTCCTTTTCACGGCTGATGACCGACAGAACATATTTGGCCGGAAAGGTCTTGTCGTCAAGGCCCATCTGCTTAATGATATCTTTCATCACCCGCTCGGAATCGGCGGTATCATAGATAGTAAAGCTTTTGGAAAAACCAAGGCGCTCTATATCCCTGCGTAAAATTCTGCAGCAAGCGGAGTGGAAGGTCATTGCCCATACATCTCTACAATTCGGATTGACCAGTTTAACAAGCCTGTCCTTTAGTTCGTTTGCGGCTTTATTCGTAAATGTTACCGCAATGATGTTCCATGGTAAAACAGGATCTAATGCGCACAAATAATCCGCACGATGACGGTCAAGCTCCGAAATCGGCTCCCGGAGAGATTCCAAGAAAAGGACATCCTCTTCCGTGACAGTATCAGGCACCTCATTGGAATCACTGGCGCGTCCAAAACGAATCAAATTCGCAATTCGGTTGATCAAAACCGTAGTCTTACCGCTGCCTGCACCGGCAAGAAGCAAAAGGGGGCCTTCCGTAGCGGCAACAGCCTCCAACTGCATAGAATTTAAGTTGCGAAACTGTTCAAAAATATAGCGCCGTCTGGCATTGACAAAACGGCTGAGCATTGCATCATTCATAAGTACACCCACAAGAATCAGTATACTTATATTTTACCGCAAGTTTGTCCAAAGGTAAAGTAAAAAATCTGTTTATGTCATAAAAATGCGTAATTTCTCCAGTGCCTTTTTTTCGATTCTGGATACTTGTACCTGACTGACATTTAAGACCCTGGAAACTCGTTGCTGGGTCAATCCGTGAAAATACCGCAGCTTGATCACAGTGGCTTCGCGTTCCGGCAATTTATCAATTGCCTGCCGCAAAGCCATTTGCTCCAAGAGGGTATCCTCCGTTTGGGTGTCAGTCAGTACATTCTCAAGGGAAAATCCATCAGCTCCGACGGTCTGATGTATGGATTCCACACTGGCCGTGGCACTTTCCGCCATGGCAATGTCCTCCGGCGCGAGTCCGGTCTGCTCAGAAATCTCGCCCAATGTGGGTTCTCTGCCTAAGGTGTTAGTTAACTGATTTCGCACGATGCGAATGGTCGCTGAACGCTCCTTGATACCTCTTGAAACCTTAACTGCGCCGTCGTCCCGGAGAAACCTGCGGATCTCACCGGCGATCTTCGGAACTGCATAGGTGGAAAACTGGGTACCAAACCGCAGGTCAAAGCCGTCCACCGCTTTTAAAAATCCAAGACACGCCAGCTGGTACATATCGTCAGCCTCTGCACCCCGTCCGAGAAACCGCCTTGTAACAGACCAGATAAGACCGCTGTTTTCCGTAATGAGCAGCTCCCTTGCCTCCATATCACCGGCCTGACTCCGGGCGATCAATTCCTCGACTCTGCTCATTTGCGGCGCTGCAGTTTTCTGCGCATATGTACGGTTGTCCCCTTTCCGGGTCTGGAAACAACGGTAAAATCAGTCATAAAGCTTTCCATTATGGTAAATCCCATTCCACTGCGGTCTGCCCCGCCGGTGGTATACATTGGTCTTCTTGCCTTTTCCAGATCCTCAATGCCGATGCCTTTATCCTTGATCACAATATCCAGGGTGTTGTCCTTAAGTATCCTGCACCGAAGGGTGATCAAACCAAGACCGTTGGGATATGCGTGAACAATGCAATTGGTGACCGCTTCCGAAACCGCTGTTCGGATATCTCCCAACTCTTCCAGGGTCGGATCCAACTGCGCTGCAAAGCAGGCAATGGCGGAACGGGCAAAGCTTTCATTGGCGGACCTGCTGGGAAATTCCAAAATCATATAGTTTTCAAATTTCATTTTACTTCCTCCTTAATGTTTACAAGTTTATCTATCCCGGATGCGCGGAACACACGCATCGGTTGCGGATTCAAACCTGATATTGCCAGTTCACCTTCGATTTTATCCATATTTCGAAGGGAATTGATCACCACAGCGATCCCGGAGGAATCCATAAATGTCACCTCACCGAAATCCAGAATGCAAATTCTTGGGGCATACGCTTCAATCTTTGCAGTAATAGCCTGTATGTATGCTTTGGCGCAATGGTGATCGATCTCTCCGGTCAGTACCACTGTCAATGTGCCATCTTGTAAATAGCTTGTAAGATGCATAATATCTCCTCCTTGGTATGGTCAATATAAATATAATCCCTTGCATCAGTTTATTCCGTCGGAATCGGGTGTAAAAAAATAACCTGCAAACAAAATGTTTGCAGGTTATTCAAAATGTAAGGGATTTTTATTTGGTTTTTCTGTAATCCGGAAGCAGCTTGGGGGATGCAACATCCACTTCCACACCGGCATCAGCAAGTTCCTTGTTGAAAGCATCAATGTGCGCCAGGGTCAGCGCGCCTACTTGGACGGACTTTGCCTTCTGGGATGCGTGGCGGCCGGCGTTGCGGCCGAAAACGATAATATCCAGCAGGCTGTTGCCCATCAGGCGGTTGCGTCCATGGATGCCGCCTACGACCTCACCGGCAGCATACAGATTCTCAATATCCGTCTGACCGTCATCGGTGATCTTCACGCCGCCGTTCTGATAGTGCAGCGTGGGATAGATGAGGATCGGCTCCTTGCGGATATCGATGCCATGCTTGCCGAACATACGCATCATAGCAGGGATGCGCTTTTCGATAGTACCCTCACCGTGCTTCAGCTCGATCATCGGCGTATCCAGCCATACACCGAAGCCTTCGGGTGTGGGGACACCGTTGCCCCGATCGGAGCACTCGCGGATAATGGAAGCTGCGGAAACATCACGGGTCTCCAGCGGGTTCATAAAGGCTTCACCGTTGGCGTTAATGAGCATAGCGCCCAGAGAACGCACCTTCTCGGTAACCAGCGCGCCGTAGATCTGCGCCGGGAATGCGGCTCCGGTGGGGTGATACTGCAAGGTATCCTGGTACAGAAGACGAGCACCTGCACGGTATGCCAGCACCAAACCGTCGGCTGTGGCGCCATAGTGGTTGGAGGTGGGGAAACCCTGATAATGCAGACGGCCAGCGCCACCGGTCGCAAGGATCACAGTCTTTGCCTTAACAATGAGCAACTCTCCGGTCTCCATATTCTGCAGAACGGCACCGGCGCAATGGCCCTTATCGTCCTTGATCAGTTCAATTACCGCAGTGAAATCCACAACAGGAATCTGACGGTTCAGCACCTCATCACGAAGAGTACGCATGATCTCAGCGCCAGAATAGTCCTTTGCGGCATGCATTCTCTTACGGGAAGTGCCGCCGCCGTGGGTGGTGATCATCGTGCCGTCGGGTGCTTTATCAAACTCAACACCCAACTCAGAGAGCCAACGAATAGCCTCCGGAGCATCGGTAACCAGCTTATAAAGCAGATCCTTCTGCGCAGCGAAATGACCGCCACCAAAGGCATCCAGATAGTGCTGTGCGGGGCTGTCACCGGGCTTGTCAGCGGCCTGGATGCCGCCTTCTGCCATCATCGTATTGGCATCACCAATGCGCAGTTTGGTAACAATCATCACATTGGTACCGTTTTCGTGAGCTTCAATAGCTGCAGAAGCGCCTGCACCGCCGCCGCCGATCACCAGCACATCCACATCGTAATCCGGCTTTGAAAGATCCAGCTGATCGGAAGTTATACGGGCTTTACCCTGCAGGAGCGCAGCCAGTTCCACAGGCACCTTGCCGCCCTTATTGGGACCCATCCTCAGCTCAGCAAACTGTTCCTCGCGGTAGTCGGGGTGATATGTTTTCAGAAGAATTTCCTTCTCCTCGGCAGTCATTCTGCGGGGGTCCAGAGCAATATTGGCCTCACGGGCAGCTTCCACCTTCTTGATGGATTCCTGCATAAAAGTATCGTGATACATTCTGTTCCCTCCTTACTTCTCAATGTCCCGGTTGTTGTAGAGTTCCTTCATCTCGCTGATCGGCTTACCCATCAGATCTTCCAGCAGGAGCTCGTACTTACCGTTGTTGATCTCTGCAACACGCTCATCCAAGTGATCACAGTGAGGAGCCAGGTACTTACCGTTCAGTCGGCGGGCCAGCATAGCAACCTGGGGATGAGAGATCTCAGCAGGACACCGGGAGGAGCAAACACCGCACATAACACAGTCAAAGGATTCCTCGGCGCACTTTTCATACTCGCCACGCTGTGCGTAAGCGATATACTGCATAACATTAAGACCTTGTGTACAAGCGTTGGTGCAAGCATTACAGCCGATGCAGGAGTAGATCTCCGGATACAACTGCATCATGATCTGCTCGGTGGGCTTGACCTTCTCGATGTCGTAGACTGCCTTCACCAGCGGGAAGAACGGCAGCGTGGCAACATACATATTGTTTTCCACCTTGGTGGAGCAAGCAAGGCAGGTGCGCAGCGTGCGGTCACCGGCGATACGGTAAATTGTGGCGCAAGCGCCGCAGAAGCCGTTACGGCATCCGCAACCCCGGACCAGCTGATAGCCGGCATACTCCATTGCTTCCATAATGGTCAGACTTTCCGGAACCTCATACTTCTTTCCAAAAAAATAGACAGTAACTAAATTTTTCATAGCAATTTCTCCTTAGTATTCGTCCGGCAGTTCGTCCATCTCATCCAAACGGAAGACAGGACCGTCCTTGCAGACATACTTATCGCCGATGTTGCAGCGACCGCATTTACCCAGCGCACACTTCATCTTGAGTTCGAAGGTGGTATAGACCTGGCTCTTGTCAAAACCCAGTTCCTGCAGACCTGCCAGTGTGAATTTGATCATAATGGGAGGTCCGCACATCAAAACGGTCTTTGAGGTATCAAAAGCCAGCTCCTTTACATAGTTAGGAACGAAACCCACATGGCCGTCCCAACCCTCCTGGGGGTTATCAATGGTCAGATGGACATTGATACCGTCCTCTTTGCACCACTCCTCCAGAATTTCGGGATAGTCCACAAGATCGTCCTTGGAACGGGAGCCGTAGACAATATCGATCTTGCCGTAACGGTCACGGTAGTGGCGGCAGTAGTTGATTACGGAATGCAGCGGCGCAAGACCGATACCGCCGGCGATAAACAGAAGGTCCTTACCGGCCAGCTCTGTATCCACAGGGAAACCGTTACCGTAAGGTCCGCGGATGGTCACCTGCTGTCCCACATCCATAGAATGGAGCCATGTGGTCACGCAACCGCACTTTTTAATGGAAAAATCCACATAATCCGGCTCTGTGGGAGAGGATGTAATAGAGAACAACGCCTCACCAACACCGGGAATTGACAGCATTGCGCACTGTCCGGGAATATGCTCGAAGGGCTTTTTGCCGTCAACGCCAACCACACGGAATGTCTTGACATCCGGTGTGTCGGTACGGATCATAGTGACCTCACCGAGCATGGGAATCAAAGGATCCTGTCTCATTTGGCCACCTCCTTCAGTTTCCTTGCTACCTTTACGATATTCATATGGATGGGGCATTTTTGCAGACATCTGCCGCAGCCAACACAGCCAAAGACACCGTTGTTATTGCTGGGGTAATACACCAGCTTGTGCATAAACCGCTGACGGAAACGCTCCTTCTGGGTAGGACGGTTTGTACCGTGGGCCATCATTGTAAAGTCGGAGTACATACAGCTGTCCCAGCAACGGAAACGGCACACTTCCCTGCCGTTGTCAAAATCCTGCACATCATAGCACTGGCAGGTAGGACAGACGAAGGTGCAAGTTCCGCAGCCCAGGCAGCTCTCAGACAGTTCTGCCCAAGCGGGATTGTTAAACAGTTCCATCAGCTTGTCGCCTTCAAATCCAGTAAGATCCAGATCCTTCAGGGGCAGCTTATCAAGAATCTTCTTTGCGTTTTCTTGTATGGTTGTAACGGCCTCATCTCCACAGTCAGCTAACACAGTCAGCGCAGCAGTCAGTGCCTCTCCATTTTCGGTATTGGCTCTCCAATAAAGAGAATCACCGTCCATCCAGCATGTAATATCGCCGGCAGGATTAGCAGCATCGATACCGAATGCACCGCAGAAGCAGGTCTCCGCAGGCTTTGTGCAAGCCACCGTCACAACAATGCCGTTTTCCCGGCGTGTCTTATAGAATGTGTCCACTGGCTCACTGAGGAAAACAGAATCCAGAATATCAAAGCTGCGACAGTCGCAGGCGCGAACACCGAATACCACAAAAGGTTCGGCCGGATCGCGGTTTTCGACGATCTCCATCTTCTTGCCGGAGACCTTGAAATTCACAAGATTCTCAACCTGAGGGAAGAACAGATCCTTGGCACTGCGGGCGGTGTTCAGCTTTTCGGACAGAGTCGCACCATCCTGCCAAATGGCAAATTCAGCCTGTCCTGCAGTGTTGTCAACAGGGATATAAAGCTGTTTCTGCGCTGCGATCTCCGCAAAAAGAGCGTCCAATTCGGAACGGGCAATCTTCTTCATCACTTGGCACCTCCTCTTTCGTGAACGATAGAGGGCTCGCAATCCTCAGTGGTGAAATTGGTTAAGGGAGACTTGGACTCCATATCCGCGCCGGCTTGATAGGTACCGTAAAGTTCATTGATATCCTTAATAAACTTGCGGTTCAGCAGGTGCAGCGGGATATTCTGGGGGCACACACGGCTGCATTCTCCGCAGTCGGTGCAGCGGCCGGCTACATGGAATGCGCGGATAATGTGGAACAGATTTTCCTCAAAGGGATCGGCTGCCGCCTTATTGCGCACACCGGACTTATCGTTATCGAAGACGCACTTTTCGCAGCTGCAGGCGGGGCATACATTGCGGCAGGCATTGCAACGGATGCAGCGAGACAGCTCCCCTCTCCAGAACGCAAAACGCTCCTCTGGGGTCATCGCCTCCAATTCAGCAACACGGTCAAACCGAGCAGTCTCCTGCTCTACGCCCTGCTCGCCCAGCATTTCGTCAAAGATCACAACCTTTTTGCTCTTGCAGACATCGCAGCGCTCCAACAGGCAATCCTTGCGAGACAAAATACGATCACCGTACAGTGTCTCAACGATCAAATCGTCCCCATTCTCCTTCACGGATACAACGCCCTCACAACCGGCAGCGCGGATCTTTTCCATATCCAGCATACCGTCGCAGGCAATTCCGACGATGTAGATATTCTCGCGAAGGATTCTGTGCTCCTTCAGCAGCTGCTGGAAGGAATAGGAGTCACAGGGCTTCAGGAAGATAGCTGTCTTGCCGGCTGCCCGGGATTGGGCAATGGCATACTTGGAAAGGTTTGGGCCGGAGAAGCCGGAGAACACAAAATCCTTTTCGATCTCCACAGCGGTCTCAAACACAGCAGGTGTCAGATCATAGAAGAACTCACCGGTCTTCCAGCCGATCACCCGGTCCACCGTACCGTTGCGGAGCAATTCCAATGCTTTTTCCTTTACTCTTTGCTGCATCGTAAATCCTCCAATCTCCGATTCGGTCCTAATTTGGTAATGGTCTCTACAAATTCATTCATTGTAGCTGCAAACTTTGCGCCTTCAGCAGCGGAAACCCATTCCACACGGGTCCTGCCCCGCTCAATGCCCATAAAATCCAGCATCGAGAACAGAAGAGTCATACGACGGCGGGCATAGTAGTTGCCTGTGGTATAGTGGCAGTCACCGGGGTGACAACCGCACAGGATCACACCGTCTGCGCCTCTCTGGAATGCCCGAAGAATAAACATAGGGTTCAGGCGGCAAGAGCATGGAATTCTGATAATCTTGACATTGGCAGGATACTGCAGACGGTTGGTACCGCTCAAGTCAGCGCCTGCATAGGAACACCAGTTGCAGCAAAATGCAACGATAGTAGGCTGGAAATTTTCATTTACCGACATATTGCGTCCACCTCCGCCATAATTTGTTTATTGGAGAAGCCCTTCAGATCCATAGCGCCACTGGGACAAGCCACAGTACAAGCGCCACAGCCCTGGCAAACCGCAGGATTGACCTGTGCCACACGGCGAATGAGGGTTGTTCTGTTGGGTCCGCGGAATTCTTTATCCACATAAGTAATTGCACCATAAGGACAAACCTTTTCGCAGCTGCTGCAGCCGTTACACATCAGCTCATCCGGCTGAGCGGTGCAGGGATTACAGGTCAGGCTATCCTTGCAAAGAAGACCGATAACCTTTGCTGCAGCGGCGCTGGCCTGGGCCACAGTCTCAGGAATATCCTTGGGTCCCTGGCATGCGCCAGACAGGAAAATGCCGGCAGTGGGGCTCTCAACGGGCCGCAGCTTGGGGTGCGCCTCTGTGAAGAAATCGTTGGTATCCATAGAAGCAGTCAGCTTGGTCGCCAGAGGCCGGGCCGATTCGTCCGGCTCGATAGCGGCAGCCAAAACAACCATATCTGCATCGATATGCAGCTGCTGACCACCCAGCAGATCGGAAGCCTGTACCTTCAGCTTGCCGTCCTGGGGAACGACCTTACCCACCATACCCTTAACATAATGCACGCCGTATTCCTCTACTGCACGGCGGTAGAACTCATCAAAGTTTTTACCGGGAGTACGCACATCGATATAGAATACATAGACATCGGTATCAGGGTATTTTTCACGACAGAGCATCGCGTGCTTAGCGGTGTACATACAGCAGATCTTGGAGCAGTAGGACTTACCGCGGCCGTCATCGCAACGGGAGCCCACACACTGCACAAACACAATTGTGTGAGGATGTGTACCATCAGAGGGACGCAACAGTGTACCGCCGGTAGGACCGGCAGCATTCATCAGACGCTCAAACTCCAGAGAGGTAACCACATCGGGGCTCTGAGAGTAAGCAAACTCGTCATACTTATCCAACTTAATGGGATTGAAACCAGTAGCAACAACGATTGCGCCGTACTCCTGCTCAATCAGTTCATCCTTCTGCTTGTAGTCGATAGCGCCAGCAGTACAGACCTTGGAGCAGACACCGCATTTACCGGACTTCATCATGGTACAGTAATCAGCATCAATGGTAGCAACCTTGGGTACTGCCTGTGCAAAAGGTATGTAGATGGCGCGACGGTTGTCAAGACCCAGGTTAAATGCGTTAGGAACTTTCTTCTGGGGACACTTTTCTGTACAAAGACCGCAGCCGGTACACTTTGTCTCATCCACATACCGGGCTTTCTTCTTGATGGTCACCTGGAAATTACCCACAAATCCCTTAACGGTCTCCACCTCAGAATAGGAATAGATATGGATCTTCTCATTCTGCGCGGCATCCACCATCTTGGGGGTCAGAATACAGGCAGCACAGTCCAATGTGGGGAAGGTCTTATCGATTTGAGTCATTTTACCGCCAATGGTAGGCTGCTTTTCCACAATGTCCACATCAAAACCGGCATCGGCAATATCCAAGGCGGTCTGAATACCGGCAATACCGCCGCCGATCACCAACGCACGCTTTTTGACAGGGCTTTGACCGGCAGTCAAGGGTGCATTCAAATGTACCTTGGCGATAGCAGCACGGCCAAGAACAACTGCCTTCTCGGTGGCGACATCCTTATCCTTATGGATCCAGGAGCACTGCTCACGGATGTTGGCGATCTCCACCATATGGGCATTCAAGCCAGCCTTCTCGCAGGTCTTGCGGAAGGTGGCCTCGTGCATTCTGGGAGAACAGGAGCAGATGACTACACCTGTCAGATTATACTTATGGATGCTCTCCTGGATCATTTCCTGACCGGCCTGGGAGCACATATACTGATAGTTGGTGGAGAAGACAACGCCGGGTTCCTGTGCAAGGACCTGAGAAACCTTTTCCACATCCACTGTTGCTGCAATATTACTGCCGCACCAGCAGACAAATACGCCGATTCTCTGCATTTATCTTCTCCTCACTTTCTGTATTTTCTGAATGCGCTGGTGATCGCCTGCTGGGGCAGCTCTTCATCCAGCAATTCGGGAATTGCGTCGGGCTTCAAATGAGTCCCGTCCTGCTTGCGGATCACTGCAGTCCGCACTGCTTCAATCAGCTTGGCAGGCTCTACATTCCGAGGACAACGCTCCACACAGGCGAAACAACTCAAGCAAGTGTAAATACCTTTTGAGTTCATCAGCTCATCGATACGGCCATTCTCAACCATATCTACAAACTGGTGAGGATGATATTCCATCTCGTCAAAGGCGGGACAAGAAGCCGTGCATTTACCGCATTTCATACATTTTCTCGGATTGACTCCGGAGATTCGTTTCACAAAATCAATCATTCTGCATTCTCCTTCACACCTAACGCCTCAGCCAGGAGTTCGGTAAAGTACTTTACTTCCAGACCGTCAGCAGCATTGTTCTTCAGATTATACATACAAAGCGGGCAGGCAGTTACCAGCATTTGAGCCCCCTGCGACTTGGCATTGTCCATGATCGCATCTACCTGCCTTTGGGCATAGGACTTGTTTTCCAATGTGCAGTAACCGCCGCAGCATTCATTTCTGCGGGCGTAGATCACAGGCTCAGCGCCGATAGCGCGAATAAAGTCTTCGATGATAGTAGGATTTTCAGGATTGTCAAACCCCATCTCCTTGCCGGGTCTGAGGAGCAGGCAGCCATAGTAGGCACCGATCTTCATTCCCGTGAGCGGTTTAACGACTTTTTGCTTAAGGTTGTCAAAGCCAACCCGGTCACGCAGGACCTCCAGATAATGCAGCACAGTTGTCTCGCCCGTATAAGGCGTATCCAGCTTCAGATAGCGGTTTACCTTGTCGCAGATCTCAGTATCCCTCTGTACATCCAGATTTACCCGCTTGATGACATGGTGACAGGCAGAACAAAGGGTCACCAGTTCCCTGCCATGCTCCTTGGCAAAAGCCAATGCCCGAACAGAGCTGAGTCGTGTTGCGATCTCGTCTTTTGCCATAGGATATACAGCACCGCAGCACTGCCAATCCGCAAGCTCCTCCAGTTCAAAATCCAGAGCCGCTGCTGCTGCTCTGGCGTACTTGTCCAGGTCCTTTCCCTTTGTCTTGAGGGTGCAGCCAGGAAAGTAGGAATATGTATGTTTGGTCATCAGTATTGCCTCCATTTCACATCGCATCATAGGCATTTTTTATCAGCACTTTTTGCGTGCTGAATATGCAGTTCCATATCAGTAGAATTATACCGAATCCCGACGAATTTATGAAATGCTTATTTTAATAACAGTATATGCATTTTGATATAAGTAAAACAACATTTCGGAATACTTCAGAAAATGCCGTAAATACTGTAATTAAGCGAACAAATCAGGAGGAAAATTCTATGTGCACTTCGATTACATTTTGTGCAAAAGACCACTATTTCGGCAGGAATCTGGACTTCGAGTACGATTTCGGCGAGTGTGTTGTAGTCACCCCCAGAAATTACCCGTTTTTCTACCGCTTTAAAGATCCGGATGCAGACCATTTTGCAATGATCGGGATGGCCATGGTCGCAGACAATTATCCTTTGTATTTCGATGCCACAAACGAGTGCGGTTTGAGTATGGCCGGTCTTTATTTCCCGGGGAATGCAGTATATCTGCCTTACAGGGAGAATGCAGACAACATTACGCCCTTTGAGTTCATTCCGTGGGTCCTTTCCCAATGCCGGGATATTGCACAAACCAAAGAACTTCTTAGCTGTCTGAATCTGGTGGACAGACCCTTTAGTGCCGCATATCCCCTCACCCCTCTGCACTGGATTATTGCCGACAAAAAGGAATCCATCACTGTAGAGCCGACTGCAAACGGAATCAAGATCTACGATAACCCGATCGGCGTGCTGACCAACAACCCGCCTTTTGATTTTCACATGCACAATCTGGCCAATTATATCAATCTTACCCGCGAGGAGCCAGCCAACCGTTTTGCGCCCGACTATGCAATCGCACCCTACAGCCGCGGTATGGGCGCCATTGGCCTGCCAGGTGATCTGTCCTCTGCCTCCCGCTTTATTCGGGCTGCATTTGTAAAGCTGAACGCCGTATGCGAGAATACTGAAGCTGCCGGTGTCAGCCAGTTCTTTCACATTCTGCGCTCCGTAGAACAACAAAATGGTTGTGCAAGGGTGGGCGATCTTTACGAAAAGACAATCTACACCAGCTGCTGCAATACCGACAAAGGTATATACTACTATACCACCTATGATAATTCACAGATCACGGGAATCTGTATGCACAACACAAATTTGTATAACAAAGAACTTTCTGCTTTTCCGTTGATAACTGCACCGCAATTGCGTATGGAGAACTGAGAACATGCTCAATTTTGCACATTGCTTATGTTTTGCATAGAATTTTTACAAAAATTAGGTGAATTGCCTCTTTATTTATGAAACAAACGGGTATATAATAATTCTATTCTATATATGACACAATGTTATACTTGGAGGATCCTTATGAGAATTGTCATTAAAATCGGCACGAGTACCCTTGCCCATTCCAGCGGTCACCTGAATATCCGCCGGGTGGAAGAGCTTTGCAAGGTCATCAGCGATATTAAAAATGCAGGAAATCAGGTAATCGTGGTTTCTTCCGGTGCTATCGGTATGGGTGCCGGCAAACTGGGACTGCAGGAACGTCCCAAGGATATGCCCACCAAACAGGCCGCTGCTGCGGTGGGACAATGCGAGCTGATGTACATATACGATAAGCTCTTTGGAGAATACAATCACATTGTCGCCCAGCTGCTGATTACCGGCGAGGATGTGGAAAACGATGTGCGTCATACCAATTTCAGCAACACCCTTACCCGACTGATGGAATTGGGGGCGATCCCCATCATCAACGAAAACGATACGGTCGCAACCAAGGAGATCGTCATTGGCGATAACGACACTCTGGCTGCTATTGTTGCACAAAGTGTTAAGGCTGATAAATTGGTTTTACTGTCTGACATTGACGGCCTGTACACCGCTGATCCTCATTTGGATCCCAATGCAACACTTATTCCAGTTATCAACAAAATTGACGACAGTGTTCTGGCCCTTGCAGGTGTCAGCAGCAGTAATTTAGGCACCGGCGGTATGGTCACAAAGCTGGAGGCCGCTAAGATATGCTTGTCCTGCGGCTGCGATATGATTATCACCAATGGCGACGATCCCAACAATCTTTATTCCATTATGGACGGAATGTCTATTGGCACGACCTTTACGGAGAAGAACTATGCTTGATATGCTACAGGCTGCAAAAGCAGCAAAAACAAAAGTATGCCTGCTTTCATCGGAGCAAAAGAACAAAGCCTTAAATACAATGGCAGACGCTTTGCTCGGTCAAATGGACAATATCCTTTCGGCCAACCAGAAGGACCTTGCCGATGCTGCCGACACGATCTCCGCGGTTATGTTAGACAGATTGCGCCTGACACCGGAACGGATCGAAGGGATGGCGCAGGGCATTCGGGATGTGGCTGCCCTGCCCGATCCTGTAGATCGGGAGTTGGACGAGTACATCCGAAAAGACGGTCTGAAGATTCGCAAGGTTTCCTGCCCTATCGGTGTTGTGGCAATTATTTATGAGAGCCGTCCCAATGTTACCAGTGATGCGGCAGCACTCGCATTAAAGAGCGGTAATGTCTGTATCCTCCGTGGCGGCAAGGAGGCTTTCCGTTCTGCCAGCGCCATTGTGGCAGCATTGCGCTCCGGATTACGCACTGTTGGGATCTGTGAAAATGCCATCAATCTGGTTACGGACACATCCCGCAGCAGCGCAACGGCACTGATGAAGGCACAAGGCTATGTAGATCTGCTGATCCCCCGGGGCGGTGCAGGTCTTATCAACGCCTGTGTGCAGAATGCAACTGTTCCCTGTATCGCTACCGGCACCGGTATCTGCCATATTTATGTAGAAAAAACCGCAGATTTGAATATGGCATTAAATATTATTGATAACGCAAAAACCAGCCGTCCCAGCGTATGTAACGCCGAGGAAGTGCTGCTGATAGACAATGCGATTGCGGGAAAGTTCCTGCCAATGGTATACGAAAGACTTGTCACCAATCGTTCTGCTGCCGGTCTGACACCTGTTGAACTACGCTTGGACGATACCGCAGCTACCATCATCCCCGGCACGCCCGCAGCACCCGAGGACTTTGATACAGAATTTTTGGATTATATCCTTGCCGTAAAATGTGTAAACGGTGTTAAAGAGGCTGTTGACCATATCAGCGCCCATTCAACAGGCCACAGCGAAGCGATCGTTACAAACAACAATACTGCAAAAGCGGTATTCACCGTTAGTATCGACAGCGCAGCCGTATATGTCAATGCATCTACCCGATTCACTGACGGCGGAGAATTTGGACTCGGCTGCGAAATGGGTATTTCCACCCAAAAGCTTCACGCAAGAGGTCCTATGGGTCTGCGGGAGCTGACCAGCTATAAATACATCATTGATGGCCACGGACACATCAGATAGGAGCAGATTATGAAATACGGATTTATTGGCTGCGGCAATATGGGCGGTGCAATTGCCCGGGCATTGGCCAAAAGCACAAAGGATATTCTTTTAGCAGATTATTTTGCCGATAAAGCTGCCGATCTTGCAAAGGAATTGGGCTGCAAAAGCGGTACAAACGAGGAAGTTGTCAATACCTGTGACCGCATCTTCCTGGCGGTGAAGCCCCAGATGATGGCGGAGGTCCTTGCTCCCCTGCAGCCCCTGTTTGCCAAGAAAAAGCCTATGATCATCACAATGGCTGCCGGCATTACCGTTGAGAAGATCCAGCAGCTTGCCGGCACTCCCCTGCCCACGGTCCGCATTATGCCCAACACCCCGGTTACCGTGGGCGCCGGTATGGTTCTCTACTGTCATAACGAATTTGTCAGCGAAGCAGAAATGGCCAACCTTTTGGTTGATGCCGCTGAGTGCGGACAATGGGATTCTATTGAGGAAGAGCTGATAGATGCTGCCTGTGCAGTATCCAGCTGCAGTCCTGCTTATTTCTATCTGTTTCTGGATGCGATGGCTGAGGGCGCTGCTGCCTGCGGTGTTCCCAAGGAAGATGCCCTTTCCTATGCCGCTGCCGCAATGATCGGCGCTGCCAAAATGGTGCAGCAATCTGACAGGACACCCGTTGAACTGGCCAACGCCGTCTGCTCCCCCGGCGGCAGTACCCTGGCCGGACTTCAAAAGCTGACCGAGGGTAATTTCTCCCAAACAGTTATCGAATGCATCAAAGCTGCCTATAAACGCAACAAAGAGTTAGGTCAATAATTCAGCAAAAAGACAGTACAGCCATTTGGCCGTACTGTCTTTCACTTATGAATACTTACAGGTCGATCTCTCTGACGCGGATCACGCCCTCGACCCGAGAAAGCTTTTCAATTGCAGTCGCAGAAGGAACGCTGTCCAGGTCGAACATTGTATAGGCGTACTCGCCCTTGGAGCGGTTGAGCAGATCGGAAATGTTGATGCTTTCCTCGGAAAGGAGCGTTGTAAACTGGCTCAACATATTTGGAATGTTCTTGTGGAGAATGGTGATACGGGAGGCCTTAGTGCATTTGCCCATATCACAGTTGGGGAAATTCACGGAATTGATAATGTTACCGTTTTCCAAATAGTTCATTACCTGACGGACAGCCATCTTTGCGCAGTTATCCTCGGACTCCTCGGTGGAGGCACCCAGGTGGGGAATGGCGACCACACCCTCCATACCAGCGGTCTTATCGTTGGGGAAGTCGGTGATGTAACGCTTCACCTTGCCGGACTTCAGCGCCTCTTCCATAGCCTCGTCGTCAACCAGCAGGTCACGGGCAAAGTTCAGAATAATCACGCCGTCCTTCATCTTGGCGATGGCTTCCCGGTTGATCATCTTCTTGGTATCGTCCAGCAAGGGTACATGCAGGGTGATGATGTCGCTGTTTGCATAAATCTCATCCCGGGTCTTGACATGAATAATATGACTGTCCAAACGCCAAGCCGCGTCAATGGAGATAAAGGGGTCGCAGCCGTATACTTCCATACCCAGCTTACGGGCCGCATTGGCAAGAGGACCGCCGCTAGCGCCCAGACCGATCACGCCCAGGCTCTTACCCTTGATTTCGTTACCGGCAAATTTAGACTTGCCCTTCTCAACCTGCTTGCCGACATCAGGGGTATCTTTAATGGTCTGCACCCAGTTGATGCCGCCGATCACATCCCGGCTGCCCAGCAGCATACCGCACAACGCCATTTCCACAACGCCGTTAGCGTTGGCGCCGGGGGTGTTGAATACCACGATCCCCTCCTGGGCGCAGCGATCCAGGGGGATATTGTTCACGCCTGCGCCGGCTCTGGCAACAGCCAGCAGATCGGAAGAAAATTCCATATCGTGCATTGCGGCGCTGCGGACGACGATGGCCTGGGCATTATCAACATTTTCGGTCTTTTCATAATTTTCCGTCCAAAGGGCAGTACCCTTATCGGAGATCTTATTTAAGTAATGATACTGGAACATTGTTATCCCTCTTTCTTATGTATGGCTTGCCTCAAATTCCTTCATAAAGGCAACCAGCTTTTCCACGCCCTCGATGGGCATAGCGTTATAGATGCTGGCGCGCATACCGCCAACAGTGCGGTGACCCTTCAGATTCACAAAGCCGGCAGCAGTAGCAGCCTTTACAAATTCGGCATCCAATTCCTCGTTACCGGTAACGAAAGGAACATTCATCAAAGAACGGTCCTCCTTGCGGACAGTACCCTTGAACAGCTTGCTGCTGTCCAGGAAATCATACAGGACCTTAGCTTTTGCCTCATTGCGTTCCTGCATAACCTTCAGGCCGCCCATCTTCTTCAGCCACTTGAACACCTTGCCGCAGATATAAATGCCGTAGCAAGGGGGTGTATTGTACATAGAGCCGTTATCGGCGTGGATCTTGTACTGCAGCATCGTGGGTGTGCCGGGCAGTACATCCTCGCGGATCAGATCCTCGCGGATGATAGCGATCACCACGCCGGCAGGGCCGATATTCTTCTGCACACCGCCGTAGATCATACCGTACCTGGTGACATCCACCGGCTCGGACAAGAAGCAGGAGGAAACATCGGAGACAAGAATCTTGCCCTTGGTATTGGGCAGGGTGTGATACTTGGTGCCGTAGATGGTATTGTTCTCACAGATGTACACATAGTCTGCATCCTCGCTGATGGGCAGGTCGGAGCAATCGGGAATGTAAGAGAAGGTCTTGTCGGCAGAAGAAGCAACTGCATTGGCCTTACCATACTTCTGGGCCTCCTGGTAGGCCTTCTTCGCCCACTGACCGGTGATGATGTAGTCGGCAACGCCGTTCTTCATCAGGTTCATAGGGATCATAGCAAACTGCTGAGAAGCGCCGCCCTGCAGAAACAGGACTTTATAATTGTCGGGAATGTTCATCAGATCCCGCAAATCAGCCTCAGCCTCGTCAATGATCTGCTGGTAGGCTTTAGATCGATGGCTCATCTCCATTACGGACATACCGGTGCCCTTATAATCAAACATTTCCGCTGCTGCTTCTGCCAAAACTTCCTCCGGCAAAACAGCGGGACCTGCTGAAAAATTGAAAACTCTTGCCATTATCTTTTCCTCCTAATCTGATTGTGTAACCGGCATAGGCTGCCGCAGCTACATATAATACATAATAATAGCATTTCTTACTTGAAATGACAACACAAAATCTCAAAAATTATAACATTATATAAAAAATCTGTTGATATAATTTAGCATTTTGGAATTTTTTGCAAAACACAGGCCTACACCAGCTGAATTTTATAGTGTTCAAGCCAGAAATTGATCTGCAGCATATAGGCGATGGTCTGGGGCTGCTTCATAAGCTGACCGTACCACGGCTTGTCAAAATCCCCCTCCAGCAACTGCACCAACGCCTTTCGGTCAACGATCCCAAAGATAGGCGCATCAATTCTACTGAGCAGTTGACGGAGCATTTTACTGACACTGTTCAGATATTCCGGGTCATAAGTTTTCGGATAGGGGCTCTTCTTTCTCCATAGCACCTTTTGGGGTAAAAGGCCCTCCATTGCATAGCGTAACAATCCTTTCTCCGTGTTCTTATAGTCCTTATACTCCCAAGGAACGCCGTACATATATTCAACGATTCTGTAATCGCAGAACGGCACACGGGCTGCAAGACCGCAGGCCATACACATTCTGTCCTTTCTGTCCAACAGTGTCTGCATAAACCAGCGCAGGTTAAGATTATTAAGCTCCTTCATTCGTTTTTCCCGGGGTAATGTGCCCGGCAGAATATCGCAATCATTGATCGTTTGCAAATAATGCGCATTTACAAAGTCCTCCGGCGCAATATCCGACAGGACATCCGGATTCATAAATGCGGCCCGCTGCTGGGTATTCTGTGCCCAGGGGAATCCGTTATAGGCACTGATTTCCGGATCTCTGTACCAGGGATAACCACCGAATATCTCGTCTGCACACTCCCCGGACAGGACCAGCTTTACCTCCTGTCGGACTTTACGACAGAATGCAAGCAACGAAAAATCCACATCCGCCATACCCGGCAGATCCCGGGCGACGGTTGCGTTTTCCAGTTCGTCTGTCAGGTCCTTCGTCGCCAAAACTGTCCAGCGATGTCTGCTGTTTAGTTCTTTTTGCATGATATCAATGAAACTGTTGTCAGAATTGGGCTGATACTTCCCCGGAACGAAATATTTATCGTTATTCTCATAATCCAAGGAAAATGTATGCAGCGGCTCTCCCCCGTTGTTGGCTGCGCATATAGCCGAGACTACACTGGAATCCAGGCCACCGGAGAGAAAAGTACCAAAGGGAACATCGGACGCCATCTGCCGTGTAACGGCATCGGTCACCAGATAACGGACACATTCCGCTGTTTCCTCAAAACTTTCCCGATGCTCCCGATCCCGCAGTTTCCAGTAATGCCACCATTTCCAATCCCCTAAGCAATAATAACCGCAGCACCCAGGCATCAGCTCCAAAATATTTTTCAGCACACCGCTGCCGGGTATCCGGCCGGGACCCAGCAAAAGAATCTGCGCAGCGCCTTCCCTGTCCAGCTCTCTGGGAACACCCGGGTAGGACAACAGGGTTTTGATCTCCGATGCAAACAGCATTCCGCCTGAAAGTGTCGTATAAAACAGCGGTTTTACGCCCATTCTGTCCCGGGCGAGAAACAATCGTTTTTTGTGTTTTTCCCACACACCGAAGGCAAAAATTCCGTTGAATTTTTCTACACATTTCTCTTTCCATTGTGCATAAGCGTGTAACACTACTTCTGTGTCACTGCGGGTCGTAAACTCGTGTCCCAGCACTCTAAGGCTCTCCCGTAATTCACAGGCGTTGTACAGCTCTCCGTTATATGTAATCACATACTCCCCATCGCCCCAATGCAGCGCTATGGGCTGATCTGAGTCCTCTGGGGCAACAATTGCCAGTCGGCTGTGCAGCAGACAGCACTGCCGCTCCATATAGCTGCCTGTGCCGTCCGGACCGCGGTGCAGCATCGTACCCAGCATTGTATCTAAAATTTGAGAATCAAACGGTAAACCCATGATTCCTGCGATTGCACTCATCTGTTACCAACTCCTTTCTAACCCTACATTCTATGCATTTTCATACAATATGTGCATAGAATCAGCGCCGGTGCGGAATACTGACAACGGTGATGTAAATGAAAGGCAGCAAAGACATTTTATCTTCAATATTAAAGACGACACAGATGGGGCAGATTGGTATTCGCAGCGTATTGAAATCACCGCTTCGTGCTGACCTGCGCACAGAACTGAATTCCCAGCTGCGGGAATACGATACCATTGAGCGGGAGGCCCACGGCATTGCCCTGTCAAGAGGCTGGGAACTGAAGGAACTGAATCCGGCGATCAAGGGTATGACCAATATGATGACCCGTTCCCAGCTTTCCTTCGGGGATATGGATTCCAAGGCCGCCGCTATGATGATCCAGGGAAATACCCGCGGTATCATCAAGGGCTACAAAAACATCAATCAATTTAACGAAACCGACCGGCAGGTAGCAGATCTTGCCCACAAGCTTATCGATTTCGAGCAGGTAAACAATCAGCAGCTCCAGGGATTCCTTTGAGTCCCTGGAACATTTTTGTGCTTATTTACATAGAATAACTAAGATTATGAAAGGAGGGGTTATTCTGTCCGCTAAGGGATACATACAGGTTCGCGCCTACACAAGCTATGCGCAGATTCCGCTGGAAGGTGTCGCCGTTTCTGTAACCGATTCCAATGGCGAAGCCATTGCACTGCGGCTGACCAACAGAAACGGGACACTGGACATTCCAGTGGAGGTCACAGTACCGGACTTTTCTGCAGGACAACGACCTGACACCGATACGATTCCTTTTGGGGTGGTAAATCTCTATGCACGGCTGAGGGATTATGAGGCGATTGAAATCGAAGATCTGCAAATTTTTCCTGACCGCACCACCACGCAAAACTTAGAAATGATTCCCCTGTCTGAACTGCCGGATTCCTACAATAAGCTGGAAATCTTCCCCACACCGCCGCAAAATCTGTGAGGAGGGATACAATGCCTACGGTCACACCTTTTGTACCCCAGAGGATCACTGTACACATCGGCCCGCCGTCCTCCGGAGGCGAAAATGTCACCGTATCTTTTTCCGATTACGTTAAAAATGTTGCATCCAGCGAAATATATCCGACCTGGGATGAAAGCGCACTGCGCGCCAACATTTTGGCTATCGTATCCTTTGCGTTAAACCGCGTTTATACGGAGTTTTACCGCAGCCGGGGGTACGATTTTGATATTACCAGTTCTACTGCTTATGACCAGGCCTTTGTCAAGGGACGGGCATTTTTTGACAACATATCCCGGCTGGTTGACGAACTGTTTAACGACTACCTGCGAAGACCGGGATTTGTGGAACCCCTTGCCGCAAAATTCTGCAACGGCACCACAGTTACCTGCGAGGGTCTAAGTCAATGGGGCAGCCAAAACCTTGCACTTCAGGGATATAATTCCAACCAGATCCTGCGTAGCTATTACGGCAATGTTGAAACCGTTCCCAACGCGCCCATCCGGGGAAACACGACCTCCTACCCCGGCACACCGCTGCGTGTCGGCAGCACAGGGCCCAACGTTGTGGTGGTGCAGGCATCACTGAACCGGATTGCGCAAAACTACCCAGCCATTCCCAAGGTCCCCACAGTGGACGGCATTTACGGTAGCCGCACAGAAGCCTCAGTGCGGGCGTTTCAAAGAATATTCGGTCTGACACCGGACGGAATTGTTGGACCCGCTACCTGGTATGCACTGGTGCGTCTGTACACAGGTGTTAACTCGTTATCAGAGCTGCGCAGCCAGGGACAGCAATTTTACGCCATCAACTGGGCATCACCCAACGCATTGCAAGTGGGCGATACCGGTGAAAAAGTCCGGCAGCTGCAGTATATGCTCTCGGTGTTGTCAGCATATATTTCCGATATTCCGCCGCTATCCATCGACGGCATCTACGGCCAGGCAACCCGTGCTGCAGTCCTTGCGGCGCAGCGCCGTTTCCGTTTGCCGGAAACCGGTGTGGTAGATGCAGCTACCTGGGATCAGATCTACGACCAATTCGCCGGAATAGAGAACACAACTCTACGCAGTGGCGAGACATTCCCGGCAAGCAGAGAAACGGCTTTGCCGGCCGGTCCGACACGCCCTGTTGGAAACTTTAGAAGAAACGGAGGCGTGACGAATCCCCAACGGCCGAATTACACGAAAACAACGACCCTTACCCAGTTCCCCGGCCGGGATCTGAGTATGGGGCAGCAGGATCCTATCCGACAGGAGGTGGTACGATGAAGCCGGGCGAATCCTTTGTAGAACAGCCGATCCGCAGTCTGCAAACGATGCTGCGTGTTATTTCTGAGGATGACCCGCGGTTGCCGACTGTCGTTCCCGACGGCATCTACGGGCAGACAACTATACAATCTGTTACCGCTTTTCAGCGACTGTACGGTCTGCCTGTCACTGGAATTACCGATCAAGACACCTGGGAAAAAATCGTATCAGTTTATGAACAGGCAGTGATCCGAATCGGTCCTGCTGAGCCGATTGAGATCCTTTTCGAACCGGGACAGGTATTTCGTGTTGGTGACAGAAGCGCATATATTTACCTATTGCAAAGTATCCTGACACAGTTATCCAACGAAAACTCAACCATTACTAAGCCGGATCACAACGGAATTCTGGATGATTCAACCAGTCAGGCGCTGGCCGCATTTCAGCTACTGGCGGGACTGCCGCCAACCGGTGAGCTGGACAGAATCACCTGGAAATATCTTGTGAGACAGTTTACCTTGAGCGCCAGCCGACAGGCTTCATTACCAAATTTTTAATTTTTTATAACATATTTACTTTCCTCTTGATTCAGCGAAAAAAAAGACATATAATATCAAAAACACGGTATCGATATCCGGAGGAACGTTGAGTATGTTTGTGAAAGACTGGAAAAAAGAAATATTTACCATTCCCAATCTTTTAAGCCTGTTCAGACTGCTTTTGATTCCTGTATATGTAGCCATTTATCTGAATGCAGAGGACGCATCGGATTACATTTTAGCTGCAGGGATTCTGACAGTGTCCTGTCTGACAGACCTGATCGACGGAAAGATCGCAAGACATTTTAATATGATCACTTCTTTGGGAAAGCTCCTGGATCCTGTGGCCGATAAAGCTACGCAATTCACGCTGATTTTGTGCTTGACAATGAAGTACAAAGTGCTGCGATACGTTATGGCGCTATTTATTTTAAAGGAGAGCTTTCAGCTGATCGCCGGCGGCCTGCGGCTTCGGAAAAAGAAAATGCTTAAAGGTGCACTGATCAGCGGAAAGATATGCACAACCGTACTGTTTATGAGTCTGATCCTGATGGTGCTGCTGCCGGGACTGAGTATTCAGTTCGTCAATACCATCGCGATCATTGATACCGTATTTATGCTTGTCGCTTTTATAGAGTATATTGCCGCTTATTTCTTTATGGACAGCAAATTCCAAAGCCTTGACGATTAAAGAGCAGCCCCACACGGGGCTGCTCTTTCTGTTATTCTTTCGTTGTCTTAATTAGAAGATTCCCTGTTCCATCATAGCTTCAGCGACCTTCTTGAAGCCTGCCAGGTTTGCGCCGGCGACCAGGTCGTAGCCCAGGCCGTATTCCTCAGCTGCGTCAACGGACATCCGGTGAATGACCTTCATAATGCCCTTGAGCTTCTCGTCAACTTCCTCTGCGGTCCATACAAGACGCTCGGAGTTCTGGCCCATTTCCAGGCCGGAAACAGCAACACCGCCGGCATTGACTGCCTTGGAGGGTGCAACGATCATATGCTTTTGCGCACGGAGGTAGTCCAATGCATCGTTGGTGGTAGGCATATTGGCAACTTCAATGTAGTACTTAACACCGGATGCCGCAATCTTCTCAGCCATCACCATACGCACATCGTTCTGGGTAGCGGCGGGCATATAAATGTCCACATCCTTCACGCCCCAGCACTTTTCGCCGGGGACGAATTCCACACCGTACTTGTCGGCGTAAGGCTTGCAGTGCATGGGATCCTTTGCGCGCATTTCCAAAATGTAATCCAGCTTTTCGCCCACAACACCGTCGGGATCGTGAATATAGCCGTCAGGGCCGGCAAAATATGTAACCTTAGCGCCCAGCTCAGCAGCCTTCTTCATAATGCCCCAGCCTACATTGCCGTAGCCGGAGATTGCGATCCGCTTGCCCTCGATGGTATCACCCTCGTGGGCAAGCACTTCCTGCAGATAGTAGATCGCGCCGTAGCCGGTTGCCTCGGGACGGATCAGAGAGCCGCCGTAGCTAAAGCCCTTACCGGTGAGCACGCCATTCTCCCAAACACCCTTCAGGCGGCGGTACTGCCCGTACAGATAGCCGATCTCGCGGCCACCCACACCCATATCACCGGCAGGAACATCGATGTCCGGTCCGATGTAACGGTACAGAGCAGACATAAAGCTCTGGCAGAACCGCATAATTTCGGCATCAGACTTGCCGGCAGGATCGAAGTCAGAGCCGCCCTTGCCGCCGCCCATAGGCAGGCCGGTCAGGCTGTTCTTGAAGGTCTGCTCAAAACCTAAGAATTTAATGATACTGGGGGTAACATTGGGCTGGAAACGCAGGCCACCCTTGTAGGGGCCGATGGCGCCGTTGAACTGGCAGCGATAGCCGATGTTGGTGTGGGCCTGGCCGTTATCATCGGTCCACACAACGCGGAATGTAAACATACGCTCCGGCTCCACCATACGGTTCAGCAGGTCGGCCTTCTCATATTCCGGGTGCTTATCCACCATAGGCGCAACAGAGGTCAAAACCTCTTCCACTGTCTGGACGAACTCCGGCTCGTTGCCGTGCTTCTTACGCACATTTTCAATTACACTTTGCACATACGCATTCATTACATTTGCCTCCACTTTCTATCGCTTTTAGCGACCAATTTCGTTCCATTATATGCCTGTATATTTTGATTGTCAATTACTATTTATAATATTTTAAATCAGCAAGCTATAATTTATATATTATACTGTTTCTGTAATATTCCATTGATTATAAGCAAATCGTATGCTATAATACCTTAAAGAATGTTTTACAATTGGAGGTTTTTTTATGGACTATATGAAACTGCAAAACGGCAGCGATATTCGCGGTGTTGCCCTGGAGGGCATTGAGGGGCAATCCGTCAACCTGACCGAAACCGTTTGTAAGGACATTGGCCGTGGTTTTGCCCTTTGGCTGATGAACAAGACAGGAAAGCGCGAACCGCGTGTAGCTGTTGGCCGTGATTCCCGTCTGTCCGGTGAGACGCTGTGCGGCTGGATCTGTCAGGCTATGGTGGAAGCCGGTCTTCAGGTTACCGATTTCGGTATGGCCAGCACCCCCGCTATGTTTATGTCCACTGTTACCGAGGGCTATCTGTTTGACGGCTCTGTAATGATTACCGCCAGCCACCTCCCCTTCAACCGCAATGGCTTTAAGTTTTTTACAGCCGAAGGCGGTCTGGAAAAAGGTGATATCAAGCAGATTCTTACTTATGCTGCAAGCAACGAAAAGACCGGTTTGGCAACCGGTACGTTAGTCAGGGGCGAGTTTATGGATACCTATGCCAAGATTTTGGCTGATAAGATCCGCGCCGCTACCGGCGATGAGAAGCCTTTGGAGGGCTTCCGTATTGTCGTAGATGCTGGCAACGGTGCAGGCGGTTTCTATGTGGATAAGGTACTGAAGCCTCTGGGTGCAAATACTGAGGGCAGCCGCTACTTAGACCCCCACGGCAGCTTCCCCAACCACATCCCCAACCCTGAAGACAAGAAGGCTATGGAAGCTATCACCGAATCTGTCAAGCTGACTAATGCTGATTTGGGTATCATTTTCGATACGGATGTTGACCGGGCAGGCGCAGTTCTGTCTGACGGTAGCGAGCTGAACAGAAACAGGATCATCGCCATGCTTGCCGCGATTCTGCTCCGCGAACACCCCGGTACTACCATCGTCACCGACTCCATCACCTCCACCGGCCTTGCCAAGTTTATTGCGGAGAAGGGAGGTATTCACCACCGTTTCAAGAGAGGCTACCGCAATGTCATCAATGAGTCCATCCGCTTGAATGCGCAGGGGCAGGACAGCCAGCTGGCTATTGAGACCTCCGGCCACGGCGCTTTGAAGGAGAATTATTTCCTGGATGACGGCGCATACCTGGTAACCAAGCTGCTGATTGAGCTGGCCCGCGGTAAAAAGGCAGGCTACACTCTGGAATCCCTGATTGCCACCTTGGAAGAGCCTGCTGAGAGTGTGGAATTCCGTATGAACATTCTTTTGGAAGACTTCAAGGCATACGGCCAGCAGGTCATTGACGAGCTGACCGCATTTGCGGAAAAGCAGGCAGGCTGGAGTTTGGCCCCCAGCAATTACGAGGGTGTTCGTGTCAACCTTGACGAGGCTCACGGCAATGGTTGGTTTCTGCTGCGGCTGTCCCTCCACGATCCTCTGCTGCCCCTGAACATCGAAAGCAACTCCATTGGCGGCGCTAAGCAAATTGCCAAGGAACTGGCTGGCTTCATCACCGGTTACGACAAGCTGGATGCCCAAAAGCTTTTGGATTTTGCTAAATAGTCAAAACCTCCGGCTAAGCCGGAGGCTTGATTAAGCCCTAGAAGGGCTTTTTACTGGCGGGCATCTAAAGATGCACTGAATTTCTGACGTCTGCATTAACTGCCCTGCCGCCCCTAAAGGGGCAAAGTATCTTTCTGTTCTAACATTTCTGTAGACGATACTACCCCATATTGTCAGTTAGAATCCCTCTCTATTGTAGATGTGTGGTCGGCAAACCACTTCTACTCTACTGAGGGATTCTTTTTTATTTCTTTGTTCTCCGCTGAAGCTCTTTTATTCCCCCGGCAGAGCCGGGGGTTGCCTTTGGTGCCACCAACCAAAATATCCCACGCCGATTGGCGTGGGATATTTCTTGCACTAAAATTCTTTGGGGACAGGTTTTGTCACGCCGGTGCGGCGGGCTTTGTCCAGGCCGCCGGTCATGTGGGCATCCGGCTCTTCAGAAAATTGGGCGCGGCGGATGACGGATTCTCCGAAACGGTCCCGCAGGGCATCTACTGTTTCGTCTAACCGCAATTTCCGCTCATACTTGGCAGGACTAAGATCAGAAAACAGATCGTACTGCTGGTAAGGTTCTGCGCTTAGTTTTGTCACCTGTATCCCTAACTGTCGCAGCGGCGTTTGTCCGTCCCAGGCTTCATCAAAGGCGCGGCAAGCCGCTTTAAAAATTTCCGTTGTAATATTGGTCGCGCCGTGGAGCTGCAGCTGATGGGAAAAGCTGTTAAAATCAGCGGTACGCAGATGCACCGTGACACAGCTGCCGTTTTTACCGTCTTTGCGCATACGCATAGCCACAGTTTCACACAGGCTCAATAGCACCCGATGTCCTGTTTCTCTGCTGGTCACATCCTGTGCCGTGGTGACAGAATTTCCGTAACCTTTATTCTCCGCAGGTACGGGCATTACCATATCCGCGTTGCGTCCGTTGGCAAAGTGCCATATCGTTTCGCCGTGCTTTCCCAGGCGTTTCCGCAAAACCGCAATATCTGTTTTGGCCAAGTCGCCGATGGTATAGATGCCCAAGCCTTTCAGTTTTCGTTCTGTGGCTCCACCTACCAAAAACAGATCCCGTACCGGCAAGGGCCACATTTTACGCTCCATTTCTTCCGGGAACAAGGTGTGTACTTTATTGGGCTTTTCAAAATCCCCGGCCATTTTGGAAAGGATTTTATTAGTGGAGATTCCCACATTGACGGTAAACCCCAATTCGTTCCAGATACGTTCCCGCATTTTTTCTGCGGCCAGCCGGGGCGAGCCAAAAATCCGTTCTGTGCCGGTCATATCTACCCAAGCCTCGTCAATGGAATACTGCTCCACCAAGGGGCTGAACTGCCGCAGCATTTCTACAAAGTGCCGGGATGCCTCCACATACAGTCCATAATCCGGCGGCACGATCACAAGCTCCGGGCATTTCTCCAAGGCCTGAAACAACGGCTCTCCTGTTTGGATTCCGTACTTTTTCGCCGGCGTACTTTTGGCCAAAATAATGCTATGCCGGGATGCCTTGTCCCCAGCCACCACCGACGGGATATCCCGTAGATCTACACTCTCCCCCAACACTTTCACCCGATAGGCCGCCGTCCAGGAAAGAAATGCGCTGTTGGCATCCACATGAAAAATCACTCGTTCGGCCATATCAATACACCTTCCTTGTCAGACACCAGCTATGGGTACGAATGGTGTATTTCAGTTCAAAGAGCCATTTCCTGCTCCCCACCATCGCCCGGCACAAGAAAAGCTGCGCCTCGATACCCACATACTGTATAGGCTTACTGCTGATTATTTCGTCAATATCCACCCGTAAAAGCCGGTGATCCTCTGTTTCCATCCGCAGGCGCAGCGGGCGGATCTGCCCGTCAGCACTGCACATAGAGATCACATCTACCGGCATATTCACTTGCTCCACACTGCTCACGCCCCTTTCTACAGTTATTGTAGTACATTTGTTCTATAATATCAAGTGGTAATTTTCGGTTGCTACTTCCCTGTTGATTTGGTATAATAACAAAAATGATGAAACCGGAGGTGACGCTATGCTGAAATATCCGTGCTTAGTCCTGGATCACGATGATACGGTGGTACAAAGCGAAGCAACTGTGAATTATCCTTTCTTTGTGGAATATCTGAAGCTTTACCGGCCTAATCAGTCGATTTCCCTCCACGAATATATCAGCGGTTGCTATCACCCCGGCTATATAGAAATGTGCAAAGAGCGGTTTGCCTTTAGCGATGAAGAACTGCTCCACGAATACAACGGCTGGAAAGAATATATCCGCGACCACATCCCCGCCCCTTACCATGGTATCGAACGGATCATTCGCCGCCAAAAAGAAGAAGGCGGTCTTTTATGTGTGGTTTCCCAATCGTCACAGGAGAACATTGCAAGAGATTATGATGCACATTTTGGTATGCAGCCGGATGCGATTTTCGGCTGGGATGCAGAGCCGGAACATCGCAAGCCAAACCCCTGGGCGCTACATCAAATTATGGATACATATCACCTGTCTGCTGATCAATTGCTGGTAGTGGATGATATGAAAGCGGCAGTTGGTATGGCTCGTTCCGGCGGTTGTCCTATCGCTTTTTCCGGCTGGGGCAGGACAGATTTTCTGGAGATTTATAGCGAAATGTCAAATCTATGCGATTTTTCCTTTGATTCCATTGAAAAATTCGAGAAATTTCTGTTTGCGTAACTTGACAGTTGTGTTATAATACCATTTGAATCTATAGCAAGGAGGTGTTGGATCTGGATAAAGCAAGTATCAAGGTAATGGCCCGGAATCGGGAGGCATACCACGAATATTTCGTGGAAGAAGAAATGGAAGCCGGTATTGAGCTGTGCGGCACAGAGGTCAAGTCCATTCGCCAAGGCACATTGAATCTGAAGGATGCCTGGTGCGGTATCAAAAACGGCGAGCTTCTTATCAACCAGATGCACATCTCCCCTTATGAACAGGGCAACCGCTTTAACCCGGATCCCCGCAGACCCCGGCGTCTGCTAATGCACAGACGGGAGATTATGCGTCTATTGGGAAAGGTCAAGCAGGATGGCTATGCGCTGATTCCCCTTTCCGTCTACCTCAAGGGCAGTCTGGTGAAGGTGAAGGTCGGCCTGTGTAAGGGCAAAAAGCTATACGACAAACGACAATCTGCGGCCGAGCGGGACGCCAAGCGTCAGATCGACCGTGCAATGAAGGAGAGATATTAAAATGAACCCTACTTTTAAGATCACAATGGAAAACGGCGGTGTTATCGAGGGTGAGCTGTACCCGGAAATCGCACCCCAGAGCGTGTATAATTTTATCGATCTGGCCAATCATAACTACTATGACGGTCTGATCTTCCACCGTGTCATCCCCGGCTTTATGATCCAGGGCGGCTGCCCCGACGGCACCGGTATGGGTGGCCCCGGCTACTGCATCAAGGGTGAGTTCTTCTTTAACGGCATTAAGAACGAGCTGCGGCATAAGCGCGGCGTGCTGTCTATGGCCAGAAGTCAATCCCCCAACTCCGCCGGCTCTCAGTTCTCCATTATGCACGAGGATGCCAAGCACTTAGACGGCCAGTATGCCGCATTCGGTAAGGTAACTTCCGGTATGGAGGTGGTTGATGCTATTGCCGCCACCAAGACCGGTATGCAGGACCGTCCCGTGGAGGAGCAGAAAATCGCATCCATCACTGTGGACACCCACGGGCAGACCTACCCGGAGCCCAATAAGCTCCCCGACCCCTACGGCAGATTCTAAAATTTCGGTGGGGTGCCACCGCACCCCACCACTTATTCCCTATTCACTATTACCTATTCCCTCATATATGGGGATGTACTGGTTTCGACGGGGGTAGTGAGGCTGGAATAGCGGGCCGTGGCGCCTGACCACGATAAAACGGGTAACTTTTAAATTTAACTGACAACAAAACTGTTGCTCTGGCTGCCTAATTAGGCGCCCATCCGCCCCGGTTTTTCCACGGGCCGGGCTCGGGTGTGATCTAAGTGGAGACCGTGCGTGCGCTAAGCTTTGCGCGCACCACGCATAATGAAGCTACCAAGTCCCGTAGGGTGTTTGTTCCCGCCGGGATAAGGGAATGTAAATAATAAACTGCGCCCGGAGAAGTTCCTTCCAAGTTGCTTTCGGACAGGGGTTCGATTCCCCTCATCTCCACCATGCCGCCCTTCGGGGCGGCTTTTATTATGGTGTATGGGGAATCGAGCCCATTATAACGCAACAGTCCGGTGGACTGTTGCTGCCGCCAGTTGGCAAACTGGCGGCTACCTTAATTCCTCGATTCCCCTCATCTGTGCCAATAAATATCCAACCCATTTAAATGCAACGCCCAGCAGGCTATGACTACATATTCGAAAATTGTCGAAAGTTCTTGCCATATTATGGAGTATATGTTAAAATATTAGCGGATTATTTGCAATTTTGGATCCATCTCGAAAGTGAGGACAGTGAAATGGAACTTATTTCCAACGCCCTATACGATTTGCGTTCAAATTACGGACATTTGATTATGGTTTGTCTGGGAGCTGATGAACAGAAATGTCAGCATCTGCAGCTGGAACTCAGCAAAGCCGGCTATGCCTATACCTTCTTCCCGATTTCACAGGACACGCTATCCCGCCGGGACTATCTTTCCAAAATCACCGAGGCACTGGACAGCTGCTCCTGCCTCATTCCTGTAATTACCGACGGACTTTTCTCCAACGAATCGGTCATTTACAGAAATATCTTCTGGTTTGTCATCGGTTATATACAGGCAAAAGGCAATAGCGGTATTGTTCCGTATTTGGCCGAAGGCGATGGCACCCATCTTTCGGTAACACCGCTGAAGAACGCAAACCTCGCCACCACCGGTGCAGAAGTGGTAAAGACTTTGGAACATAAGTACTCACACCGACTTATGAAGAGCCAGTACTATGATAATTATCTGTTGAATTACTATGCCAGCAAGCGGATTCTGTACCGCCGTCTGACGCTGAAGTGCAGAATTTATGAAGACGCATTTCAGCATATCCGTCAGGCTATGGAATATGAATGGGGCACCGCCGCAGAAACAAAGCTGGACCGTTTCCTTGCCACCAACTTGATGTGTGCCTATAAGGTTTTGGGGTTTGGCACAGAGAATGCGCTGGAGCCGCAACTGGAACCATATCGAGAGGAAATGCACCCCAACGAAAACGGTTTTGCTTCGTCTGTTATCTGCAAAAGCGCTTACAATATCATCGACGGTGCTGAATGTGAGCGTACCGGTGTTCATGCTGAACTGGATATTGAAGTAATCGTTCCCGTTCACAAACTGTTTGGTGTATTTTTCAAGTGCTATCTTTCTATTAAGCAAGCGGATTATTTCTGGATGCTGCCGGTTCTGTTTTCACAGGATATCGGTAAACTGCAAGCATCCCTGCTGCCAGATGATGACCAGATGGAAGATCCGAAATACTGGTCCAAAGCATTTGCCGAAAGTGTCCATACCGATTTCCGTAAAGGCCGTCTGTATTTCAGCCTGGGTCTCGAGCGTCACAACACCAGCAAATCCATCACACTTACGCCTGAAATGGGTGTCGGCGGCACAGCTGACTACATCTTCCCGCAATAAAGGAGGTCAGGTATATGTTAAGTCCCAAACCCACGATTGACGGCGATTTTAACTTCTTAGTCCGTCCTTTGGAAGAAAGCGAAAAGAAATTCTACGGTATCTTCATCTCCCACTCCAACAAGGATAATGATGAATTCCTGGAACCTCTGTGTCAGGCTATGCAGGCGCAAAACCTGCACCCGCTATGTGACAGAGATATCCTTTCCGGTGGCGATGATTTTCAGCGCATTATTGAAAGCTATCTTGACTGCTATGCGGGTGTCATTCTGATTACAGAAAATTCCTTGAAATCTGACTGGGTAAATTATGAGATCGGTTTTTTTGCCGGCCAAGGCACCCCTGTCTTCCTGTATGACCCCAAGGATATTCTTTCCAACCACATTGAGATCCCGGGTGTTGCCAATATATATGACTCTCATATTGGCCGCTACCTGCCGGCCTATCGTACCCTGGAGGACCTGATCGACGCATTGCGCGGCCTCTCCCCGTACGCGAATATGTGCCTTGAGGAGAATTCCTTTATCACCAAGCAGGACTTCCTCGACCGTGTAACACAGCGAGTAGAAACGGTTATTGCGCGTATTGAAAGTCCTGTATTCGATCAGTATGCCGAACAGCTTGCGAAATGTCGGTTGAACACGCTGATAGTCAACTTTGGTATGTTTTATCCCGATCACGGCGACGGTGAGCATTGCTATGCCCAGCGCTTCCGCCCTCTTACCGATGGGCAATGTCCTGTATCCGGCCAGACCTGCGCTCTTGTAAGCCGCGGAAAAGTCAGCGATGAAAACAAAGAATGTGTTGTCTTGAACTATGTGCTTTCCAACGGCAAGCTGCTCCGAGCCGGTGAATGCGATGTCCGCGGTGAGATCTGCGAGACAAGTTCTCTTGTGTTTCATATGCCTTTGAACAAGATTTACGGCACAGAGTTTAAGTTCTTCATCGATGTCCCCGATGCGCTGACCGGCAACGAGCTGATTGAAATGTTCCTCAGTGTGGGCATTCACGCAAATATGTCCGATAATATTGGCTCCAAGCGGCTTTATATCTCTATGCCGGAACGCCGTTCCCAGGGACTGTTTCGCTTAGACCACGAATTTAATAATAATTTCCTGTGTCCCCGTGTTGCCAAGCGCCGCACTGTGGAGGAATAAATTAATTCCTGTGTAAAGGACCCGCTGCTGCGGGTCCTTTGTTGTATCCACCCGTGAAATTTGACAAATTCCTGCGGTGCGTCTATAATTGACTAAGAGGTGATTTTATGTTTTCTTCCTACGTGAAAAAGCTGCTCTCCAGCTTCTTGTTTCTGTTTATTTACTTCCTTTTTATAACGGTTGTGGCATTTGTTTGGATCATTTTCAAATCCTCAATAGGACTGACTGTTCCCGACGCACTCAATTACTGCATAATTACTGTCCTCACGCTGTTGATTGAATTGCTTGCTGTTTATTACATCCGCATTGACAATTTAAAAAGTAAGGAAGCATATGAGAAGACCCACGGTGCAGAGACTTATGCCTTTCAATCCGATTTCAGGGAGACGCTGAGATCCAAGGCGCACATTCTGCATACGGCCGCATTCAGCACCCTAATGCTTCCCCTGCTCCTGCTGATCGGGATGGGTACAGATGCCGATGTAGGTCCGCTGATTATCGGCACAATTGCCCTGACGATGGTTAGTATTGTACTATTTGCAGTTATCAGCGCGTTTTTGTGGTGTATCGTCCACAAAAAATGGCTATGCTCTAAAAAGAAGTAACTCAGGAGGCAGTAAGATGGGTCTCATTTCCAAAGCAACGATCATCCTACGGCGGGTAAAAGGCGCAAGCTTTGCCCGTTTGAACCAAAATATCCAGGCCATCCACAAGGAAACAGGAAAGAATCGCCTGTTCATTCTGACCGATATGATCTGGTGTATGCTGAAATACGGCATTGGGTATCTGGATTATCATGTTTTTGGCTTTGCGAATAACAAGGGCAAAAACAGAAAGACCTTTATGACTATGCATCACAATATAGGCCTGACCCGGTTGGTAAACGACGCAGAGCTATACCCAATTATGAATGATAAGATCCAATTCCTGGAAACCTATAGGGATTTCATCGGGCGGGATTGGATCGATTTGAGAATTGCCGGAGCGGACGGATTGAAAAATCTGTGTCAAAAGGTAAGCACTGTATTTGTAAAACCCGTTTCTGATTTCGGCGGTACGGGTGTGGAGCGGATCACACCGGATGCGGACACAGATTTCGATGCTCTGACCGCCCGTCTGTTGGCAAACCGGCAGTATCTGGCAGAGGAGACTGTTATTCAGCACGGCGCGCTGAACAAGCTGTGTCCCGACAGCGTGAACACACTGCGGATCGTTACCCTCACCGTTGACAGCACACCTCATTATCTCTATGCCCTGCTGCGGGTGGGCAGCGGACACAACCATGTGGATAACATTTCCAGCGGCGGTATGTATACGCGCATTGGCAAGAACGGCGTATTGGAATTCCCTGCTTTCTGCGACAAAACCGGTCTGTATTATGACTGTCACCCGGTTACGCAGACTGCATTCAAAGGCTTTACTGTGCCGATGTTTGATGATGCAGTTGCCCTTTGTCTGCAGGCAGCACAGGTCAGGCCCAAGCTTGCCTATATCGGCTGGGATGTGGCCATTACCCCGGATAAACCCGTGTTGATCGAAGGCAATATTTTGCCCGGTTACGATATGGTACAAAATTCTAAATTCAACCCAGACGGAAAGGGATTGCTTCCCACCGTGGAGGCCATTCTCGGCGGTCCTGTTCCCAAGGCATAAAAGCCCCCGGAATGCTTCGGCATTCCGGGAGACGTTTATTCATTTACAATGCGGATCACACCCATAGGTGTCTGCTGGCAATCCTGTCCCAAGGGGTTGTCCTTCAAAATGCGGACATACAGGTTTCTATCCATAGCCTTATCGGACACACCTAAAATCTGTCCTTCCAGATCGTTAATATCCACGATAATGGTGCGGTAGCCAATCTTATCCGCAATCTGCTTTGCCACCTTATCAGGATTCAGAGGGCCAAGGACAACACACTGATTATAGGGCGGAATGGTGTTATGGGTGGGACCGTCGATGGAACGGGCCTTATAGCCGGCGATCTTATAAAACCAACCCTTTTTACGGAACAGTTTCTTTCCGATCACGGAGACAAATGCGGCAAAAAGGATGCGGAGAATACCGCATTCACGCAGTGCATACTCCATGGTTTCCGGCATACCCAGGCCAATGCCGTGGGGTGTTTTGGTCACATAATTGCTCAGCCAAACGGCAAGCTTTCTGGGCTTGATCTCCGTCAGCGGAATCGCGCGGCCCTGGGCGCAGGCAACACACTTTTCCGAAATAAACAACACATCATCTTCCTGCGCAAGAACAGGCAGGCTATACTGCTGTGCAACGGCAACAATGTCATCCTCATCTGTGATCAAATGGGTCTTAATGGGCAGTCGCTGGTAGGAAACGCCATCGATTGTTGTGATCCCCTGCTTTCCCTCGTTGGGCTTCAGCTCTTGTTCCATACTGTTCCTTCTTTCTTGCCTTAGTCGAATTTTCCGCTATTTAGTATACCAAATATGCCCAGATTGTCAAGTATTGATAAGTTATTATGACACTGGCACAAAACCGATATACAATAAATATTTCAGAAAAAAGGCGGGACACGGCCCGCCTTAAATCAGATCTTGCACAATTTTTCAAGCGCTGCCAGCTTCAGACAGGTACAGAAGATATCCATCGCCTTCAGCAGCTCATCCACAGGCGGCAGGCTGGGTGCAATGCGGATATTGCTGTCCTGAGGATCCTTTCCGTAGGGATAGGTCGCGCCTGCGTCGGTCATCACAACACCGGCCTCCTTGCAAAGCTCCAGAGCGCGTTTTGCCGTACCGGGCATGGTGTTCAGGCTCACAAAATAACCGCCCTTGGGCCGGTTCCACTGCGCAAAACCGCAGGGTGCAATTTCCTGATCCAGCATCTGCAGAACTGTGCGGAACTTAGGTTCCAGTACTGCGGCGTGGCGCTTCATCAGCGCCAAAGTGGTTTTCTTATCCTTCAAATACTTCACATGGCGCAGCTGGTTAATCTTATCGTAAGAGATCATCTGGACACCGATCAGCTTCAGAAGATATGTAATATTGGCCACAGAGGATGCCATCACGGAGATACCTGCACCGGGGAATGTGATCTTGGATGTGGATGCAAACTCATAAACCATATCCGGATTGCCCGCTGTCTCACACAGAGAAATAATGTCCACAAAGGGCACAAATTCGCCTTCAAATTCGTGGACACAGTAGGCATTGTCCCACATAACAGTAAAATCCGGTGCAGCAGCCTGCAGGTTGGCAATACGGCGGACAGTTTCCTCGGAATAGATAATGCCGTCGGGGTTAGAGTACTTCGGTACGCACCAAATACCCTTCACCTGGGGATCCTTGACCAGCGCCTCCACCATATCCATATCCGGACCGGTGGGTGTCATAGGAATTGTGATCAGCTGGGCGCCAAAGGACTCAGTAATTCTGAAATGACGGTCATAACCGGGGCTGGGGCACAGGAATTTCACGGTTTTCTCCTTGCTCCAGGGACGGGGGCTATGGAGAAGGCCGTGGGAATAAGCCTTTGCGATCAGATCATACATCAGTGTCAGACTGGATGCACCGCCCATAAAGGTCTGTTCCGGCTTGCAGCCCAGTACATCCGCCCAATAGGCCCGTGCTGAAGGCAGACCAGCAAGCTCACCGTAATTTCTGGCATCCATTCCGTCAACAAAGCAATCTGCAGGGTCACATAGGCAAGTCAGAAGATCGCCTACAAGATCCAGTTGTGCAGCGCTTGGCTTTCCTCTTGCCATATTCAGCTTCAGATTCTGAGCCTTACAGGCAGCAAAATGCGCCTGCAGTTCGGCATAAGCATTCTGTAAATCCTCCCGGGACATTTCGGCATACGACATAATCCTACCTCTTTCCATATTATTTCCTATTAATAATATACACCTTTATCCGGCTAATTGCAACCTGCAAACGGCAGTTATTGGCATGATTTGTAGCCATTTCACAAGCCGACAACCGGCAGATCCCGAAATTTATGCACAATTACACTTGCTTTTTTCCATCATATGGAATAAAATTCAGTATAAAGTATTTTCATTTTGAAAGGATGAATCAAAATGAGCTCCATTGTGAATGTTCCGGAGATCTTCGGCAGTGATGTTTTTAATGAAAGTGTTATGAAGCAGCGGCTTGAGCCTGAGATCTTCACCTCCTGGAAACAGTGTATTGAGACCAGCACTCCTCTTGAACTGACAACGGCCAATGCAATTGCAGAAGCAATGAAGGATTGGGCCATCGAAAAGGGTGCTACCCACTATACCCACTGGTTCCAGCCTATGACCGGCACCACCGCCGAAAAACACGATTCCTTTATTGCGCCTGCTGAGGGCGGCAAGGTGATTATGGAGTTCTCCGGCAAATCCCTTGTGCGTGGTGAACCGGATGCCTCCTCTTTCCCTTCCGGCGGTCTGCGGGCCACCTTTGAAGCCCGTGGCTACACCGCCTGGGATCCCACTGCCTTTGCTTTTGTTAAGGATGGCAGTCTGTACATACCCACCTGCTTTTTCTCCTTCACCGGCGCAGCGCTGGATATGAAAACCCCCCTGCTTCGCTCCATCGACGAGGTTTCCCGGGAGGCTCTAAGAATTCTTCATCTGTTTGGCGACAGCGAAACCAAGCGCGTTGTGACCTGCGTAGGCGCTGAGCAGGAGTATTTCCTGCTGCCGAAGGATATGTATGCCAAGCGGGAAGATCTTCGCCTGACCGGCCGTACGCTCTTTGGTGCGCTGCCTCCCAAGGGTCAGGAGCTGGACGACCATTATTTTGGCACTATCCGCACCCGGGTTTCCAACTTTATGCGGGATCTGGACGAGCAGCTTTGGCGCCTGGGTATCCTGTCCAAGACCAAGCACAACGAGACCGCTCCCTGTCAGCACGAGATCGCCCCCATTTACACAGATGCCAACAGCGCCTGCGATGCCAACCAGCTGATTATGCTGGTGATGAAGAAATGCGCAGCCAAGCACAACCTGGTGTGCTTGCTCCACGAAAAGCCTTTTGCGGGTGTCAACGGTTCCGGTAAGCACAACAACTGGTCCCTGGCCACCGATACCGGCCGCAATATTTTCAGTCCCGGCAAGACCCCCCGCCAAAATGCGCAGTTCCTGGTTTTCCTCGCAGCATTTATCAAGGGTATTGACGAGTATCAGGATTTCCTGCGGTGTACAGTAGCATCAGCCGGAAATGACCACCGTTTAGGCTCGCACGAGGCACCTCCGGCCATTATCTCCATCTTCCTGGGTGACGAGCTGAACGCCGTTGTGAACTCCATCATTAACGGCATCAACTATACCGATCCCGAAAAAAGCGTTATGCGCATCGGTGTGGATGTCCTGCCGGCGATCCCAAAGGATACCACCGACCGCAACCGCACCTCTCCCCTGGCCTTTACCGGTAATAAGTTTGAATTCCGTATGCTGGGCTCTTCTCAGTCCATTGCCGGCCCGAATATCGCATTGAACACCATTATGGCCGAGGAGCTGGGTAAATTTGCAGACGAACTGGAGCAGGCCGAGGACTTCGACGCTGCCCTGCAGAAGCTCGTCTGCCGCGCATTTACCGAGCATCAGCGCATTATCTTCAACGGAAACGGCTATTCCTCCGATTGGACCGAGGAAGCTGCAAACCGGGGCTTAAGCAATTATCCTTCCACTGCAAAATGCCTGCCCACCTATATTGACGAAAAGAACATTGATCTTGTGACAAGACACGGCATTTACACCGAAGATGAATTTCGGGCAAGACACGAGATCCATCTGGATGCCTACCGCAAGATCATCAATATCGAGGCCAAAACCTGCATCGATATGGTGCTGCATCAGGTCCTGCCGGCAGCCCTGCACTATTCAAGAGATCTGTGTAAAGGTGTAAAAACAAAGAAGGAGCTGGGGATCGCCTGCGAATCAGAAATGCAGATCGCGCAGAAGCTGTCCAGGAGTTCTGACTCTCTGTATCAGTGCTGCGAGAGATTGCAGCGGGATCTTGTTCACATTCCGGAGGGCAAGGAAAACATCGTCAATTATTATCACGATGTCATTGTGGCCGATATGGAAGCCCTGCGGGCGCAGGCGGATATTCTAGAAACGCTGACCGACAAGAGCTACTGGCCCTACCCCACATATTCAGATCTACTGTTCTACTAAGCAAAACATCGGGTGCAAACGCACCCGATGTTTTTTACTTGCCTGTAGACCCGAAGCCGCCGGCAGAACGGTCCGTGTCTGTCAGCTCAGACACCTCCGTAAAGCCCGGGGTAAACACCGGTGTGATCACCAGCTGGGCGATCCGCTCCCCGTGGGCGATCTCCTGGGTCGTATTGCCGTGATTATGCAGCACTACCATAAATTCGCCACGGTAATCACTGTCCACAACACCCACCTTGTTGGCCGGTGCAAGACCCCGTTTGCAGGCAAGGCCACTGCGGGCATAGATCAGTCCTGCATAGCCCTTAGGAATTTCCATTGCAAGGCCGGTAGGTATAAACGCAGATTCACCGGGGCCAATGACAATATTTTCATCCAGGCAGGCATACAGATCAGCGCCAGCGGCCTCCACAGAACCGTATGTAGGCAAAATTGCTTTCTCTTTTAATTTTTTGACTCGTATCTTATCCATTATTTGATCCCCTTTCCGTGCCCCTGCCAGTCCTCCCAGAGGACGATCTGACCGGTTTTCAGTGTTGCAGGCACATCTATGATCCTTTGATTGGATGAGCCGCGAAACCGCAAGCTCAAATCCTTTTTTGCTTCGATGAACGGCCCGTCCACCAATACATCCAAGTAACCAATATATTCCTTTGTGATCTCCCAAGGGCCAAGTCTTCCGGTCAGAATATCCTTATCAAACAGGTAACCAGAAAAGGCCCAGACAGACTTTTGCGGATATGTTTTCTTGACCTGACGCAAAAGATCTACGATCGCCGGCTGATTTTGCGGTTCAAAGGGTTCACCGCCCAGCAGTGTAAGCCCCTGCACATAGTCCGGTGCCAGCATATGAAGGATTAAATCAATCGTTTCCCGGGTGAAAGGTTCGCCGTAATCAAAATCCCAGGCAACCGCATTAAAACAGCCTTTGCAGCGGTGGGTACAGCCGGACACGAAAAGGCTGACCCGAACACCCGGTCCGTTAGCAATATCGCAATTTTTAATGGTTGCGTAGTTCATTTTATTCCTCCAGGTTTCTTTGCAAGAAGGCTGTAACCGTTTGGGTGTACCGCTCCCGGTCTTTCAGGAAACTATAGCCGTGGCCTGCATCCTGTGCAAGAAGCAGTTCTTTCGGGGATGTGCAGGCATCATAGGCTTCCTGGCTCATTTGGCAAGGCACAAAATCGTCAGCCAGGCCATGGGCAAGAATAATTGGGTATTTCCCACATTGTAAGGTTTTTCTTGTGTCCTTTTCCTTTAGGGAGAAGCCTGCAAATGCTCTTGCACATAGGTCTGTTACCCAAAGGAAAGGCCGGGACGGTAGATGGGTCACAGAACGGAAAACTTTACCGATAATATCGTAGGGAGATGTAAAACCGCAATCAGCGATCATTCCCTTTACATTTTCGGGAAGCATTTCATCCGCCATATACATCACAGTGGATGCGCCCATAGAAAGGCCGCTTAAAATGAGGGGCCAGCTGCCGAAATGGGCATTGTGGTACTCCACCCAG
>JAZRIT010000055.1:0-1837 GCA_045645385.1 Faecousia sp.
CGGCTCCGGCGACATCGAAGAGTGGCTGAATCAGCCCGCTCAGATCGTCAAGCTGCACCCCATGACCATTATGCAGAACTCCCTGAACGGTACCTTCGGTCAGTCCGGCGACATCGCAAATGTTCCTCCCTGCGCCGCTACCATCGGACCTCTGGATGTTATGCGTGCTAAGGAGCGTATCGAGGTTCACGCACTGGCTACCTGCGGTACTTTCTCCTCCTGGCAGAGAATGACCTCCCGTCTGTGCACCCACGGCCCCATCACTCCCTACCTGCCCTCCACCATGCTGCAGACCAAGAAGACCCAGGTCTACATCAGTGAAGAGCTGGCTGCTCCCTTCGAGTGCTGGGAGAAGGTCGGTTACTAATCTTATTTCCGGCAGCGGCCACATCGCGGATGTGATGTGGCCGCTTTTTCAAAATTTACCCAACAGGGGAGGACACCCGTATGTATATTGGTGTTGATCTTGGCAGTACCAATCTGAAAGCTGCCCTATATGATGAAAATTTAGCCTGCATCGGTCAGGAAAGCGCACCTGTGGAATATTTCCGGGACAGTGGCTTTGTGGAGTTTGATGCGGAAAGATATTTTGAAAGCCTGACTGCCGTTTTGTCCCGGCTGATGGCAGAGCACCCCGGAAGCGTTACCCAGATCGCCTTCACCGGCCAGGCAGAATCCCTGGTATGCTTAGACGCAGACGGCAAAGCTGTTTGTAACGCCATCTCCTGGATGGATGAGCGCTCCGGCGAGGAATGCGAGATTTTGGAAAAGCAGTTCTCCGCTGAGGAATGCCACCGGAAAACCGGCCAGCAGGCGGTGCTTCCTACCTGGCCTGCCACCAAGATCCTGTGGCTGCAGCGCAACCGTCCCGAGATCTTCGGCAAGGTTGCCACATATATGCTCTTAAAGGACTATATCGTCTACCGGCTCACCGGCAAAAAATGCGCCGATATGTCCATCGCCACCTTCTCTTTTTACTTTGACATTTACGGGAAGTGCTACTGGAAGGAAATGCTGTCTGCCATTGGCATCACAGAAAATCAGCTTCCCGAATTGATAGAGCCCTGCACCGTGGTGGGCGTGTTGACGCCTGTTGCTGCAAAGGCTACCGGTCTGTCCGCCGAAACCCAGGTCAATACCGGCACACTGGACCATTTTGCCGGTATGATCGGCACAGGCAACACCGCCCCTGGCGGTATGACCCTGTCCACCGGCACAACAATGGTGCTCACCGCTATGACCGACGGCATCCCCGACCCGGACTGCGATATGGCCCTGCACTACGGCTTCCTGCCCGACAGCTATATTATGCTGCCGGTGATGGAAAGCGGCGGCGTGTGCTTAGACTGGTTCCGCCGCAGCTGTATGAACAATGTGGACTACGATACGCTGAACAGGGAGATTTTGGCAGCCCCCGCATCTGACCTGCTGTTCCTGCCCTATCTGGTAGGCACCAGCGCACCGGAATTTGACGCCCAGGCCAACGGCGTATTCTGGGGTCTGCGGCAGGAACATGACGCCATCGATATGGCAGGCAGTGTCATGGAAGGTGTCAGCTTCGTGCTGCGCAAAAACTGTGAACACATTGCTAAAAACGGTGTTGAACTGAAGTCTATCATCGCCACCGGCGGCGGTGCCAAGAGTCCCATCTGGTGCCAGATGCAGGCAGATATCACCGGCCTGCCCGTTTCCATCCCCAAGGAAAAGGAAGCGGCGTGTCTGGGCGCTGCGCTGATCGCCGCGGTCAGCGACGGCCGTTTTGCAGGTTATCAAGAGGCGGTCAACACCTGCGTGGAGCTGATCTACAGCTACCATCCCAATCCCTGCGACCGCCTGG
>JAZRIT010000056.1:0-3132 GCA_045645385.1 Faecousia sp.
ACGCTCTGCCGAAGACGCGGCAATGGTGATCATGGCAAACACCATGGACAGCATCATCAGGCTCATCAAAATTTGCGTGGCGTAGTTGATGAGGGCAGTCAGATTACCGGTGGTGAGGCCCACCGCAGGATTATTGCCGGATGCAATGATAGCCTTTGCGCCCAACCAGGAGATCAGAAGTGTACAGGCATACATGAAAAACTGCATGATAGGATTGTTCAGAGCCAGTAGCTGTTCGCCTTTGGCAAAGTTGCGGAAGATCTTTTCAGAAATTCCGGTGAACTGGCCAATCTGGCGCTCCTCCAAATTGAAGGACTTGACAACGCGGATACCCCGAACATTTTCCTGCACCACATTGTTCAGACCGTCATAGGTCTTAAATACATTCGTAAAAACAGGGTGCACCTTCCGCACAATCAGGAGAAGCAAAAAGGCCATCACCGGGATCACCAGCAAGAAAATCAAAGAGATCTGCCGGTGGATGCGGAAAGAAACCACCATGGCAAACACCAGCATCACTGGTCCGCGAACTGCCATGCGGATGAGCATCTGATAGGCGTTCTGTACATTGGTCACATCGGTGGTCAGGCGGGTGACGATGGATGCGGTGGAGAACTTGTCGATGTTGGAAAAGGAAAAGGTCTGCACATTGTCGTACATATCCTGCCGCAGATTGGCGGCAAAGCCCACAGAGGTCATGGAGCCGATCCGTGCCGCTGCCACACCGGCCGCCAGCTCCAGTAGGGCGAAAACCAGCAGCAATCCGCCGTATTTCCATACCTGCCCCAACTCGCCCTGTTCCACACCGTAGTCAATAAGACCCGACATACACAACGGTATGATGATTTCGAACAGGCACTCCACCACGGAGAGCAGTATCGTAACGACTGAGCCTCGCTTATGCTGCCGGAGGCTCCCGGCAAGGGTTTGGATCATAAATGTGTCGTCTCCTTTACAGATTTGTAGCTTGCTACACTTTGGGGTAAAAGACTCAGCCGGTCTCCCGGCTGAGATTCAGTCCAGATTTTGATAGATGGTTTTTAATGCGTACTTCAGCGCTACGATTTCTTCCGGGCTCAGCCCGCGCAGCATATACGCCTCCTGTCGCGATACATCCGCTGCCAACTCAGTCCCCATCGTTTTAGCTTTGTCGGTCAGCGCAACCAGCTTATTTCGGCGGTCTGCCAGATCCTGCCAACAGATAACAAATCCGTTCTGCTCTAAACGGGACACCAGTCCTACAACCGTTGGATGGGAAACACTGAGTGCCACTTCCAGATCTCTTTGCGTTGCCTGTCCTCCATGCTGGTCAAGATAGCCCAATACACGGCTTTGGGAAAGGGTGATCTGCCAGCTTTTCATTTGCGCGTCGGCACGAGTTTGCAGCTTATCGGTAACCTGCTTCAGCAAAAATCCAATATGATCTTCGTGCATAGCTCGTCACCTCCAAAAACTGTAGCATGCTGCATATTATAGGACGATTTGCTACTGTTGTCAACTATGCCCACAGTGGGAAATACGGCCAGAAGAATCCTGCCTGCTGTACCGTTTATACCTTTTTATCTATACGCGGCTTAGCATCAAGGCTGGATTCTGGAGCAAGAATATCGGGCGGTTTTCTGTGCGGCCTGGGTCGGACAACAGAGTCCCCTGCTGTGGCAATATTCGCAAGGATCAATCGTGGATCAATGGACGGCGCAGCTACTTCATCGATTGTTTGCAGGGAAGCCACAGACGCATCAGCGTTCTCAGCCAAAGGTTCTTCTCCGGACTGTGTTGATTTATGCTCTGCTTCCAGTTGTGCGGTCAACATTGCATTTTGAAGGAATAATTCTATATTGTTATCCGGAGCAGGATTGGGGATTTTTCCTGTATAATCGTAATATTTTATTGGCATGTATAACTGCTCCTTAAAACAGATTATTTTACGCTGCAAACAACACTCAAAAGAAAGGAATCTGCTAAACTATATGACAAAAAGACCACATTATAGCTCCGTACTGATCCATAGTACTAACCCGATGGCCAGCAGGAGTGTTCCCAACAGCCAAAACGAAAATACTTCCAGTGAGATCAGCAGACGGAACTTTTTCTGTGGAAGCTTTTGACGTCTGCGTATTGTTGCGAAGATTGCAGCTGATATTGCCATTTCTACAAATGCCACAAGGAAAAAATGAAATTCTATCTTTGATGTATCCATATACGAAACACCCTGCAATGATCTCCCGGCATTAAGCCGGGAGATCATTATTGCTCATGTTTATGCTTCGGAGGACTGCGCTTTATTCAATACGATGGATTGAACTGCTTCCACAAGCTCCATGACCGCGCTGCGGTCAACGAGGGACACGGTTTCACCGTCTACGACTGCCAGGCACAGGCTACCGTCATAGCGGTAAAGCCGAATCTTCACCTGGGGGAAGTTCTCATTGTCCAGATGGACAGTCAGGCTGATCTCCTCTTTTTCTGTAGGAGCTTCATCGGTGAAGCTGTCCGCAGACAAGCCCTCCAGAGCGTTTTGCAGATCGGCGATGTCCAGTTCTTCCTCGTCGTAGTACCAAATCCGCCCGGCATCTTTATCCTCCTCGTCTGGAGCGGAGGTGAGCGTGTGGCTTTCGCCCTCCAGGGTGATGTCGATCTGAGTGACCGTTTCAAAGTCGGCCCAAATCACTTCACGGTGGCGCAGATCGTCATAAGCGGCACCGGAGAGGGTGATGTAATCCAAATCGCCCAGCTCATAAACGATCTGAGAATCACCGATGCGCACATACTTGGTCACATCGGGAAGTTCTTCTTCGGCCTCCTTGGCGGCCTCATAAGCCTCCAGCTCCTCTGGGTTCTGGCTGATGTGGAAGACGCAGGTATCGGAAACCTCGTTTACATCTTCATCCGTATAAGTGTAATTTACGGTCACGGTCAGCTCCGGGTCATCCAAACCGTAGCTTGCCAGTTCTTCCTCGGTGGCGTTGTAGGTCACATAGGTAAGAAGGTCAAGGCTGGTGTCGGTGTTCAGATAGTCGGTAATATCAGCAGTGTCCAGAGGAAGCTCCTCGCCGTCCAACTGCGCAAAGTAAATGTCCTCGGCGTTGTAGGTGTTGGGACTATCCTCAGCCATGACGATGGTGTAGTTCT
>JAZRIT010000057.1:0-22425 GCA_045645385.1 Faecousia sp.
CTCGAACCGTCGACCTCCAGCGTGACAGGCTGGCGTGCTAACCGACTGCACCACCGGGCCAGATATGGTGGGAACAACAGGGCTCGAACCTGTGACCTCCTGCTTGTAAGGCAGATGCTCTCCCAGCTGAGCTATGCTCCCGAACGGTCATCCTCTGCGCAACGCACATCAGCGACGTGGTTCATTATACACATAGACATATCTTTTGTCAAGCACTTTTTTTGTTTTTTTCAGTGTTTTTTTATCTGCCGCCCGGGCATCACCGGACGGCAGATGTAAGCGCTTTATTGACTCTCCAATTTATTCACTTTTTCCATCAGATCTTCCAGCAGGTCCTTCATTCCCCGCTTGGCCAGGACCTGCGGCAGATCGAAGCCGGAGCCGCGATTGCCTTCGATCAGCAGAGGGCCATCGGGGGTGATGGCCACATCCCAGCCCACGAAATGGATCTGGTCATTGACCAGGGCCGCTTCCAAGCACAGCGCCTTGATTTCCTCCCAGTACGGGACGGGATAGCCGTCATAACGGACACCGGTGGAGCTGCATTCCACCCAATTGAGCTTTTTATCCACACCGTTGCCGGTGAGCCTGCCGGTTTCCATATCGATGAGCACCGCGCTGCCGCCCATATGGAAATTATCCACGACGCCCTTGCCGGAGCCGATACGGGTTGCCGCGTACATAAGCCAGGACTGGCCCTTGGCCGCGCCGGTCATAACCCGCAGTGTATTCACGCAGCCGGGACACAATGCCTCCCAGGCCGGATGCTGCTTTACCAGTTCTTCCAGGCAGGCCTTCGTGTCCACCACCTCTTGGAAAAAGGCTTTTCTGTCGGTAATTTCCGCGGTGACATACTTTGCCACATCCTTGCCGCCCAAGCCGATCTGCGGCTTATAAATAAAGACTTCGTGACGGTTCAAAAATGCTTCAAACGCATCGTAGCCGCTTTCGGGATCATAGTAATCCCGGCGGGTATATTTGCTGTAGTTCTTGTGGAAATTGGCCTTGTTGGAGATATAGGGCGACCACTTGATATTGGAAAGCTTGGTGATGACCTTGTCCACATAACCGATACTTACATAGGTCTTTCGCTGGGCGTGCTTCTTCTCATAAAAACGGTAATTCAGATAGTCCTGCAGGCCGGAGCCATACCGCAGGGTGCAGATAAATGTATCCACGAACATAACCCAGGCAGGCTTACCCGCGGTCTTGGACAGTTCCTTCAAATCGTTATAGTAACGCTTGTAATTTCCCTGCAGGGCAAAGCTGATTAATCCCATTATACATCCTCCTCAAGATCTTGCAGGATCTGCAGAATATCCTCCGGGGTGAACAGATACTTCTCGTCGCAGAACTGACACTCCACAGGGAAAGTCTTACCATCCTGGGCGATTTCAGCCAATTCCTTTTTGCCCAGGCTGATGAGGGCATCGGTGACCCGCTGGCGGTCGCAGTAGCACTTGTATTCCACCGGAGTAGTCTCCATAAATACCACACCCAAATCACCGCAGACCTGGCCCAGGATGTCCTCCGGGGTCATACCGGCATCCAGCATAGCGGTCACCGCACCGGCCCGTTTGATACCGGCCTCCACCTTGTCGATTGTTTCATCTGGCGCGCCGGGCAGCAGCTGGATCAGGTAGCCGCCGGCCACCTTGACACTCTGATCCCGGTCCACCAGCACGCCCAGGGCGCAGGCGGTGGGTGTCTGCTCGGACTGGGCAAAGTAGGCGGTCACATCGTCGCCGATCTCACCGGAAACCAGCGGCACAGAACCCACATAAGGTTCTTTCATCTGCAGGTCACGGATCACCGTCAGCATGCCGTCGGTACCCACGGTAGCGCCGATGTCCAGCTTGCCGGGGTATTTCTCCACAAGCGGCACATTGGGCTCATACACATAGCCGCGGACATTGCCCACAGGATCCGACACGCACACGATACTGCCGATAGGGCCGTCACCCTTGATCTGCAGGGTCATAGAGCCGTTATCCACCTTTTGCATATTGCCCATCATAGAGGCCGCCGTCAGCGCACGGCCAAAGGCGGCGGTGGCATTGGGGGTGGTCTTCTGAATTTCCGCACCCCGTTTTACCAGCTGGGTGGAGCGGATGGCCACGACTTTCACAAAGCCATCCATACTCATTCCCCGCACCAAATAATCGTTCATTTAATTCTGCCCTTTCTTGCTTTGAAATAAATCCGCTGCTCACCCGGCTGGGGCGCACAGAGCTTCCGGTCTGCAAGGACCTCGATGGCAGTAAAGCCTGCCGCTTTCAGATAGGATGTCAGCTGCTCTACAGAATAGGCATATTCCCTATGCTCCTCGCAGCTACGCTGCCAATGGCTGCCCGTTCTTTGGAACAGGTCCATCCAGTAGGTGCAGATATTGGTCTGCCCATCAAATTCACCCCGCCAGACGCAGTACACATCGTCATCTTCGTCCAAAAAGACCTGTCCATCCATAGCCCGGAGCTTTTCCGGTGTGTTCACATCAAAGATGAATACACCGCCGGGGTTCAGGGCCTTATATACCCGTGCGATAGCCTGCTTACAGTCATCGGGATTCAGAATATAGTCAAGACCGTCCAAGGCGCTGACTGCCAAATCCACACCTTTGGGCAGGTGTAAATTCTGCAGCATTTGGCAGGCAAAGGTGGGACGGTTTTTCATATTCTCCGCCTTCTGCGCGGCCATACAGAGCATTTCCTCCGACATATCTACGCCGGTCACCTGCAATCCACGCTCTGCCAGCAGTAGCGCCACAGAGCCTGTGCCGCAGGCAAGATCCACTGCCGTTCTGGGCAGCAGTCCCTCCCTATGGAGAATTTCCCAATAAAAATCTACAATTGCGAAGTAGTCCACATCATTGGTCAGCCGGTCGTAGCTAAAAGCCAAATTGTAATAAGCATTCATAGCATCATTCTATTCCTTTTTTCCGGGATAAGGGAACAGCACAACATTCACAAGCCATGCAACAAGCACGCCGATCACCGTCTGCAAGGCCCGCAGCACGGAATACAGCCAGCGGGTATCATCGGCATGATAGAGAAACAGGATAATATAGATCGCCACAGCAAGGCCCGTCATCGCGCCGCAGCGGATTCGCTCTGCCAGCTGAAGTACCGCAAGTGCGCCTACAAGAATCAGCACCAGATCCAGTAGAGCAATCACAGATCCGTAATCCAAGCCGGAATGTATCCATATCCGCAATGGCAGGATCGGCAAACCGATTGTCAAGGCAACTGCAGTGGCCTTGATCCGCTGCATACCAAAGGTTTTGGTCTTTTCTGAGGTATCCCGCACTTCCAAAAAACCGTAGATATAAATAAACAGCGGGTGCGCCTCCAGATCCGGGAAAAACAACCGGAGCATCTGCCAAATCAAAAAACCAACGACAATGGCCAGCAGGCTCTTTAGCTTTCGCATACCGATATGCAGGTGAAGCGGTGTGCTCATTGCGTTTCCTCCTGTAACTGTAATGCAACGCATAGCAAAAGAACATCCCGGACAACCGTCCGGGATGCTCGAAACAGTTTAATCAGCGGTTGAAAAGACTGAAGATATCGTCATCATCGTCTGCAAGGCCGGTCTTCTTGGCAGCAGTGCCGGTCTCTTCCACAGCCTGTCTCTGCTCAAAACCGGTGGCGATGACGGTCACGCGCATCTCGTCCTCCAGCTCGTCGGAGCAGGTGGCGCCGAAGATGATATTGGCATCGGGATTGGCGGCTTCCTGCACGATACCGGCAGCGGTCTCCACATCGTCCAGAGTCAGGTCAGCAGAACCGGTGACATTCACCAGAACGCCGGTAGCACCGTTGATAGAAGTCTCCAGCAGGGGGCTTGCAACAGCAGCCAGGGCAGCCTGCTCAGCCTTCTCCCGGCCGGATGCAACGCCAACGCCCATATGGGCGCGGCCGGCTTCCTTCATAATGGCGGAAACGTCAGCGAAGTCCAGGTTGATAATAACGCGCTCAGAGTAACCCACCAGCTCGGAGATGGAGGTCACAGCCTGCTTCAGCACATCGTCAGCGATGCCGAACGCATTGGCGAAGGTGATCTTCTGATCGGTCACATACTTCAGGCGGTCATTGGGAATGATGACCAGAGAGTCTACCTTCTCGTGCAGCGCAGCGATACCGGTCTCGGCCTGGCGCATACGGTTGGCACCCTCAAACTTGAAGGGCTTGGTGACGATACCGACGGTCAGGCAGCCTGCCTCACGGGCCAGGTCGGCCACGATGGGTGCAGCGCCGGTGCCGGTGCCGCCGCCCATACCGGCGGTGATGAATACCATATCGGTGTTCTCCAGGATCTTGGCGATCTGGGCTCTGGACTCTTCAGCGGACTTCTGGCCGATCTCAGGCTTGCTGCCTGCGCCCATACCGCCGGTGAGCTTCTCACCGATCTGGACCTTATTCTTGCAATTGGACTTGTTCAAGTCCTGCTTGTCCGTATTGATGACCACAAAATCAACGCCCTGTACACCGGCATCGATCATACGGTTGATAACATTGTTGCCGGCTCCGCCGACACCGATTACTTTGATCTTAACTACGCGTTCCTGAAACGTCTCTGCCATATTGCTAATCCTCCTATGTATGGTGTTGCAGATCTTCTGTCTGCGGTAACTACAATAGTACTTGTATATTCTATCGCGAAAAATGGATTTGGTCAATAGAAATTCTTATTTTTTGTCAAAGAATTTCAATTTTTTACACCTTATTCCCCGTCAAAGGGCCTATAACCCACCTCATTTGGCCAAATTGTGAAGCTCACATCTAAATAGCCGGTCTGGTACTGGCCCATTTTTTGAATGGAGGACTTCATTGCGCCCACTTTGTAGTCCAGACGGGAGGCGTCACCCAGGGATACCTGGTATCGGTTCTCATACCACAGGAGGATGGTCGCGCTGTCAGATACATCCACAGAATCGATCACACCCATCACACCGTTATTCTCCAACGCGGTCAGCACCTGCACCACCGTATCCAACAGCTGGCTGGCAGGTACCTTTGGCTGGGTGGGCACTGTCACGCCAGTGGCCGCCTGGCTCTCAGTGGGTGACAACGGCTCAGCGGCCTTTGCAGGCTCGCCGATCTGGGCGTTATGGATCCGAACGCCCACAATCCGGGTGTGATCCTTCGCTTTGGCGGCATCGGTGCTGTCCACCACACGGCCGGAGGCATCCAGCAGCCACCAGGAGGCATCCACCGCCTCCACGGCGTACACCACCTCCAGCTCTGTAATTTCAATATTAACCGTATCCGGCAGTTTTATTCCCACACGGACATCGCCAACATAAGGAAGCTTTGCCCGGATGTTTGCGGTGATCTTTGCTTCGCTCAGGCTGAGAAGGGCATCGCCGTCCTGAATACCGGAGGCTTCCCGGATCTCCCAGGGGGTATATTTGGCAGTGCCGGACACATTGATCCGGTTAGCCTTGAAGAAGATGGACATTCCCAGTACCAGCGCCAGCACCACCGCTGCCACCGTTGCTAAATGCAGCAAAAAGCGGTTGCGGCTAAAGGTCTTTGCCGGGGTATACCGAACCTTCGGCTCCGGCTTTTTGGCAGGCCGCCCATTGGAGGCTTTGGGCCGCGGCTGTGTTCTGTTTCTCTCTTTGGTATTCATTGCGTTACTCCTTATTTTTTGCCAGCTGCTCCATTACGGTGCAAAGGCGCTCCGCGCTGTCCGGCACGGCCATGGCATACAGAGCGCGGCTCATAGCATCGTAGCGCTCCTTATCTGCCAGCAGGTCCGTAAGCTCACGGTACAGCCGCTGGGGGGTACATTCCTTTTCCGTGATCACAATGGCGCCGCCCTGCCGCTCCAAGGCTCTTGCATTCTTCTCCTGGTGATTGTCCGTCACATTGGGGGACGGGATCAGAATACAGGGTGTGCCCGAGGCGGCGATCTCGCTGCAGCTGGAGGCCCCCGCCCGGCTGATGAACACATCCGCCGCGGCCATCAAGGTTGGCATATTGTAGATATACTCCCGGATGGTGATGGACGGATCGGCCTGCAGGTCCACGCCCTGCTGACGGATAAAATCCGGCATCCATTTCCAGCCGTAGCTGCCCACCGCGTGGATATGGCAGAAGGGGTACCCGGCATCTGTTTCCAACCGGAACAGCCTGGCGGTGACCTCATTCATCGCTTTTGCACCCTGGCTGCCGAAGGCAGACACCACCAGAGGCTTTTCTCCCAAGCCCAGCTCACGGCGGGCATCGGCTTTTTTGGTATAGATAAACTCCCGGCGGACAGGCATTCCCACCACTTCCACCTTGGTTTGGTCTTTATAGTATTTGGCGCTTTCCGGGAAGCACACCAATACTTTATCTACCCATCCGGAAACCATCCGGGTAGTCAAACCCGGCATGGCATTGGCTTCGTGGACGCAGGTAGGGACTTTCAGCTTTTTGGCAGCATACAGGGCCGCAAAGCTGGCAAAGCCGCCGGTGCCTACCACCACATCCGCATCAAATTCTTTGATGATCCGCTTGCACTTTTTGATGGAATCAATAACGCTCTTCACCGCAAGAAAATTATTGCGGACAGCAGAAAATGACAGTTTTCGTTCCAGACCAAGGGCGCTAACCAGCTCCAGCCTGTAACCGGCTTTGGGCACAAGCTGCTCTTCCATATAGCCCTCGCCGCCGATAAAGAGAATGTTACTGTCTGGATGGCGCTCCTTCCAGTGATTTGCCACCGCAATGGCAGGGTTGATATGGCCGCCCGTGCCGCCGCAGGTAAATATCACATTCATACGGTTTCCTCCTGTTGGGCCGATCTGTGCCGGTAGCGGGATATGCTAAGCAGGATCCCCATCTCCCCTAAATTCACTGCTAAGGCCGTTCCCCCGTAGGAGAAGAACGGCAGCGCAATGCCGGTGGAGGGCAGCAGATTGGTCACAACGCCCAAATTCAAAATTGTCTGCACGGCGATCAGGGTGGTCAGTCCCGCCGCCAGGACGGTGCGAAACCGGCTGGTGCCGTGCAATGCGATCCAGTACCCCCGTAGAATCAGTGCGGCAAACAGCGCTACGATCAGCACTGCCCCCACTAACCCCAGCTCCTCGCAGATGATGGCGAAGATATAATCGTTGTACTGGAAGGGTAAGTATAAATATTTCTGTCGGCTCTTGCCCAGGCCCAGACCAAACAGACCGCCGGAGCCGATGGCATACAGAGATTGTAAAATTTGATAACCCGTGTCCGACGGATCCTGTTCCGGATGCAGCCAGGCGGTCACCCGGTCACCGGCGTAACCCATAAGGCTAATGTACACCACAACGAACAGCGCCGCCGCCCCTGCCCCGGCCAAAAGCCATTTGGGGTGGGTGCCGGCCACGAACATCATCACCACCGCCACCATACCCATCAGCATAATGGCAGAAAGATGCTTTTCCAGCGCCAGCGGCACCAAAATGCCCAACAGCGCTCCGCCGAAGCCCAAAACACCCCGTTTAAATTCCCGCGCCTTTTTACCGAAATCCCGGGTCAGCTTGGCAAAGAGGACGATCAGCGTAAATTTGGCGATCTCCGACGGCTGAAACTGCAAGCCGCCAATATTGATCCAGCGCTTTGCGCCGTTGACCGACTGGCCGAACAGCAGCACAGACAGCAGCAGCGCAATACTGACACCGTACAGCACCCACGCCCAGCGCAGCCAGAATTCCGGCGGGATCCGGCTGAGGACCGCCATTGCGGCAAGGCCGATCAAGGCGCACAGGCCCTGCTTCTGCAGGTAGCGGGTGGATTGGGTATAGCCGGTATCGTACTGGCTTTGGGCCGAGCTTGCCGAATACAGCATCACAAGTCCAATGGCCAAAAGTGTCAGCAGCAATAGCAAGAAAACAAGGTCCACACCTTCTCCCGCCTGCCTTTTCAGCAGACGGCGGTTCTCTTTGGCATACAGCGTATCCTGCAATGCCATAGCTCCTTCCTTACAGAATGTGACCCTTTATACCAAACCAAGCAACCACGCACATCACAATTGTGACGCCGGTGAATACAAAGCAAATCTTCTCTTCCTTCCAGCCGCACATCTCAAAATGATGGTGGATGGGAGACATTTTGAACAGGCGCTTGCCGTGGGTCAGCTTGAAATAACCCACCTGCAGGATCACAGACAGGGTCTCCACGATATACACAAGGCCGATAAAAAGCAGCACCACAGGCATATCCAGGGCAAAGGCCATTCCGCAGACGATACCGCCTAAAAACAGCGAGCCGGTATCCCCCATAAACACCTTGGCCGGATGCCAGTTATAAAACAGGTACGCGATCAAGCCGCCTGCCAACGCTGCCGGCAGCAGGGCCAGATCGAAGTTTTTTCTGGCTACCGCCACAGCGGAAAAGAACACCATCACAGGAACGGTCACGCTGCCGCACAGGCCATCCACGCCATCGGTCAGGTTCACCGCATTGACACAGCCCACCATCACGAACATCGCAAAGAAGATGTATAGCATGGGATGTGTGGGAATGTGTGTTGCAACAAAGGGGATGTAAATATTTTTTGTCAGACTGCCTTCTAAAAGCAGCAGGTAAAGATACAGTGCGGACACTGCCATCTGCAGCATTGCCTTCTGCAATGCGGTCAGACCCAGATTCCGCTTGAATTTCAGCTTAAAAAAGTCGTCTAAAAAGCCCACAAAGCCAAAGCACAGGCCTAAGCCCAGTACATAGAAAACGGTTTTGGTCTTTATAGAGGGGATCTGGACCAGCAGGCAGATTACCAGCGATGCGATAAACATCAGGCCACCCATCATAGGGGTGCCGGCTTTGCTGTTATGCCAGGTGGGGCCGATCTCCCGGATCGATTGGCCGGCCTTCAGCGCCCGCAGCACCGGCAGCAGAAAATAGCCGATGATTCCGGTCAGCACCGCGGACACCAGCACCGTTATGCAAACTCTTGTCATAGTTTGTCCTCCGTGGTTACTTTGTTTCTTCCAAGAAAATATCCAGTACCTGCTTCATATTCATTCCCAGGCTGCCCTTAAACAGGATCGTATCGCCGGGTCTGGCCAGCAGTTTTAGTGTCTCGTTCAGTTTTTCCCGGTCTGTAAAGGCCCGGGCGCTGCTTTGGGACATACCGCCGGTAATGGCGCCGTAAAGCATACGCTGAGAGTTTGGACCGTAGGCCAGGAGCAGGTCCGCATTTTTTGCGGCTACCCGGCCGATCTTATAGTGCTCCGCATCGGCGCACACACCCAGCTCCAGCATATCTCCCAGCACCGCCACGCGGCGACCGGTACGGCTGCCCAGTACATTCAGCGCAGCGGTCATAGACTCCGGGCCTGCGTTATAGTAATCCTGGATAATCGTAAAGCCGTTCTTATCGTAAATTTCCTGGCGGCCTGCCATATTGCGGAAGTGAGACAGGCTTTCCTGCATTTTTTCAGGCTTCACCTGTAATTCTAAACCCACCGCAATAGCTGCCAGGGCATCGGGTACATAATGCTCGCCCTCCATAGGCAGCAGCATCGGGGAAAAATCCTTGACCTGAAAAGTCAATGCGCCATCCTTTTGGGTCACCTCTGTACCCAGCACATCGCTATCCGGATTCTGCACACCGAAATACACGGTACGCTTGCCCAGTGTGCCCCGCAGATTCCAAAGCAGGGCGTTATCGCCGTTAAAGACCACCGTGCTGTCGGCGACCATACCCTCCAAAATCTCCAGCTTTGCCCGCAGGATCCCCTCCACAGAGCCAAGATGCTCCACATGGACAGTACCGATATTGGTAATGACCGCAAGGTCGGGTCTTGCGATGGAGGTCAGATAGGAGATCTCACCGAAATGGTTCATACCCATTTCCAGCACGGCAATTTCCGTATCCTCAGGAATGGACAGAATGGCCATGGGCATTCCGATGTCATTATTATGATTTTCGGGCGTCTTGGCCACCCGGTAGGTTGTACCCAGCACGCAGGCCACCATTTCCTTGGTGGTGCTTTTACCCACAGAGCCGGTGATACCCACCACTTTGATGCCCAGCTTCTGCCGTTCACCACGGGCGATATCACCCAAAGCCAGGCGGGTATCTTCCACCACGATGGCCGGGTAATCCCCGTCACAACGGGTGCAAAGCACCGCCGCTGCGCCTTTTTCCAAGGCTGCGGGAATAAAATCGTGACCGTCCCGGGCGCCCTGCAGGGCAACAAACAGCTGCCCCTTCTCTAACTTGCGGCTGTCGTTATTGGCGCCACAGAAGGTAACATCTTTATATTTGGGATCGATCCTGCCGCCGCACCAACGGGCGGCCTGCTCTAAGGTTATTTTACCCATTATCCGTTCCTCGTTTCCGAAAGATGTGCGGCCACCACCTCGCGCTCGTCCAAATGGTGCTTCACGCCGCAGATCTCCTGGTAGGTTTCGTGGCCTTTTCCTGCCAGTACTATTATATCATTCTTTTCGGCAATGTCCATAGCGTGATGGATAGCTTTTGGACGATTTACCAAAACTTCATAGTTATTTTTTGCCGGATCTACCCCTTTCAGGATGTCCTGGATAATTTTTTCAGGATCTTCCGTACGGGGATTGTCGGAGGTGATGATTGCATAATCGGCAAGCTCCACACCGATCCTGCCCATAATGGGCCGCTTGACCGGGTCCCGGTCACCGCCGCAGCCAAAGACCGCGATCAGCCGGCCCTTGCAGTAGCCCTTGACAGAGGAAAGGACATTCTCCAGACCGTCGGGGGTGTGGGCATAATCGATAAGGACCGTGTAATCCTTGCCGGGGGTGGGGACTACCTCTACCCTGCCCTTGACGCCCTTGGCGCTTTGCAGCGCAGCGGCGGCATCAGATAAGGAGATCCCCAATTGGATGGCGCAGCCCAAAGCAGTCAGCGCATTATACACGGAGAATTTGCCGGGAATGGGCAGGCGCACGGCTACTCGTTCATCGCCGTAAACGGCAGTAAAGGACACGCCGTCGGACAGGAGTTCCAAATTTTCTGCCCGCAGTCTGCCGCCGCCCTTTACAGAAGTAGTCAGCACATCGCAGGTTGCGTTTGCCGTAATTCTGTTAAACCATTCGTCATCGGAATTACACACGGCTTTCTCGCACCGGCGGAACAGCTCTGCCTTGGTGTCGCAGTAGGACTCCATGGTCTTGTGGAAATCCAAATGGTCCTCGGTCAGGTTGGTAAAGGCCGCCACGGCATAGTGCAACCCCGCTACTCTGTCTAAAGCAATTGCGTGGGAGGACACCTCCATAACCGCATAGGTGCAGCCGGCATCCCGCATTTGGGCCAGGAGCTCCTGCAAAGCAAAGCTTTCCGGGGTGGTTCGGTCACCGGGTATGGGCTTTTCGCCGATCAGATTGCCCATTGTTCCCACAAGACCCACTTTTGCGCTGCGGGTCTGCTCCAAAATATGCTTCAAAAGCAAGGTGGAAGAGGTCTTACCGTTGGTGCCGGTGATACCCACAAGCTGCATAGCTTTCATGGGGTGGTCAAAGAAATTGCCGCCGATCTGAGCCAAGGCCAGACGGTCGGATGCCACCTGCACATAGGGAACATTATCCTGCTGAGGCTGGGCGGTAACCACCACCGCTGCGCCTTTCTCCAGTGCCATAGGGATATACTTGTTGCCATCTGTGGCAAAGCCGGTGATCGCCACAAACAAGCAACCGGGGGTCACCTTGCGGGAGTCATAGACCACCGCAGGAATCTCCATATCCATAGGTACATTGGCCTTGATGATTTCCACATCATTGAGCAATTGCTTTAGTTTCATAACGCACTCCTAATCCGCCGCTTTGGTATCGGCAAACTCTAATTTTATCGTCGTTCCCACGGGAACCTGGGTATCTTTAGTATAAGCCTGGGCGGTGACCACCGCATCCATGGCATCGTTGCCGGTCACCAGAATATACAATCCCAAAAGGCCTGCCGCGTCACTGGCCTGCTGACGGGTCATTCCGGTAAAATCCGGAACGGTCACAAGCCTTGTGTCCGGCTCTTCGCCAAGATACAAAAGCACCTGGCTGTTGCCGGGGACTACATTTCCCGGTGCCGGGATCTGAGCGGTCACGGTATCACCTGTACCAACCGTTTCGGCAGTGATTCCCAATGCTTTGAGCTGTTTTTGCGCCTCGGTAAGGGTCAGCCCGGAGTAATCCTCCACGGTCACTTCCCTGCCTGCCGCGTCTTCTTCCGTATAGTTTCTTTTCACTTCCAGGTAGGGTAGGATATCCGCCATCACCGCGCCTACGGTGGGGGCGGCCATCACGCCGCCGGAAATATAGATGCCGGTTGCCCGGGAGGGGGTATCCAGCGCCACAAGTACAATATACTCCGGATCGTCCATCGGCGCAACCCCTACGAAGGAAACAATTTTATCCTGTACCCGCTGGCCGTTTTCATCAAAGATATCGATCTTCTCGCTGGTGCCGGTTTTTCCTCCGATGGCAAAGCCGGCCACCTGGGCATTTTTGGCAGTTCCCTCCTCCACCACCGATTGCATCAATGTGCGCATGGTTTTGGAGGTCTCTTCCTTGATAACCTGCCGCAGCACCGTGGGTTCTTGCTTTAAAACCGTGTTGCCGTCGGCGTCCATCACCTCCGCCACAATGTACGGCTCTAAGAGATACCCGCCGTTGACCACCGCCGCGATCCCCCGGACCAGCTGCAGGGGTGTCAGCTTGAAGGTCTGGCCAAAAGAACCGGAGGTCAGAGAAGCAGTGCCCCATTTATCCGTATCGGTCACCAGTTCCTTGGAAAAGAATACGCCCTTGCTCTCGCCGGCAAGATCCAGGCCGGTCTTTTCCAAGATGCCGAAATTCTTTACATATTCATAAAATCGCTCTCCGCCTAACTTCAGGGCAATATGGGCAAAGGCTAAGTTGCAGGAATTTTGCAGAGCCTGGGGTGTTTTTTGCGCGCCGTGGCCGGTGGAACGCCAGCAATGCAAAAGCTGTGACCGGCCGGGGATCTGCTCTGCGCCACGGCAGTAAAAATTCTCTTCCAAAGTGATCGCGCCGCAATCCAGGGCTGACGCCATAGTCATTACCTTGAATGTAGACCCCGGCTCGTAGCCGTCGGAGATACAGCGGTTGCGCCACTGCTTCAAAAGAGCTTCATTGAGGGCCTGCTTATAGGCTTTCTGTCCGTCAAGGAAGGCCTGGGAGCTTTCCGGATGCATCAGATATTCGGTGCGAAGCCGTTCCAGCCGGTAGGCTTCACCGGCATCCTGTACCTCCAGATAATTATTGGGATCATAGCTGCCCAGGGTTGCCATTGCCAGGATTTCCCCGGTTTTAACATGCATCACCATACCGAATGCGCCGTTTTGCACATCGTACCGGGCAATGGCTGCCTCCATCTGCTTTTCCAGACAGGCCTGCACCGTCATATCCAGTGTCATCACCACACTGTCTCCCGGCCGGGAAGCGGTGTAATTTTCATAGGAATAGGGCATATCCATTTCGTTATTGCCCTTGGTGGTGATAACCTTGCCTGCCGTACCCTCTAAATAGCTGTTATAGGCCGCTTCCACGCCCTCCGAGCCGGTGTTGGAGGCGTTTGTAAAGCCGATCACCTGGGCGGCTAAGCTGCCGTAGGGATAGTACCGCTGGGAGTTTGGCTCGATATGGATGCCGGAGATCCCCTGCTCATTGATATAGCTGCGGATCAGCGCCGCCGTTTCTTCATTTATGCGGGCGGCAATCTGCTTGTACCGCATTTTGGTATCTTTCGCCTGCTCTGAGATCCATTGGGGGTCTAAATCCAATATTTCACCCAATTTCTCCGAAATAGCGGCAATGTCCGCTTTGGACTGCTTCAGCTCGTGGGGGTCTAAATAGACATTTTCCACACTTTGGGAGCAGGCCAAAATGTTCATATTCCGGTCGTAGATCACACCCCGGTCCGCGGTGACACGGGTGGTGCGGGTCTGATTCCGCAGGGCAAGGCGGGCATAATAGTCATAATCCCGCACCATCAGGCCGAACAACTGCACAGTGATCGGAATAAACGCAAGAATCCCCAGCAGCAGGGATACTGTCCTGATCCGTCTGTGCTGACCGGAATCCAACCGGATCCGGTTGTATTCCCGCGGTCTTTCCCTTTTTGCCATGACACCCCGACCTTTCCGAAAAATGGGCAGCAAGGGAATCCCTCGCCGCCCATCGCAGCCTTATTCAAGTGTATTGGCAAGGTGGTCTTTTATGCAAAAAGGCCTGTTAAAAATGTTCCGATCCGACTCCAGAGGGTCACCTCTTCCCGGGTCTGTACCGGTTCTACGGTAATGACAGTGCGGGCTGCATCCTCCGCAGGGATCATCCCCAGGGCCAAAGCGGTCTTCTCCACCGCTTCCAGATCGCAGGAGGCAGCATATTCCGCTTCCAGCTGACTGTTGCGGATCTCCAGCCGCTGGACATAGTCCTCCATCACGGCGCTCTTCTCCTGCTCAGTGCGCAGCTGACTGATACCAACGGCCATCATAATCAGCATACACGCAGCAACTACGATACCAAGAAGGGCCACCGGATCCACGCAGATCCGCTGTACCTTACGCTTCTTCGCTGCGGGCAGAGGACGGAAATAAGGGGCAATGACAGGCAACACGCGGCGAGCCGCACTGTCCTGGGCATTATACCGGATATACTGTACATCTACGCGCTGTGCCATACTGTCTGCTCCTTTCCTTTATATTTTTTCACACACCCGCAGTTTTGCGCTGCGGGAACGGGGGTTGATTTCCAATTCTTCTTCTGTTGCCACAATAGGCTTGCGGCTGATAAGCTTCACCTGCGGCTTTTTGCCGCAGACGCATACCGGGAAGCTGGGCGGGCAGGTGCAGCCCTTGGCCGCCTCTGCCATTGCGTTTTTTACAATTCTGTCCTCCAGAGAGTGGAAGGTGATCACCGCCAGCCGTCCGCCGGGATTCAGCAGCGGGATCGCCGCATCCATCGCCCGCTCCACTGAGCCAAGCTCATCGTTGACCGCAATGCGGATTGCCTGAAAGCTGCGCTTTGCCGGGTGCTGCTTTTCCCGCAATGCCTGGGGTGGCATTGCCGAGCGGATGATATCCACCAGTTCCAGGGTCGTTGCAATGGGTTTTTCTTCCCTGCACCGGCAGATAGCGCCTGCAATACGGGGCGCGTAACGCTCTTCGCCGTAATCAAACAGGATTCGCTTTAATTCTTCCTGACTCCAGGTATTCACAACGGTATGGGCCGTCAGACTGTCCTGGCTGTTCATTCGCATATCCAACGGTGCATCATTCATATAGGAGAAGCCCCGCTGGGCATCGTCAAGCTGCGGCGAGGACACACCAAGGTCCAGCAAAATCCCGTCCACGCCGGGAAGTCCCAAATCTTTGACTACCTGGGCCATTTCGCAGAAATTGGAATGGACCAGAGTGACTCTGTCTTTGTAAGGCGCCAACCGCTCAGAAGCTGCCTTTAGGGCAACCGGGTCACGGTCGATACCGATGAGCCTGCCGGTGGTGAGACGCGCCGCGATCCGGCTGGAATGGCCTGCGCCGCCCAAGGTGCCGTCAAGGTAAATGCCGTCGGGTTTGATAGCAAGTCCATCCAAGCACGCCTCCAGCAGCACAGACACATGGTGGAATTCGCTCATAGACCGATCTCCTCCATGGATGCCAGCAGCTTTTCGGGAGATAGATTTTGATCTTCAAAGGATTTGAACTCTGTTGCATCCCAGATCTCCGCCTGGCCCGCCCGGCCAACGATCATAACCTCTCTGCCGATGCCGGCATAGTCCAAAAGAAACTGGGTCAGACCGAAGCGGAACTGCTTATCGGGGCTGCACTGGGTGGCATTCATAAAAATCAAGCTGGAAGCTGCCGAACGGCGGGAGATGGGCAGGTTATTATAGTTTTGGATCAGGGTGTCCCAATCCTGGGCAGTATACACAGTCAGACACCGGTGACCGCAGTTGACACCAAGGGTCACATAGAAATCCTCACCCAGCTCGCTTCTCAGCTTGGCCGGAACGAAGAGTCGGTTTTTCTCATCCAATTTTGCAGGGTATTTACCGATCATTTGCGGTCACCTCCTTCCCTTTTGCTCCACTTAACTACAATTTCGCTCCCTTTTACTCATAGTATAAACGAGAGTTTTTCAAAAATCAACACTTTTCTTTGATTTTTTTCAAATTTTTTCTGTAAAAATACCGTAATTTTGCAATTTTAGAACGCTTGTTCTAAATAAATAGAACAAGCGTCCCGTTTTACTGAAAGATCACCTTGCCGTCTTCCAGCTTTGCTTTTATTCTGTTTGGCTTTTTGGTGCATTTCAGCAGATGCACCGCCAGCGGTCCTTCCACCTGCTCCTGCACCAACCGACGGATCTGCCGGGCGCCTCCCTGCTGCCGGCAGCTTTTACCCAGCTCCTCTGCCAGCTCTTCCGGAAAGATCAGCTGCACCCCACCGGCAGCTGCCCGGGTCTGCAGGCGGTTTAAATACTTCTGCGCGATGCCGGTCATCGCCTGCTGCTCCAGGGGTGCAAAGGCCACTACTGCATCCAGCCGGCCTAAAAATTCCGGCGAAAAATGCTGGCGTACTGCCTCCATACACTGCCCCTCCCGGCCGGCAGGCTGAAAGCCCAGGCCCTCACCCCGGACATTGCCGCCAAGGTTAGAGGTCATCACTACGATGGCATTGCGGAAGCTGACCCGGCGGCCGGTGGAATCGGTCAGAACGCCCTCTTCCATAATTTGCAGCAATATCCCCGTCACATCCGGGTGGGCCTTTTCCAGCTCATCCAGCAGCACCAGACAATAGGGTCTGCGGCGGACCGCCTCCGTCAGCTTGCCGCCCTCCTCGTAGCCCACATACCCGGGCGGCGCGCCGATAAGCCGGGCGACCGCGTGCTTTTCCATAAATTCCGTCATATCCAGGCGAATCATTGCATCCTTGCTGCCGTAAAGCTCCCTGGCCAACGCCCGGCACAATTCTGTTTTACCCACTCCGGTCGGCCCTGTCAGCAGCAGACTCGCTGCAGGCCGGTCCTCTTCCCGGATGCTGCTCAGTCCCCGGCGGACACATTCGGCTACCTGAGCAACCGCCTTTTGCTGACCGATCACCTGCTTTTCCAGTATGGTCTCCAATTGCAGCAGCCGCTCCCGCCGGTTGGCCGTCAGCCGGCCCACCGGGATCCCCGTCCTGGCCGACACTGCCCAGGCAATATCCGCCGGGGTGACGGTTTTGCTGTGCCGGCTGCCACCGCTCCGGGCAGCAAGACTTTGCATTTTATCCCGCAGCAAAGCGGCTTTTTCATAACGGCTCTCCCGGATGGCCTCCTGCAGCTCCTCTTCCAGCTCCTGCTGCTGGCTGCTGCCGGTATACAGCCCCTCCATACGGGCGTGGGCTGCCCCCTCATCCAAAAGGTCAATGGCCTTATCCGGCAGGTACAGGTCCGGCAAATACCGCACCGAAAGCCGCAGCGCCTCCTGCACCGCCTCCTCGGTGATGCGGATATGGTGGTGCCGCTCAAGGCCAGGCTTCAGACCGTGGAGAATGGCAAGGGTCGCCTCCTTATCCGGCTCTTCCACCATTACAGGCCGAAACCGTCTGTCCAGAGCCGGGTCTTTCTCGATAAACTTTTTGTATTCGTCCAGGGTGGTGGCCCCTAACATCTGCAGCTCTCCCCTGCCCAACGCGGGCTTAAAAATGTTGGCCGCATCGATAGCCCCCTCTGCCGCGCCGGCTCCCACGATGGTATGCATCTCATCCACAAAAAGGATCACATCCCCGGCTCGGCGGATCTCCGCCAGCACATCCCGCAGCCGTTCCTCAAACTCACCCCGGTACTTGGTGCCTGCCACTAAATTAGCCATATTCAGGCTGTAAAGCCGTTTGTTTTTCAGTTGGGGCGGCACTGCACCTGCCGCCATTCGCTGGGCAAGGCCCTCGGCAATGGCCGTCTTGCCCACGCCCGGCTCTCCCACCAGCGCCGGGTTGTTTTTATTTTTCCGGCTCAATATGCCGATGACCGTGTTGATCTCCTGCTCCCGGCCGATCACAGGCTCCATAGCGGATGCCTTCACGATCAGATCCTCGCTGAACTGTTCCAGCAGCTTCGTTGTAACCGCCTCCTTCTGCTTATTTGCCATTTCCTGCTGATAACGGAGTGTTTCCACCGCCCGGGTGAACAGGCTTTGCGTATCCACACCGCTTAAAATCAAAAGCTCCTTTGCCGCCGTTCTGTCCTGCCGCAGCATCGACAGCAGCATATGCACCGGCTCTACCCGGCTGCTTTTCTGATAATCCGCTTCCCGTCCGGCCTGGCGGAGGATTCGCCGCATCTGCCCGGAATACCCCTGGGGCAGAGGCAGGCCGGGTGTCCCGGTGCCGTACAGCACCCCTGCGATCTTCTCTGCGTAGTCCGGCTCTACCCCCGCCCAGCGAAGCAGTTCCCCCGCCACATCCGGCTGCCTGGCCATAGCCATCAGCAGATGGGCGCTGCCCACATAGCCGTGGCCGAAGCCCCTGGCAATATGAGCAGCGGACAGTAAAATTTTTTGTGTTTGTGGTGCAAAACGCATAAGTACCTCCTGCTTTTGGAGAATTCTCCCCGCAGAAAGCCAAAAATATACCGCTAATTTTTAAAAAGGGATTGCATTTTAAAAAATCCGTGCTAAAATATATTTGCGTTCCGTCGTGAACGGAACATCAAACACTACATATTGGAGGAAAGATCATGGCTTACAAAATTACTGATGCTTGCGTTAAGTGCGGTGCCTGCGCCGATAACTGCCCCGTAGAGGCTATCACCGAGGGCGACGAGACTTACGTCATCGACGCTGATGTTTGCGTTGATTGCGGCACCTGCGCCGACAATTGCCCCACTGAAGCAATCGTAGAAGGCTGATTCTCCGATTTTGCTGTCAGCCTGCGTGTCTGTGCACGCAGGCTGATTTTTTCTTAGGCGAGGTGAAAAGCAGATGGAACAACTGCATAACGGATTTACGCTGGAGTTGTGCGAGAGCGCGTTTCCTTTGAGCACCGATTCTATGGCGCTGAGCGGCTTTGTGCGGCTTCCTAAGCAGGCTAAGGTGCTGGACTTAGGCGCAGGCTGCGGAACACTGGGACTTTTGCTTTGCGCCGGCGATGCCAGTTGCGCCGTGACCGGCGTGGAGATCGACGAAAAGGCTCATCTAACTGCTTTGCAAAATATCGCCGCCAATGCACTTGCCGGCCGTCTTACCAGTATATGCGCGGACATCCGCACTGTCCCCTCCTTATTAGCCCCCGGCAGCTTTCATTGCTGCATGTCCAATCCTCCCTATTTTTCTGCCCGGCAGGAAAGCGCCAATTCTACTGCACGGCACGAACTCCAATGCACCTTGGACGACCTGTTCGCTGCGGCGGCGTGGACGGTTAAATTTGGCGGCGACTTTTATCTGGTCCACAAGCCGGAACGGCTCTCAGAGCTTTGCGTCTGCGCAGCCAAACACGGCTTAGAGCCCAAGCGGCTTATGCTATTGCGCCATCGGCCCGGTGACCCCTGCAGTCTTGTGCTGCTGCAATGCCGCAAGGGGGCAAAACCCGGTCTTAAGATTGAAGAAGAATGTCTGCAAAATACCGACGGAACGCCCTCGGAATACTACCGCAGACTTTACCATATTTAGGAGGTTAGCTTATGCCCGGAATGTTATATCTGGTCCCCACCCCTATCGGCAATCTGTCGGACATCTCCGTCCGCTGCCGGGAGATTCTGGAGCAGGTGGATTTTATTGCCGCCGAGGATACACGGGTGAGTCTGAAGCTGTTGAACCATTTGGGGATCAAAAAAAGCCTTGTGAGCTACTATGAGCACAACAAGGCATTCAAAGGAAATGTGATCGTGGACAGAATTTTAGCCGGTGAGACCTGCGCGCTGGTGTCCGATGCCGGCAGTCCCGCCATCTCCGACCCCGGCGAGGATCTTGTAAAGCAGTGCGCGGAAGCCGGTATCGCTGTATGCGCTATCCCCGGCCCTTGCGCCGCTATCACCGCACTGAGTATCTCCGGGCAATCTACCGGCAGGTTTACCTTTGAGGGTTTTTTGTCCACGGCAAAAAAGAGCCGCAGGGAGCATTTGGAGTCTCTGCTGAGTGAACAGCGGACGATGATCTTCTACGAAGCGCCCCACAAGCTGCTGACCACCTTGGAGGATATGGCGGCTGTATTTGGCGAGGATCGTCCTATCAGCCTGTGCAGAGAACTGACCAAGCTCCACGAGGAGGTCATTCGTACCACTCTGGGCAGCGCGGTGGAATTGTACACCCGGCAGCCGCCTAAGGGTGAATTTGTGTTGGTTGTGGCCGGTGCAGAACCTGTGGTGCAGGAGGCAGCCACCCCGGAAGAGGCTGCCAGGCGGGTGGCCGCTTTGATGGAAGGCGGTATGAGCCGCAAGGACGCCGTAAGGCAGACCGCTCAGGAACTGAATTTGCCCAAGAATGTGGTTTACGATGCCGCATTGGAAATCTGAAATAACCCTCCCGGATGTCGCATAGGCTGATCCGGGAGGGATTTTTATGGTTATGAGCTTTCTGTGGACAGGTATGGTAGCCATTTCTTTGATGGCGGCGATGGTATTGGGTAACGGATCTGCCCTGTCCGCCGCTGTGCCTAAGGGGGCGCAGGCCGGGATCACACTGGCAATGTCTATGGCCGGCTCCATCTGCCTGTGGACCGGGGTTGGCAGGCTTATGGAGCAGGCCGGGCTGACCGGAAAGCTGTCTAAATTGCTGCGGCCCGTGCTGGGGCGGATCTTTCCCTCTGTCAGGACTGATCCCAAATTGGAGAACTTTCTCAGCGCCAATGTGTGCGCCAATTTTTTGGGACTGGGCAATGCGGCAACCCCTATGGGGATTCAGGCGGCACAGCGATTGGCACAGGGACGAATGAGCACCGCCAGTGACGAATTATGTAAACTAATCGTCTTGAATACCGCATCTATTCAGCTGATCCCTGCCAATGTGGCCGCCGTGCGGGCTGGGTTGGGTTGCGCATCCCCCTTCGATATTCTGCCGGCAGTGTGGATCACCAGTCTTTGCTCGGCAGGTTTGGGTATCACCGCTGCGTGGCTGTTGGGAAAGGTGTGGCGGAAATGACCGATTATATTGTACCCGTTTTGCTGCTGGCCGTGTCCCTTTTGGCACTTCGCAAGCAGGAAAACAGCTATGATTTGCTGCTGGAGGGTGCTGCCGACGGATTGAAATTGCTCATTACCCTTGTGCCCACTTTGGTGCTTTTATTGACTGCGGTGACCATGCTGCGGGCCTCCGGGGCGATGGAGGTCATCAGCGCATTTCTTGCGCCGGCATTCCGGTTTGTGGGAATCCCGCCGGAGACGGCGATGCTGGTGCTGATCCGGCCCATCAGCGGCAGTGCGGCGTTGGCGGTGGGGGCGGATTTAATGGCAGAATACGGGGTGGATTCCCTCATTGGAAGGACAGCTGCGGTGATGCTGGGGTCGACGGAGACAACCTTTTATACCATCAGTGTGTATTTCGGCGCGGCGGGTATCAAAAAGACCCGGTACACCCTGCCGGCGGCGTTGTTTGCCGACTTTGTGGGATTCTTTATGGCATCTCTGACAGTGCGTTTGCTAATGTAAGAAGCCCACTGCCGAAACAGTGGGCTTTTGCTTATTCAGGAATTATTCCTCGTCTTCGTCCTCATCGTCGAAGGTGAATTCCAGAGTCTCACCGCAATTATCGCAGATGATGCTGCCCTCTTCCAGAGTCTCCTCATCAAATGCGATCACATTGCCGCAGGTGCACTTCACCTCGTAGACGGTGGTGTCCTCGTCGCCATAGTCGAAGCCTTCGTCCTCGAAGTCGTCTTCGTCGTAATCGTCGTCGAAGTCATCCTCGTAATCGTCGTAGTCCTCGTCCTCGTCGTCCAGAATATAATCCTCGATAGCGTCCAGATCCTCTTCGATCTCATCCAGCTCGTCGGAGATGGCAATGGTGGTGGATTCCACATCGGTCAGCTTCCGGGTCACATCGCCCAGCAGGTCCACAATGGAAGCGATCAGCTTGCCCTCGGCCTTCTCTGTATCCAGATGCAGACCGTCCATCAAGCCCTTCAGGTAAGCGGACTTCTCAGTAATATTCATAACAATTCTCCTTAAAGAATTAAGCCTTGGAGCGGCCCAGGTACTCACCGGTACGGGTGTCGATCTGGATCTTGTCGCCCTCGTTGATGAACAGAGGCACCTTCACCTCAGCGCCGGTCTCCAGGGTTGCGGGCTTCAGGGTGTTGGTAGCGGTGTTGCCGGCAAAGCCGGGCTCGGTGGAGGTGACCACAAGGTCAGCAAAGTTGGGAACTTCCACGCCGAAGACATTGCCCTTGTAGCTCATGATGGTGCAGACATCCTGCTCCTTCACGAAAGCAAAGGAATCGTCCAGCGCGTCCTTGTTGATGGGAACCAGCTCGTAGGTCTCGCCGTCCAT
>JAZRIT010000058.1:0-37527 GCA_045645385.1 Faecousia sp.
GGCTAACATAGCTTGTATTGTCGGTAGTAACTCCTTGATATGCGTGTAATTTCGTTTAGACATAACGATACCCCCTAATGTAGTTATTATCCTACATTAGGGGGTGTTTTGTCTATTGTCCGATTTTACTGGTTCGGTTCAGGTTGGGGTGCTTTTTCTTAGTACATTCCGCCGCCCTGGGCTGCGGCTGCCATTGCAGCGGCATCTGCCTCGGGGTTGGGCTTGTCGGCCACCAGGGATTCGGTGGTCAGCACGCAAGCGGCGATGGATGCGGCATTCTCCAGGCTGGAGCGGGTGACCTTGGTGGGGTCAACAATGCCGTTTTCGATCATATCCATATAGGTTTCGGTGTAGGCGTTGTAGCCGTAGCCGACCTTCTTGGAGGACTTGATCTTCTCGTAAACCACGCTGCCGTCCACGCCGGCGTTCTCGGCGATCTGACGGATGGGAGCCTGCAGGGCGGTGGCGATGATCTTGGCGCCGGTCTTCTCGTCGCCGGTGAGCTTTGCGATCAGCTTTTCAACAGCTGCGATGGCGTTGACCTGGGCAGTACCGCCGCCGGCCACGATGCCTTCCTCAACAGCGGCACGGGTTGCATTCAGCGCATCCTCCACCCGCAGCTTCTTCTCCTTCATAGCCACCTCAGTCTGTGCGCCGACCTTGATGACGGCCACACCGCCGGAGAGCTTTGCCAGACGCTCCTGGAGCTTTTCCCGGTCATAGTCGGAGGTGGTAGCAGCAATGGAGGCGCGGATCTGCTGGGCACGGGCGGCAATCGCCTCGGCAGTGCCGTCACCGTCCACGATAGTGGTGGTGTCCTTGGTAACCACGATCTGACGGCAGTGGCCAAGATCGGTCAGCTGGGTCTCGGGCAGCTCCATATTCAGCTGGCTGGAGATCACGGTGCCGTTTGTCAGCACAGCGATATCCTGCAGCATTTCCTTGCGGCGGTCGCCGAAGCCGGGGGCCTTGACGCAGACCACATTGAAGTTACCGCGCAGACGGTTGACAAGCAAAGTGGCCAGTGCATCGCCCTCCACATCCTCGGCAATGATCATCAGCTTCTTGCCGGCCTTGACGATGGGCTCCAGGATGGGCAGGATCTCCTGAATGGAGGCGATCTTCTTATCGGTGATCAGGACATAAGCGTCGTCCAGAATGGCTTCCATCTTGTCGGTATCGGTGACCATGTAGGGAGAGATATAGCCCCGGTCAAACTGCATACCTTCCACCACATCCAGGCCGGTCTCGGCGGTCTTGGACTCTTCAATGGTGATGACACCCTCGGTGCCCACCTTTTCCATAGCCTCGGCGATCAGCGCGCCGATGGACTCGTCACCGGAGGAGACAGTGCCTACACGGGCGATGTCAGCAGAGCCGCTGACGGGAACGGAATGCTCCTTGATGGCGGCAACAGCTGCATCCACAGCCTTCTCGATGCCCTTGCGCATCACCATGGGGTTTGCGCCGGCGGACAGGTTCTTCAGACCCTCCCGGGTGATGGCCTGGGCCAGCACGGTAGCGGTGGTGGTGCCGTCACCGGCCACATCGTTGGTCTTGGTAGCCACCTCGCGGATCAGCTGGGCGCCCATATTCTCAAAGGGGTCTTCCAGCTCCACTTCCTTGGCGATGGTCACACCGTCGTTGGTGACCAGGGGTGCGCCGAACTTCTTGCCCAGCACCACATTGCGGCCCTTGGGGCCCAGGGTGACCTTAACGGTATCGGCCAGCTGGTCGATGCCGCTCTGCAGCTTCTTACGGGCGTCTTCGCCGTATACGATCATTTTTGCCATTTGATTTGCCTCCTAAAATCAGTCAGTTACGATGGCCAGGATCTCATCCTGCTTGACGAACTTGTAATCCTCGCCGTCCAGCTTGATGTCGCTGCCCACAAAATTGCCCACAACGACCTTATCGCCGGGCTTGACGGTGACGGTGACATCCTTGGTGCCGGGGCCGGCGGATACGACTTCGTAGATGCCGGGTTTTTCCTTGGCGGTAGTCGCCAGAATGATGCCGGACGCAGTGGTCTCCTGGGCCTCTGCGGCCTTGAGCAGAATGTTGTCTGCCATAGGTTTCAGTTTCATTGTTTTGCCTCCATATCCTGATTGGTATTAGATCGCGGCAGGGCCGCATGTATCTATATGTTCGGTTTTAGCACTCCTGTGTTTTGAGTGCTAACGACAGTATCATAGCAGAACACTATTGAAAATGCAAGAGGTTTTTTCGGAAATTCTATGAAAATTTTGTAAAAACTGTTTTCTGACCATAGAAAAACATCCGCTTACACAATTCCCGCTGCATTTCTGTATAGCATTGGATAATGCATTCCACATCATCGTCTTCATCTACCACCCCTAATCTTTCACAAAGCCGGTCATACGCATCCCGCATCTGCCTATATTTCTGCATACAAAATGCATCCTCAGCGAATGCATCTTCTACCCCCCGGCATACGGTATTCTTCTGAGATATGGTACGCCATTGATTCATACACCTGCTCCCAAAGCTCTGTTGCCATCATATACCTCCTTATGTAGTGTTCTTATACGAACACTATTCCTTTTGCCATTTTACGGCAATAATAAGAAAAAAGCAAGAAGGAGGGAAACGGAATGATAAAATATGACCGGCTTTGGGAAACTATGAAAGTGCGGGGAATCACGCAGTATGATTTATACACGCATCATAATGTCAACCGTTCCCAAATCAACAGATTGAAAAAGAACAAAAATGTGGAAGTCAACACCATCGACAAGCTGTGCAATATTTTAAAGTGCTCCGTAGAAGAAATTATGGAACATTTTCCCGATGAAAACAAGTTTTAACCGCCCTGTATAACGCAGGGCGGTTCTTCTTTTTTATCAGCCCCATAGCGGGAGGCTATTTAAAAATGCAAGAGGTTTTTTCGGAAATTCTATGAAAATTTTGCAAATCCTTCTTGCCTCTCCCTCTGGGAGAGGTGCCCAGTGCGCACACTGGGCGGAGAGGGTTATATGGGTTTACCCTCTCAGTCAAAAATCATAGATTTTTGCCAGCTCTCCCAAAGGGAGAGCCAAGGTCCTATCATTACAACTGGTCCAAATTCAGACGGAAGGGCTCTAAGCAGTTATCGATAAACCAGTTCATTTCCGGCATATCGAGCTTTCGGAGAATGGCCATGGTGGCATCGGCGGCGGAGTCGAACTCCGTATTGCCGGCCTTTTGCTCTTCCACACATTTAATGTAAGCAGAGAGCTTATCGGCCGCCTTGACGATGGGGGTGACCGCCTCGTCATCCTCCAGCACCAGGTGTTCATAGCTTGCCCGCAATTGCGCCGGCAGCATCTGCAAAAGCCGCTCCCCGGCGATCCGCTCCACCTGCTTATAGGCATCCTTGATCTCGGGATTGTAGTATTTAATGGGCGTGGGCATATCGCCGGTAAGGATCTCCGAGGCATCGTGGTACAGTGCCGCCACGGCGCATTTATCCGGATCCGGGCCGGGCAAACTCAAAATATCCCGCCGGATCAGCGCCAGCGCATGGGCCAGCACCGCTACCTGGTGAGAATGCTCCTGGATATCCTCGGAAAAGGTGTTGCGCATCAGCCCCCAGCGGGTGATGTAGCGCATTCTTCCCAGCAAGGCGTAAAATTCATTGGCCATTTTCCATCATTTCCTTTAAGGTCGCATAGAGTTTCTTGGGGTCGTCACAGAAGTGGGTCGCGCCCTGCCGGACCAGGTATTCCTTATCCCGGAAGCCCCACAGAACGCTCAGGCAAGGCACGCCGGTATTCTTAGCGGTCAGCACATCCACCTCGCTGTCGCCCACATAAATGCATTTTTCCACGCCGATGGCGGCCATGGCCTTTTGCAGCATATCCGGGGCAGGCTTGCGGGGGCAATCGTCTAGCTGGCCCAGGGCAAAAATCTCCTCGCCGAAGAATTCCCGGCACAGGGGCTTTGTGGCATAGTCCGGTTTGTTGGACACCACTGCGATGGGATATTCCTTGCGGATTTCCTTTAATGCCTCCAAAATGCCGGCATAGGGACGGGTCTTATCTTTATTATGGACGGCATAGTACTGGCGGTAGGTCTCCATCACCGGGTCGATGGCCGGGTCAGTAGCCTTGCCGGGCAGGGCCAAACGCATCAGCCGCTCCACGCCGTTGCCAACATAGGAACGCACCTCCATGGGAGTACGCTCGGGGCAGCCGTAATGCCGCAGAGAGTAATTGACCGCATCGGTCAGGTCCTGCAAAGTGTCCAGCAGTGTGCCGTCCAAATCAAATAAAATACCAGTTTTCAAAGGGTTTTCCTCACTTATTCTTCAATATGCGGATATCCTCCCCCACAAAGGGCAAAAGCTGATAGCTTCCCTCCAGCCGGGAAGCGATCTGGGGAGAGTACCGCTGACGGATCTCATCCATATTCAGATTGGTGGAGATAATGGTGGGCTTGCCAGCCATCAGCCGATCATTGACCAGGGCATACAGGGCAGAAATGACAAATGCGCCGGTCAGCTCTGTACCCAGGTCATCGACGATCAGCAAAGTGGTGTCGTAAAGTTCTGCCACCTCCCGGGCGGAATCCTCGTCGGGACGGAAATGGTTTTTCTCCAACTTGGCAAAGAGCCGGGGGGCGCTTTCGTAGGCAACGCCGTAGCCCTTTTCCGCAATCTCCCGGGCAATGCAGGCAGACAGAAAGGTCTTGCCCAGGCCCGTGCCGCCGTTGAACAGGAGATTGCCGCTGGCGGGGGTAAATTCCTCCGCATAGCGCCGGCACACATCGAAGGTGCGGGTCATAATCGCCCGGGGGTTAATACGGCCCTGTGTGTCCGGATAGTAATCCAGCCGGAAATCTGCAAATGTGTGGTCGCCGGCAGCGAACAGAGAAATGGTCTTTTTCAGCTCCTCCCGGCACAAGGTCTGCAGGCAGGAACACATACTGCTGCCCACATAGCCGGTGCCGCCGCAGTGGGGGCAGAGGGGGCCGTCGTCTAAATATTCCGCGGGAAAATGTGCCGCGATCAGCGCCTTGCGTTCTGCCTGCAACGCCATATTCTGCTCCTTTACCCGGGCCAAGTCTTCCCGGGCATCCGTACCCGCAAGGAACGCCGCCTGGGCGGCCTGCACCATAGAGCTGCGCAGCGCCCTGTCGATCTCCCGTACCTGGGGGAGCTTTGCGTAAATCTCCTGCTCTCTTGCAGTCAGCAGGGACTGCCGATCCTCCCGCAGAGTCTCCAGCCGCTGCCGGGCCCGTGTCAGGATCTCTTTGCTGTATGTCATAGATCAGTCCTCCCTGAGAAGCTTTGCGATGGCATCCATTTCCGCCTGGCCCAGCTCCCCGGATGCGCCTTTGGGAGCAGGTTTCTTATCGCCGTTTTGGATCTTCTCCAGTGTAAACAGGCCGGCTGCCTGCCAGCGGGTCAGGATCTTATTCATATAGGCCCAGCTGAGGCCGCCGGTATTCAGGCAGGTGCGCTCATAGGCCAGCTTCAGCACATCCTCGTCAAAGCCCATATCCAGCCAGCTGCGGGCGTATTTTTCCTCGCCGGGGGTGAGATTTCTGCCCCGGACCTGCAGCAGTTCCATCAGCTTCCCCAGCTGGCTGCGGCGGACATTCTGATTCTGGATGAAGGCGGCTGCCTCCTCCATTGTGTCAATGCCCTGCTCGGCCCAGTGATAGGCTTCCTTTTCGATGGTCCGCAGGCTGGGATTGCGGAGATTGCCCTTGGCTCTGGCCCGCTCCTTACAGTAGCACACCAGCACCGAGATCACATCGGCGGGCAGACCCAAATAATTGGTAAATCCCAACAGGATCTTCAGCTCCTCGGTGTTCAGGGTGCGGCCCAGCGCCCGCTGGACCTCCCCGTAGAGGGCCTTGAACTCCCGGTCGCCATCCATCGCAGAAAGCACATCCCGCTCGGTATATTGGGGACGCTCCCCGGAAAAGATGGGGGCGTTTCGCTCCTGGGGCCACAGGCCCAGCTGCCGCAAGGTGGCCGCGGCGCAGGCATAGCGGGAGCCGGTCAGCTGCAAGGTCTGCTCCGCCTGCTGGGGGTCATTGCCGGCGGTTATGTACAGATACAAAAGCGCCGCATCGGGGCTTTTGGCGCACAGCAGCTTATGGACATGCGCCTTGGGAATTTCAAATTGTGCCTCGTTCATAGGCTGCCTCCTCATAAAATGTCGATTATGATTATATCACAGGTTTTTTGCAAGCACAACGGCTGAAAAGGAAAGTTTTTATAGAAAAAACAGGGCAAATTTTGGCATCACACAGTATATTGTGGCGCAAAAAGTTTTGACCACAAGAAATAGGTGTACCCATAAAAAAGCAAGGACACCGGAGTGTCCTTGCTTTTTGGGAAAATTATATTGCAAAACTTTTATTGTTCGCCGTTCCACTTTTGGATGGCGGAAAAAGCGACGGTCTTTACGGTCCGGGCCATATTTCCCTCGCTGCCTTGGGGCGGTCGTTTCGTGATACGCCAATAGTAGTCATCGGTGGAAAAGGCGGAAAGGAAAGCCTTTTCGATCTGCGGCCGCAGGTCGGGATGCTTATCGCCGATCCGCACCAGCGCCATCACCGCCTGGGACACAAACTGAAAATACACATTTTCAAAATCCGCAACCTTATACCGGATGGTTTGCACGTCATTTTGATGATACAAAGGCTTCTGCTGCTCGTCCGGATCACAGATCAGCGCGGTCAGCTCCGGGACGATCTGCCTGTCGGCAAGTCTTCCCAGCCAGTAAATGGCCATACAGCCCCGCAGGTTATTGTTCTTCCGGCAATCCTGCAGCACCAGGGCGTCCCGCTCCGCCGCCATATCCCGCAGAAGCTGATCGCCGGCGTGATCGCCCAGCATTGCCAGGGCAAAGGCTGCGTGTTTTTGGGTGTTGGTGTCTTGGCTTGTCAGCAATTTGCGAAGGACCGGGATCGCTTTTTCTCCCATTCCCCTTGCCGACCAGATGGCCTGGCCGGGTCTTTCCGTTTGCAGGCCTGCCTCCAGCTCTGCCGGGTCGGTGCTCCAGCGGACATCCTCCTGCTTTAGCGGTGTGCCGTCCCAATTGGTTTTTCCGTCAATGCGGACGCCCCGGTTGTAGCGTTCATCCAGGCAGCCGCTTTGCAGAAGCACTTCCCGCAGCTGCGCATAGGGAACTTCCCGCAAAGACCTTCCCTGCCGGATGGCAAGGGTCGCCCATTCGGCAGCAGTTTCTGCGGCCTTTTTCATATCCAGATTCATCCGCACACAGCTGGAAATATCCCGGTCCACGCCCAAAGCGCGGCAGGGCACCAGAATCCCATCAAAATTCTTCGGCAGGATAGCCCGATAGGGAACGGCTACCGTAACATTGTATGCGCCGAGATTTGCGCCTGTTGCCCAATCGCCCAGGGTCTCACTGTCAAAGGCAATGTCCCAGCCGTGTTTATCCAGGTCGGCGTAAGCGTAAAACGCAGGGGTGGCTGTCTGCTTGTCTGCAAATAAATCGTCCAGGGTGACCGGTTCTTCCGAAATGATACGACGACCCTCCCGGATGCCCAGTATGGGCATTTGGGCGATCACTTCCCTGCCGCTGTGTTCTTCGGACATTTTATAGGCCCGGGAAAACAAGACCGCTTGCGAAAGGGCGGTGGGGTCAAATTGGTTGACGCGGCCAAAGTCCACATTGGTATAGGCGTAATTTTTGCCGTTATACATCAAAGAAACCAGGGAATAGGGCTGCATCTGGCCGTCAGACGCTCTGCCATATTCCGTTTCGCAGCCGGCCATTGCGGCAACAACGGCTTCCGCCGTGCAATCCATAACGATTTTCGCCTTATAATTCTGTATGCCGCAGGGGGTCAAAGCCTGCACGCCAACAACGGTTTTCCCCTCCAAATACACGCCGCACACCGACGACTCGTAAAGGATCTGCACGCCCTGCTCCGTGAGGGCTTGCTCTGCCAAAAGCTTTCTGCTTTCCGCGGGGGTGCAGGTGTAGCGCCCCGCAAAGGACACGACCTCTTTTTCAAGGGTCTCATACCGTCCGCCGGGGCAGCCGAAGTAATGGCCGATCACGCCGCAGGCAGTGTGGGTGCCGCCCACGCAGGTAAAGCTCTCGACGCCCAGCACAGAAAGCCCGTTTTCCGCCGCAAACAGGGCTGCCAGAGAGCCGGCTGTTCCTAAGCCGCAAACGATCACATCAAATTCTTTTGCAAATGCCGGTGCTTCCGGCTCCCGCAGGACCTGCCGGCCTTCCACGGTTTGGGAAAGGTGTATCATTTGTTTGCCCTCACTTTCGCAGCCATTCCTGCCTCATAGGCCAGAGTCGGATTCGGATATGCCTTTGACGGGAGCAGCAAGATGCCGTTCTGGGTTTTGGGATAGCCGGCTTTGAGCTGATAGCTGAATTCATCAGCGGAAAGGATCAGCCGCTGGGTTTTAGAAAACTGCTCCACGGTTTTCCTTGCAATGCTTCTTGCCTGGGGATATCCCCAATCAAGGGGCACCGGGCAACGGAGAATGTAGCGATTTTCTCCATTGGCTTTTTCCCAATGCACATTGGAAAATGCGGGTGTTTCTCCGCTTTCGATCAGCAGATCATAGGTTTTGGAAACGCACATTTCCTCCCGGCAGCGGGTATCCACAACGGCTTTTGCCCGATAGGTGCGGAAGCCATCGACGCCGTGGGTCAAGCACAAAAAGCCATTGTCGTCTTTTTCCACCGAAACCACCTCCGCAGCGAAGACCGTATGGCACCGGCCGAAAATGTCGTAAAGCGGTATGTCACTGCCGTCATTTCCGAAAAATTCATAGCCCGTCCGGACGCTCCGCTCAAGGACAAGGCAGTTTTCTTTGTGCCGACAGGCAATGCCTGCTGCCGCGAAGGTCGCGCCCAACACAATTACCTCATACATATTCTCACCCTCCGGAAATTCGATTTCTTGCATATATGGTACTATGGTTTCCTGTAAAAATCTACTGTTTTTATGATATATTATTTCGATTCCTTGCAATCAAAAGAAGCCTATGCTATAATGACCCGCGGGTGAAGCTTATGATTATCGTAAACAAAAACAATTTTTCTGTGCAAACCATGGAAAAAAGGCACGACTCTGCCTCCGCGCCGAAAAACACCTTTTATGCCGATTTCAAGGTGTGTCTTGCCCTGGAGGGAGAAGCGGTCTGGGAGATCGAGGACCGGTCGTATGAGATCCGGCCAGGGGATGTGGTGTTTTTGAACATCGGCCAAAAACGCCATTTTACCGCATTCGGCGAAACGGGGTTTCGGTTGTGCGTTTTTACGCTGAAGCGCAGCGCTTTTCAGAATATGCATCATTTTATGTTTCTTTTGGACCGGGCCGGGTATCAAAAAAATCTCATCAGGCAAAACGCCTTATCCCCTTTGCTGAAGGAAATCTACGACGAATGGGCGGCAGATGCGCCTTTTGCCTATGAATTGGCATCTGCAAAGCTCACGGAATTTTTTATCAAAGCAGAAAGGCAAACGCAATACGCCCACTCTCCTTCCGGGAAGATCGACCGGGAAATGCTGGAGCTGACGGATTACATCGACGCCAATATCGCAAACGGAATATCCCTTGCCGCTGCGGCAAAAAAGGCCGGTATGACACAAAGCGCCTTTTCCCGTCGGTTTTCTGCCATAAACGGCATCTCCTTCAAGGCGTACATTGTGGAAAGAAAGATCGAACGGGCAATTTTCCTGCTCCGAAATACCAACCGGAAAATGATCGATATTGCACAGGACAGCGGCTTTGACAGTATCAGCGGCTTTTATTGCGCCTTTAAAAAGAAAACCGGCACCACCCGAGTAAATTTTCCGAGGTCGATATTTGAGCAAAAAAAGCGAGGTTTCCACCTCGCTTTTTTATCGGTCTGTTTTACACAGGCGCAGTCTCCTGGGATAAGGGCTTGATCTTGTTTTTGTAAAGCTTGGAAAAGAGGATCATTGCGGTCACGGAGCTGACCACCTCTGCCACAGGGAATGCCCACCACACCGCATTGACATTGCCGGACAGGCTCAGCAGGAATGCCACCGGCAGCAATGCGATCAGCTGACGGCACAGGGAGACGACGGTGGAATAGATGCCGTTGCCCAGGGCCTGGAAGCAGGCGCTCAGGCAGATGCCCACTACCGCGACGGGGAAATGGATGCTGACGATCCGCAGGGCGCTGCGGCCCAGCTGCAGGAAGGTCTCCGACGGCTTAAAAATGCCCAAAAGCTGGTCTGTCAGCAGCTGGAACACACACAGACCGATCAGCATAATTACCGTAGCCGTCAGCACAGCGCATTTGAGCAGCTTTGTGATCCGTTCCGGCTTCCGGGCGCCGTAGTTAAAGGCCAAAATGGGGACCATAGCATTGTTGATACCCAGCAGGGGCATCAGCACAAAGCTCTGGAGCTTAAAGTAGATGCCGAACACGCCGGCAGCCGTTTCGCCGTATTCCCGGAAGCCTAAGAATATCTGGCTCATACCGAAATTCATCACCGAGCCGATGGCCATCATAATAATGGACGGAATGCCCACGGTCAGGATCTTTTTCGTAATTTCCGGGTCGGGTCGGAGATACTTGACCTTCAGCTGCACATCGGGATTGACGGTGAAATTGAAGATAACCGCCATAATGGCGGCCACCCACTGACCGATCACCGTGGCCACCGCCGCGCCGGCGATGCCCATAGGGGCGATGCCCAGCTTCTCATTACCGAAGATAAACAGCGGGTCTAAAACGATGTTCAGCACCGCACCCAGACCCTGGGTGAACAGGGTATACACCGTCCGGCCGGAGGCCTGCAAAAGCCGCTCGCCGATGATCTCCACAAAAATACCCAGGCAGAAGATGGCGCAGATGGACACATAGGCCGCGCCGCCCTTGACGGTTTCCTCCACCTCGGACTGCATGGCATAGTAAGGCTCAGCGCCAACAAAGCCGAAGACCATAAACAGCGCCACGAAACAGATCGCCAGAAAAATGCCGTTGCCGGCGGCCCGGTTGGCGCGATCCTGATTGCCCTCGCCCAAGGATTTGCTCAGCAGCGCGTTCATACCCACGCCGGTACCGGTGGCAAAGCCGATCATCAGGTGCTGGACCGGGAACGCCAGGCCCAACGCAGTGACCGCACTTTCGGAAATGCGGGACACATAAATGCTGTCCACCACATTGTAAAAGGCCTGCACCAGCATAGAGATGGCCAGGGGCAGCGCCATGGTGAACAGTAGCTTACCCACGGGCATCACGCCCATTTTATTCTCCCGCAGGCTGGGAGCAGCTGCATTCGACATAGAAAAACCTCATTTGTAAAATTTCAACCCTATCATTATAGTACAAATCCGCAAAAAAGCAATACCGCTTTTCCCCACAAAGGAAAAGCGGTACTGCTTTAACTTTCCATCTGCTTGCCTAAGAAGCCGGCGATGGTCTGGGCCAGCTTTTGGTCGGTATCGGTGACCGGCGCGCTGTCCTCCCCCATCAGCAGCATCACGCAGCCCATCAGATCCCCTTGGCTTAAGATAGGCGATGCCACCCCTAAGCGGTACTTGTCCGAGCTGTCGGTGGGGCTGACGGGAGGGTCGCCGGGATTGTAGCGGTAGTGGGTGCGCTGCTCCATCAGCCGGTCCAGCTCCGGGGAGTTGGGCTTGTCCATCAGCTCCCGCTTGGGGGCGCCGTGGAGGGCGATGATGGCATCCCGGTCGGAAACAGCGGCGATACGGCCGGTGGCCGAGCCGATGGACTCGCAGATCTGGGCCGCAAAATCCTGCAGATCGCTCATGGGGGAATATTTGCGGAAGATCACACCCCCGTCCTTCTCTGTGTAGATCTCCAGCGGGTCACCCTCACGAATTTTCAAAGTTCTTCTAATCTCCTTGGGAATCACAATACGACCTAAATCGTCCACCCGACGGACGATACCAGTAGCTTTCATATATATCTATCTCCTTATTTTACAAATTACGCTGTTAGTATCTGTAAACAGGCGGAGATTATACTGTACATATTTACTTTTCATTTCAACCGTGCTATTATGCATATGGTAAAACATTTACCTACATATTCGGAAATAAAAAGGAGAGAAATACTATGATTGATTTTAAAAATGCGTCCTTTATAAAATTGAAGCCTGCAAGCGACAATGACTTTGCAGGTATGATTACACCGATGTTCGCACCTGGTGAACAAATCATCCAGACCTTTAGAGGCATTCGCGATGGTGTTGTTTTCACTAACAAGAGAATTATCACCATTAATGTACAAGGACTCACAGGAAAGAAAAAGGATTTCACTTCTCTTCCCTATAGCAAAATTCAAGCCTATTCTGTAGAAAGCGCAGGTGTCTTTGACCTCGACAGCGAATTGGATTTGTGGTTTTCTGGAATGGGCAGGGTTCGGTTTGAATTTGTGGCTCGTGCAAACGTTTCCGAAATTTGTCGCATCATTTCTGAGAGAGTTCTATAAGCGTTTACAGCGGAGTGAGATTCACTCCGCTGTTCTTTTGTATCTTTCCGCAATGCTATGTATCGCCATATAAAATCTATCAATTGGTGTCAATGTTGTCAGCAAGGGGTCTCCTTCTCTTATCTTAAGGGTTCTGCGAATTTCTTTGGGAATAACAATACGGCCTAAATCGTCCACCCGACGGACGATACCAGTAGCTTTCATATATATCTATCTCCTTTTTTACAGATGTTTGTAGGGGCGAGCATTGCTCGTCCGCTTGTGCAATGTCCACCTGCGGCAACGGACGGCCAATGGCCGCCCCTAGTAACCTATAAATAAAAAAGCAGGCGGCGTGAAATTCACGCCGCTTTTGCTGTGTGTACATCCGGGAACAGCGGGCAGGCTGTTGTCCGCATCGCTCGCAAAACAGCGCGCCCCGGATGATGCCGGGGCGCGCTGATACTTAACCGGAGGAGCGTTTCATTCTGATATGTCTGAGGACATGTTCCGGGATAATTGCCTCTTTCATAGCCAGATTTCGGAAGGGCCAGGGTCTCTTTCCTTCCAGCGCATCGCTCAGCAAAGACACTGCCGTGAACATTTCCGCATCGCTGTCTGCGATCTTTGCAAGGGGCGCAGGCGCGTAACCTTCAAAGGCGGTATACGCACTGATATCCGCCAGCTCTGAGATAAAGGGATACTGCCGACCGTGAAGGATCAAGGCCTCGCCCCGCTCTTTATCCAGCCGCTGCAGCTCAGAAACGGAGATCAAGCTCCGTTTGACATTGTTCGCCGCGCTGATGCTGCCGCACAGCTCGCTGATCTCCTGCAGCAGCGCCAGCTCCTTGGAGGTCAAAAATACCCAGTTATCGCAGTTGCCCTTGATGGTGTCCGCATCCTCGCCGTACTTGCCCCGGAGCTGATGCATACTCTGGGCCACCAGGTAAAACCGCATATTCCGGCTTCTGGCCGCAGAGATCATAGCGGGCATATCCCGGATCTTGGGCATATTGCAAAACTCATCCAGCACAAAATTCACCCGGACGGGCAGCTGGAAATTATCCTGCCTCTGGGCCTCGCCGATGAGCACCTCATAAGCCTGCTTGATAAAGGTGGTGGCCAGGAAGTGCTGGGTGGTCTTTTCGTCGGGAATGATCAGATAGACCGCGGTTTTCTCCCGGCCAATGGCCTGCAGATCCACAGAATTGGACGACAGCATCCGCACAAGGCTCTTATTGGTGTTGAATACGCGGATCATGCTGTACAGCTCCGTGGAGATGCTGCGCATGGTCCTGTCCGGGGCATTGAAAACATTGCGGTAGTTCAGGCCGCCGATGGTATCCTCGGTCATTTTTTCCGCAAGGCACTCCAGATAGGTCAGCTGACCGCCGGAGCAGAGCACCGCCAGGTTGCCCACATTGGCCTGCTTTTCCGTGCCGCATTCCATCAGCAGCAGCAGATTTGCCAGCGCCAGGGACGATGCCATCTCCACCCAGAATGGCTCCATACCGCCGCCGCGCTCCGCCTCAGAAAGGGCGGCGACAAAGTCATTGAGCATAGAAACGGCCTTTTCCTCCTGGCCGGAGTGGTACATAGAGTACGGCAGCGCCAAAGGATTCCAGGAATCGCCGTAGCCCACATCCCGGAAGTTCAGCACCACGGTCTTATAGCCCAAAGACTTCACCAGACCGGAGGTCTTGGCATACAGCTCGCCCTTGGGGTCAGTGACCACAAAGGACTCGCCGGCCTTTGCAAAAATGTTCAGCATAGGCATACAAAACAGGCGGGTCTTTTTGGAGCCGGTGGAACCAAAGATCAGGGTGTGGGTGTCCTTTTCGTCCACATACACATCCTTGCCGTTGGAGATCAGCGGCAGACCGCCTGTGGGGCAGCTGGGCTGGGATACATCGATGTAGGTGCCGGAACTTTTGACCTCGTCCACGGTGGCCCAGCGGGTCTCCTGGTTGTTGTTTATGTATTGGCTGTATTTGTAGGCATCCATATTCATTCCTCCCCGCGGCCAAAGCCGATCTTGCGCGTTTTCTCGGAGTTTTTGATAGCCTTCTTCACATAATTGCTCCCGGGGGCAAAGGCGGATAGTTCCTTCTCGGTGAGGGTGGTCCGGGATGCGTCGGCAGAGCTGAAGTGCTCATAGATAATATCCTGGCAGAGCATTTTGATGGTTTTGAAGCCGTCAAAATAGGGACTCTCCCGCAGCTCGTTAATGGTCCCCATCAGCAGCTGGCAGGCGCTTTGATCCAAGGTAAGTCCATGTTCGTCCAGCGCGTCGGTCACAAAGCGGTACAGATCCTCCGTCTTGGGCATAGACAGAGTGATCTTATCCAGCCGCAGATACATAGACAGAAATGCCTCCAGATTCTGCAGCTTGTCCTCCGGCTGCTCCGACACGGACAGCACGATCAGCCACTTATCGCTGTGCGCCGACAGATACTCCATAAAGCTGACAAAGTACAGCTCCTCGTAATGCTTGACCCAGGGATCGATATCCACCAGGATCACACCGCGGAATTCATTGCGGAAGCCCCTTGCCGCCGCCAGCTCATCCTCCAGCCGCTGCAGCTCCGTAAAGGGCTGGTCCTTGGGTATGTAGCTGAGGAGAAATTCAAAGAATTTCACATCACCGTAGAAATCCAAAAGATTTCCCTTGGAGGCAAGATAGGCAGACATCAGGCTCATCAGTTTCGTTCTGCCAATGCCGGAATTGCCCACCCACAGCAGATTGGGCAGCAATCGGGGCATTTTGCGGGCGTTATTCTTAATATTTGAGGAGAGAACATCCCACTTTCCGATCAGCGCCTTAAACTCGTCCGCGCCGATCAGCTCCATGATCTCATCGTAATTCCTGTTCATACGCTACCTCCTGCTGTGAATGCCTTCAGAAATTCATCCATTGCCTTTTCCGGATCGCTGCTAAAGGGGATCCGGAAGATCTCCTGCCACTGGTCCGGGCGCAGCTCCCCGGCATCCGGCACCATAAAAATACCCATATCCCACGCCCGGCACATAAGCGCCCTGGCGGAATCGGCATCCTTGCAGTCCAAATCGGACACGATCAGCATTTTCCGGGCATAAGGACCGCCAAATCGGGTGGCAACTGTGTGGAGCTTATACAGCTCCTCTGTCTTTACATCCCCGTTTTTGCAGGAGACAAACAGGGGCGTCGCGCCGTACATCAGCATCACATCAATCTCGTTCCGGGTGCCGGAAAAGGCATATTTGGAAGTGGGAATCTTCCCATCCCAATCGATCTTCACACCCATCCGGCTATCCCCGAAGAACTGCGTCCTTCCCTTCCGGACAGCCCGGCCCTCCAGCAGGGTCTTGAGCTCCAGCACATTGCCCTGGGTGTGGATGCAGTAGCGCAGAAAATCCGAATTGTAGGTATACCGCAGGATGTTGCGGCTGCTCTGGTCAACGACCACGCCTTCCCGGTCCAGCTTATCGATCAGCTCCCGGACCTCCTCCTCTTTTTCCTGCAGGGCAGGGACGCTGGCCCAAACATCCTGCAGCGGTATCCATACCGGGTTTTTGGTCTCGGAGAATTTTTCAAACCGCTTCAGCAGGGATACCTTCTCGTTCCACTCCTTAGGCATCCCGGAAACCACACGCCACAGTCTGTCCAGATCTCTGTGGGTGCATTCTCCGGGCAGCTGGTAGGCATCCGGAAACAGTGCGCCCCCGTGGAGGGCGATCATTTCCTCTACGGTCAGGCTGATGGCCTTGGCCGGTCGCCGGCGGTTATCATTAATGCAGTCGACAATCTTTTCGGTTTTGTGGTCATACCACTCCACCCGGACATTTTTCCGCTTTTCTTCGCTCAAATTTGCCAGCGCCAGGCCCACGGACATAGGCACGATAGCCTCGCCGCCGGTCATATCGATGACGCATTCATCCGCCCGCAAAAGCAGCTGTGTCAAAGCAGCCTGCAGCTCCCCGCAGTCCTTCTCGTCCACCTTGCACTGCTCCACCACGGTGTCGGGACTGCGTCGGCCGAACAGCTTCTTATAACGTTCCACCGGGACTTTCATATCCCTGGCGTTGCCCACAAAGATCAGCTTTTCCGGTTTCAACCGCAAACAGGCGGCAACATTGTCAATATGCGCCTGGGTAAAACATTCGATCAGTGTCATAGTCTTAATCCTTTGCTCTGATTTTAATAGCCCTTTTGCAGGTCTACCCGGTCGGTGATCTCGCCCTTTTGGATATAGGCGATGACCTTTTGGGTGATATCGTTTACATACCGCCGGTGGCCTGCCCGGACCCGGGTGGCCTGATGGGGCGACAGCACCACATTATCCAGCTTCACAAAGGGCTGCTTGGAGGGATTCAGCTTGGAATTTTTATCCTTGGGCTTTTCGTCCCAGGTATCGATGGCGGCGCCCGCCACCTCCTGCTTAGCCAGGGCATCGTACAGGGCCTCCTGGTCGATGCAGTTGCTCCTGCCCACATTGACGATGTATTTGCCCCGAAGCATTTTCAGTGTGTCTTCGTTGATGATCCGGTCCGTTTCCAGCGTTTTGGGCAGGGAGAGGATCACCAGATCCGTGCGCCGGAACAGCGCCTCTAAGGTGTCCACCGCCACGATGTCCGCATATTCCTTGCCCCGGTCCAGGGTAAATGTCTCGATGCGGTTGCGCCGCAGGAGGGTGTTGATATGCTTACCGATATGGCCATAGCCCAGCAGGCCCACCTTCATATCGAAAAAGCTCTCCCAGTAGGGGTTGGTGTTATCGTACCAGATGCCCTTGCGGAGTTTTTTGTCGCACTCGGCGATGCGGTTGACCAGGCTGATGGCGAGGCCAAAGGCATACTCGGCGATAATGTCTGCGTCCACATGGGAATTGACCAGCAGAACACCCTTTTGGGCCATTTCCGCCAAAGGAAAATCGTCCACGCCGGTCTTGTAGGCAAAGGCGATCTTCAGTCGGTCAGCAGTTTTCAACGCCCTTGCGCTCATCCGCTTACCGATGAAAATATCGTAGCCGGACAGGTCAATGCCTGTCAGGCCCACCACATCCACCTGGGCGTACCCGCTTAATTTATCGATCATTTGCCGGAATTCCCCATCTTCCTTTGCAATACTCAGACAAATCTTCATTACCGTCTCACATCCTTACAGTCACTGGTTTCGATCTCTTCCTGCCGGGCCGCCAGCACATCCCCCCGCACCGTATGCTTTAATATCATACAATTCACGGCAAAACACAAGCTGTGGGCCATATCACCGCCGAAGTGCAGCCAGCCGTGCAAGAAACCGGCAGCAAAGGCATCGCCGCCGCCGATGCGCTCCAGCACGGCAAATTCCTTTTCCGTTGCCGCTGCAAGCCCGGCCTTGGTGTACACCTCTGCCCGGACCTTATGGGTGTCTCTGGAGAGGATATCCCGCTCCCGGACCACCAAATACTGCACATTGCCGTAAGCGGCAAAGAAGTCCTCCCGGGTAATCTCCAAAAAGGCGGTCAGATCCCGCCGGCTGCAGAATACGATGTCTGTGTAGGGGATAACGCGCCGGTACACTGCCGCCGCCTGCTCCACGCTCCACAGCTTTGCCCGGTAGTTAAAGTCAAAGCTGACGGGGATATTTCGCTTCTTTGCCTCCTCCAGCAGCCGGAAGCAGGTAGCTTCCACCGAAGGCGACAGGGCAAAGGAAATGCCGCTGATATGCAGCAGGCCGCAATCTGCAAAGACCCGGTCATAGTCCAGGTCGGCTTCCTGCAGGGTGGTGACCTCCGCGTGCTTGCGGGCATAGATCACCTTGGCAGGGCGGGTGGCAAAGCCCGGCTCAAAAAAGTACATACCCATATTGCTGCCGGCAGAGAGAATTTTGGAGCAATCCACCCCGTAGCGCTGCAGATGCAGCACCGCGCCCCGGCCCAGGTCGTTATCCGGCAGCTTGGTTATGTAACGGGTGGCATTGCCTAAGCTGGACAATGTCACCAGCACATTGGATTCGCTTCCGCCGTAGGAAGCATCAAATTCAGCAGCATTCAAAATGGAATCCGGCGGGGTCAGCCGCAGCATAATTTCGCCGAATGCCACAACAGTTTTATCGTTCATTTTCCGTTTCTTCCTTTCGGGGGGCGACGCCACCGGTCGCACATCTCCATATAAGACAGGGTCACCAGCAGCGCCTCACCGCATTCCCGCTTCAGCGTAGGTCTTACGATCCGGTTGACCCTTTCCTTGGTCAGATCCCACTTTTCCGCCAGCCAGCCGCAGCGGTCTGCGAGCTTTCTGTGGACCCGCAGAATCTCCTTCCGCTTAGCAAACATACAATAATTAAAATTAATGGCAACTTTGTCAAAGGGGATCAGATAGTAATCCGAATCCAGCTTGGAAGCGGCGATTACAGGCCGGCCTTCGGCATTATTCTTATCGGTGATCTTCACATTGCCCTCTAACAGATCCCGCAGCTCGGCAGCTGTTTTCTTATAGCGGATATAGAAATAGAGATTGGGCTTGCCGCCCTCCAGCAGATCCCGGGCAATGCCCAGGAAATTGTGCTCCACCTGAAATTCCTCGTAATCGGTATCCGATAGCAGGCCGAAATTGCTCTTGACGGTTTTTTCAATGATGGTCTTAAGCGTATCCTGGGCCTTCTCGGAGGTGGCGCCCAGCTTGTCCAATCGAGTCATATCCAGGTCATCCAGCTTCATGGCCAGGGAGATGCTTTGGGCAAATTTATTCTTCCAGGTGATCTTCTTCCGCCCCCGCTTTTCCACCAGAACATACCCGTCCGATGTGACGATCAGGCCGTTGATGCCGATCTGGTTGCCGAATTTGGAATTTTCCAGGGGGCAGATGTGGTCCTCGTATTCATAGACCTCCCGGATGCTCAGGCCGTTGGCAAACCGATAGTCCATACACCGGTTGGTGATAAGCATATGGTAATAGGTGGAGCGGCCGGTATCCAGGGTCAGCCGGTGCTGATCTGCATCGTAGGTAAAGTCATTGAAACGGACGGTGTTGGTGTTTTTCTTTTCGGAATTCTTATGGGCCTGCAGAAGCTCATCGGCGTGGGTGATCACAAAGGAGGGCAGGGTGTGTTCCTCGGTATGATCGTCGAAGCATATCACCGTGTCCCCGCTCACATTGGCAAACACATTCAGCGAGCAAATATCCAGCTTGCCGTCCAGATACCGCTCCGCGCTCTTGGCTATGCGTTCTTTTTCCTTGCCGCTGAGGGTTTTATCCCGGACCTTTTTGGCCACTGTCCGTTCCCGCCAGTTTTCATTTCTTTTGCGCAGCCGCCGGGCTTTTTTATCGCTATCCTTTTCAGACACCTGCAAACGCTTTGGCTCTTCCTTTTTCACATGCCGCAGGGTCAGAAATGTACCGTATTTATGGGCAAATGTGTTTTTTTGTCCTTCTTCCATTGCCGCATCGATCCGGGCCTTAATATTTGCTTCGGTTGCCACCTTGTTTTCCTTCGCAAGTTGCTCTTTGGCCAGCTTTTTGTTTTTATCGTTGTAGGGGCTGTGCCTGTCATACTGGGCGATGATCTTATGGTGATTGTCCTCGATCTTCATGGACTCTTCCATATAGCCCTCAAACCAGGACAGGATCTTCAGTGTACCCAGCGAGACCAGACCCGCAAAAAGAAGAGAAAGGGTATCCTCCGACTTGATAATGTTCAAAACGGTATTCCATATAGTCTGCCCGTCGGAAAACGCGCCGGAAAGACCCAGCACCAGCGCCATTCCCCCAAGGTAGAAAAGCACCTTGCAGAGGGGGTGACGCAAAAGATTGGCTATGGCCTTTAATATCTTCTTTCTCTTCATTGCGCTCCTCCGTCTTTTTTACTGTAGTAATTTTATTTTAACACCTTTTTCTGCGGATTTCAACACGCAGATTGTGCCCGCATTCCCCCGTTCCTCTAGTGCAAAACCCCACCGACAGCAATCGGTGGGGTTTTTGTACAGATTATTACAAAGTGGCGGCCATGACCGCCTTGATGGTGTGCATCCGATTCTCGGCCTCCTGGAAGACGATGGACTGCTCGCTCTCGAACACCTCGTCGGTGACTTCCATACAGTCGATATGGAACTTTTCGCCCATTTCCTTGCCGATCTTGGTCTTCAGATCGTGGAACGCAGGCAGACAGTGCATAAACCGGCACTGCGGACCGGCGATGTCCATCAGCTCCTTGGTGACCCGGTAGGCGCTCAGCTCACGGATTCGGTAGCCCCAAACTTCGGTGGGCTCGCCCATAGACACCCAAACATCGGTGTAGATGATGTCAGCACCCTTGACGGCTTCCTTGGGATCGACAATGAACTCTAACTTCGCGCCGGTCTCGTCGGCGATCTTTTGGCAAACCTCCCGCAGTTCCTTATTGGGGAAGTAATCCTCGGGAGCGCAGGCCACGAAATGCATACCTAACTTGGCGCAGCCGATCATCAGAGAGTTACCCATATTGTAACCGGCATCGCCCATAAACACCATCTTCTTACCCTTAAGCGAGCCGAAAACCTCCCGAATGGTCAGCATATCCGCCAAAACCTGGGTGGGGTGGTATTCGTTGGTCAAGCCGTTCCACACGGGAACTTTGGAGTACTTTGCCAGCTCCTCCACGATGGTCTGACCGTAGCCGCGGTACTCGATACCGTCGTACATACTGGCCAGAACACGGGCGGTGTCGGCGATGGATTCCTTCTTGCCCATCTGAGAGCCGCTGGGTCCCAAGTAAGTAACGCTCATACCCAGGTCCGCGCCGGCCACCTCGAAGGCGCAGCGGGTGCGGGTAGAATCCTTTTCAAAGAGCAGAACGATGTTCTTGCCCTCGTGCATTCTGTGGGGGATGCCGGCCTTCTTCTTGGCCTTCAAATCCGCTGCCAAATCGATCAGACCCAGGATCTCCTCGGGGGTGAAATCCAGCAGCTTCAGAAAATCTTTGCCTTTCAAATTCATTTTACTTTCTCCTTTTACAGTACCTTGGACAGGAAGGATTGCAGGCGCTCGCACTGGGGATTTTCAAAAATATCCGCCGGTGCGCCTTCCTCGGCGATCACACCACTGTCTAAGAAAATCACCCGGTTGGACACTTCCCGGGCAAAGCCCATTTCGTGGGTGACCACCACCATAGTCATACCGGCCTTGGCCAGGTCTTTCATAACCTCCAGCACCTCGCCTACCATTTCCGGGTCAAGGGCAGAGGTGGGCTCGTCAAAGAGCATCACATCCGGCTCCATACACAGCGCCCGGACGATGGCAACTCTCTGCTTCTGACCGCCGGAGAGCTGATTGGGGTAGGAATCCGCCCGGTCGGCAAGACCCACCCGGGCCAACAGCTCCATGGCCTTGGCTTCCGCCTGCTCCTGGGTCATTTTCTTCAGCATCACAGGAGCAGTGGTCATATTTTTCAGCACGGTCATATGGGGGAACAGGTTAAACTGCTGGAATACCATACCCATCTTCTGCCGGTGGGCGTTCAGGTCCACCTTGCCGTCGGTGAGGTTTGTGCCTTCAAAGAAGATCTCGCCGCCGGTGGGTTCTTCCAGCAGATTCAGACACCGCAGGAATGTGGACTTTCCGGAGCCGGACGCGCCGATGACGCAAACCACATCGCCCTTGCAGATGTCGATGTCGATGCCCTTGAGGACTTCGTTTTTACCAAAGCTCTTTTTCAGATCTTTGACACTGATAATGGTATTATTTTCCATCGCTCTTGCCCAGCCTCCTTTCCAAAACCGCCAGCAGACGGGTCAAGCCAACCACCAGCACCAGATATACAAGGGCCAGCAGGAGAATGGGGTTGACCGCGTCGTAAGTCTTGTTCCGAATATTGGTGGCCGCCTTGGTGATATCCACCACGGCCACATAGCCGGCAACGGAGGTCTCCTTCAACAGGGCGATCAGCTCATTGCCGATGGCGGGCAGGATGTACTTAACAGCTTGGGGCAAGATGATCTTCACCATAGCTTGACCCTTGGAAAGGCCAAGGCTTCTGGCAGCCTCCATCTGGCCCTTGTCCACCGCGTTGATGCCGCTACGGATCAGCTCAGCCATATAGGCGCCGGAATTGATACCGAAGGCTACAATGGCAACGGGTACGCCGTCTTTTGCGGCAGCGAAGATCACAAAGAAAAACACCAGCAACAGCACGGTCATAGGAACGCCCCGGATCACCGTGGTATAAACATCACAAAGTCCGCTCAGCCAGCGCAGTTTCTTGTTGCCTTCGCTGAAATACTTGGCAATGGCGACCAATGTGCCGATGATCACACCGATCACAAGAGCGCCAAGGGTAATTTTTAAGGTAACCCAAAGACCGTCCACCATCCACATATAGCGGTTGTCTTCTAAGAAGGTCTCGGCTAATTTATCAAACCAACTCATAATATGTTTCCTTTAATTTTATCTGTCATTGCGAGCCTGCGGCAGCAGGCGTGGCAATCCCCATCATTGGAATCACCGCACTATCGAGGGAGATTCCCACGACCAGTTTGCGAACTGGTCTCGGAATGACAGGATTATAGTGTTTTTAAAAAAGAAAGGGCGGGCTCTATACACGTACAGAGCCCGCCGTGCAATTTTTTAGAAATCAGGGTTTCATATAGGTCTCGCCGTAGCTGTCGAAAATGCTCTCAACAGTGCCGTCCTCGACAAGCTTGTTCAGAGACTTGTTGATCTCTGCAACCAGGTCCTCAGAACCGAAAGCGAATGCGAATGCGTAGGGCTCTTCGGTCATCTTCTCTTCCAGAATCACCAGACCGTCGCCCTCTTCCACCATCTGAATGGCGGTCAGGTTATCCACGACCCAAGCGTCCACCTTGCCGGTGGTCAGAGCAGCCTTGGCGTCAGCATTAGCGGCAAATGCCTGTACGGCAATACCCTCGTCCTGGCAGCCCTGATCGGCGGTGGTGCCGGTCTGGACGGATACGGTCTTATCCTTCAGATCAGCCTTGCCCTTGATAGCGCTGTCAGCCTTGACAACGATAACCTGTGCGGCATTGTAGTAGGGGTCGGTGAAAAGCATGTTCTTCTTGCGAGCCTCGTTTGCAGTGATACCGGACATACCGCAATCGTACTTAGCGGACTGAATGCCAGCCAGAACGGAGTCAAAGTCCATCTGCACGAACTCGATCTCGATGCCCAGATCCTCAGCGATCAGCTCCATAATGTCAACTTCGATGCCGACGACCTTGTCGCCTTCCAGGCTCTCAAAGGGAGGGAAGTCGGGAGAGGTAGCGACAGTGAGCTTACCAGCCTCCTTAATGTCAGCCAAAGTGGGGCCCTTGGCGCAGGCGGTCAGGGACAGGCACAGAACCAGTGCCAGAACAAGTGCAATAATCTTTTTCATTTCGTTTTCCTCCTAAATTTGATTGTTGGTGTCATTGCAAAACCACATCGTAGGGGCGACCATTGGTCGTCCGCTTGTTGTATGTGGGCCGTAACGGACGAGCGATGCTCGCCCCTACAAAAGGCAATGACTGCTTTACAGTTTACTTTCGATGTAAGCGATCTGTGTTTCCACAGAGTCCAAATTGGTGCTGCCGGCAGAGATCCGGCTTTCCACGCATCGTCGCAGGCTGATGGCATCAAAGACATCCTCCTCGAAGAGCTCGTGGAATTCCTTGTACTCAGCAAGAGTCATTTCCTCCAGCACCTTATTGTTTGCAATGCAGTAGGCCACGGTCTGACCAACCAGCTTGTAGGCGGTGCGGAAAGGGATGCCCTTCTTGGTCAAGTAGTCTGCCAGGTCGGTGGCGTTGATGAAGCCCTTTTGGGCGGCCCGGAGCATATTCTCCGGCAAGGCCTTCAAGGTTTTCAGCATGGGCGGGAATACGGTCAGACACTGCTTGACAGTGTCGATGGCGTCGAAGATGCTCTCCTTATCCTCCTGCATATCCTTATTGTATGCCAGCGGGATACCCTTGAGCACAGTCAGCATAGCCATCAGATCGCCGTAAACGCGGCCGGTCTTGCCCCGGACCAACTCCGCAATATCCGGATTCTTCTTCTGGGGCATAATGGACGAGCCGGTGGTATAGCTGTCGTCCAGTTCGATGAACTTGAATTCCCAGCTTGCCCAGAGGATAATCTCCTCGGAGAAACGGGACAAGTGCATCATAACGGTGGCAAAGGCGCTCAGCAGCTCCACGCAGAAATCCCGGTCGGACACGCCGTCGATACTGTTGAGGGTGATGCCATCGAAGCCCAAAGCCTCTGCGGTCATATAGCGGTCGGTATTATAGGTGGTACCGGCCAGGGCACAGGAGCCAAGGGGGTTGTAGTTCATTCGCTTCACCGCATCTTCAATGCGGCCGATATCACGGGTGAACATCATACCGTATGCCAACAAATGGTGGGCAAAGGTAATGGGTTGCGCCCGCTGCAGGTGGGTGTAACCGGGCATAATGGTCTGCTCGTGCTGCTTTGCCTGATGCAAAATTGCATCCAGCAAGGTTTTCAGCATCCCGATAATGCCGGCTGCCTCTTCTCGCAGGTACAGGCGTATATCCACGGCTACCTGGTCGTTCCGGCTGCGGGCGGGGTGTAAGCGCTTACCCACATCGCCCAGCCGCTTTGTCAGCTCCGCTTCCACAAACATATGAATGTCCTCAGCGGTCATATCGATGGTCAGCTTACCGGCTTCCAGATCCTCTAAGATCCCCTCTAAACCGGCAATGATGGCATCTGCGTCTGCCTGGGAGATGATCCCCCGGGCAGCAAGCATCGCGGCGTGGGCCATAGAGCCCTTGATATCCTGCCGGAACATACGGCAGTCGAAATGGATGGATGAATTAAAGTCGTCGGCCTGGGTGTCCAGCGCTTTGCTGAACCGGCCCTCCCACATCTTAGCCATTGTTCAGCTTACCCTGTTCCATATAAGCCTGGGTCTGGGTGGGCAGACCCCACAGGTTAATAAAGCCGGTGGCCTGGGACTGATCGTAATCGCTTTCGCCGAAGGTGCAGATATCCTCGGAGTACAAAGAGTAGGGGCTCTTCACACCGGCGTTGATCATGTTGCCCTTGTACAGCTTCAGGCGGACAGTACCGGTAACGGTCTTCTGGGTCTCGGTAACGAAAGCGGTCAGTGCCTCACGCAGGGGAGTGTACCACTGGCCATTGTACAAAAGCTCTGCATAGCAGACGGACAGCTCCTGCTTCTTGTGGGCGGTCATCTTGTCCAGGCACAGGGTCTCCAGCACGCGGTGGGCCTTGTAGAGGATGGTGCCGCGGGGGGTCTCGTAAATACCGCGGCACTTCATACCAACCAGACGGTTTTCCACGATATCCAGCAGGCCGATGCCGTTCTCGCCGCCGATCTTGTTCAGCGCCCAAATGATGTCGGTTGCAGTCATCTTCTTGCCGTCCAGGGCAACGGGAACGCCCTTTTCGAAATCAATGGTTACATAAGTAGGAACATCGGGTGCCTGGATGGGAGAAACGCCCATTTCCAGGAAGCCGGGCTTCTCGTACTGAGGCTCGTTCCAGGGATCTTCCAGGTCCAGACCCTCGTGGCTCAGGTGCCACAGGTTCTTATCCTTGGAGTAGTTGGTCTCCCGGTTGATCTTCAGGGGCACATTGCGGGCCTCTGCGTAGTCGATCTCTTCTTCACGGGACTTGATATCCCACTCACGCCAGGGGGCGATAATACCCAGATCGGGAGCGAAGCGCTTGATGGCCAGCTCGAAACGGACCTGGTCGTTGCCCTTGCCGGTGCAGCCGTGGGCGATGGCATCTGCGCCCTCTGCCTTGGCGATCTCCACCAGCGCCTTAGCGATCACGGGACGGGCGAAGGCAGTACCCATCAGGTACTCCTCGTAGATAACACCGCCCTGGATGCAGGGAACGATGATGTCGTTGACCATCTCGTCAGCTACATCAGCGATCATAAACTTGTCAGCACCGGTCTTGTAGGCCTTCTCTTCCAGGCCCTCCAGCTCGTCCACCTGGCCAACGTTGCCGGCCACGGCGATGATGTAGGGGTTGTCGTAGTTTTCCTTCAGCCAGGGAATGATGATGGAAGTGTCCAGGCCACCGGAGTAGGCCAGCACGATCTTTTCGTATTTCTTTGCCATAATTATTTTTCCTCCTCTGCTTTTGGGGCAGTGTTATTTTTTGATGTAACCAGATTGTAGCACACAATGCATAAATATGCAAGAGGGCATTCAGTAAATTTTACAGTTTTCCGTACCAAAAAACCTGGGGCTCATTTGCTTTATTTTGGTTAAAATCACGGAAAAAGCCTATATTTATGCAAAAATCCCCCGGCACAGAACGAATAATGAATAAAAAACAGTGAATACTCTGTATATTTTCCAAAAAGTATACATCGGTTGCAGCTGGATATGCGCCGTGTTATAATAACAAGGGATGACAAGGGGGTTTTTGAACGAATCCCATAGTTTTTAACTATTTGCCAAGAAACAGGTAACTTACTATAATATAACGAGATCATAAAGGAGAAAACCGTTATGACAGTACAGCAGTGTAAATATGTATTGGAGATCGCAAAAACAGGATCGTTCAGCGAGGCAGCCAAGCAGCTGTTCGTTGCCCAGTCCTCCCTGTCCGTGGGTGTGAAAGCGCTGGAGAGCGAATTGCACATTAAAATTTTCGACCGGGCAGGCACCGGCGTATACCTGACCGACGAGGGCGCGGAGTTTATCAAATACGCCCGGAAGGTCTGCCAGGATGCAGACCTGGTGACGGAGCGGTACTCCAAGACGGTGCAGCAGAAGCTGTACATCGCCACCCAGCACTACGATTTTATCGCCGATATCTTCTGCAGGCTGTTAAGCCAGACCGCCAGCGAAAGCTACCGCTTCTCCATCCGGGAGATCGAGACCCACAGCGTTATCCGGGATGTGGAAACTGCCTACAGCGACATTGGCACCATCGCCATCAAAGACAGCAACTTAGACATTATGAAGCGGTACTTAAGCCGCCGGCGGCTGTCCTTTACCCCGCTGATCAAGGTCGATCCCCATGTGTTTTTGCGGAAGGATCACCCTATGGCAAACCGCTCTAAGCTGTCCGTGAGCGAGCTGAAGGATTACCCCTATGTATCCTACGAGCAGGGTGAGTATAACAGCGACTATTTCACCGAAGAGCTGATGGACGACACCTATATGGATAAGCATATCGAAATCAGCGACCGGGCCACACTTATGAATGTGCTGCTGGTCACCGATGCCTACACGGTGGGTACGGGCATTATGCCCTCGGCCCTGAACGGCGGCGATATCGTCAGCATCCGGCTGGACACCCGGGAGTTCTATCACATCGGCTATATTCTCAACGAAGAACGGAAAATATCCCCTATGACCCAGGATTTTATCTCCCGGCTGAAAGGGGCTTTGAAGGAGTTATAAAACAATGAAGGCACTTGTCAAAAAGTTCCCCCAAAAGGGTCTGTGGATGGAGGAAGTTCCGGAGCCTATTACCGGGCCTAACGATGTAAAAATCAAGATCCACAAGACCGCCATCTGCGGTACGGACCTGCACATCTACAACTGGGATGCGTGGTCGCAGAAAACCATCCAGACCCCCATGGTCATCGGTCACGAGTATGTGGGCGAAATCGTGGAATTGGGTGAGAATGTACAAAACTGGAAGATCGGTCAGATGGTCTCCGGCGAAGGTCATATCGTCTGCGGTCACTGCCGCAACTGCCTGTCCGGCAACGGCCATCTGTGTAAGGATACCATCGGCGTGGGCGTGAACCGGGACGGCGCTTTTGCGGAATATTTGGTCATTCCCCAGGAAAATGTCCGCCCCTGCGAGCCAGATATTCCTCTGGAAATGTACGCGATCTTCGACCCCTTCGGCAACGCGGTCCACACCGCCCTGTCCTTTGACCTCACCGGCGAGGATGTGCTCATCACCGGCGCAGGGCCCATCGGCATTATGGCAGCCGCCGTGTGTAAGCACGTGGGCGCCCGGCGGGTGGTCATCACCGATATCAACGACACCCGGCTGGAGCTTGCCAAAAAGCTGGGCATCCAGTACACCGTCAACACCGCCAGGGAAGACCTGTCGGTCATTATGGAAAAGCTGAACATCCGGGAGGGCTTTGATGTGGGCCTGGAGATGTCCGGCAGTGAGATCGCCCTGAACTCTATGATTGACCATATGATCCACGGCGGCCGGATCGCATTGCTGGGTTTACTTAAGAGCGACGCCAAGGTGGACTGGTCCAAGATCATCTTCAACGGCCTTATCATCAAGGGCATTTACGGCCGGCAGATGCACGAGACCTGGTACAAGATGTCCGCTATGCTCCAGGGCGGCCTGGATATCTCCAAGATCATCACCCACAGAATGGATGTCCGGGATTTTGAAGAGGGTTTTGCCGCAATGAACAGCGGTAAAAGCGGCAAGGTCATTCTGGACTGGACGAACCTGTAAGGGGGTAAATTACAATGAAAACTGCACTGAAATATTTTGAAGAAACCTGCCAGGCCATTGAGCGTGACGGCCTGACCAAAAACGAGAAGGTCATCGTTTCTCCCCAGGGTGCAAAGGTGAAGCTGAACGATGGCCGGGAAACCATCAATATGTGCGCCAACAACTACCTGGGTCTTGCCAACGATCCGGCGGTCATTCAGGCAGCCAAGGACAGCTATGACACCTACGGCTACGGCCTATCCTCCGTCCGCTTTATCTGCGGCACTCAGAAGCTGCACAAGGATCTGGAGAAGAAGCTCAGCGAATTTTTAGGCACAGAGGATACCATTTTGTACTCCTCCTGCTTCGATGCCAACGGCGGTCTGTTTGAGACCCTGCTTGGCCCGGAGGATGCGGTCATCAGCGACGAATTAAACCACGCCAGCATCATTGACGGCGTGCGCCTGTGCAAGGCACAGCGCTTCCGCTACAAGAACAACGATATGGCCGATCTGCGGGCCAAGTTAGAGGAGGCTAAGGACTGCCGCATCAAGCTGATCGCCACCGACGGTGTGTTCTCTATGGATGGCATCGTGGCTGATCTGAAGAGCATCTGCGATCTGGCAGAGGAATACGATGCCCTGGTGATGGTGGACGATAGCCACGCAGCGGGCTTTATGGGCGATACCGGCCGGGGTACCCCCGAGTACTGCGGTGTGATGGGCCGGGTGGATATTATTACCGGTACCTTCGGTAAGGCTCTGGGCGGTGCATCCGGTGGCTTCACCTCCGGCCGGAAGGAAGTCATCGCTCTGCTGCGGCAGCGGTCCCGTCCCTACCTGTTCTCCAATACCTTGGCGCCTGCCGTGGCGGCCGGCTCTTTGAAGGTGCTGGAGATCATCGAAAAGGACCTTTCTATGCGGAAAAAGCTGTTCGCCAACACCCGTCTGTTTGCCGAGAAAATCAAGGAAATCGGCCTGGATGTGATGGACGGCGGCACCCCCATTCTCCCCGTAATGCTCTACGACGAGCATAAGGCCGTGGAAATGGCCAAACGGATGATGGAAAAGGGCGTGTATGTGGTGGCCTTTTCCTACCCCGTCGTTCCCAAGGGCAAGGCCCGGATCCGCACCCAGCTGTCCGCGGCATTAAGCGAAGAGGATATCCTCTACATCGTCGACTGCTTCCGGCAGGTCAAGGAAGAAATGGGTCTGTAACCCCAACAGGCACAGAAACGATGTTTCTGTGCCTGTTTTTTGTCTAAATGAGCAATTTTGTACTATTTGCGGACAACTACCTACTCTACTTGGCATCCTGCCTGCAGACCATGGCCCTGGGTATTTACGAGCGGTTTAAGGACGAGAACATCACCTGCCAGGACTTAAAGCCCTTTACCGGTCTGCCCCTGGGCGGCTGGCATTTCTACAAGCACTCCGACAAGAAGTAAAACACATCCCCCGGCAGACGTGCTGCCGGGGGATGTTTGCAGGGACTGTCAAATGAAGCTGTTCAAAAGCCAATAGAGCGCGGGAATGGTCACAACAGAAAGGACGGTGGTTCCCAGAGTAAAGATCACCGCATTTTCCGTATCGCCGTCAAATTCGTCGGCAAAGGTGGCCGCCAGACCGGCGGTGGGTGTGGCATAGGCGATAAACACACCTAAAATAATATTTGTAGCCGGCAGGCTCCAAGCGGTAAGCCGCAGCAAGAATATGGCCGCCGTGGCCACCGCAGGGAACAGCATCAGCTTCAGGAAAGAAACATAGTACAGCTTCCCGGATTTGAACAGGGTCTTCATAGGCACCGCGCCCAGCTTCATACCGATGACGGTCATGGAAACGGGGGTGACGATGCTGCTGAAATGGTCGGAGAAGGTAATTACCTCCGGCACATACTCTGCCACCTTTAAAAGATTGCAGATACAGCCCAGCACAAAGGCGATAAGCACCGGATTCAAAAATGCCTTTTTTATGCTGATATTCCGCTTATCCCCGGTGGCAAGATAGGCGCCCAGGGTGTACATCAGCACATTGTTGATGATGTTCAGGACGATCAGTACCGTCAGCACCTGGCTGTCGCTGCCGAACACCGCCACCGCCAGCGGGATGCCCAAAAAGCCGTTGTTGGCAAACACAGCGCAAAAGCGCATCATACCCGCAGTTTTGGGCTTTTTCTCCATTTTCACAAGGGGCTTGGACACCCAAAACATCCCCAGCACTGCCACGATGCCAATGCCGGCGACCACACCCAGCATTCGCAGAGATTCGGCGGTAAAGGTCAGGTTCTTCACCACGCCGGAGAAGATCAAAAGAGGCAGTGCCAGATACATCAGCAGCTTGGAAAGCACGCCGGACTGGGCCGGTGTCAAAACTTTGCCCTTTACCAGTATGTACCCCGGAATCGCCAGCGCCACGAAAATCAGCACATTGCGCAGCATAATGATAAATTCGCCCATATAGCACCTCTTCGCAATTTTATGGGATTTATTATACAACAGTTCGCAGGCAACATCAAGCATCCGGATGGATAAATGTCTTGCGTTTTGTCTGCGGATTTGGTAGAATAACTCCTGATGAAAAAAGAAAAGAGATGTGGCAAAATGGAAATTGTCAAAATATCTGTTGAACAGGTGCTGATCCTGCTGCTGTTTATCGCAGTGGGCTACACCTTAGGCAAGACCAAGATCGCCAACAGCGACCACAGCAAGATCCTGTCTGTGTTGTGTGTGTGTATGTAATCAGCCCTGCCAATATTTTCAGCAGCTTTTCCAAACGGTTTACAGTGGAATATCTGTCGGAAAAGTACCCGTTGATTTTGGCAAGCATAATTCTCGTAGTGCTGATGACGCTTCTGAGTTACCCTCTGGGCAGATTGTTTGCCAAAGATAAGTACCAGCAGGGCATCTACCGCTACAGCATCGTGATGCCCAACTACGGTTATGTGGGCTATGCCCTGGCTGAGGGTATTTTTGGTGGCGAAATGCTGCTGAATGTAATGGTCTTTGCCCTGCCCATGTCCTTTTATGTGTACACCCTGGGTTATTGTGACCTGACCCGTAGGAAAGTAAACCTGAAAAAGCTCATTAACCCGCCCAATATTGGTATGCTGCTGGGTGCTGTGTGGGGGCTTTTGGAGTTGCCTGTACCCAGCGTGGTGGGAACAATGTGCAGCAAGGCTTCCGCTTGCTTAGGACCTATGAGTATGCTGCTGACCGGTATCGTTATTTCCCAGTATAAGCTGCTTGACCTGTTTACCAACCGGGCAGTATATGCCATGTCGGTGCTGCGGCTTTTGGGGCTCCCCTGCGCCGTGGCCGGTTTGATGCGGCTTATGGGAATCGATCCTACGGTAACCGCTGTTGCGCTGCTGATTCTGGCCATGCCCTGCGGTATGAACACCATCGTATTCCCCAAGCTGGTGGGCGAGGACTGCCGCACCGGCGCAGCTCTGTGCTGCGTGACCAGTATTTTATGCTGCGCCACCATCCCCTTGTGCCTGTGGCTGTTCGGCATTGGGGTATAAAAATTTCGGCGGGAGTAAACTCCCGCCGTTTTTTTGTTGCCAAATATCCCCCACGGGGGGTTACATGCCGCCAATAAGTGTGGTATAATGCCACAGATATATAATAGAAAGCGGAAAATTCTATGAACGCCATTGCAGAACAAAAACGCAAAAACAGAATATATACCGCGGTGATTTTGGGAATGCTCCTGGCGGTAGCGGTCATCGGCATTGCCTGCCTGTTTGCGGGCGCGTCCGATATGTCTTTCGGGGATGCTTTGGATGCTCTCTTAGGCGGCGGCAGCGATGCCCAGAGCCGCATCATTTGGAAAATTCGCGTCCCCCGGGTGCTGGCGGCCATCATTGCCGGCGCAGGCCTGGGTGTGGCTGGCCTTGTGATGCAGACTACCCTCAATAACCCTATGGCATCCCCCTCTACCCTGGGCGTTTCCAACGGCGCGGTGTTCGGCGCGAACCTGTCCATTATCGCCTTTGCCGGGGGCTTTTTGTCCACAGGCAACAATATTCAGTCCTTTGATGTGGGGGCAAATCCCTACGCCACCTCGGTGCTGGCCTTTGTATTTTCCACGGTGTCGGTGCTGCTGATCTTAGGCCTTTGCACATTGCGGTCTTTTTCTCCCAATGTTGTGGTGCTCTCCGGTATGGCCATCGGCGCAGTATGGACGGCCGCCACCACGGTGCTGCAGTTCTACGCCACCGATGTGGGATTGTCCGCGGCGGTTGTTTGGAGCTTCGGCGATTTGGGCCGGGCCACTTACCGTACAGACATCATTATGGCAGTCACCGTGGTAATCGGCTTTATCTTCTTCTGGCTGATGAGTTGGAAATATAACGCCCTCTTAAGCGGTGAAGCCACCGCCAAGACCATGGGCGTGAATGTGGCAGGCTTGCGGTTTGCCACATTGCTGCTGGCCTCTGTGATCACCGCCGTGTGCGTATCCTTTTTGGGCATTATCGGCTTTGTGGGCATCATCTGCCCCCATGTCACCAAAAAACTGCTGGGCCAGGATCACCGGGTCACTGTCCCTGTCAGCGCCTTAAGCGGCAGCCTGCTTTTGGTATTGGCCGACACCCTCTCCCGCAGCTTGGGCAGCGGCTCTGCCCTGCCGGTGGGCGCAATCACATCGCTTTTGGGCGCGCCCTTCTTCCTGGCCATCATTTTTGGCAAGAAAGGGGGTCACCACGGATGCTGAAGGTTGAAAATCTGCACTTTTCCTACGGCAAAAACAGCGACCACGCCCTGTGCGGCGCATCTCTGGAATTAAAACAGGGCGAGGTGGGCATTTTGCTGGGCAAAAACGGTTCCGGCAAAACTACCCTCTTCAAGAACATTTTGGGCATTGAAAAGCCGGACAGCGGCAGGATCTCCTTTGACGGGGAGAATCTGCTGAAAATGCCCCGCCGGGAGCGGGCAAAATGCATTGCCTATGTGCCCCAGCATATTCATTTCGGTGATCTAAGTGTGCTGGATTCGGTGCTGATGGGCCGGGTGGCCTATTTCGGTATGCGGGCAGGCCGGGCGGATTACGAGGCGGTGGAGCAGATCCTGCGGGATATGCAGCTGGACTCCTTTGCCGGCCGCAGCGCCGAAGAACTGTCCGGTGGCGAGAAGCAAAAGGTCGCCATCGCCCGGGCAATGGCCCAGGAGCCAAGGCTGATGATCTTCGACGAGCCTACCGGTAATTTAGACATCGCCAACGAGCAGCTCATCGTCCGGGAGGCAAAACGGCTGGCAAAAGAGAAGAATATTGCAATTTTGTCCTCTTTGCACGATTTAAATCAAGCCTTAGCCTTTGGTGACAAGTTCTTCTTTATGAAGCGCGGACAGGTAAAGTATGCAGGCGGCCGGGAGGTCTTCACCCCGGAAAACATCCGGGATATCTTCGATACGGATGTGCGCATCGCCGAGGTGGATGGCCGGACAGTCATTTTGCAGAATTTCTGAAAAAACAACCCCCCGGGGGGCTTCCCCCGGGGGATTCCTTTTGCTATGATACGTTCATCAAACACGAAAGGAAGATGTCCTGTGAAAAAAATCGTTGCAATTTTATTAGTATTCACATTGTTGGCAAGCCTCACTGCCTGCGGCCCGAAGGATACCCCTGCCGGTGAAAATGCCGTCACCGTCACCGATATGATCGGCCGACAGGTAAAGGTCATCCCCGGCAGCTACAAAAAGGTAGTCTGCATCGGCGCGGGGGCACTGCGGATGTACAGCTATATCGGCGATGTTTCCCTGCTTTGCGGTGTGGAGGACATTGACAACACTACCCTTTCCCAGCGTCCCGCGATGTTCGACTCCGTGGCCCGGCCCTATGTGCTGGCCTACGGCGACACCTTCAGCAAGCTCCCCTCCTGCGGTGTTGGCGGCCCGCAGGCGCAGGCAGCAGAGGCAGAAAAAATTCTCGCCTGTGGCCCGGATATCGTCATTTCCGAGTTTGAAGATGTGAGCAAGAGCGATGCGCTGCAGGAGCAGCTGGGTGTGCCGGTTGTGGTGCTGGGTACCGGCAGCGACGGTGTATTTGACGCCCAATTTGCCGGCTCTATGACCTTGCTGGGCAAGATTTTCAATCAGGAAGAAAAGGCTGCCAGGCTCGTAAAATTTGTCAATGACGAAAAAGCCGCCATTGAAGCCAGGGTGGCCAATATCCCCGCCGAGGACAAGCCAAGCGTTTACATTTGCGGCCTTGGCAACTGGGGCACGACCAACCATCTGATGACCGCCGAAAACTATGTATCCTTCCGGGTGGTCGGGGTGAAGAATGCGGTCAGCGGCCTGGGTATGCAGGGCATCGGCCCTATCGAACAGGAAAAATTCGTGGACCTGGGCGACAAGATGGACATCATCATTATGGATGCCGCCGCCGTCAAGAACATCAAGCCCCTGTACGCCGAAGACAAAACCATGTTTGACACCTGCAAGGCGTGGAAAAATGGCGAGGTGTATTTGGAAATGGCCTACAATGCCTACTACACCAATTTTGAAATCGCCCTTGTTAACACCTGGTTTATCGCCAAGACTGTCTATCCCGAGGCATTTTCCGATGTGGATATGACCGCCAAGTGCAACCAGGTCACCAAAGAATTTTTAGGCAAGGAGCTGGCAAATGAGATTTTTGCCATGCCCGGCAGCTTCGGCGGCTACGGCAAGATTGACACAAAGACTTTCTTCGGATAAAATATATAGGGACACCGCGCCTGCGGTGTCCCTAAAAACAGATAATGGCCCCCCGGAGGAACCCTTTATGGATAAAAAAGATGTGATCGAATTTTTTGACCGCTGCGCCCCCACCTGGGATGCGGATATGATCAAAAGCGACGCCATTATCGGCAAAATTTTAGACAATGCAGAGGTTGGCCCGGGTATGGACATTTTGGATGTGGCCTGTGGCACCGGGGTGATGTTTGATTACTACCTGCAGCGGGATGTTGCCTCTGTCACCGGTATCGACATCGCCCCCAAGATGGCAGAAATTGCCCGGAAAAAATATGCAGACCAACCCAAGGTGCAGGTGCTCTGCGGGGATGTGGAGGAATTCCCCTTTGACCGGAAATTCGACCGCATCGTGGTGTACAACGCGTTCCCCCATTTTCCCTACCCCAAGCGGCTCATCAAAAAGCTGGCAGGTCTTTTGAAGGCGGATGGCCGACTCACCGTTGCCCACGGGGCCAGCCGGGAGGCCATTGACGGTCACCACAACGGCCCGGCCAGCAAGGTGTCTAACGGCCTGATGACCGCCGAGGACTTAAAGCGCATCTTCGATGCCCACTTCAATGTGGAGGTGGTGATCTCCAACCGGTTTATGTACCAGGTCAGCGGTGTGAAAAAAGATATGCTGGCCCACGCCCACGACGGCTGCGTCCACAGCCACGGCGGGTTGACCCATTGCCACACCTTTACCGATGCCGGTCACGACCACACCCCCAAGGAAAACGCCACCCCCCTGGAAGAATTGCTGGTGATGATGAAATATTTAGTCAGTCACAACGATGCCCACGCCCAGGAGGTAGCCGATCTGGCCGGAGAGCTGATGACCGCCGGCAAGGATGCGGCCTATGACGAAATTATGGACGCGGTGTCGGATTTTGATATGGTCAACGCCAAGCTGGCCGCCATTTTGGAAAAGCTCGCTACCGAGAATATGGATTAAAGAAGCTCACCGACAAATGTCGGTGAGCTTCTTTGTGCAACAAAAATCCACTCCCAGTTGGGAGTGGATTTTAAATCAAATTATGCCTGGCCTTCCATTTCCTTCAGCGCGTCCTTGCGGCTGTAGTTGGCGCGGCCCTTCTCGTCGAAGCCCATGAACTTCACCCAGGTCATATCGCCTAAGTTCAGCACATCCTCGACCTTTTCCACGCGGCGGTTCTCCAGCTTGGAGATGTGGACCATACCGTCGTGACCGGGGGCGATCTCCACGAATGCGCCGATGGGCAGGATGCGAACCACCTTGCCGTAGTAGAGCTTACCCACCTCGGGCACGAAGCAGATATCGTCGATCATCTTCTTGGCGGCATAAGCGGCAGCGGAGTCCACAGCGGAGATAAACACGGAGCCATCGTCCTCGATGTCCACCTTGGCGCCGGTGTCAGCGCAGATCTTCTGGATGGTCTTGCCGCCGGAGCCGATAATCTCGCGAATCTTGTCCACGGGAACGGTCAGGCTGATCATCTTGGGAGCATACTCGGAAACCTCAGCGCGAGGCTCGGAGATGCAGGGCATCATGACTTCTTCCAGGATGACCATACGAGCCTTGCGGCAGCGCTCCAGAGCGTCAGCGATGATCTCCATGGTCAGACCCTTGTTCTTCAGGTCCATCTGGATGGCGGTGATACCCTCGGAAGTACCGGCAACCTTGAAGTCCATTTCGGCGTGGAAGTCCTCAACACCCTGAATATCGGTGAAGGTTCTCCACTCGCCGGTCTCCTGGTCGGAGATCAGGCCGCAGGAAATACCTGCAACGGGACGGCGGATCGGAACACCGGCGTCCAACAGAGCCAGGGTAGAACCGCAGATAGAGCCCTGGGAGGTGGAACCGTTGGAGGACAGAACCTCGGACACCACACGGATGGCGTAGGGGAACTCCTCGATGGAAGGGATCACAGGCAGCAGAGCCTTCTCGGCCAGAGCGCCGTGACCAATCTCACGACGGCTGGTGGAGCGGGCAGCACGAGCCTCACCGGTGGAGAAAGAGGGGAAGTTGTAGTGGTGGATATAG
>JAZRIT010000059.1:0-36745 GCA_045645385.1 Faecousia sp.
ATAAGGGATACAAGCAAGGGGAATGCCTGCTGTACACTCCAATAATTGCTGCAGAAAGATGATTGTTTTCTCCATACGGACACCCACCAACACATAAGAGATATGTGTTATAATATCAAAGATTTATTGTTTTCGCAAGGGGGAGTATATGGTAAAATGTAAAAAAAGAAACCCGCCAACTGGGTTTCTTTGGTAACTTTGTTTAGGAGGTTTTCTCAGTGAAAACAGCAAAACAGACCCGTCCCTTTGGCATACGGGACAGCGTTGCATATGCAGCCGGCGACCTGGGCTGCAATATGAGCTTTGCCCTGAAGGGCACCATTATGCCTCTGTTCTGGACTCAGGTTATGGGCCTGAGCGCATGGTACTCCCTGCTGATCGTAATCCTGCAGGTGTGGGATGCCATCAATGACCCGCTGATCGGCTCCATCGTTGACTCCGACAGACGCCAGTATAAGAGAAATAAGTTCCTGCAGTACATCTGGGCCGGTTCCATCGGTCTGATCGTAGGCGGCGCACTTTGCTTTGTTCCCGTACCCGGCGCGCCTGAGTGGGCAAAGATCGTCATCTTTATGGCCGGTTACATTATTTGGGATGCTTTCTACACCGTGGCCAATGTGCCTTACGGCAGCCTGCTGTCCCTGATCTCCAAAGAGCCTGCTGACCGGGCAAGCCTTTCTGCCTGGCGTTCCATCGGTTCTATTATCGGCAATATGCTGCCTATGGTCATCCTGCCCTTCCTGGTTTACAATGCCGACGGCTCTTTGAACGGTCCTATGGTATTCGTAGCTGCTTTGGTTATGGGCGTACTTGGCTTTATCTGCTTCCAGTTTATGATTAAGAACACCGAGATCCGCGTGGATACCGATGTAACTGTGAACGAAGATCAGCCCAAGTTCAATGTGTTCAAGGCAATGGGCAACTTCCTGAAGAACCGTCCCGCTGTGGGCGCAACCTTGGCCGCTATGGGTATGTTCATCGGTATGCAGGGCGCAAACACCGCTGTTTCCGTGACTTTCCAGATTTACTTCAAGAATCCCCAGATCTCCGGCTTGATTTCTATGTTCTCTATGATTCCCATTGTGATCTTTACCCCTATGGCTCGTAAGATGGTTACCAAGTACGGTAAGAAGGAACTGTCTATTGTGGGTTCTGTCTGCTATGTGGTAGGCGCAGCCGTTCTGCTGCTGGCGCCTTTGGGAATTGTCCCTGTTGCAGAAGGAAACACCGGTATAGACCTGGCTATGTATGTGGTTGCCCAGCTGATTATGGCTCTGGGTATGGGTATCTACTCTACCGTTTCCTGGGCAATGATGGGCGATGCTATCGACTACAACGAGTGGAAGACCGGTTCCCGCGAAGAGGGTGTTGTGTATTCTCTGCACTCCTTCTTCCGTAAGCTGGCACAGGGCGTTGGCCCTGCCGTTGCCCTGACCATTATGCAGGGTATGGGCTATGTGAACAATGCAAAGCCCGATGCCAACGGTGTCTTTACCGAGATCGATGTCACCCTGTTTGATTGGGCGTTTGCACTGGAAGTCCGTCAGCTGGTGGCGATCCTGTTCCTGGTAGCAGGTGTCTTCCTGTATGTGGGTCTTGGACTTGTTTACAATCTGGACAAGAAGACCCTTGCCAAGATGAACGCAGAACTGGAAGCCAATAGAATTGCCGAATAACGAAAATGGTTGCCGCATCTGCTTAGGCGGATGCGGCAGTATTTACAATTTGTTTTGGAATTTTCTGTTCCCTTTGTTATAATGAAAACGATTTTATGCCTGGAGGTAATGCAACTTGAGAGAAATTATCAGTTTAAACAGCAAGTGGTCCTTTTCCAAGACTGCTTCTGAAGTCCCTTCCCAAATTGACAGCGCTTGGGAAGTGGTAGATGTTCCCCACAGCTGGAATGCTGTGGACGGCCAGGACGGCGGCAATGACTATTTCCGCGGCACTGCTTATTATGCCAAGACCGTCGTAAAGGCCGACCTGCCTGTGGCGGATAAATACTACCTGGAGATCAAGGGCGCAAACTCCTCTGCCGATGTGTATATGGACGGCAAGCTTCTGGCCCATCATGACGGCGGCTACTCCACCTGGCGTGTGGATGTGTCCGACCATCTGCGGGACTGCAGCCTCTTGGTCATCGCTGTGGACAACGCGGCCAATGAGACCGTCTATCCCCAGATGGCAGACTTCACCTTCTACGGCGGACTGTACCGGGATGTGAATCTGATCGCCGTTCCCGCCACCCACTTTGACCTGGATTACTACGGCGCACCCGGCATCAAGGTCACCCCCGTGATGGAGGGCAGTAATGCCAATGTAGAGGTGGAGGTGTTCATCACCGATCCCAAGCCCGGCCAGACCGTCAAGTACACCGTTTACGATGCCGGGGAAAAGGAGATCACTTCTTGCGAAACCGCCGATACCAAGGCAAACTTTATCCTTGAAAATGCCCATAAGTGGCACGGCCGCAAGGACCCCTACCTGTACTGCGTGGAAGCAGAGCTTATGGAAGACGGTCAGGTTGTCGATAATGTCTGCACCCGCTTCGGCTGCCGCAGCTTTGCAATCGACCCGGAGCGCGGCTTCATCCTCAATGGCGAGGAATACCCCCTGCGGGGCGTGTCCCGTCACCAGGACCGCTTAGGGCTCGGCAACGCCCTGCTTCCCGCGCACCACACCCAGGATATGGACCTGATCTGCGAGGTGGGCGCTACCACCATCCGTCTGGCCCACTATCAGCACGACCAGTTCTTCTACGATCTGTGTGATGAGCGTGGTATGGTGATCTGGGCGGAGATCCCCTATATTTCCAAGCATATGCCCACCGGTCGGGAGAACACCATCAGCCAGATGAAGGAGCTGATCGCCCAGAACTATAACCACCCCTCCATCGTGGTGTGGGGTCTGTCCAATGAGATCTCCATCGGCGGCAGCACCGAGGACCTGCTGGAAAACCACCGCATCCTCAATGACCTGTGCCATGAGATGGACAAGACCAGACTGACCACCGTTGCGGCGGTGTCTATGTGCAAAATGGACGATCCCTACCTGCAAATCCCCGATGTGGTGTCATATAACCACTATTTCGGCTGGTACGGCGGCGACACCTCCATGAACGGCCCCTGGTTCGATAAGTTCCACGCCACCCATCCCAATATCCCCATCGGCTGCTCCGAGTATGGCTGCGAGGCGCTGAACTGGCATACCTCCGATCCCCGCCAGGGCGACTATACCGAGGAATACCAAGCCTACTACCACGAGGAGCTGATCCGTCAGCTGTTCACCCGGAAGTATATGTGGGCCACCCATGTGTGGAACATGTTCGACTTCGGCGCTGACGGCCGTAATGAGGGCGGCGAAAACGGCCAGAACCACAAGGGCCTGGTGACCTTTGACCGCAGCTATAAGAAGGACTCCTTCTATGCCTACAAGGCCTGGCTCTCCGACGAGCCCTTCGTCCACCTGTGCGGCAAGCGCTATGTGGACCGTGTTGAAGATGTGACCAAGGTTACCGTCTATTCCAATCAGCCCAAGGTAGAACTGTTTGCAAACGGTGAGAGCCTGGGTGTTAAGGAAGCAGCCGACCACTTCTTCTATTTCGATGTTCCCAATGCCGGCGAAACCAAACTGGAAGCTGTGGCAGGGGAGTACCGTGACGAGAGCATCATCCGCAAGGTTGATACCTTCAACGAGGACTACCGCCTGAAGGAAGAGGGCGCCATCCTCAACTGGTTCGACATCGAGGAAAAAGAGGGCAGACTTTCCCTCAACTCCAAGATGAGCGATGTGATCTCCACCCTCCGCGGCAAGCTCCTGTTTATGAAGCTGATGGGCAAGATGCTGGGCGGCGGCAAGAAGGGCGAAAAGGCAAAGCCTATGGGTTTTGAAATGACCCCGGAGATGATGAGTATGATGGGCGGCTTCACGGTCCTGCGCCTGCTGACCATGGCCGGCGGTATGATGGACGCCAAGTTCACCAAGGAAGACCTGCTGGCGCTGAACAAAAAGCTCAGCCGAATCAAAGCACCCAAGAAAAAATAACCGACTGCCGGGCGCGCCGCGAGGCGCGCCCGGCAATTGCAATTGCAACAAAAAAGGTTTGACAGACTATGGGTTTTATGGTATAAATAACAATATCTTACCGTAGGGTTTACAGATAGAAAAGAGTGAACAGGAGAATTAGAATGAAAAGAGTATTGGCGCTGATTTTGACCGTTCTTTTGCTTGCCGGACTGTTTCCTGCAAGCATTGTCGCCCAGGCAGAAACGGTCACCAAGAAACCCTTTTATTGTCTGAACTTCGACCGGGGGTTTGATACCGGTGATTTCCAATATGTCTATTGGACACCCTACACCTGGATCAATAAAGATACATTCAATTCCGGCAGCGAGTATATCAATATCGGTTTATACTTTAGCGGCGACTACAGCACCGCCGATGTAGATGACGCTGCAGCGGAAATGTACGATGAGTTCCGCAACCGTCCTGCAGGCACCCGCGTTCTGGACCTGTCGGCTATGCAGACCGTATTTACCGACTGCGTCCGGGATGCAGTGGATATGGAAGACGGCGTGCGTCTGGTCAGGGAATGGCTGAACCGCTTGCTGGATGCCTATCAGGCTCTTGGCGGCGTCCTGGACGGCATTATCATCGACCTGGAGTATAACTATGCCTATAATTTCTATGTGGAATCCCACCATTACACCTCCAAGGGCAATAAAAACATCTACAACGAGATCGTTGCCAACAAGGTCTATAAAGAGCGGATCCGCCCCAAGCTGGTGGAGCTGGAAAAGCAGGGCTATTGGAAGTTCTATGAAAACCCGAATCCTACCAAGTATCCCTACCGTTCCGAGATCTGGACTATGTACCGTTACGACAGTGACGGCGGCAATGCCACCTGCCGCAGCACTTGGGATACCGTTATTCAGCAACTGCTGGTGGAGTACATCAACGAGGCTACCTACGAGCCGCTGATCGCCCATTATCCCAATGCGATCCTGAGCGATTACAATGTGAAAGATGCGTTCGCCTGGAACAAAGCAATGACCAACACCGGCGGTGCCACCGGCAACTCCGTAAAGGCCGGCAATGCCTCCGACGGAAGCTATTACAACACCGCCCTCAGCGAGTATTTCTTCAATAAAAATACCAACAAAACGGCCCGCACCCTCTATTATAAGCCCGCCGGCCATAATGATGCGGTGTACACCCCGGAAAATGCTTACAGCCTTGTGTTGTACGATATCAACACCCAGAAGCGTATTCTGGCATCCACCCAGGAAGCCACGCCGGAAAATAAAAGCGATGACCATGTCACTGTCCACGTCGCCTTTTTTAACTACGGTGACAACAAGACCGGCTACCACAATACCCCCTACTATTCTGAATTGATGTACCACTTTGGTATGACCAATCCGGAGCAGTTCCAGGGCTATATTCTGGAAAGAGATGTTATAAACTACGGAAAGGCGTATGACGACCCCAATATCAGCGATTTCAATTATGCGCTGAAGGTGATGGATGAGCTGATGGCGGAGCTGACCCGTGTGGCCGGCGCTTCCGACCGCAAACCCATCCTGACCCCCATCGCCTGGAATGAGGATTACATCCTCTCCGGTATGTATGCCGGCGGCCGGAACATCTGGCGCATCACCCCCAATACGGATATTGTCTCTTTGGAGGCCTTTAAGGTCAAGGATACCGCGCCCACCTTCCAGTCGGGCGGTCTGACCATCACCTTCCCCCAGGGCCGCATCATTGAAGACAGCAAGATCACCCAGGTGGGCTCCTGCGGCTATTGGGTGGAGACCCCTGCCAATGTGACCCCGGTGGTCACCTCTACTGAGAAACGCTATGCGGAGAACCCCTCCTTCGAGGAGACCTTCAGCCGCTATACACCGGGTGCCTTTACCGGCAGCAGATACAGCCTTACCGACGATGCGTCTATTCATAAGGATACCTACTGGACTGCCACCGGCACTGCCGAGATTGTGGAAAACGGCGGAAATAAAGCGATTTCTCTGGCCGGTACTACCACCTTGACCAACGACAAAATCCCGGCCAATATCACCGCCGGCGATAAGTATGCCACCCAGCAGGCCTGGGAGGTCACGGTAACTGTGCCTGTCTCCGGCGCGTATACGCAGATCAACCTGCTGGATTTTGTCGATTCCAAGACCACAGGTGCTGTTACGGTTGGCGGCTTTACCCTGTCTGACGGGCAGGTAAAGTATAATCAAAATGGCGCGAAAACAGCTTTGAGCAATGTGGACATCGGCCCTGGCGGTACATATACCTTCAAGCGGGTGCTTGATTTCCGCACCGCAGGCGCCTATACCGGCAGCTACTATGTCTACGATGCTTCCGGCAAGCTGCTGGGCAGCGCAGAGAATGTAAAGCTGGCAAGCGCTGAAATTACCCTGCCGGCAGCGAAGATCACAATGGCCACCACCGGCGCATCCGAGGCAGTCGTGATCGATGACTATAAGCTCTACCCTCTGAGCCTGGCCGCCGATCTGGATATCTATGATGCAAACACAGGCAGAAAGATCGCGGATGTGAACACGGTAAGATCCGACAGAACTGCCTACCGTCTCTCTTGGATGAACGCTACCGGCCAGTACAAGGTTGCCCGTATTTATGATGTCAAGAGCGGCACTATTCTGAAAAAAGTGGAGATGGCCCCCGGTATGGACGGCGTGGTCACCGGTATCGTGGATGCCGGGGCGGGCAAGCCTGTCCAGATCGCTGTGGATGTGCAGGACGGAACTGCGCCCAGCCTTCCCGATTACGATGCGGGCAACTTCCGCTGGACGGCCGTTTCTGAAAGCCTTGGCCTTGCCACCGGTCCCAAGCCTGCAGGTGGAGATACCGGCTCCGGTGATACCGGCAACGGCAATACCGGTGACGGCGGCAATACCGACACCCCCAACAACGGTCCTACCGAAGGGACGGGCGAAGAGGGCGGCAATATCTATGACATTATTGAAGGTACGCCCGAAATAACCCCCGATCCCACAGAGGCCACCGGCTCCGGAGACGGGAATGATACCCCTGATCCCGATCGGAAGAAGGGCCTTTCCGGCGGCATCATTGCGCTGATCGTGGTTCTGAGTGTGGCAGCGCTGGGCGGCGCCGGCGTTGCGGTGTATATCTTTGTTGTCAAGCCTAAACTGGCAGCGAAATCTGCCGAAAGCGAACCCAAAGAAACAAGCGAAGAGTAAATTTTACCCCCCTGCTTCCTTTTCTCAGGCAGCAGGGGGATTTTGTAATTATGAATAAAAAATGTGGTATTTATGAACAAAATACTGTTTGACATGCTATGGGTTTTATAGTATAAATAACAATGTCTTACCATAGGGTTTACAGCTAGAAAAGAGTGGACAGGAGAGTTAGAATGAAAAGAGTATTGGCACTGATTATGACGGTCCTTATGCTGGCGGCGCTGTTTCCCGCAAGCATTATGGCCCAGGCCGAAACAGTTACCAAAGAAGGCTTTTATTTTGTGAACTGGGGCCGTGATTTTGATACCGGTGAGTATGACTATGTTCACTGGATGCCCTATACATGGATCAACTCCGCAAATTTTGATGCCAACACCGAATCCATCAATATTGGCGTGTATTTTAATGACAGCTACAGCACCAGTAATATAGAGGCTGCTGCTGCGGAGCTGTATGACGAATTTAAAAACCGTCCCGCCGGTGCCCGGTACATCAACCTGGCAGCGCTGGCCACCGTGTTTAAGGATTGCGTAAAAGATGCCATCGATATGGAGACGGCGTCCGCCTGGTTGCCGATTGGCTGGATCGTTTTCTGAAGGAATATAAGTCCATCGGCGGTCAGCTGGACGGCATTGCCATCGACCTGGAGTATAACTCTTACACCAGTCATTATCTGCAGACCAATTTCTGCACGAAAACTTCCGATGGCGGTGACCCCAAGAATCTGGACATCATGCAGGACATCGTCCGCAACGAGCGTGTCTATCAGAGGATCCTCCGTCCCCAGCTGGTGGAATACGAAAAACAGGGTCTGTTCAAGTTCTACACCAAGGGTATTAACCCCAAAACCGGCCTGCCCGATGATCTTTCCACCGCTGTCGGCCCGGAATATAACAGCAGAGTCCCCATTCCCGTATCGGAGATCACTACCATCAACCGGTATGATGACAATGGCGGCGAGGCCAACAGCCGCAGCACCTGGAGCTGGGTCATGTCTAATTACCTGTCAGACTGCATCAACCGCGCTGCCTATGACCCCATGGTCAAGCACTATCCCAACGCGATCCTGTCGGACTACAGCCGCGGTGACACCTACAGCTGGCACAAGAGTATGTCCACCAGCGGCGAAACAACCGGCACCGGCGTCAAGGTCGGCAATGCCACCAACGGCGTTTACTACGGTGGTACCTTCAGTGAGTACTATTTCGCTTCCTATTCCGGTTCCAAGACCCGTCAGCTTTACCTCAAGCCCGGCAGCTACAATAACGCTGTTTTTGATCCCACAGACCCCTATACCCGCGTTCTGTACGATGTCAATAACCAAAAGCGTCTGCTGGCCTCTACCATTGATAAAATGGGCGCCGAGGATGCCAAGGTCAATGTGTGGGTACCGTTCTACAATTATGCCAGCAATACAAAGAGCTATGGCAGAACGGCTTATTTCTCTGAGCTGATGTACCACCTGGGTCTGACCAATCCGGAGCCGTTCTTCGGCTATGTTATCAAAACGGAAGTGGAAAGTATAGGTAAGAACGATGACGACCCCGATATCGGCGACTATTTCTACGCCCTGCAGGTCAACGATGAGCTGCTGGCAGAGCTGACCCGTGTGGCTGGCGCTTCCGACCGGAAGCCCATTGAAACGCCTATGTCCTGGAATGAGGGCTATATCCTCTCCGGTATGTACGCCGGCGGCCGGAACATCTGGCGTATCACGCCCGATACCAACAAAGTGTCCCTGGATACCTTTAAGGTCAACGATTATGCGCCCACCTTCAGTGTAAACGGCGTGACGATCACCTTCCCCCAGGGCCGCATTATTTCCGACAGCAAGATCTCCAAGATCGGCACCTGCGGTTATTGGATCGAGACCCCGGCCAATGTGACCCCTGTGGTCACCGCCTCCGCTGACCGTTATGCCGATGATCCTTCCTTCGGAGAAGATTTCAGTAATTACAATACCGGCACATTTGCCGCCAGCTCCTCCAGTATGATCGTGTCCAACCGTCCCGATACCTACTGGACTGTCAAGGGTACTGCTGAGATTAAGGAAGGCGGCGGCGATAAGTCCCTGGCGCTGTCCGGCACCACCACACTGACCAACGCCAAGGTCCCGGAAAAAATCACTGCCGGTGACTATTACGCCAAGCAGCAGGCCTGGGAGGTCACCGTGACCCTGCCCTCCGGCAATTACGGCGACATCAAGCTGTTGAGCTGTGCCAATACGGACGGCGGCATCAAGATCTCCGGCGGCAAGGTGTATTATGACAAGAGCGGTTCTTACCAGGAACTGTCCGGTGTGACCCTGTCTGCAGGTACATATACCGTCAAGCGGGAGGTGGATTTCCGCACAGCGGGCAATTACACCAGCAGCTATACGGTCTATGATGCCAGCGGTAATCGCCTGGGCGGCACGGAGTTTGTGTCTATGCCTGCGATCACCGTTCCTGTGGCCAATATTACCGTTTCTACAACGGGCGCTGCCGCAGCGGTAGAGCTGGATGACTATAAGCTGTACCCCACAGGCGTGTCCACCACACTGGATCTTTACGAAACCTCCCGGGGCAGAAAGCTCACCGATACCAATGCTGTCAGAACAGCGGATACAGCCTATCGGCTCACCTGGATGAACGCCGGTGATACCTACCAGGTGGCCCGTATTTACGATGCCAAGACCGGCACGATCATCAAGCGGATCGAGATGGCTCCCGGCACCGACGGCGTGGCTGCCGATGTGGTGAGGGTCAGTGACGACCGGCAGATCCAGATCGCTGTAAATGTGCAGGCTGAAACCGCTCCCAGCCGTCCCGATTATGATAACGGCGATTTTAGCTGGACTGCGGAAGCAGCTGAGCGGATTGGGCTTGCCGTGGGCAAAAAGCTTGCCTATAGCGGCGGCGATACCGGTACGCCTGATAACTCCACCGAGGATGAGGAGGGCGACAACATTTTCGATATCGTCGGCGGTGACGGCGATCTCAACAACGGCAGCGGAGACCCCATTATCTCCGACGGTGACAATGCCGGCGACTCCGGTGACACCATCGTGCCCGGCGACGGTGACAATGCCGGCGATACAGGCAACCCCGGCACCGATAACCCCGGTGAAGATGACCCCAACGGGTCTGCCGGCAAGGGTATGGGCGGCGGCGTCATTGCGCTGATCGTGGTCCTGGGTGTGATAGCACTGGCCGGCGGCATCGTGGCAGTATTCCTGTTTGCTGTCAAGCCGAAGCTGACGGATGCATCTGCGGCCTGGCTTTTGAAGCTGTCCGCACTGGCGGATGCTGTGACAAAGGGAAAACCGGAAGCGGTTGATATGGATGCAACCAGAAAAATAGATCTGCCGGAGGACCCTGCTGATCAGTAACATATTTTTCCCCTCCTGCTTTTTGAGCGGCAGGGGATTTTTTGCAGGCTTGCATAAGCATTTAACAGACGGTATTTTTATAGTAAATTACGGATAGGCAAATCCAACGAAAGCAGGGGGTATATATGAAAAGATTTTTTGCATATACACTGCTGCTAAATATGCAAAAAATCAACAAATTTACTTGACTGTAAGGCGGTTTTGTAGTATAAATAGCAGTGTGTAAAACCACGATAAAACGGAAGGGGAAAAAACATGAAAAAACTCTTTGCAATTCTTTTGATCATTGCGATGCTGGTTCCTCTCGGTCTGACTGCCCAGGCAGAAAGTGTTGAGAAGAAGGGCTTCTATCTGGTCAACTGGGGTGGCCTCACAAATGCTGATGAGGATGTCGTCGAGGACTTCACCAATACATTCTATATGCCCTATATCTGGTTTGACAGTGGCAAGCTGAAAAAGGGCGTAACCTATGCGTATGCAAATTCACCTGAGATTGAAAGTTTCGGTACCGGCGTAGAAGGCGCCAAGGTAATTGCTGCATCTATCAAGGAATGGTTCGATGAGAATAACATTCCCAAAGGTGCCCGCTACATTAACTTCACCCTGCCCGCAACCGCTATCAACCACCTGAACGAATACTGCTTCGTCGGCAAGTCCATTCCTGTGGTTTCTGAGTGGCTGGATGCATTCTGTAAGGAATTCAAGGCCCTCGGCGGCGAGCTGGACGGCGTGATTGTGGACGTTGAGTTTTTGGGGATTTACAACAACTACATCTACAGTGGCGGTAGTGGTTTAAATTTCAGTGCTCAGAAAGATCCTCTGCTTTACAAAAAGATTGTAGAGCATCCCGAATACGCGGAAAAGGTTCGCCCCATGCTGGTAGAGCGTGGCTTTAAGTTCTACTCTCCTGTAACCGATAATACCCCCGAGATCTTCTCCATCAACGACAAATCCGGCGCTGAGTATGCCCAGTCCCGTTCCATCTGGAACGCCGTTATGCGCAACTATCTGCGCAGCGTCATTGACGAGGGCTGCGCTCCTCTGAAGAAGCACTTCCCCAATGCCGTCCTCAGCGACTACACAGCCAAGAATGCAGACCCCTGGTTCAAGGAATTGGATGACAAAGGTGGTGTCAATGCCGGTTCCGGCGGTTCTTATAACCGTGTTGGTAACTCCAGCAACGATAACTTCTACGGCGTCCGACCCTCGACCTCCTTCTTTAAGGACAGTAACGGCGCTGTGGCATATCCCACCCTGCCCGGCTATAACGACGCAGTGTTCTCCAATACTCCGTTCAATAGATTCCTGTTTGAAATGAATGTTGGCAAGAACACCTATCTGGCCGATGGTGCAGGACAGGTCAGCTTTTGGCTGGCTCACGCTTACTATGGTGCTTCTCACAATGCCTACTGGTCCGAGATCGTGCTCCACCTGGCTATGCTGGATCCTCAGATCTTCCTGGGCTACATCCTGACACAGGACTGCGTAACCGACGGTAGTGTAGACCTTGAAAAGTATACCAACGCCCTGTTGATTACTGACCAGCTGCTGCGTATGGCGTCTGATGTTGCCGGCTATGCCGACCGCAAGCCGCTGGATGTGCAGCACAACTGGAACTATCCCTTCGTTCTGTCCGGTATGTACGCAAACGGCAGAAATGTTTACCGTATCACCCCCGATACCACCAATATGAAGCTGGAAGACTTCCAGGTGAAGGACGCAAAAGACCCGACCTTCCAGGCCGAGGGCGTTACTGTGACCTTCCCCGGCGGTAAGATCATCAAGGATTCTGAGGTTTACGATATCGGTACCTGCGGTTTCTGGGTAGAGACCGCCAAGGATGTTGCACCCGTTATCACCAAGGCTGATAACTTCAACACCGAATATGCTGCCTACCAGGAGACCTTCGATAACTTCGATGCCGGCATGGAGTATAACTACAACAGTGCCCAGCCCGACTTTACTTGGGAGCCCAAGAAGTCCGGCACTGCCAGCGCGAAGATCGTTGCCGATCCTACCGATGCTGCCGGCAAGATGCTGGCCGTCACCGGCACCTACGAATTCAAGAACGTCAAGCTGCCCGATAATATTCTGGGCGCTGATACCTATGCCGACCATCAGGCCTGGCAGATCTCCTTCATTCTGCCCGACGATATGGCAGCCGATGCCCAGCTGCAGCTGCTGTATGCTATCCACTCCAAGAATAAGTTCAAGGATCAGGGCATTCAGATCACCGGCGGCAAGGTCTTCTATGACAATGCCGGTGAGCTGGTGGAACTGGAAGGCGTGACCTTGTCTGCCGGTGTCAAGTACACCGTGGCCAGAGAGTTTGACTTCTCCAACGCAGAAGCCTATACCTGCCGCTACTATGTCTATGACGCAGAGGGCAAGGAGATCGGCAAGACCGCTAAGGTGCCCACACCTGCCAAGTGGGAGATCCCCATCGCCACCATTGCTTACAACACAAAGAAGGTTGCCGGCAACCCCGTTCTGTTTGATGATTACAAGCTCTACACCACCCGGGTCAACACCGACTTCTATCTGTATGATGCAAAGACCGGTCTGCCGGTAGCAACTGCTGATATGGAGAAGCCCCGTGAAGGTGCAACTGCTTACCGTTTTGCATGGCTGAACTCCACCGATACCGAAAAGTCCTACACCATTATGGCCGCTTACTATGACGGCGAGACCAAGGTGTCCGAAGAGGTCATCAAGGAGGTCAAGATGGCTCCCTACTTCAACGGCGCTGAGGTTGGCGAGTTTGAGAACAAGCAGGCCGGCAAGAAAATGCTCATCTATGTGAAGGACAACAATCCTGCCGAAGAGGAGGATGTCCCCACCACCGGCGGCGATGCGCCCATCGACGAGCCCAAGCCCAGCGGCCTGGACACCCAGATGATCATCATCATTGCCGCTGCTGCAGCTGTTGTGGTGATCGCTGTTGTGGTGATCGTGATCGTGGCCTCTGCCAAGAAGAAAAAGAAGGCCGCAGCCGCTGCTGCCGAAGCACCCGCTGCCGAAGAGGTCACCGAGGAAGCTGCTGAGGAAACTACCGAAGAAGCAACCGAAGAAGCAACCGAGGAAACCACTGAAGAAAAGCCTGAAGAGTAATTGAATAACTGCCCCCCTGCTGCTAACCGCAGCAGGGGGCTTCTTTTTTGTCACCCCCCGCCTGCGCGCCGCTGCGCGTTATCCCTCCGGGGGTTTTACCGGTAGATTTTATGATTTTGCATAATCATTGTTTTGTGGGCCTGTTACTTGACGGACACCGGCATTTATAGTATAAATGTTAGTGAAAAAACAAATCGGAGGGAAATCCAATGAAAAGGCTTTTGGCGATCTTGTTGACCCTTGTAATGCTGGTCCCTATGTGCCTTGTGGCGCAGGCTGAAGAGACGGAGATCAAACCCTTCTGCCTGTCTACCTGGTCTCAGTTTGAAAACGAGTACACCAATGTGTACTATATGCCCTTTTTCTGGTCTGACAGCAGTAAGATCAAAAAGGAGGGCAAGGCAAGAGTCACCTGCCCGGGCTTGGACGGCTATGATGGCAGTACCCTTGCAGAAAAACTGAAATCATACTTTGATACCGTTCCGGAAGGCGCCCGTTATCTCAATTTCTGCCTGGTCCACGATGCGGTTGTCGAGACGATCGAGGATACCTGCATTATGGATAATGCCATTCCCATCGTCAACGAATGGCTGGAAAATTTCCTGGCGGAATATAAGTCTATCGGCGGCAAGCTGGACGGCTTGTTTACCGTTGTGGAGTATATGCGCATCTATGGCAGCTACATCTACAGTGAGGTTGCCAAGGATGACCCCTTGATCTACGATAGGATCGTCAAGAATCCGGTCTACCAGGAAAAGATCCGGCCCAAGCTGGTGGAGCGGGGCTTTAAGTTCTACGAGCCTGTAACCGAGCAGACACCGGAGATCTTCAGCATCCACCCCAATTCCGGCGCGGAGTATGCCACCTCCCGTGCTATTTGGGATACGGTTATGCGTAGTTATCTGGGTCAAACCGTTACCGATTGCTGCGCCCCCCTCCTGCGGAAGTACTATCCCGATGCCATCGTCAGTGACTACCAGTCCAAGGATATCAAGCCCTGGGTCAAGGAGATCAGCGATACCGGCGGCGTGATGGGCGGCGGCGGTATCCAGACCACTGCCGGCACTGCCAGCAACGATAATTTCTCTTTCAGCAGACCAAAAAACACATTCTACAAAAACACCGACGGTTCCCCTGCCTATAAGAATATCACCGGGTATAACAAGGCGATCTACGACGAGACGGAATTTAACGCGTTTCTGTTTGATGCCAATGTGGTCAAGAGTACCTATCTGTCCTCGGACAGCAAAAACATTACCTATTGGGCGACCCCGGTCTACTACGGAAAGAATGTCTATTATTCCGAGACCTTGATCCATATGGGTATGGTCAACCCCAGGGCCTACCACGGCTATATCATCAAGGGCGACTGCGGCAACGATCAGGAGAAATACGAAGCGGCTCTGAAGGTGGTGGACGATACCCTTCGTGACCTGACCCACCGGGTGGGCGCGGCAGACCGCAAGCCCATCGCTGTGGAGGCCAGCTGGAACCACGCCTTTGTCCTGTCCGGTATGAATGCCGGCGGCAAGAATGTGTGGCGGATCACGCCGGATATTTCCAAGACCACCAAAGAAGCCTTTAAGGTGAAGGACAGCGATCCGACCTTCTATTTAGACGGCGAGACTGTGACCTTCCCCGGCGGCAGGATCGTGGCCGACGGCGAGGTTTCTATGGTAGGCACCTGCGGCTACTGGGTGGAAACGGCGGAGGATGTGTACCCCGTCATTACCCGTGACACGGAATATTTCAGAAATTACCCCGCCTTCGGTGAAGACTATGAGGCCTATGCCCTGGATACAGAGTATACCTACAACAACGTAAAGCCCCAGGCCACCTGGGAGCCCAAGAAGAACGGCACCGGCTCTGCTGTTGTGGTAGCAGACCCCGCCGATGCGGACAATCAGGTCCTGGCGGTGAAGGGCAGCTATACCCTGAAAAATGTCAAGATCCTCAAAAATATCACCGCCGGCGACACCTTCTCCGAGCGTCAGGGCTGGGAGGTCAGCTTTACGCTGCCTTCCGATATGGCAGCCGATGCAGAGCTCGTGCTGCTAAATGCATCCGGTAACAAGAAAGCCTCCAAGGACGGCGGCTTCAAAATAGCCGGCGGCAAGGTGTACTATTGCAATAACGGCGAATATGCGGAGTTGGAGGGTGTTAGCCTGACAGCCGGCACTAAGTACACTGTGATTCGGGATATGGACTTTACAGATAAAGATGCCATCACCTGTGATTACTATGTTTACAGCGGCGATACCTTGCAGGGCAAAGTAACGGATATCCCTGTGGCGGCGATGACCGTGCCTGTGGACTACATCACTATGACCTGCAAGAATATTGCCGGCCAGGCGGTGCTGCTGGACGATTACCGTCTGTATGCCACGGCAGTGACCAACGATTTTTATCTGTACGATGCCACCACCGGTATGCCCGTAACCGACACCGACAAGGCCCGGGAAGGGGACACCGCCTACCGCCTGTCCTGGCTCAACGGCACAGATAAGGAGAAAAATTATTCCGTGGTGGCTGCTTACTATAACGGCGACACCTTGGCCTCCGAAACCGTAATCGAGCAGATCAAGATGGCCCCCAATGCCGACGGCGTGACTATGGGTGTGGTGAAGAATGAAACTGCCGGCCAGACGATGCGCCTGTACCTGCGGGACGATAACCCTGCCGATGGGGATGTCCCCGCCGATCCCGGCGAGAATGATACCCCCACCGATCCGGAAAAGCCTGGCATAGACACCACCACGGTCATTATTATTGCAGCGGCTGCTGCAGCTGTGGTGATCGCCGTGGTTGTCATCGTGATCATCTCTAAAAAGAAAAAAACCGATAAAGAAACCACCCAGGAATAATGAGAATCACACCCCCCTGCTGCTTTATAAAGCAGCAGGGGATTTCTATATAAAACAAGATATAATTTGCATAGTAAAAAGATATTTTTTGCATTCACATTTCGCCGCGTTTTGTTGTATAAAAACAGGTGTAAAAATATAAACAGGAGGGAATTTAAATGAAAAAACTGTTTGCAATTTTACTGATTGTTGCCATGCTGATCCCTATGGGTATCACCGCCCAGGCAGAAGAGGTAAAAAAAGATCCCATTTACAATGTGAACTGGGTCGCGCCCCCCTTTGAATGTGAGTATGTCTACGGCACACCCTTTGTGTATGCCAGCAGCGGTGTTATGCTGGAGAACATTAAGAAAGGCGTCTTTGATGCCCGCATCCGGGAAGCACCCGGTTCCACCATCGAAGCTATGGCCGCAAGCTTGAAGGAACTGTTTGACACCTATCCCGACGGTGCCCGTTTCCTCAGCCTGTCTGCCCTCCAGACAGCAATCCACAATTCCGCAGAAGATATCGTCTTCCTGGAGAAGGTACCGCCCATGACTTCCAAATGGCTGGATGAATTCTTAGGTGAGTATAAGTCTATCGGCGGTAAGCTGGATGGCCTGAACATTGATATTGAGTATCTGGAATTTTACTATTACTATCTCAACAAGAACCACTATGTCAAAGATCCTCTGGTCTATGACAAGATCGTCAAGAATCCTATTTATGCCCAGAAGATCCGTCCCGAGCTGGAGGCCCGCGGCTTCAAGTTCTATTCTCCCGTAACGGAACAGACTCCGGAGATCTTCGGCATCAATCCCAATTCCGGCTCTGACTATGCCATCTGCCGCAGCATTTGGGATACCGTGATGCAGAATTATATGGCTGAAATTATCACCGAAAGCTGCGCTCCTCTGTTCGAGCACTATCGCGACGCGATCCTCAGCGACTACACCACCAAGGACGTAAAGCCCTGGACCAAGGAAGTGGGTGACACCGGCGGTTCTCGGGGTGCTGGCGGTATCCATGTGACTGCCGGTAACACCGGTAACGACAGCTTCTTCTATGTCCGTCCCCAAAGTAGCTTCTTTAAGAGTGGCAGTGATCCCCTGTACCCCACCATTGCCGGTTATTCTGGCACCAATTTTGAGAACACCCAGTTTAACCGTTTTATGTACGAGATGAACCTGGCCAAGGCCAGCTGGCAGTCCTCTGACAATAAGAAGCTGTCCTGGGACCTGGCCCATCCCTACTACAATGAGCCCTACTCCTACGGTCCCTATTCCACCGAAACCACATACCACCTGGGTCTTCTGTGTCCCGAGATGTTCATCGGCTACATTCTGCAGCAGGACTGCAGGACTGAGGGTGATCAGGATGTGGAAAAGTATGAAACTGCCATCAAGATCGCAGATGAGTGTATGGTGGAGCTGAACAAATTGATCGGTTATTCTGACCGGAAGCCCCTCGATGTGGCTGTTGACTGGAACCGCGGCTATGTCCTGTCCGGTGTCTATGCCAACGGCCGGAATGTCTGGCGTATTTCCCCTGATAACAACAAGATCGCCCTGGACGCCTTCAAGGTCAAGGATTCCGATCCCACCTTCACCGTGGGTGATGAGACTATCACCTTCCCCGGCGGTAAGATCATTGCAGATTCTAAGATCACCGAGGTTGGCTCCTGCGGCTACTGGGTGGAGACCGCTGCCGATGTAAAGCCCGTCATCACCAGAAAGAACGATTTCTATAAGCACAATGCCGGTTATCAGGAGACCTATGAGGCCTACGAGGTCGGCACCGAGTACAACTACACCAACGCTCTGCCCAAGACTGTTTGGGAAACCAAGAAGCAGTCCGGCGGCGATGCCAAGATCGTGGCTGACCCCGCCAACGCCGGCAACAAGGTCCTGGCTATTAAGGGTACTTACAGTGCAAAGAATGTAAAGCTGCCCGGCCATATCTACGCCGGTGATACCTATGCTGAGCATCAGTCCTGGGAGATTTCCTTCACCCTGCCTGCCGATCTGGCCGCAGACGCTGAGCTGGTCCTGCTGAATGTCATCAATGACAAGAAAGCTGCCAAGGAAGACGGCTTCAAGCTCGTTGGTGGCAAGGTGTTCTACGGCAAGGACGGCGAGTATGCGGAGATGGAAGGCGTGACCCTGACTGCCGGTACCAGATATACCGCAGAAAGAGTATTTGATTTCTCCGATGAGAAAGCACCGATTTGTACCTATACCATCTATGCTGCCGACGGCACTGTAGTGGGCCAGGCAAAGAAGGTATCTGTCAATACGCTGGTGACCCCTATCTTCACCGTGAACTTCAGCTGCAAGAATGTAGCCGGTGAAGCCATTCTGCTGGATGATTACAGACTCTATCCCTCCAAGGTCAACACAGATTTCTATACCTACAATGCTGATACCGGTATGCGCAATACCGATACCAATCAGCCTGTTGCCGCTAATTTGGCTTACCGTTTCTCCTGGCTGAATGCCACCAACGAGGAGAAATCCTACACCGTGATGGCCGCTTACTATGACGGCGAAACCAAGGTATCCGAAGAGGTCGTGAAGGAAATCAAAATGGCACCCAATACGGACTATGTGGATCTGGGTGTCGTGGAAAATAAGCAGGCGGGCAAGACAATGGTTCTCTACCTGAAGGATAACAATCCTGCCGAAGAGGACGATCCTGTTGTTGCCCCCGGCGGTGACGAGCCTACCCCCGAGCCGAAGCCCAACGGTCTGGATACCCAGACGATCATCATTATTGCCGCTGCTGCTGCAGCTGTGGTGATCGCCGTGGTTGTCATCGTGATCGTGGCATCCGCCAAGAAGAAAAAGAAGGCCGCTGCTGCCGAAGCGGTTGCCGAGGAAACAGCAGAAGCAGTAACCGAGGAAACTGCTGAAGAAAATACCGAAGAATAATGAACCAACACCCCTGCTGCCATGGGCAGCAGGGGTGCTTCAATTGCTTGTCCGCCTGTGACGGAGGGTGTTGTATCCGTAGGGGCCGGCCCTCGACGGCCCACAACAGGAAACAGCGTTGCCGATATTGTTGTTGACGATGATCGATATATATTGTATAAATAAACTGTAAACTCTTTACACAGGGAAGGAGAATAAAAATGAAAAAACTGCTTGCCATTTTGCTGATCATCGCAATGCTGGTTCCTATGGGCATTACCGTCGGGGCGCAGGAGGCGGAAATTGAGAAAAAACCCTTCACCCTGGCCAACTGGACCGTAGGCACAAAGGAATATACCAATGTGTACTATATGCCCTTCTTCTGGTCCAGCGGCGATAAGTACCGGGAGAGCCTGCGTAACGGCGAGGTGGTGGTTTGCTGGCGGGAAGTGGGTAATGTGGATACCATTCCGGAGCTTGCCGTCAAGCTCAAGGAGCTGTTTGATACCTTCCCCAAGGGCAGCCGTTACATCAATTTCTCTACCCTGGCCGCAACCTTCCAGGAGTGCAACGATATTTGCTTCTTTGAGAGAATTCCACCGATGATCTCCAAATGGCTAGACGAATTTTATACGGAATACAAGCGCATCGGCGGAGAATTAGATGGCATGGCAGTGGATATTGAGTACTTGGATATCTACTGTCACTATATCGAAGGCAATTATTTCAAAGATGACCCGCTGATCTACAGCAAGCTGGAACAAAATCCCGCCTATAAAGAGAAAATCCGTCCCAAACTGGTGGAGCGGGGCTTTAAGTTCTACGAGAATATCACCGAATATACCCCGGAGCTGTATGCGCTCCATCCCAATTCCGGCTCCCAGTACGCGGTGTCCCGTAGCATTTGGGATACGGTTATGCGGAATTACCTCAACGATATCATCAACGAAAGCTGCGCGCCTCTGTTCAAGCATTTTCCTGACGCAACCCTCAGCGACTACACCATTAAGCAGATGCAGCCCTGGGTCAAGGAGGTCAGCGAAGGCGGCGGTGTGATCGGCAGCGGCGGCAACAAAACCTCTGTTGGCAACGCCAGCAACGAGAATTTCTATTCCGTTCGCCCCGGCACTTCTTTCTTCAAATCCGAGAATACCCCTCTTTATAAGACCCTGCCCGGTTATGTGGGTACGGTGTATGAAAATACCCCGTTCAGCCGTTTTCTGTTTGAAGCAAACCTGGGCAAGACCACCTATCTTGGCAAAGGCGACAATCGGATCACCTGGTGGATTGCCCACGCCTACTATGGCGAATCCCGGGCCCACACCCCATACTATTCCGAGCTGCTGTTCCATCTGGGTCTGCTGAATCCGGAGGTGTACCATGGCTATATCCTGCAGCAGGATTGCTTAACGGATAAAAAACGCGATCCGGAAAAATACCAAAATGCCCTGCAGATCGTGGATGATTGCCTGCGGCAGATGAGTGAGATCGCCGGTTATGCAGACCGGAAACCCATCGCGGTGGAGAGCAACTGGAATCACAGCTTCGTCCTGTCCGGTATGTACGCCGGTGGCCGGAATGTGTGGCGCATCACCCCGGATAACACCAAGGTGTCCGTGGAAGAATTCAAGGTAGATGCCGCCGATCCCACCTTTAAAATCGGCGACGAGACAGTGACCTTCCCCGGCGGCAAGATCATTGCCGACAGCCCGGTTTACGACATCGGCACCTGCGGCTACTGGGTGGAGACTGCCGCCGATGTGATGCCGATCATCACCAGAACAGAGGAATACTACCGCTATAATGCCGGTTATCAGGAGACCTTCGAGAGCTATGAAACCGGCACACAGTACAATTACAACAATGCGCTTCCCGCCGGTTGCTGGGAGGTCAGGAACAAGTCCGATGCCACGGTCATCGCAGACCCCGCCAACGCAGAAAACAGGGTCCTGGCTATCAAGGGCGACTATTCCGCCAAGAATGTGATTATGCCCAAAAATATTCACGCCGGTGATGCCTATGCCAAGCATCAGGCCTGGGAGGTGTCTTTCACACTACCTGCGGATATGCCGGATAATGCCCAACTGCAGCTTCTGAATGTGATTCCCGAAAAGAAGAAGGCGACAGACCAGGGCGTGAAAATTGCAGGCGCCAAGCTATATTATGACCAAGCCGGCGAATATATAGAGCTTGCCGATGTGACCTTGGCAGCCGGCAGCAAATATACCCTGATCCGGGAAATGGATTTCTCTGTGGAGAATGCCTATACCAGCAGCTATTTTCTTTACGGCGCAGACGGTAAGCTTTTGGGCAAGGCGGAGAACATCCCCACTGCGGAAATGGAAATTCCTGTCTTCAGCGTCAACCTAAGCGCCAAGAAGATCACCGGCGAAGCGCTCCTTATCGATGATTACCGCCTGTACCCCACCAAGGTGATCACGAATATGTATCTGTACGATGCAGCTACCGGTATGAAGCTGGAAGAGCCGGAAAAGTCCCATAATGGCGATGTGGGCTACCGCCTGTCCTGGCTGAACACAACAGGGGAGGAGAAGACCTATTGCGTGATGGCGGGCCGCTATAAGGACGGGAGCCTGGTCTCCGAGCAGATCCTGCAGGAGGTGAAGCTGGCCCCCAACGCCGACGGCGTGTCCACAGGCGTTGCAGAGAATAAAAACGAAGGTGAAACGATCCTTGTCTACCTGAAGGAGAAAGAAAATGCGCACAGTAATCTGTGGATCATCGCAGCTGCCGCAGTTGTAATTGCCGTAACGGTGATAGCCGTTATCGTAATCAAAAAGAAAAAGAAACCGGCAACACATCAAGAAGCCTGAACAAGATCACCCCTGCCAATGGGCAGGGGTGATCTTTTACGGTGCGGTGATTTTGATATTGCCGGTGTCTGTCTCAATTTCGCAGCGGCCGCCGGTGGTGGATCTGGGAACATCCACCCGTCCGGTATCGGTCTGCGTCAAAAAAATCTTGGCAGACAGCAGGCTACCGGTAACATCGCCGGTCTCGGTCTCGATCTCGATTTCTGCGGCGTCACAGCCGTCCAGCTTCACATCGCCGGTGCTGCGCTCGATAGAAAACTGCTCCGCAGCGATAACACTTTGCAAATGCAGATCGCCGGTGCTGCCGGTAGAGCGGAGATTTTTGCACTGTACATCACGAAGTGTTGCCTTGCCGGTGCTGACCCGGACGCTGACATCCCCCTGACAGGCAACGGAATCTGCCTGCACCTTGCCGGTGGAAACGGAAAGATCCAGAGCGCCTGCGGAAATGTTCTGTGTAAGAATATCGCCGGTGGAGGTCTTGATCTTGATTCTCCCGGCGGCGGAAGCGCAGCATTTCACAATGCCGGTGCTGACAGAAATATCCACGCTGTCAAGCTGAAAATCCTTGGAGATATCTACATCTCCCGTGGACGTCCGGATGTTCAGCACGGCATATTCTGTTTGGGGCAGATAAACGGTGATCTTAGGCATGCCGAAGGAGAAAAAGGAGATATATTCATACCACTTGCGGGTGTCCTCCAGGCTGATCTCCAGTGTTCCGTCCTGAGCAGAAACCCGATGGGCTGTATTTTCCCGCTCATAGCATTCCACACGGCACATTTCATCCGCCGACAGAACAAACAGCACATCTGCCGTGTCTGTGTTTACCGATATGTTTTGAAAATCTTCTTCAATAACATAGGAATTGCTTTGGTATTTTGCGGTATTCAGTTTGGCAAGCTCCCAACCGTTGGATGCCAGCACAACTGCAAACAGAACGATCCCCAAAATAATCAGAATACCCGCAATAATAAACACAATTTTCATCGTACATCCTCCTTTTTGAAAATGCGGTTTCGGATTCCGGCTGCGGTCTTTTTGGTCAGCCAACCCGCGCCCTTGGTTGCGCCCGTGCAACCGTAAAACATAATTAGAGACAGTCCGGCGCAGACGAGACTTATACCGACCAGGGCAATGCCCGCTGCCGCATTACCGGTACAGATCATTATGCTTCCTCCAGCCAAACCGCCCAGAGCGGAGCCCCAAAGGGCGACCTCTGCGGCCCACAGGCTGACCACCACCGACAACAGGGCTGCATACAGGGAGATGACCACAGAAAATGCGCCGGCCAAAAGGGAGATCCACAGGGGAGCGCCCAAAATAAGCAGAACAATGGCCCAGGGGGATAATTTCCGTTTCGCCTGCTCTGCCTTTGCGTCAGGAATATCCACAGTAATATCCTCAACAGCGCCGATCCGCGCAACTGCCTCTTCCTCGGAAAGACCCTCGTCCACTGAGTCATCGATCATCTCGCTGTAAAATGTCAGCCGCTCTTCGATCTCTTTTTCGGGCAGTCCCGACAGCTTGTCGTACAGAACATCCAAAAATTCAAGCTTGGTCATTGCGATCCGCTCCCTTCGTCACAAATTGATAGATAGACAAAATTTCCTTCCATTCTTCTCTGAAATCGTGGATGCGCTGCTGTCCGGCGGCAGTGATGCGGTAATATTTCCGCAGTCTGCCCTGGTGTTCGGCAGTCCGCACGGTGAGCAGATCCGCAGCTTCCAGCCGCTTGAGAATGGTATATAATGTGGATTCGGAAAGGACGATATAGGGCTTCACATCCTTGATGATCCTGTAGCCGTAGGATTCTCCGTCCTGGATGGCTGCCAGCACGCACACATCCAGAAGCCCCCGCTTTAACTGAATATCCATAGCATACCTCCCTCTGTGATATACATCGTAACACGAAGTATCAAAAATGTCAAGAAAAACCCAGCAGCTGTGTCTGAACATCTGCCGGGTTGAAGGATTGCTTTAATACCCCCAGGGGGATTGGGGTCTTTGGGTCTGGGTGCTTTGCTGATTTTGGGCGGATTGGATCTGTTCGCCCACGGTAACGGTAATGTCAGAGGTGTTTCCTTTTCGGTAAACGGTGAAGACCAGCGTATCACCCACGGCGGCCTTACCCACAATGCTTACCAATTCGGAACTGCCGGAGATCTCCTTGCCGCCGATATGGGTAATGATATCGTTAACCATGATACCGGCTTTGGCAGCAGGGGAGTCATCGGCTACACTCTTGACCGCCGCGCCCTTGGGCAGTCCGTAGCTTTGGGTCTCGGTGCTGACAGAGGTGACGGATACACCCACATAGGGTTTGGACACATAACCCTTTTCAATGATGCTCTCGGCAATCTGCCGGGCCTTGTTGATGGGAATGGCAAAACCAATGTTGTCGATAGAAGCGTTGGAATTGGAGCTGCCGGAATACTTGGCATTGGTGATGCCGACGACCTCGCCGTAGAGATTGAACAGCGCGCCGCCGGAATTACCGGAGTTGATGGCGCAGTCGGTCTGCATCAGCTGCATAGTAGCCCCATTGGACATCGTGATCTCCCGGTCCTTGGCGCTGATAGCCCCGGAGGTGAGGGAGAAGGTCAGCTCACCCAAGGGATTCCCAATGGCCACCACCGTGTCACCCACATTGATGTTGTCGGAATCGCCCAGCACCACAGGCACCAGATCATTTGCCTCCACCTTCAGCACAGCCACATCGTTGCCTTCGTCATAGCCGATGAGCCTGGCATCGTAGCTGGTGCCGTCATACATAGCCACCGAGATGGTGTCAGAATCCTCCACGACATGGTAATTGGTGAGAATATAACCGTCATTGCTGAACACAAAGCCGGAGCCGGCGGCGGCGGAGGTGGTCTGATACCCCCAGAAATTGGTGGTGGTGGAGGTGGTGATGCCCACGGTGGAATTCACATTGGCCGCATACACCTCCGCCTGGGTCAGCAGCTTACCCACCTCCAATTTGGCAATATCGATCACCGTGTTTTCCCGGTTGCTCTCCAGGACTGTAGAGATGTTACCGGATGGCTGACCGGACGGTTCACCCATCAGCCGGCTACTCAGCAGCATTCCGCCTGCGCCCAGCGCGCCGCCTACAAGGCTGCAGACCAGCGCAATGGCGATAACACCCTTGCCGGACCAGCCCGCCCTGTTCTCCTTCGGCGGCGCTGCATCTACAACGGACGCTTCCCGGGGCGGTGTGTAACGGTATGCGGATTCCTCCTGGGGTTGATTTTCTTGATTTTCATAAGGCTCGTACATGGACAGCGCTCCTTTCTGTATAGGCATATTTTACCTCGAAAAATAAAAACAATGCTGAACGAAACAAAAAGGAACTGTAAATATTTTGTAAATCGCGGCGCTTGACAAAGCATCCCCGCTGTGCTACAATATCCCAAACCGATGAGGAAGAGTAAGTAGGCAATGCCTCCTTTCTTTCAGAGAGCCGCAGACGGTGGGATTGCGGCAGAAAGTGCAGTACCGAATGGACTTCCGAGGGCAAACGGAACGGGGAAACCCAAGTATGTGCGCCGGAGATGACACTCCGTAAGCAAAGGTCAGCTTATGTTGGTAAGCGTAAAGTGGGCGCAGTGCGTCAAGCCGGGTGGCACCGCAGGATCGATTCCTGTCCCAGCGAATGTTGGGGCAGTTTTTTTATGCCCCGAAATTCAAGAAAAAGGAGCAAACAAAAATGGCAAACAAAGAAATCCCCTACAAAATTTACTTAGAAGAGAGCGAGATGCCGAAGGCGTGGTATAACCTTCGGGCGGATATGGTTAATAAACCTGCGCCCCTGCTGGACGCCCAGACCCGCAAGCCTATGACGGCCAAGGATCTGGCTCCTGTCTTCTGTGACGAGCTGATCGCCCAGGAACTTGATGATACCACCGCTTATTTCCCTATTCCGGAGGAAATTCTCAATTTCTATAAAATGTACCGGCCGGCACCTCTGGTCCGGGCCTACTGCCTGGAGGAAAAGCTCCAGACCCCCGCAAAGATCTACTATAAGTTTGAGGGCAACAACACCTCCGGCAGCCATAAGCTGAACTCTGCCATCGCCCAGGCCTATTATGCCAAGAAGCAGGGCCTGACCGGTGTCACCACTGAGACCGGCGCCGGCCAGTGGGGCACTGCCCTTTCTATGGCCTGTGCCTACCTGGGCCTGGACTGCAAGGTCTATATGGTCAAGGTGTCCTATGAGCAGAAGCCCTTCCGCCGGGAAGTGATGCGCACCTATGGCGCATCTGTCACCCCCAGTCCCTCTATGGATACCGAGGTGGGCAGAAAGATCCTTGCCGAGCACCCCGGCACCACCGGCAGCTTAGGCTGCGCCATCTCCGAGGCTGTGGAAATGGCCACCAAACTGCCCGGCTACCGCTATGTTTTGGGTAGCGTTTTGAATCAGGTAATGCTCCATCAGACCGTTATCGGCCTGGAAGCCAAAGCGGCTATGGATAAGTACAATGTTAAGCCGGATATCATCATCGGCTGCGCCGGCGGCGGCTCTAACTTGGGCGGCCTGATCGCCCCCTTTATGGGCGAGAAACTCCGGGGCGAGGCTGACTACCGGATTATCGCCGTCGAGCCGGAGACCTGCCCCAGCTTTACCCGCGGCAAGTACGCCTACGACTACTGTGACACCGGTATGGTCTGCCCCCTGGCAAAAATGTACACCCTGGGCAGCGGCTTTATCCCTGCCGGCACCCACGCCGGCGGCCTGCGGTATCACGGTATGAACCCCACTTTGTCCCAGCTTTACGACGATAAGCTGATGGAGGCTGTCAGTGTGTCCCAGACCGAGGTGTTCGCAGCTGCTGAGCAATTCGCCCGGGTGGAGGGTATCCTGCCTGCCCCCGAGAGCAGCCACGCTATCAAAGTTGCTATCGACGAAGCCCTCAAGTGCAAGGAAACAGGCGAGGAAAAGACCATTCTGTTCGGCCTGACCGGCACCGGCTACTTCGATATGTATGCCTACGAAAAGTTCCACGACGGCAAGATGGTCAATTACGCACCCACCGATGAGGAAATTCGGAAAGGTCTGAGCTACCTGCCCAAAATGGACTAAATAATTATGGAGCGATACTTTTTTGGTATCGCTCCATTTTATGTTGAATTTTGCCGCGAATGTGATATAATGAAACAAATACAAATTTACGGAGGGAAAACCTATGAGCAGAGCAGATGAACTGTACCGCCAGACTTGCCTGGATATTCTGGAGAACGGTTTTTATGATACCGATCTGGAGGTCCGTCCCCGCTGGGCAGACGGCACACCTGCCCATACCGTGAAGAAATTCGGTGTGGTAAACCGTTATAACCTGAAAGAGGAATTCCCCATTATGACCCTGCGCCGTACCTACTGGAAGTCTGCGCTGGATGAGCTGCTGTGGATCTGGCAGAAGAAGTCCAACCGTATCGAAGACCTGGGCAGCCATGTCTGGGACGAATGGGCAGGGGAGGACGGCACCATCGGCAAGGCCTACGGCTATCAGCTGGGTGTCAAGCACCAATACAAAGAGGGTATGTTCGACCAGGTGGACCGGGTGATTTACGATTTGAAAAACAACCCTGCATCCCGCCGGATCCCCACCAATATCTACACCTTCGCCGACCTTCACGAAATGAATCTGTACCCCTGCGCCTACTCTATGACCTTCAATGTCTCCGGCAATACCCTCAACGGTATTCTGAATCAGCGCTCCCAGGATATGCTCACCGCCAACAACTGGAATGTGGTGCAGTATTCTATGCTTCTGATGATGATGGCCCAGGTGGCTGGCCTGGAGGCAGGCGAACTGGTCCATGTGATCGCCGACTGCCATATCTATGACCGGCATATTCCTGCCGTCAAGGCGATGCTGGAAAATGAGGGCTTCGCCGCACCCAAGGTGACCCTGGATAAGAGCATCACCGATTTCTACCGGTTCACAAAGGACAGCTTCAAGGTGGAGGATTACCAATTCCACCCCTTCGACTTCGAGATCCCTATGGCGATCTGATTCTTTTGTTGTCATTGCCAGGCTTGCTTGCAAGCCGTGGCAATCTCCTGTGAGGTGTTATAAGATTGGAACTAATCGTTGCAGTATATGATGATTGGGGTATCGGCGCCGATGGCACCCAGCCCATTGCCCTGTCGGCAGACCGGAAATTCTTCCGGGAGACTACCCGGGGCGCGATGGTCATCGTGGGCCGTAAGACCCTTGCAGACTTCCCAGGCGGCAGGCCGCTCCCCAACCGGGTGAATGTGGTGCTGACCCGGCAGGATGCGGAGATCCCCGATGTGGTCATCTGCCACAGTCCCGCCGAGGCGGTGGAGCTGGCCAAGACTGCCCAGCGGGCAATGGTCATTGGCGGCGGAAGCATTTACAGGCAAATGCTTCCCTACTGTGATACCGCCTATGTGACCAAGGTCCACGCCCAGCCGGAATCGGACACCTTCTTCCCCAATTTAGACACAGACCCCCAATGGGAGCTGGCCCAGCTCCTCCAATCCGGTGAAGAAAACGGCATCGCCTACGAGATGTGCCTGTATAAAAGAATATAATATTCCCCATTGTCATTGCCAGGCTTGCAAGCCGTGGCAATCTCCGGACGACAGTAAAAGCGGACAAAAATTTTGTCCGCTTTTTTGATTTTTCCTGTTGCAGTCATATGTAAAGGCGAGTATAATATAAAAAGATAACCCAGGAAACGGAAGTATAGAGGATGAAAAAGGCGATTCTGATTATATGTATTTGCGTGCTGGTGCTGACGGGTGTGACCGTGGGTGCCGCCGCTTTTCGTTTACGGGACAGCGGCCGGCTGACCCTTACCCTAAACGGCGCGGAAAAGATCAATGTGGAATATGGCCAGGCATATGAAGAGCCGGGCGCAGAGGCAAAACTGAATGATACACCGATCTCGGTGGAGATCTCCGGTCAGGTGAACACCGACAAGGTGGGTAAATACTTACTCAAGTATACCGCCCGGGCAGAGGGTCGGGTGCGTACCGGCTACCGGTATGTCCATGTGGTGGATTCCCAAGCGCCTGTCATCAAGCTGACCGAAGACCCCAAGGCCTATACCCTCCCGGGTCAGCCCTATAAAGAGGAAGGCTTTCTCGCCACGGATAATTATGACGGCGATCTGACGGATAAGGTGATCCGCCGGGAGGCTGACGGCAAGGTGAGCTACACCGTGTCCGATTCCTACGGCAATACCACCACCGTGGAGCGCACCATCCGGTATATGGACCCTGCCTACCCCCAAATTCTGCTGGAGGGCGGCCAGATGGCCTTCATTTTGGCCGGTGACAATTACCAGGAGCCGGGCTATACCTGCACCGATATGGAGGACGGTGACCTGACCTCTAAGGTGGTGGTCACCGGCGCGGTAGACAATCTGACCAGCGGCATTTATACCTTGCAGTACGCAGTCACCAACCAAAAGGGCTTGACCACCACCCTGGACAGAACGGTCTATGTGATCCCCAAGCCCGAGGGGGCAGAGTCGCCGGATAATGAACAGCCGCCCGACGGCGAAGAAAATCCGGATGGACCCAATATCGACCTGCCCACCGGCGGCACCACCATCGAGCCCAACGGCAAGACCATCTACCTGACATTCGATGACGGCCCCAGCGAACATACCGCAAGGCTTCTGGATATTTTGGCAAAATACAATGTAAAGGCCACCTTCTTCGTGGTAGGCACCAAGGATATGAGTATGGTCACCCGTGCCGCCCAGGAGGGCCACGCCATTGCCATCCATACCTATACCCACCGTTACAGCGAGATCTATGCCAGCGACGAGGCGTTTTTCAATGACCTGTATGCTATGCAGAACCTGATCGAGCAGCACACCGGCATCAAGACCATGCTCACCCGCTTCCCCGGCGGCAGCTCCAATACCATCAGCAGCGCTTACAATAAGGGCATTATGTCCCGGCTGACCAAGGAGCTTTCCGCAAGAGGCTTCCAGTATTTCGACTGGAATGTGGACAGCAACGATGCCGGCGGCGCCAAAACTGCCGACGAGGTCTTCGATAATGTAATCAAGGGTGTTGAGAAACGGACCAATTCCGTGGTCCTGCAGCACGATACCAGAGACTTCAGCATCGACGCAGTGGAACGGATCATCGCCTGGGGCCTGTGCAACGGCTATACCTTTAAGGCCCTGGATATGGACAGCCCCGGCTGCCACCACGGCGTCAACAACTAAAATCATCATATTCGATTGTCATTGCGAACCAGTGCGCTCACTGGTGTGGCAATCTCCTCTAAAAATGCAAAGCGCCGGAAAGGAATTCTCCTTTCCGGCATTTCGTTATTTACTATCCCGCGCGTTTGGCAAGGATTTGTTTCAAATAGGCAGTGGTGTGGGTGGAATCGGTGAACACCCGTAAACCAATGACGCTTCTTCCAATGGCATCCTGCAGGGCCTTGACCTCAATGGAAAAATTCAAATGGAAATTCTCCTCGCTGTTATCGTGGAACACCCAGTTCTGCGCCATATTGCCTGCTTCGCAGTCTTTTCGAATAGCGTTGAGCAGACCGCTGATTTCGTTTCTGGTTGATAGTTTGATGTTAAAGTAATCTCTTTCTTCTGTTTGGCCTTCGAATGTAACACTTTCAAACAGATCGTACAAAATCAGCGAATCGTTGACCCCAAAAATATACCGAATATCGTTGTAATACTTACCGGCCTGATGGAACAGCTCACTGTCCTGCTCCACCTCGTAGTACCGGCTGATGACCCGTCCGGTGTCCAGCGTATAGCTGATTGTCACCTTGGCTGCAGGTGTATATTCCTCGCCGGAATTGGGTCGGTATTGGATCAGCTGTTCGTGGAAATCCTGCAGCTCTGCCAGCTCTTTTTCATCTGTGATCTTAAAGTCGCTGAAATCATTATACGCACCGGTGTAAGAGAGTGTAGGACCGGAAGAGGTGGGATAGAAATAAGGCCCCTTGTCAGCACCGATCACCGCTGCGCTTTCGATCTTATCCAGGGCAGGTACATAACGGGTAACCCCCAGCGGGTCCAGCCAGGTCAGTAGCATACTACCTGCTGCTACCGCTACAATAATACCAAAACCTGCCAGTGCTCGCTTCGTGAATACCTTTACTGTCCGTTTCAGCAGCATTTGACCGGCAAAATAGCCCACCACTGCGCCCACGGCCAAGAATACATAGCTTTCTACACCAAAAGCGCCGGAGAACAGGTACAGTACCGCCCCTGCACCCACAGTGCAGATCAGCAAAAACAGGGGGGAGAGCTTTTTCAGAGACAGCAGATCACCGGCGGCTTCCAGCTGACGCTTCCTGTACACCAGCCACGCCAGTATGGCGCATACCGCACCGGCGATGGCACACAGGCCTAAATACAGCCACTGACTGCCGATAAAACCCTTAAATTCTCCCACAGGCGTTTCAGATATATTGTAATTAAGATCGAATACTGCATAGTCAAAGTTATTGAGCTGTATCACTGGGAAGAATGTCGAGAAGGTCTCGATGTTCAGCTTTACGCCGTACAGAAGCGGCTCGTAAAAAAGCTCAGCGATACCGCCGATCAGCAGCGTGATCAGATGGAAGATGCCGTAGAGTGCGGCCATACCGATAAGATTGCCGGCGCACACAGCGCAAAGCACTGCCGAGCCAAAGAAGAACAGAAATTGCAGTGTAACACCCGCCAGCCAAATGGGGGCGATGTAGGCATATTCCCACAGGATAGGGACTGCCAGCAGACTTACCATCAGATTCGGTACAAAACTGAACAAGAATCCAGACAGGATGTGACTGCACAGCCAGTCCTCCCGCCGCAGAGGGAATGCGTGGATGGCGTTGCACAGTCTGCCGCTAAACAGATCCATAAACAGAAATGCAGCGCAAATACCGGCATACAGGGCGCTGAACCACACCATAAAACCGAGACTTTCCAATACACCGTCTGCGGTGATCGCTGTGCTTTGGACACCCATTCCAAACAGCGCCAGCAGCAGGAAAATTGTGTACGCAGCCCAGATGGGCGCATAGCGGGTGATGTCCTTTTTCAGAACGGTTTTATTGATTAAAGATGTTTTCGTTTTCATAGGGAACACCTCTCAATCGGAATGGGAAGCTTTCTTCCGGCGGAACAGAAAGAATGTATAAAGCAGGAAGAATACCAGGGGAACTATTTTAAAGAAGGATGTCTTTGACTGCATAGTTCACACCCCCCAGCTCGTAAATGAAGATCTCTTCCAGTGACAGGGGCAAAATGTCAAAATAAGCGGGCTTGCAGGCGGCTACCTTGGCCTGCACCTCCTCCGGCGTACCCCGGACGACCAAGGTGTTCAGCCGTCCGGAGGCAGCGGCGTGGAGGATCTCCAGGCCTTCGGGGGCATCACCCACCATTTGCAGCTTCACCGTGTTGCCCTGCATGGACGCAAGGCTCTTCTCCAGTAGCATATTGCCCTTATCCATAATGCCCACGTGGTCGCAGATGTCCTCCAATTCCCGCAGGTTGTGGGAGGAAATGAGTACCGTCGTCTCCCGCTGGGCAACATCCGACAAAATCAGACTCCATACCTGCCGCCGCATCACCGGGTCAAGGCCGTCCACCGGCTCATCCAGCATCAGTACATCCGGCCGGGTGCAGATGCTCAGATGGAATGCCGCCTGCTTCTGCATACCCTTGGAAAACCGCCGGATGGGGGACTTCCTCGGCAGCTGAAATACATCGTAAAGGCGGTTAAACAGTTCGTCATCGAATTTGGGATAGAACCCCTTGTAGTACTTCCGCATCTCCTCCAGGGAGGCAGAAGGGAAGTAGAATATCTCGTCGGGGATGTAGCTGATCCGGGCCTTTGCCACGGGATTTTCGTAAATTGCTTCACCTTGCAGTGTAATATTGCCGGAATCCGGGCGATATACACCGGTCAGCAGCCGGATTGCAGTAGATTTACCGGCGCCGTTGGGGCCGACCAGGCCGTAAACCGCGCCCTTGGGTACGGTCATGGAAAGACTGTTCAGGGCGGTAAAATCCCCGAAGGTCTTGGTCACATTTTCCATTTTAAGCATTGGTATCTCCTCCTTGCTTCAAATGCTGCAGCAGGGTCTGCCGGGATACCCCGGCGGCTAAAAGCTTTTCTGCAGCAGCGTCCAGTTCCTTCCACAGGGGCGCCAATTCCGAAGAATCGTCCTTGCCCGGGGCGCAGACAAAGCTGCCCTTGCCGGATACCGAAGCGATCCACCCCTCGGCCTCCAACTCCCGGTAGGCCCGCTGGATGGTGTTGGGGTTGATGGCAAGCTCGCTTGCCAGCTCCCGGACACTGGGGAGCTTTTCTCCCTCCAGCAGGACACCGCCGCGGATCTGATTGCGGAAATTGTCAGCGATCTGGGTGTAAATGGGCCGCGCGTCCCGATAATCCAGATGCACCACGCAGATCCCTCCTTTTTAGGTGTATTAACTGTACTAACTGTATTAATACAGTTAGTATACACAAAGAAGTTCCCTTTGTCAATACCTTGAGGTAAAAAATTAAGAGGTGTTTTGCAACACCTCTTAATGTCTTATTCAATATGTTCGTGATTATTGATATGCTCCTGGCAGTAGCAGTAATACCCCTGACACCGGGAACAGTAGCGGAATTCCAGCTCCGGATTGCTCACATCCGTCCGGCCGCATACGGTACACCGGTGGGTGTAATCCTCAGATTTGGCAGGGGAGGGGCGGTAATCCATACCGGTGGGCAGCCGTGTGACACCGGTCTGCTTTGCCGGCTTTTTCCGTGCGATCCTTGCCCGCCAAGACCAGGGAGCAAGATTTTTGATATCACTTCCCATAAACAGCAGATAATTGCCCAGGGCTACCAGCGGGAACAGATTGTGCGGGAAATACATCACTGGATAGCTCAGATTGAAAATGGAAATGGCTTCCAGCAGCAGATAGATCAGCGCGATCACCCACGCCCGCACCGGAATAATAAAGAAGACCAGAAAACGGGTGTCCGGGAACAGTGTGGCAAAGGTGAGGATCAAGGTCAAATGCAGATAATAGGCCATTTGGGAATAAACGGAAAGGGCTACAACATGGTATGCAAAGGCATCTCCCATCAGCAGCGTATCCGCGGAAACCACCGGGCAGAAGATCATCGCGTAAATATCCATCAGTATCACACCGGACAGATAGAACAGATTGAACTTGAAAGTGCCCATACTGGCCTCCACGTGCCGGCCAAGCATATAGAAAAAGTACAGGAAGATCAGCTCAATAAAACCACCGCCGGATTGGGTGAATACGTAAGTCACCAGCCGCCATACCTGTCCCTGCAGGATCTTGGCCTTGTCAAAGCGCAGCAGCTCATACAGTACATTGCCGCCGTTGATCATGGACATAATCAGCACCAGCGCATTGCCCAGTACAATATATAACATTAAATTGGGGATACCCCTATCCCGGTTGCGGAAACAGAACCGCTCAAACCCGCGGCGCAGATTGCTCAAACCTATCAACTCCTTGTCATAGTGCTAACATCATAACACCTTTTCCGGAAAATGTCTATAAAGGAATTATAAACATTTCCTACATAAAAAATTCTCCGCCCCCCCTTGACAAAACTGTATTTTCGTGTAGAATAATGGGGAACTGCATACAAGCCTTATCAAGAGTGGTGGAGGGAACGGCCCGATGAAACCCGGCAACCTACAGGAATGTGTGGTGCCAAATCCGGCGGCAACGACAGATGAGGATTCGATTGAACGCACATCGAATCGTCGGTGTGCGGTTTTTCTTTTGTAGGGGCCGATGCCTACAGCGGCCCGCATGTATACTGTATTTATGAAAGGAAAACGAAAAATGGAAAAGAGATTGTTTACATCCGAATGTGTTACCTGCGGTCACCCCGATAAGGTAGCCGATGCCGTTTCCGATGCGATTTTGGATGCCTGCCTTGCCCAGGACCCCAATTCCCGTGTGGCCTGTGAAACCACCGTTACCACCAATTTCTGCCTGATCTGCGGCGAGATCACCACTAAAGCCGTGGTGGATTACGAGGCCGTTGCCCGTCAGGTCATCGCCTCCATTGGCTATACCGTTCCTGAAGATCAGTTCGCAGCCGATACCGCGGAGATCCTTTGCAAGATCCACACCCAGTCGGCAGATATCGCCCTGGGTACCAACGATGCCGTTGGCGGCGCCGGCGACCAGGGTATGATGTTTGGCGGTGCCTGCACCCAGACCCCGGAGCTGATGCCCCTGCCGGCCGCTCTGGCAAGAGCTCTGGCAAACCGGCTGACCCAGTGCGTGGAGAGCAACGACCTGCTCCGTCCCGACGGCAAGACTCAGGTGTCTGTGGAGTTTGACGAAAAGGGCAAGGTCGTCGGTATCGATACCGTTGTCGTGTCCGTGATGCACAGCGCCGATTTTGAAATGAGTGAGCTGCGCCGTTACATCCGCGAGGGCGTCATCGCCCCCGTTCTGAAGCAGTACGGCTTTGATGTGGAAAAGGTCGCCCATATTCACATTAACCCTACCGGCAACTTTGTCATCGGCGGTCCTAACGGTGATACCGGCCTTACTGGCAGAAAGATCATCGTGGATACCTACGGCGGGTATTTCTCCCACGGCGGCGGGGCTTTCTCCGGCAAGGACCCCACCAAGGTGGACCGCTCCGGCGCTTATATGGCCCGGTATATGGCCAAAAATCTGGTGGCGGCGGGCCTTGCTGAGCAGGTGGAGGTGCAGCTGGCCTACGCCATCGGCATTGCTGAGCCTGTTTCCGTCCGTGTCAACAGCTACGGCACCGGCAGGATTGCAGACGAGGAAATGATCGCATTGCTCCGTAAATACTGCGACCTGACCCCCGGCGGCATTATCCGCAAGCTGCAGCTTCGCCGTCCTATTTACAGCCAGACCGCAAGAAACGGCCACTTCGGTGTAGCAGACCTCCCTTGGGAGCAGCTGGATTTGGCAGAAACCCTGAAAAAGGCATTGTAATAATAAAAAGGAGCGTGCAAACGCTCCTTCTTTGTTTTCGCACTATTTGTCATTGCGAGCCAGTTCGCAAACTGGCGTGGCAATCTCCGGTTCATATTTGCAAAAGAACACTTATTTGCTTTGCAAGTGTACGCCGAAAGGGGGAGCGATGGGAGCGCCGCCTGTGGCGGATGAAGCGACCTGAGCGAGTGGCAGCGGTCGATAAAATCGAGGAAAAGCGTAAGCCCGAAGATTTTATCGGGCACCGCAACAGGACTTGTTTGCATTTTCGCCCTTGGCGAAATACAAATGGATGAATGCCAACAGGCGTACCGCCTGCCGTCATTCATCCATGGACTCTCCCACGGGCTAAAAATTGCTCGCCAGCTCTCGATTTTTGCCCAGCCTTTGGCTGGGCCGCCCTTTCGAGTCCATTCTTTCGGCGTGTCCAAAAAAGAGGAGGCCGCACGATCCTCTTTTTTTTGTACGGCCC
>JAZRIT010000060.1:0-116616 GCA_045645385.1 Faecousia sp.
AGAAATGTCATCCTAAAGCATAAAAAGTCTGCCTTAACGCTGTAAGGCAGACTTTTTTATTAGCTATGATAGCCGGTCATGGCAGCCAGCAATTCAATCTCCATCTGCTGGATGTCTTTATGCATGGAAAGACCTTCTTCGATGTCTACATCGGTATAATGGCCGTTGTGCGTACAAACGATACGATTATTCTTTCCCGCAAGAAGAAGCTCAACGGCCAGATAACCCATTTTTGTGGCGTTAACACGATCACGACCAGTAGGGGAGCCACCTCTCTGAATATGGCCAAGAACCGTCACACGAGGATCCAGATCAATGGACTCTCTGATGCGCTGTGCGATATCTGTTGCTGCACCGGCGCCCTCAGCCACAACGATCATGTAGTGGGTAAATCCGTGCAGGCGAGCCTGACGAAGTTTTTCGATAACATCTTTTTCAAAATCGATTTCTTTCTCAGGAACGAGAACTGCGGTAGCACCAACGGCCAAGCCGACATACATTGCCAGAAAACCGGCATTTCTGCCCATAACCTCAACAACGGAGCAACGTTCGTGGGATTGCATCGTGTCGCGTAATCTGTCGATACACTCAATTGCGGTGTTGGCCGCGGTGTCAAAGCCGATGGAATAGTTTGTGCAGCTGATGTCATTGTCAATGGTTGCCGGAATGCAGATCACATTGATGCCGTGTTTGGACAGGGCGCTGGCACCACGAAATGTGCCGTCGCCGCCAATGGCAACGATGCCGTCAAGACCAAGGAATTTACAGGTTGAAACCGCCTTTTTTTGGCCTTCTTCGGTCAAAAATTCCTTACTCCGCGCGGTATAGAGGATCGTGCCGCCGCGATTGATTGTGTGAGAGATGCTTTTTTCGTCCAGGCGGATCAGATCGCCGGAGATCAAACCGTTATAGCCGCGCCGAATGCCATAGCACTCAACACCGTGGAACATAGCGGTACGCACAACAGACCGGACTGCGGCATTCATGCCAGGAGCATCACCGCCGCTGGTCAGCACACCGATTCTTTTTATAGCCATAGGGAATACCTCCTAAGGTTTTGTTTGAATACATTTTAACATTTTGTGATTGATGTGTAAAGATAAATTTATTTCTGCAAAGCAATAGAATTTGCGGCATGTATTAAAAACTTATTTTTTCTACTGCTTGCTTCTTTGCTCTGTGTTTCTGCTTACGCACATAAAAAATCTCCACCACTAAAAATAACCCCACACTTTCTCACGGGGGAAAGTGTGGGGTTATTTTTTTCTTGACAAATCAGCCTTGGAGGGGGGTGTGGTATACAAGACATAGCTCGCGAGCGATGTCGCAACCTACTTTTTATTTTGGGACTGCGACAAAAAACCGCCAACTGCTACCAACAGTCAGCGGTCAAGAGGGGAGGGATAGCCGATGTATACCGACTACGGGTATATCATGGACGGAATCGAGTACGCAACACTTGACGAAGCCTACGAACATACCAAAGGCTAATATAGCCTGACCCCAGTTTGGGCGGTCTGGGTCATCAAAACCGCCTACATCATAATACCACACCAAAATCTAAATTGCAAGGAGAATTTTACTATGTCAGAAATCTATGCTCACAGAGCCTACAAGGTTACCTTATACGACAAATTTACCGTAGAATGGAAATTTATTCGTAATAAAAGCGGAGCATTTCAATACGGAAATCAAACAACAGTGCTTATTATATGCGGTGACCACGAACACGCACTAATTGATACTCGTTATGATACTTCTGTTATGAAAGACTTTAGCCAATGGTGTGAAAACTGGCTTAAATCCCATTTTAGAGCAGAAACAAACGCCAAATGGGAAGATACGACGATTAGCTAACCCCAGTTTGGGCGGTCTGGGTCACCAAAACCGCCTACAACATAATACCACACCAAAATCTAAATTGCAAGGAGAAAAATTATGTCATCAATGGAAAACAAGAAAAAGCATACAGCCTATAAGGTATACCTCAGCAACGGAAAAACTCGAATTATAGACTTTTACAGAGAAGAAAGCAGTGCATTCCAGTACGGAAATCAAACAAGTGTAGCCATTGAAATCAACGAACAACCTTTCGACATTATCGACACTCGATATGATATTGAGGTAATGAAGAATTTTCCTAAATGGTGTGAATCGTGGATTAAAAGCCATTTTAGAAAGGATCTAAATCCAATATGGAATAGATTGTTATAAAACATAAGGGTCTATCCAAAAGGGTAGACCCTAAATTATTATTGACATTCTGTTTACTGTTTGATACAATGAACGCAACAAAATAAAAATTTTGTTGCGTTAGCCGTGTGGTTTTTACAAAAAATAGAGTATTAGAATAATTCGTCCAGTAGTATATAATATTGTATCCTATCCCAATCCGGTTTGATTTGTAATGCATCAAATATGTACAGTTCGGAATATCCTGGACATTTATGATCGTATCTTCCGCTGAAATTATATTTTGTCTACGATAACACAATGCAATATCGCACCACTTATAATCCTGTCATTGCTCCATTACTGAACAATATATTTGATAAGCAGAAATCTCCGTGAGACGTTGCAAGCTCCTTGCCGGGCCTGTTGTTCTGCAGCCAATATAACAATGCTTCCGGATTCTTGAAACTGCGTGATGAAAATGTTTCCGGATCACAATTATCAATTAGGTTATGCCTGAACATTTACGCATAAGCAAAACGACAATTTGTTCGTATTGGCGTACTCGATAATTCGTGGCACCGGTAATTTACTGTCTAACCAGCGCATTATATCGAACTCGCGCTTTGATTCTTCGCTTTGTTTTTGTGTTTTCAATACTACATCATCGTAGATATGGACTGATGCGCCGGATTCGCCGATATTGCTTATATTTCCGCACTTTTTACTAATAATATCTTGAATTTTACTGAGAATTTCCGTAAAATTAGTACCTTGAAGGAGGAGTAACAGTATGAGAAAATACAATGATTGTCCGCAGATTGTCAGAGATTTTTTGGTATACCACGAAACGATCAAGGGCCAATCACCCAGGACCATCAGTGAATACTACCTGGATCTGCGGATGTTCTTTCGGTTTATGAAGCTGATGCGGCTTGATATGCCGATACATTCCAATTTAGATGAGATCAATATCACGGACATTGATTTAGGATTTATTGCTGAGATCAGAACCTCAGATATTTTGGATTTTTTGTCCTACCTGGCCAGTGACCGTGTTCAGAACACCAACTCCCCTACCCCGGATTTCGGCATTTCTCCGGCAGCAAGGGCACGCAAGTTGTCTGCAATAAAGTCATTTTACAAGTATTTGACACTTCGGACCAAATTGCTCTCGGAGAATCCTGCTGCTGATCTGGAATATCCCAAGCTGCGCAAAAGCCTGCCAAAATACCTGACATTAGAACAATCCTCCAAGCTTTTACAGGCGGTTTCCGGTCAAAATCAAGCCAGAGATTATGCGATTTTGATGCTGTTTTTAAATTGCGGCATCCGCAGAAGTGAGCTTGTCGGCTTAAATGTGACCGATGTTTATGAGGATCGAATCCGGGTGGTTGGCAAGGGTAATAAGGAACGCTTTGTGTACTTCGGCAGTGCCTGCCGCAAGGCCATCGATCAATATCTGCCGGTGCGTCAGAAACAGGTTTTGACAGATAATCGCGCGCTTTTTGGTTCCCGTAACGGAAATCGAATCAGTGTTGATGCGGTTCACGCGCTGGTTAAAAAGGCCTTTTTGAAGGCTGGATTGGATGCCACACAGTTTTCTGCTCATAAGCTGCGCCATACAGCGGCGACTATGATGCTTTCGGGAGGCGTTGATGTGAAGACTGTTCAAGAGGTCCTGGGTCATGAAAATCTCAACACCACACAGATCTATACCCATATTGAAAACACCGAGTTAAAGATCGCTGCCGAGGCAAATCCGATCTCCAAATTGGATTTTACAGACAGTTCCGAGGAATGAATTACATAGCAGTTTCAATGGCTTCCCGCAGGTTTCTGACACGAAATACGGTCAGACCTGTGGGAATTTCCAATTTTGCGCTTCCGTTTCTGGGAATAATACACTTTTTGAAACCTAATCTTGCAACTTCAGACAGTCTCTGTTCCATATTGGAAACGCTGCGGATCTCACCAGTCAGACCTACCTCGCCAATGGCGACTAAGTCATCCGGGATAGCACTGTCCCGGTAAGACGATGCGATTGCCAAGACAACAGGCAGGTCCGCAGCAGGCTCATCGAGCTGCAAGCCGCCGATCACATTGATATACGCATCAAAGGCACTCAGCTTTATTCCTGCCCGCTTTTCAGCTACTGCCATCAGTAGAGCGGCTCTGTTGAAATCGAAACCGTCAGCAGTCCTTCTGGGCACTTGAAAGGATGTTTTGGATACCAACGCCTGAACTTCCGCGAGGATCGGCCGCGAACCTTCCATAACACAGGCAACACAGGTGCCGGAAGCACCCTCCGGACGGCCCTCCAGTAGCATTTGCGAGGGATTCGGTACTTCCACCAGTCCCCTGTCTGCCATTTCAAATACGCCGATCTCGTTGGTGGAACCAAAGCGATTTTTCGCAGCTCGCAGTAAGCGATAAGAAGAGTTGGCATCCCCTTCAAAATACAGGACACAATCCACCATATGTTCCAAAACCTTTGGGCCGGCAATTGCGCCGTCTTTAGTGATATGACCAACCACAAATACTGTGACGCCCTGTGTCTTGGAAAGATGCATCAGCGCCATAGTGCAATCCCTGACTTGAGATACACTGCCGGGTGTTGAATCGTTTAATTCGTTGTACATTGTCTGTATGGAGTCCACAATGAGGATATCCGGATGCGTAGCACCGACCGTCTCCAAAATACCGGATAGCTGTGTTTCAGATAGAATATATAAGGATTCCGGTGCTACGGCGATCCGTTCCGCGCGCAGCTTCAGCTGTCGCTCGCTTTCCTCACCGGTTACATACAAAACTGACCTGCCTGCACACAAACTGTTGCAAATCTGCAGCAGCAATGTAGACTTACCGATACCGGGAGCGCCGCCCACAAGCACCAGACTGCCGGCTACAGCACCACCACCCAAGACACGATCCAGTTCACCCATACCGGTGGAGAAACGGATCTCTGCGTCACAGGTGACTTCAGATAACCGTTGCGCAGTCCGACTAACGCCAATGGGCGCGGATTTTCCGTAGCCTATGGGGCTTGGCTTTTCGATATGCTCGATGATGGTATTCCAAGCACCGCAGGCAGAGCATCTGCCCTGCCACTTAGGGGTTTCGTTCCCACATTCCGTGCAATAGAAAACAGTCTTGGTTTTCGCCATATTCTGTACTCCTTCGTGGATTTATGCATGTATTATACCAACCATTTGTTCGCAGGTCAAGTGTCGAATAGATAGTTGCTGACACAGGACGCAATCAACGAACAGATCTGTTGCTGATATTCTTTAGTGCGGAGCTTATATTCCTCGTTTTTATTTGACAAAAATCCGCATTCGATCAACGCTGCCGGACATTGGATATGCTGCATCAAATACACACCGTCAGCTTTTTTTATACGCCTGCGACTTGCAGGATTAACAGTTTGAATAAAAGCGGATTGCAGTGATTCTGCGAGCTTCTGACTGCCCTCTGTAGGCGCGTAAAACACTTGGGCGCCGCTATACCGATCGTCTGTAAAATGATTTTGATGGATACTGATCAGAATGGCATCGGGAGTACCCCTTATGATTCTGACACGCTCTTTCAAATCTGAAATTTTCTTTTGCGCGATGGTCTCCCCTTTTGTGAATACTGAGACATCTGTTTCTCGGATCATAACTGTATTTATTCCCAACAGATGCATCAAATCGTTGAGCTTCAATGCAATATCCAAATTTACTTTGCTCTCCGGCACCCCAGTACAGGAAACCGCACCGCCGTCTACTCCCCCGTGTCCGGCATCAATGATCACTGTTTTCCTGGCATCTATGGGCGCGTTAACCGATATGACGGTTACAGCGCGGCTGCCAACCATGGCAAGAAGCAGAACACTAATTAACAAAGCCAGATATACCGGCAGCAGCGATCTGTACCGCAGCCTGTTTTTCACTTGTATCACCTCAATACAATCCTATGAGCATTTCTGGTTTAAATGAACATTTCGTCTGAATTCATCATAGAATGACCCGGAGTGCCAAACTCCGAATAAAAACGGGAGGATACGAATATGGATTCTAAGAAAATGGTCCAGCAGGGCGGTTACGGTCGGTTGCCTGCCAATGCGCCCCTGGCCAATCCCTATGTACCGTTTCAGATAGAAGATCCCCCTAAATATGAGCCAAGAACAGCCATTATCAGAGGCACACTGTTTCCTGGTCTGGATCTTCCGTTTATGAATATGGTGAACAAAAATGAGTTGCCGATGACACCCCTTGCAGAGCTGCAGACGATGGGTTTTGTACTCCAGGAACTGGCATTATATCTGGATACGCACCGGGATGACAAAGAAGCATTCGAAGTATTTCGTACCTTTCAGCAGATGTATGCAAAAGGGCGGGAAAAATACGAAAAAGAGTGCGGACCGCTGACTCATATGTCTGAAATGGATAATCGGTTTTCCTGGCTGAACGATCCGTGGCCTTGGGAATATGCGGCAAATCGGGAGGTATAAGAATGTTTATCTATGACAAGAAGCTTCAATACCCTGTGAAGATCGATAAACCCAATCCCCGGCTGGCTGCCGTGATCATCTCCCAGTACGGCGGTCCTGACGGCGAGTTGGGCGCATCATTGCGTTATTTGTCTCAGCGATACAGTATGCCCTTTGATGAGCTGAAGGGCTTGCTGACCGATATCGGCACGGAGGAACTTGGTCACCTGGAGATGATCGGCGCGATTATTCACCAACTGACAAGAAATCTGAAAGATTCTCAGATCCAGGATTCGGCATTTGCGCCGTATTTTGTGGATCATACTGTTGGTGTATATCCGCAATTTGCATCCGGTACGCCCTGGACTGCTGCTACAATCGCAGTTAAGGGTGATCCCATAGCCGATCTGACAGAGGATTTGGCTGCTGAACAAAAAGCCCGTGTAACCTATGACAACATTCTTCGGCTTAGCGATGACCCGGATGTGAACAATGTGATCAAATTCCTTCGGGAACGCGAGGTAGTCCATTTCCAAAGATTTGGCGAAGCACTGCAGCTACTCCGGGAAAAGCTGGATCAGAAGAATGTATATTGCATGAACCCTGCATTTGATAAATAAGAAGAAAGGAAGTCTCCTCTTGGAGACTTCCTTATTTTGCACAATTATGTGATGCCTGCGTATACCTTTTGCACCTGTTCGTAGCTGGCAAGATTGCCGATGTCATAGCGTTTACCGGGCATTTCCATTGCGTGTACGGCGGTTACGCCGCAAAGCCACGCAATATAGCTTCCGGGTGCATCGGTACCGCAGCCTGCAGCAATGCCGTCAGAAATTCGCCTACTGTCCTGTCGGGTGTAGTAATAAAAAGGCGGGCAGCACCAATGTGAGGGCGGATCGCCAGGCTTTTCCACCATATGTGTAACAAGGTCATTTTCGTCAATTGTTATAACACCGCATTTTTTCAGTTTATCGGTGTTTTCCTCATAATACCGCATAATGCAGGAGGTGCTCTTTTCTTTTGCGTAGCGAATGAATTTTACAAGACTGAAATCCAGCACATTATCCCCGGCAATTACCAGCATATCACTGTCCAGTTTTAAGGCGTCAATGGCGAATTGAATGTCCTTGACAGCACCAAGTCGGGTTTCGTTGCTCTGAGTACCATCATCAACCACAGTGATTTTATATGGCTTTGTTTCAGCCCATGCTCGGAAATGATGGGCATACTTATGATTGGAGATCACAATATACTCGTTGACCAATTTGGATTCATCTATATCATCCAGAAGCCAATCCAGAATGGTCTTCTCCCCTACCTTTAATAGCGGTTTGGGGAAATTTTCGGTCAGCGGATACAGTCGTGTGGCGTATCCTGCGGCAAGAACCAAACATTTCATAGCTGAAACCTCATTCCGTCAGATCTACACCGTCATCGCTTTGACAGATGTGTGCGGAATACTTGCCGTTCAGCGTCGGAAATGCCTTTAAATAGGCGCTTGTCACCTGCTGACAAATTTGTTCCCGGTATGCCGGGTCAATCAGCGCCATACAGCATCCCTTGAAGCCTGCGCCGGAGAAGCGTGCGCCGTAAACACCGTCAGTTTTCCGCAGAATCGTATATAACTCAATCAATTCGTCTGAACCGGTCTCCCAATTGACAATAGAGCTTTCACCGGATTCGAAGCAAAGACGACCATAGGTGTCCAGGTCTCCCCTTCTCCAGGCCTCTGCACCCTGAATTACACGGTCATATTCTGTATACCAGTGCTCCGCCCGTCTTTTCCAAGGGTCCGGGAGCCTGTCTTTATACTGCTCATACAGCTGACGTGGAACATCCCGCAGGTAGGTATCTTTGAACTTTCCGTATTCCATACCGGACAATGCCTTTAATGCATAGGCGGCACTACGGCACTCGTCAACACGCATATTATATTTCGTGCCGGCTAAGGACCGTTCAAGGCCTGAGAAGAAAATGGCAATCTCATAGGGTTTCATATCAGGACGGGTGGGAATCAGCTCATAACTGTCATCCAGGGTGTCCAAATACAGCAAATGATCCTTTTTGGAATATACCTCACAGGATTGATCTAGCTTACCGCAAGCAACGCCTACATATTCATTTTCAGCGCGCATGGCGGTTAAGATCAGTTCGTTTTTAGATAATGTGATACCGTTTACCTTACAAAGTGCAGAAAGAAAAGCAATAATTACTGTAGCGGAGCTGCTCAAACCGCCAATAGGCAGGCTGCCGTCAATTACGCAGCACAAACCTAACTTTAGCGTATGTTTTTGGGACAATTCGATTACACTTCCGCGAAGATGATCGGCCCAATCATTTTCTTTTATAGTGGGAACAGAATTGATGTGAAATTGAGCACGTTTTTGAAATTGGAGACTGACTACTTCAACAACGCCGTTATTCTTTTTGCCGTAGGCAATGTGAATTCCCTTGTCAATGGCAAAGCCGGTGATTTTGCCGTGCTGATGGTCAGAATGGGCACCAATGGGGCAGATCCTGTAGGGACAAAAGGATACACCGTCCGGTTCGCGATTATACAGTTGCTCAAAAATTTCTACACATCGCATAGTTATCACCACATTATGTTAAATAAAATTCCTTATACCATTGGGCAAATTTACGAAGACCGTCCCGAAGCGAAGTATTGGGACGAAAACCAAAATACCTCTCCAGTGAAGATATATCTGCATAGGTCACCGGAACATCGCCTGGCTGCATTGCAACCAGCTCTTTATGGGAGTCAAAGTCATAATCGGCAGGCAGCACGCCGGTACGAACTAACTCTTCCGACAATATCTGGACAAAATCCAACAGATTTTCGGGATTGGAATTGCCGATGTTGTAAATAGCATAGGGCGGTACGGGAAGACCGTCTTCGCCGGTTTGCTTCTCAGGGGCATACATCATAACCCGCATAACGCCTTCTACAATGTCATCAACATATGTGAAATCTCGTTTGCAGTTGCCAAAGTTGAAGATCTTGATGGTCTCCCCTTTTCGCAGTTTGTCGGTAAATCCAAAATACGCCATATCCGGCCGGCCAGCCGGTCCGTATACTGTGAAGAATCGCAGACCGGTGGAGGGTATATTGTAAAGCTTTGAATAGGCGTGGGCCAGAAGCTCGTTGCTTTTCTTTGTTGCGGCATACAGAGAAACCGGATTTTCCACCTTGTCATCAACACTGTAAGGTACCTTTGCGTTGGAACCGTATACGGATGAGGATGAGGCATATACTAGATGCGCAACAGGATTGTGACGGCAGGCCTCCAAAATATTGTAGAATCCTATAATGTTGGACTCAATGTACACATCGGGATGATCGATAGAGTATCGCACGCCGGCCTGCGCAGCAAGATTGACCACGATCGCCGGCTGATATTCCGTAAATATATGATCAATAAGCGCTTTATCGGCGATATTCCCTTTGATGAAGGTCCATTTGTTCTCCGAACACACACCCGACAGCTTGTCAATTTCGGTGAGACGGTACTCCTTCAGAGAGACATCGTAATAATCATTGCAATTATCCAGGCCAATAATGTGTATAGACTTTACAGTCCGGAGCAATGCCATTATGAGATTGCTGCCGATAAAGCCAGCTGCGCCTGTAATCAGAATTGTTTTGTTATTTAGTTCAAGATTCCGACGGTACATAATTTCACCTTCTCACGGTTGCATTAATATCTAAATTAAGTAACAGCCAGAGCCTCAGATTTTTCGGTATTGCACGCAGTATGGTTGTCAGACTCCTGGTTGCGATGATATGTGGGCACAATTTTTTCGACCAGGTGAAGAACTGCATCATCCTGTCCGTCATAAGCCAGCTGCATCAGCACCTGGAGTTGTTCAAGGAACAGATCCACATCCAGTGGCAACGGCTTTCCGATATGGATCAGATTGTTGGGCGTTCTGCGGAGACCCTCTTCGGACATAAGCTTTTCTTCATACAGTTTTTCGCCGGGACGCAAACCGGTATACTTGACGGCAATGTCCACATCGGGTTTCAGACCGGAAAGACAAATCAGGTTTCTTGCCAATGTGTCGATCTTGACCGGAGAACCCATATCCAGAACGAATATTTCACCGCCGTTGGCATATGTACCGGCCTGTAAAACCAAGGATGTCGCTTCCGGAATCGTCATGAAATATCGCTCAATTTCCGGATGGGTAACCGTAACAGGACCGCCCTTGGCAATCTGATCCTTAAACAGCGGGATCACAGAGCCATTACTGGCCAGAACATTACCAAAACGGACAGCAACAAAGCCGGTTTGCGGCATAGTTTCGGGGGGCGTATTCAATGGAACTGAGCCGGCGTTATCGTCCGAATGCATATAGATGGGGTGCAGTCCGGAAAGTGTGCCGTCCTGCAGCTTTTGGTTCAGCGCTTGAATCACCAGTTCGCAGAGCCGTTTGGATGCGCCCATAATGTTGGTGGGGTTTACTGCCTTGTCGGTAGAGATCAAAACAAAGCGCTTGCAGCCGTTGAGCATAGCAGCATATGCGGTTTTATAGGTGCCGATGGCATTGTTTTTAATGGCTTCGCAGGGACTGTCCTCCATCAGCGGGACGTGCTTATGCGCAGCAGCGTGATAAACGATTTCCGGCTTGTATTCCTGAAAGACCTGATTGATCCGCATACTGTCCCGCACAGAGCCGATCAGAACATGCAGGTCCAGATCCGGATATTTTTCGCGCAGCTCCAGGCCGATGGAATACGCGTTATTTTCGTATATATCAAAAATAATCAGCTGTTTCGGCCGGTTTTTTGCAATTTGACGGCACAGTTCACTGCCAATGGAGCCACCGCCGCCGGTCACCATTATGACCTTATCAGTGATAAACTGGAAAATTTCACCCATCTGCACAGTGACCGGTTCTCTGCCGAGCAAATCTTCCACGCTTACCTCTTGCATTGCATTTGCCGTAATATTTCCATCCAGCAGCTGATACATACCTGGTAGATTTTTCAGCGCACAGCCGGTTTTCTTGCAGATTTCCAGAATGTCACGGCGTCGCGTTGCGGTAGCACTGGGAATGCACAGATAGATTTTATCGATATTGTATTTTGCGGCACAATCAGGGATGTCATCGCAGCCACCGACAATCGGAATACCGTCAATGTAACGGTTCCATTTATTGGGATTATCATCGATGATACAGCAGACCTTTTCCTTGCCGGAACTTCTATTGGTAATGTCACGCAGGATCATTTGACCGGCTCTGCCGGCACCGATGATCATAATGTTGGTGATATTATTGTCTGCATACCTTTTGATCCTGCTGCGCTCCAGCAAGACAAAACGGTAGGCAAACCGGATCAGCAAAACCGTTCCAAATTGCAAAACTGGACCGCAGATGTAATAAGATATGGGCATTGTACGGAAGATAACCGTAATACCAACAATGTGGCATACGGTTGTGATTACGGATGCAAGGACTACCAGTTCAAATTCACGGTAGCTGGCAAAGCGCCAGATGCTCTGATATAGACGAAGCAAAAGGAATACAACAAATACAATTACGGAATAAATGGGCACAAAGCCTAAAAACGCCTGCAGATAATTCTGCGGAATGGATGAAAAGTGACAGTCAAAACGCAGCCAGAGCGCCAGAAAAAAGGCACCGTTGGATACAAGAAGGTCATATACAATCAAGCATAGACTGATAATTTGCCAGTGCTCCAGGACTTTTCTGGAAGACCTGATCCCTGCGTCGGAAGCACTCCCAACTGTTTTGCGTGTATTCACCTTATTACCTTCCTTCTTCATAAGAAATCTCCGTAACATTCATATTGAAAACAAACTATTTGGTACAACCATTTTTTCGGTATTTTTCAGAAATGATAGGGTTTGTTCGTCTGCATTGTTTATAAGTATATCTCTGGCCTGCACCATGGATGGGGGGCGCCAGGTCGGGCTATGGCAATCCGATCCAATTAAATGAATTCTTTGCGCTTTTATCAGGCTGAGTGCCTTGCGCTGTGTGCGTTTATCCGTCAGAAACTCACAGTTGGACTGCAGCAGTACCGGTAATGCAGAAAGACGGCTCAGGAATCTTCCCGTAGCAAAATTAGGTAAGTATCTCTCGATATGAGCAATGATCGGTATCAGACCACGGTCTTCTTTTATACGATTTAATTCTGCATATGTACTGTCAGTCCACTTATCGAAGGGCATCTCTATCAGGATATATTGGGTTTTCTCCAGTGTTAACGCATCCAATTGATCCCACTGACTCATACCCGGGCAAAACATAACCTCGGCGCCAAGGATAAACTGCGGGACATTTGTATCAGCTGAAAGTGCGCTGCGCAGTCGATCCATTGCCTGCTGCCGTTTTTCAAGAAAAGAAGCGGGAAACATCTGCTGCGGATAGAAATGGGGCGTTAAAAGGATTGTTTTTATACCATCGGCCTGCTCTTTGCGGATCATCTCAATAGAATCGGCAAGAGATTGACTGCCATCATCAACCTCCGGCAGAATATGCGTGTGAAAATCTGTTGTTAAGATCATTATTCTTTGCTTGCGGTAGCTTGCTCTTTGGCCGGCTGGTCTGAAGAGGTGGCTTTATTGCGATATTCATAACGGTCCCTATACTTATAACTGCCGTATTTGCCGGGATTATCCCCTAAGCAGTTAAAAATTGCACCCAAAATCTTCGCATCAACAAATTCAAACTGATGTACAGTATTCCGCAGTGCAGTATGGTTGCAATAATTATAACGGACCACTAACAGCACACCGTCCGCATACTTAGAAACAACAAGTGCATCGCTGACATCGCTGACAGGAGGTGTGTCTACTATAATATAGTCGAACTGCTTTTGCAGAATTTCGAATGCCTGCGTCATTTTTGCAGAATCAATCAGTTCAACAGGATTCGGAGGGATACTGCCGGCAGTCAGGACCTTGATGGTATGCTCCCCGTCATCACTGTAATCCTGCAGCAGTTCGTCCATCCCCATAAATCCAGTCAGAAACTCCGAAAGACCGGGATAATTGGGAATCGAAAGTTTTGCAGCCAAGGTGGGGCGGCGCATATCCGCATCAATAAGCAAGACCTTTTTTTCAAGCTGTGCAAGACTATATGCAAGATTGATGCTTGAAATGCTCTTACCTTCGCCTGCCATTGCGCTGGATACCACAAAAATCTGACATTTCTGGTTATTTGTCAAGGAATACTGCAGCTTGGTACGCAATAATTTGTAGGCCTCGGTTGTTGCAAAATCGATGTTCTTTCCAAAGAAGCAGGGCGTGCCGTCCTCGTTCACATTGGCGGTGTTTCTTTCTGCGTAGTGGCCGTAATGACTGCCATAATACTTTTTGTAGTACCCCTTCCTGGATGATAAATTCATATCCGGAACAACGGTCAGGACGGGATATTTACAGTAGCGCTTCAGTTCATCCTCACTCTTGATCTTTGTGTCGAAAATTTCAATCAGGGCTACAAGGCCGGCTGAGGCAAACAAACCGACAAGCAAGCCCAACGCAGTATTTCTGATATGACTGGGAGAATAGGGTGAGTTTGGTACGATAGGATAATCGATCACCTTAACGGATGAACCCTCAATAATGTCGCAGATCTGCGTTGTGACGACATGTGCGATGGACTCAGCGATCGTGGCCGCTTGCACAGGGTCGCTGCTGGACACAGTTACCTTGAAAACACCGGTTTCTTTCACAACCAATGTTGAAATCATACCGGAAAGCTGTGCATAGTTGAGATCCAATTCCGCGTGATCGATCACCTCAGTCAGTATATCCCGGTTGTCCAGAATCGCAATGTAGGAGTTTACCAGATTGATGGACGTGACAAGATCATTTGAGGAAATATTTGTGTTGATACCGTTAAGGGGTAATTTGTTATTAACATAGAACGAGGTTGACGTTCTGTACATCGGCGTCAGGAATTGATAAGACACAAACAGAAAAACAGAGCCGCACAACACAGTGACGATGGCAATTTTCCAAAGGTTTTTATAGATTGCTTTCAGGACCTTCCGCAGATCAATCTCAGCAGATTCCTGTTCTCGGTGGGGATTTTGCATATTGTTTTCCATACGTATGTCCTCCGTTGGTTATTGTCTAAAATTACATACTAATTTTTCCGTTGTGTATCTTCAGTGTGGCAGTACAGATGCTTTGCGGGATCGTTCTGTGGGTAACGGCGATGCAGGTCTTGTCCTTCAGCTCACACAGCCGTCCAAGCACAACAGCCTCGGTATTGGCATCCAGGGCTGAGGTACACTCATCCAGCAACAGTATCGGTGCGCCCACAAGGATAGCGCGGGCAATAGCCAGGCGTTGTATCTGTCCTTCGGATAATCCAGCCCCGCTCTCCCCTATGACGGTATCCAATCCGTCAGGTAACTGCTGTAAATATTGGTCCATAGCGCTGACATATACAGCCCTGGCAATATCCGCCTCTGTGGCACCGGGGTTGACCACAAGCAGATTGTCCCGAATAGAACCGCTAAATACCAAATTACCCTGAGGAACATAGGCAAACAGGTGCCTGGTGCTTCCATCCACCGGAATTTGCTTATTTTCGCACTGTAAGTAAATGCCTCCCTCCTCTGGAGAGTAAATTCCCAGAAGAAGCTTCAAAAGGGTACTTTTTCCTATACCGGACTGTCCGGTAACCACACAGAAATCTCCTTTAGAAAGTCTAAACTCTGCGCAGTCAAAAACAAGATCCTGATCATAACGGAAGGTCAAATCCCTGGCGGTGATGCATTCCAGCTGATCATATATGGCTTGTGGTGTATCGCTGCACAAGGCGGTCGTTTTTGGCAGGGAGTCCAGTTCGTAAAGCCGTTCCGATGCGGCAACAGCTGCGGTATACTGAGGCAGGATCCCGGAAAGCCCTACCAATGGCCCCTGGAGCTGATTGACAAGCTGGATTACAGCGGTCATCGTGCCAAAGGTCATAGCACCTTTGAGCAAGCCGACAGAGCAGCATAGCAGCGCGGCAAAGCCGGCACCGTAATATAAGATGCTGATACAGGCGTTTATCAGAAGGGAGAGATTCTTGCGCTTGCAATGTATGGCAAAACGCATATCCAAACGGTTTTTGGTGCGCCTCTCAATTTCGGGTGCGATACCCATTGCCTGCACGGCTAATAATTTTTCGAGCGTTTCCTGGAGAATGCCGGATACACGGCCATCTGCTTCGCTGACACGCTTATGCAATTCCTTAAGATACCGTCTGAGAAAGCCGGTCAGCAGAATTACAGTCAAACCAATTGTCAACAGCAGCAGAGAAAACGTAGGTGTTAACGTTGTTAATATGACAAAGGCGGCGATCAGCCGTGTAATCATAGAAAACAAATTCGGGAGTAAATTCACGATTGCATCATCTAAAATCCGCACATCGTTATTGAGTCTGTTTACCAGCTCGCTGCTATGAAATGCAGACGAACAACGGAATTCACTGATCAACAGATCGTGCAGCAGTGCCTGCTTCCATTCCCGATCCAGCGTTGCATGCATCCGTTCCTTTAAGTGCTGGAGTAATGCATTAAACACCAAAATACAAAGGATGATAAGCAATTGGATCGCACAGGCTCGGGGAAACAGATCTGTGTTTCCGGCAACCGCGACATCGATAATGTTTTTCGTGCCCAACGCGAACAGAACACCGCTGACAGATGCGCAAATACTGCAAAGCGTCACAAGAACTATGGAAAAAACATTGCGTTGAATTTTATTGTATAACCACATGAAAATTGCGCCGTTCATTACTGGATATGCCTCCAAAGCCAACGAATACCCCTTTTGAACAAGTGTCTGATGGGACGACTATGATGCCAAAGGCGGCAATACGTCCGATAACAGACATTGCTCGTCCGTATCTCCTTGTTGCCGCGATAAAAAGATGTGACCAGAGCGATCATCTGCGCATGCTGCAGATCAGTTTCTTCATAAAACTGATTATCGCCGATGCAGGTATAGGTGCTGCCGACCTTAACAATACGGTGCATCACATATTGCCCTGAAGCGCGTCTGTACAATGGCAGATCATATTTTTTAAGCTTCCTCGGCAGTGGTGACAGAATAACACTGTCTTTCCCCTCCCGCAGCATCGGCAGCATACTGGTGCCGCTTGGGGAAAAACGAACAGATCGGCCTGCGTCCAGTTCTTCCTGAATAAGCGGCATCAACTCTTCGAGCTGTGCTTTTCTAATGTTTAAGGAATTCATGCTTATTCAGTTCTGCAATGAAGCTCTCTACCGCATTTTGCGCAGTATCTTCATCAACATCGTATTCCTTCAATAAAGCAGCTACAAGATCCTTCTGTTCTGTTTCGTTTTCCAATAGTGTCCAGAGAAATTTGCCTGTATCATTCAAGGTGATCATCATATTTAAATCCAGATCACCGCCGGCAGGAAGCACAACCGTTTGACCGGCAACCTCCCGCAAGACAAAACCGTTCTTTAATTTCATGGTATCTCCTCTTCTCTGCCTGACATAGCGCGGTAAGCAACCGTTGCAGCGGCAGGGTCCATATTGCAAGTCAGTTTCCAGACCGGAACATAAGACAATAATTTGTCCAATGTTTCCAAAATGCGAGCCCGGTATTCTTCACCGGCCGGCCGTACCATCTGGTCGAGTACAGCGGTGATGGCGTGAAAACCGGTATAGGGAACGATTTTGTTATCATCACCGCGATTTAAAACCGCAATGCCGGCAACCGGTATCCGCTCGTTGCGGCTGATGTCATATTTGCCGCTCCAGGGTGTTCCGTATGCATACCAAATGCCACTTTCCAGACGCAGGGCCGGCTTGTCGTCGTTAAGTATATAGGCTCGTTCACCGAAGTTCTGCAGCCAAAGATTGGTGTGCGTGGATTTACCCGTGCCGCTTGGCGCGGTAAACAGATAGGCTCTGCCATCGACAACAACACAGGAAGAATGGAGCATAATACCGTTGTGCAACAGCAATTGCGTATAAAAGGAACCACCTGTGCAGATGTATTCGCAGTCGTCAGCAGAAAGATACGGGCAGCTTTCTCGGAGTTTTTTTGGATCGGAATGAATGGTAATATCCGGTTCGCAGGAGACCGGTACTTCGTAAGCAGATGCCTGTGCCGCTGTGCGGCCATAGCTTTCCATTGCCACCCGTAGGCCGGCAATACAATAATGTTTCATTTATTTAACCTTTTTTATAATTTATAATCGAAATTTCGATTTGCAGAAAAATAGGCAAAAAATCACCATTTTTATAATTGTATCATATCATTTGCCCAATAGCAACTGTAATTTTTATGTATTATTCGACAAAACGGCACAACCGATTTACCGTTGTGCCGTTTTGTGTTACGATGTTCTGTTTGTCAATTGCTTTGCCAGCTGCTCCATAAATGCACATTCCTTAAATGCCTTTAAACTGTCCAGTGCCAGATCTGTATGATTGCGTACCAGCTCATCGCACACATCCAGTCCGTAAAGCTGAACAAATGTGTTCTTGTTGGCGTCGACCCTAACTGCCTTACCTAGTTCAGTCGCATCGCCGATCACATCCAGCATATCATCCCGAATTTGGAAAGCCAAACCGAGATTCTGGGCAAACTGATCTGCTGCTGCAAGCTGTAGGGCACTTCCCTTACCTGCCAAAACGCCGAGCATACACGCTGCGCGAATCAACGCGCCGGTTTTCCGGCTTTGGATATCAAGCACTTCCTGTTTTGTGCACTGGCGGGTTTCGCTTTGCATATCCAGCATCTGTCCGCCGACCATACCCATCTCACCGGCACATTCGGACAGAATCTCCACTGCCCGAATCCTTATATCAGAGGAAAAATCCGCCCGGGAAATATAGGTGAAGGCAGCTGTCAGTAATGCATCCCCGGCCAGAACAGCAGTTGCTTCTCCGAATACCTTGTGGTTAGTCAGCCGGCCACGGCGGTAATCGTCATTGTCCATACAAGGCAGGTCGTCGTGAATCAGGCTGTAGGTGTGGATCATTTCAACCGCTGCTGCAAAGGGTACGGCTTTTTTCCATTCACCGCCGCACATACGGCAGAAATCAAAGAGGAATATTGGACGCAGCCGTTTTCCTCCAGCCAGGAGACTGTAACGCATCGCCTCAAAAAGTTCCTTCTGGGGTTCCTGTAGACCGTAGAAGCATCGCTGCTCTAAATATGCTTCGATATATTGCAGGTACTCTATATGTTGTTTATCAAAATTCGACACGAAAATCCTCCTCTGCAGGCGATCCGTCGGGACTGTTTGTGACCAGCTTTACCTGCAACTGTGCATTATCCAAAAGCGCTGTACATTTGCGCACAAGTTCTGTTCCCTCCTGAAACAGCTTCAGCGATTCCTCAAGGGGGACATCGCCCTGCTCCATTTTTCTGACGATCAGCTCCAGGCGCTGCATATTCTCTTCAAAGGATGGGTTCTTCTGGCTCATGGACATTCTCCTTTACACAGGTTATTTGGGCGTCCGCTGTTCCGTCTCGGAACAAAATGCGCACATTCTTACCGGGCGATGTTTGCGTTATCGAGGATATCAGCGATCCCTCTGCAGTGCGAACAACAGTATATCCCCGCGCGATGACCTTCAGAGGACTTAGTGCGTCCAGCTTCGCTGCAGATGCCAGAAATCGCTCACGGAAACGGCCTAATGATTGGTTTTCAGCGGCAGCCAAGCGATTAGAGAACAGGGCCAATTGCCTGCTTTTTTGCTGCAAATAGGCTTCCGGGCTTTGCAGCGCAGGGCTTGCTGAAAGGATACGCAGCTGTCGGGAATAGGCATGCAGCCTATTCTGCAAAATATTTATCATTGCAGCAGACAGGGAATCCAGGTTTTGCCGCAATGCGTCTCGGTCCGGAACAGCCAGCTCAGCGGCGTTAGAGGGCGTTGCAGCCCGCAGATCCGCTACAAAATCCGATATGGTAAAGTCCGGCTCGTGACCGACAGCAGAAATGACCGGGATCCGGGAGGCGTATATGGCGTATGCAACCGCAGGATCATTGAATGCCCAGAGATCTTCGATAGAGCCGCCGCCCCGTCCTACGATCAGCAGATCTGCAAGTTGGTAATGGTTGGCATACCGGATAGCATCGGCGATCTCCTGAGGCGCTTCTGCACCCTGTACTCTTACGGGTAAAAGACGCACCCTGCAAAGCGGATACCGCTTGTTGAGGATCCGCAGCATATCGTGTACGGCGGCGCCTGCGGAGCTGGTGATGATGCCGATAGTTTTCGGATATCTTGGCAGTGCTTTTTTATGGTTCGAATCAAAAAGGCCCTCAGCAGCCAGCTTGCTTTTCAATTGCTCAAAAGCAGCATACAAGTCTCCCACTCCGTCAAGGACCAAACCGGTGCAGTATAACTGATACGAGCCGTCACGGGGGTAGACAGAGATCCGGCCCATTGCTATGATCTGCATACCGTTTTCAGGACGGAAACGCAGTTTCGCGGTATTTCCTTTAAACATCACACATTTCAGTGAACCGCCCTCGTCCTTTAGTGTAAAATAATGATGGCCGGAGGGATATACCTTGTAGTTGCTGATCTCACCCCGCACGGCAATAGAACGAAGCACAGGGTCGCGGTCTATAATGCCTTGGATATACGCATTGATCTGGGTGATCGACAGTATCTGTTGTGACATTGATTCACTCCTGCATACGTTGTGTCAGTACGGCAACACCCATTGCATTGTCGGTTGCATACTGCGGCTGGGAGAATATGGGATCAAGTGGTGCAAGCGCCTCACGAAGCATACTGTTGGAAGCAACACCGCCTGAGAAAACCACAGGTAAACCGGGGTATTCCCTCAATGCATTCTTAGTTGCGGTAAATACTGCAAAACTAACACAACGCAATGCGTATGCAGCGGTTTCTACAGTGTTTCTGCAATCGGCATAAAATTCGGTCACCTTATTCTGTACGCCGGAGAGTGAAAATGTCATTTGCGGACATTTTACACGGAAGACATCGGTATTCTTTGCCTCCTGCCATAATGCGTCTAAATGCTTGCCTGCAGGAAATGGCAGACCCAGCAGCTGGCCGGTGCGGTCGATCAACTGGCCGGCGGAAATGTCGGAGGTACCACCAACGCACTCACAGCGGACATTCTTACCATCGGGTGATACCAACAGCAGTTCGGTGGTACCGCCGGAAAGATGCCATGCAAGATGCTGCGTATCCATTAAATCCAACCTACCCGCACTCCACAGGGATGCAGCGATATGCCCCTGCTGATGGGAACACTCCACCAGCGGCACACCAAGGGCGTCAGCCAGGAGCTTCGCGTGAGAATACCCCACCATAAAGCAAGGCATATAGCTGCCCTCGACCGCTCTGGGACAGGTGCTGACACCAACAGCTGTGATACGGCCTAAATCTGTATGGGAAAACAGCCTGCCGGATAGTTCCGGCAGGCTTTTGGTGTGGTGAAATACTGCATCACTTTGACGCAGCCCAAGCTCGCCCTCACGAACGGGAAGCAGTTGGGAGACATTAAAACCCTCTGCACCGTCAAGATACGCGATGGAGGTGGTGTAGTTACTGGTATCGAAACCAATCACACTCATGCTTCTACCTCAGATGTCATACTCCTTGCGAAGCTGCCCAAAATACCGTTGACAAAGGCGCCTGCTTCTTCTGTATCGTAGAGCTTAACGATCCGCACAGCCTCAGCGATTGCAACACCAGTAGGCACATCATCCACATATTGAATTTCAAAAATTGCAAGCTGCAGGATGGTTCTGGTAAGCTTAGAGATCCGGGAAATATCCCAATCGATGGAAAACTTGCTGATGGTTTCGTTCAGCTCATCGATTCGGTTGGCAACTCCGATCACCACGCTGTCAATATAGGCTCTCTGAGCGCGGCTGGGACGGTCTTCGTATACGGGATTCTCTGCAGAAAGCTGGCTGTAATATTCCTTTTCCATTCTGGTGGCGATCACCATTTCAGGCTCACCGCCGGTGAATTCCTGTGCGTAAATCAAATGTACTGCCAATTCTCTGGCATTGGCTCTGGTCATAGAAATTACCTCACTGGCGGACGATCCCGCAGACATTCACATTTACAGCAGCGATCTGGATCGCGGCAAGGGATTTTACGGCATTAACAATGGCAGTCTGCACCGCGTTTGCGATATCTACTACATTCTGACCGTAATATACGGTAATATTGCAATCGATCGTAACTGCATTGTCTTCAGAAACGGCAACCTTCAGTCCCCTGCCCCAGTTCTTCTTGCCGATAAATTCAGCAATATCGGCGCCGGGCTTTGTGTTGATGCCGACAACACCTTCCACCTCGCCGACGGCGTGGGCCGCTGCCTCTGCAATCACATCCTCGGAGATCTGTACAGATCCGTTATCCAATGCTTGCACAACATACTGTTTGCTCTCTGCCATTGGGATACCTCCTAATTCTACGCCACGATCAGCTATGGCATATTTTTTCTTTATTGTACCACAAATTGCGAAAATTACAATAGTTTATTTTACAGCAAGATCCCCCTAGGCAATGCCTTGGGGGATCTCTTTCATTTTACTTCCACAACATAGATCTGATCCATTGTAAAATCGGATTGTGTCGTCACAATATCTGCGATTACTGCAACATCAGGCTGCTGTAATCCACCCTCCGGCGCTGCTACAGCTACAGAAATTGCATCATCGGCAATATATGCAACGCAATCCTTATACCCCTTTGCGATCACAAGACTCTCTATCTGCGCTTCCTGCAAGGCAAGATTCACGATCTCTTCAAGCTCGGCGGAGGCTTGATTGCTTTCCTGATCTCCATAGGCCATAGTCTCCTGTAACAGATTCACTGCGCTGTCCCGGGCTTCCTGACGGGACAAACGAACGGCTGCAAAGTAATCTGTCATGGTGTCTGTGGCGTTTTCTCCCAAAATACTGCTGTCGTCGCCCATTACAAGCTTATCTGCGGACATAAGTTTGTCTTCGTTTAATGTGTCAGTCAGATCGGAGACCGCCTGGTTCTGGCTATAAACCCAATTGGCATAAATTCCGCCGCATACTGTCAAAAGAATCGCACCTGCCACTAAATTTTTCTTCCAAACTTTCATATACATTGCCTCCCTATGATTCCATTTTCAATACACATATGTTGTCCGCTCCCAGACCGGTGATCTTTGCAACCGCCTGCGTCACAGCAAGCCTTACTGACGCGCTGTCTGCGCCTTCACACACCACGATCGCGCCGAGATATGTCGGCGGGTTGATCTGGCTGATCAGTCCTGTTTCCGCCCGCTGTGAATCTGTTACGATAACAGTTTCCCGTTTTGTGCTGTTACTTTCACCGCTCGAGGTCATATCACTGTCTGTCTGATAAATTGTTTTTTCACCGGCCGAAACGGACAGCAGCACCTTCACCTTCCCGGCACCATGGATAGATTGCAGAATCTCAGACAATTCCGTAATTTCAAATGTTTGTGTGTTATTATGTTGCTGCTTGCTTTCAACGACCGGTGACGATTTGGATTTTTGCGGTATCAGCAGCAGACCGACACCAATCAGAAGAACAATAGCCGCATATTTAAACTTGGATACGGTACTTTTAATTTTGCCGGTCAACCCTTTGAGATCCATATTTGCTTCTCCTTTGCTATGCCAAGTGTATCTGCGATATATACGCTCAGAACCTCTTTCGCGTAGGGTGACAGTGTCCCGGTGACTGTCACGCTGCAGGGGACCGAATGGTTATTCTCATCAAGCGCCACCTCCACAGCGATCTGCAAACCCATCTGACTGGCTTTGTCCAAAATATATGCTTCGGTTTCTGCTTTTATGATTGCGTCAATTTCACCCTGCATTACAGCGCTGCCCTCCTCCACATAGCGGTCTGCACTGGCAGTTAAGCCGTCAAAATAATCGGTTATATGGCGGAAGGATATGTTTGCCAGAGGTGAAATAACTGTTACGGTCAACAGAACGCCGCAGAGCAGCTTTGTAATTTGACCGGCTGATATTTTCGGTGGCAGCAAGATCCCAGCCACTGCACAGATAATGGCGGCAATAACGATGCTTAAAATGTAACTTTTCATTATCCGAGCCCCTTCATGAAGCATACAAGGCTGATCAAAAGCAGTACGCAGACCGTTCCTGTCATAGCGAGCACCAACCCCATTCCTGACGAAAAGTCCTGTACAAGGGAAGCAGCTGGCTTATAGTCCAGTGTGTCGGTTATTGCAGCTGTTAGCTTCAGAAGTAAATACTGAACGCCGATTTTCAGGAACGGCCCAACACAAATGGACAATACAGCAAATATTCCATATACCCCCGCTGCGTTTTTCATCAAACCGGCGCTGACAAGGATCGTTTCTGTAGCATCAGACAATATGCCGCCTACCACCGGAACGGCACCTGAAATACCGAGCTTTGCCGCTTTCAATACAGATGCATCGACCGCACCGCTGACAACGCCGGTTACAGAAATATAGCCGGTAAAAATATATAAGGTCCACTTCATAAGCCATGTCATTACCCATTTTACAAGATCCCGGATCTTCTTGAGCAATTCCTGATCCAGCGCACAGGTAGCAACGCAAAAGCACAGATATATGTACAAGGACGGAACGATTAAACGGGTAATTACCGTGGTGAGCGCAGCGTTAAAAAATGCAGTACCGGCATACAACGCAGCCGATGCTGTCGTACCGCCTTGCGCGGCCAGAGCGGCTGTCATAACAGGCAGAAGAAGCTTGCAGTAGTCGCTCAGTTGACGGACAGTGTCTGCCCCGAGTCGAATCATTGTACCGACCGGCTCCAAAAGCAGTACGCCAAGCACAACAGCGGCTGTCAGACGAATTGCAAAACCTACATCTTTGCCGAGATTTTTTAAAATACTGAGCAGCAGAACGATGGCAATGACAGACAGGCAAGTTCCAGCCGCACCGGCCAGCTCCGGTTGGATCGCAGATATTGCTGTTTTAATAATATGCCACAGGCCCTGAGCGAAAGTCTCTTCCGAACCAGGCATATAGGGTTGCGCCGACTCCGGTGCGGCAGGTGCAGTAAATTCCATCGCCGAGACAGGCAAAACAATAAAGCAAAGCAGGATGATCCCGATGTACCATTTTCTCATAGTGACCCCAAAATGTTATCCAGAAGTGTAAGTAGTTTTTCAAATACCGGTATTGAGATCCAAAGCACAACGGTCGCGGTCAGAAATTGCAGTGCTTTTCCCATTGATTCGTTGCCGGCATCCTTGCAGATCAGCGCGCAGATCTCACCAATGATTCCAATGCCGACGGATTTTATCACAACAGAGACCAGATCGCTGTCCAAATTTCCGATCTGCCGGATCTTTACAACGAACTGCACCAGCGGGCGCAGGAAGGATACGGAAGCTGCAAAAATCATTGCGCAAACCGTCAATGTCAGAAGCGTAGAAAAATCCTTGTTTTGCTTGCCAAGGCAGATCCATAGGATCAATGCGAGCAGCACACCTGCAATCGCTTTTATAAATACATTCATTACAGATCAAACAGCCGTTTTACAAGTTCAAACAATTCCGATATTTTTTGTGCAACCAACATCAGCACAACAACAAGTCCTGTTAAGGTTGTCATTGTAGCCTGCTCCTCTCTGCCGGAGCGGGAGAGGACCTGGTTCAAAATTGAAACAATGATACCGATGGCTGCAATTTTAAAGATCAAGTCAATTTCCATAGTCAAATCAGAAGTATCGCCAATGCCGCGCCTGCGCACAAGCCCAAGGTCTGGTAGCTTCTGAGTCGGGTCTCCCGGTTATTTGTTAAAGCATCCAAATTGCGCTTACACTCTGCGCCTGCCGATTGCAGGCCCTTTAATTGACCATTTAAATCAAATTTTCCGATAGACGCGCCCAGATGGGCAAGGACATTTTTTGTGATAGGCGTGAGGGTACTGCTTTTGCGCAACACTGCAGCCATACAGCAGGCCACATCCGGTGAGATCTGCGACTCCATTTCAGCAGCCAGATCTGTAAACACCCGTCCGGGCGTTTGTTTATAAATTCTCCCGGCTTGTCTGCAAAGTTCCGGCAGCGGTGTCAGCCGATACTGCAGCTCACATTCCATATGTTCCAATATTCGCAGCAATTGCTGCAGCGCCCTTTCTTCACGCCTGTAGTTTGCAGCAATTTGAAAACCAACACTTCCACATCCCACTACAGTCAAAATCACACCAAAAATCTTGAACATCATATTAAATCCTCTCCGCTGTCCATGTCTTATCTTTGCAAAGTACGAGAATATGCGAAAACAGCTTGTATTCGATCAGTGTCTGATATACCGGTCGGGTTTTCAGATCCAGCAAAGATCCTGCGTGGGCCGTAGCCAGCAGTTTAACCCCACACCAGCCTGCGTGCAGTAACGCATTGCAATCTGCCTGTGCTGTGATCTCGTCCACTGCAATCCACTCCGGGTTCATATTTCTAATGGCCGCTTCGATACCTGCAGATTTGGGGCATCGGCTCATAATATCCGTTCTGTCGCCGGTAGGGAAACAGGCTTGTCCCCGATATAGTGGAAATAACTCCTCCCGTTCATCGATCACAGCCACACTCCCCTGCCCTCTGTTTGAACGCCGGCGAATCAGATCCCGAAGCAGTGTCGTCTTACCGCTGCCGGGTGGACCGATAAGCAAAACAGAACCTGTAACGTTATCGGCCTGTTGTGCGATATTTGCAAAATCTCTTGCAACACGCAGACATAGGGATGTGGGATGCTGAATTCCCTGGAGTCTTCCATTGTGCACAGTGCTGATGCCACAGATACCGATACGGTGACCCCCGGGAGCCGTTAGAAAGCCTTCAGCAGTTGTTCCTGCGGCCCAGGGTGAGTATTCTGACGCAGTATTGATAATAAAATTGATGTCGTCCCGCTGGATCTGCCTTGTCAGTCTTCGGATACTGTTCTGCATAATCATTTCCGGAGCTTGTCCTAATCTGACGCGCAGCTCCTGTAAGCTTTCACTGCCGTATCTGTCAACATCCTGCCGAAGCCAGAAAGGTAGCAGGTTTAAATATGCCTCCCATTGGCAAATCATTTGCATCACTCCTGCTTAAGACTATGCTTGTACCCCGGCAATATGCTGAAAATGTTTGTCCAACCAGCGCGACAGCGTGAGGCAAATAAATAAGCGGCTGACAGGTAGCTGTCAGCCGCTTAGTGTTGATGTGTTATTTTTTTGCGTAAGAAATAATCCGAACGATCACCGGGCTAAGGAAAAGGTTTGTGCCAAGTTCGATTAAAAAATTAGTGCCGGCTAAGCCAAGGAACATATAACCTGCTACATTTTCAAAACCGGCTGCTGCACCCCACTCGGCAACTGTTTCCAGGAAAAACAATTGGCATCCCAAGAGGAAGACGCCTGTATTTACGATCGGACAAATGACAGCAGCAGCGACTACTGCAAAATACCGATTATTTCTGGAGATATACTTATAAACTCCGTCTTCGCAGCATTCACCAATGCCGTAATTCTTTTTGATCATCGGCATACGGCCTTTGGAATGCCGATCCATAAGAATCAGCACAAATTTGTAAGCAAGACCGGAGCAAAGACCGGCAGCGGTCCCTTTTACCAATACCGTAAGTACAGTTCCGAGAACATCCACCGCAAGGAATGCTGCCGCGTCACCACTAAGCAGTACGGCAACGCCAAACACAAAACCCAGCCACGCACCGGCCTGCCAACCGTAAACAGCTGCGCCAACAACGATGGGCAACAGCACCAGGGATATGGAAAACATACCAAATCTGATGCCGCCGCCTAAGAATTGCAGGACAAGTACAATTGCGGTAAACAAGCCAATTCCAACGATTTTCTTAGTTTTGCTATTCATAATTATTTTCCTCCTTGCTGTCGCTCCGGCTCTCCGGATGCGATGCAAATATTTCTGCTGAAAAATCAGCTGGTTCTAAAACAGACGACTGTCTGGAATAGATAGTTAGGAATCCTCCATATCCTCAAAACCCATTTGTTCGCCGCCACCGGAGCACATCGCATCCCACTGTTCCTTTGTGATCAGTATATCACGGGGCTTGCTGCCCTGGAAAGGTCCGACGATTCCCTTTTCCTCCATTTCATCTACGATCCGTGCAGCGCGGGCATAGCCCAGCTTGAGCCGTCTCTGCAGCATAGAAACAGACGCCTGACCGGTTTCTAAGATCACCTCAACAGCAGCCGGCAGCATTTCATCTCCGTCCAGCTCGCTTGCGTTCGGCTCCGGATCGGAGGATGCTGTTTTGTTTCCGGTCTGGAGTGCCTTGCGCTCGATCTCCTCGATAACATTTTGATCGTAATCAGTGACAAAGTTTGCCTTTACATAGGATGCGACCGCCTCCACCTCAGTGTCGCTGACAAAGCAACCCTGTACGCGTCTTGGTTTGCCGTTGCCGATAGGCGCATAGAGCATATCTCCCCTGCCCACCAGCTTTTCAGCGCCCTGGGTATCCAAAATGATACGCGATTCCATAGCGGATGCAACAGAGAAAGCGATTCGGGAAGGAATATTGGCCTTCATAAGGCCGGTGATCACATCGGCGGAAGGTCTTTGTGTGGCAATTACAAGATGAATACCGGCTGCACGGCCCATCTGGGCGATCCGGCAAATAGATTCTTCCACTTCCTTTGCGGCAACCAGCATTAAATCAGCCAGCTCATCGATGATGACTACCACCTGCGGGATTTTCGTCCCTTCCATTTGCTGACTTTCGATCATACCGTTGTAGGATTCCAGATCCCGGACACCGGCATCGGACATCGCCTTATAACGGCGCATCATTTCAGAAACGGCCCACTGCAGGGAACCGGCCGCCTTCTTGGGATCGGTAACCACCGGGATCAGCAGGTGCGGAATTCCGTTATAAATGCCAAGCTCTACCATTTTAGGGTCCACCATAATCAGCTTTACATCTTCCGGACTTGCCTTGTAAAGCAAAGAGATAATGATGGAGTTCATGCACACAGACTTACCGGAGCCGGTAGTGCCTGCAATCAGCATATGGGGTAGCTTTGCAATATTGCCAACAATGCAGCTGCCGCCAATGTCCTTGCCGACGGCAAAGGAAGATTTGGATTTCGCCCTGGCAAATTCCTGAGAATCGATAACTTCCCGTAGGGAAACCATCGTAACCGCCCGGTTGGGTACTTCGATACCAACCACAGAAATCTTACCGGGAACAGCTGCGATGCGGACACCGGCAGCACCCAGGCTCAACGCAATATCATCCGCTGCCGTGGTCAGCTTGTTCAGTCTGACGCCCTTCTCCAGCTCCACCTCGTAGCGGGTAACACTGGGACCGCGGGTGACATTGATAATGTGCGCTTCGATCTTAAAGCTGGCCAGCGTCTCATTCAGCCGTCTGGAGTTTTCGCGCATCTCCATCGTACCGTCAGTCGCGCCCGCGCCGGGAAGCTTCAGTAAGTCGATGGGCGGGAAGGAGTACGCCGGCCTATTGCTCTTTTCTGCGTTTTCAATCTCCTTGGTAACCTCGTCGGCAGCCGCATCAGCTTCCTTGGCTGTGACCTTTGTTGGCTTAACTTTCTTCACCGGTGCAGGTTGTTCCTCGGTAGGAAATGCATCCATATCCAGCGGCGGCATTTTAGAGGGGGATTCCGTTGTTGCCTCCGCAACCGGCGTGTTATCCTCCGGTATCGGTGCAGTATCTGTCGCATCAGCTGCTGCAGAGACAGGGGTATCAATATCGCTGTCGATCTGACGGATCATATCGGCAACCTTTTCCGGATCGCTTTTTACATTGGTCGGTATATCCCGCAGCAGCTTCTGCCTTTCTTTTTCCTCACGGAGCTTCTGCTGCCGTTCCAGATGCTCGATCCGTTTGTTGGCAATGTGATTGACCACCACAGTTGCGGGTTCCTGCCGTTCCTCAACTTCCTTCTGAACCTCAGGGCGGGGACGGTTCTGTACCGCGCGGATAATGCTGGGTATAGTGATCTGCATACCGCCCAGAAGGGTAAAAATTGCAGCGACGATCAAAATGATGTAGCTGAGAACATCGTTAAACAGCCAATGGAACACCATCGCAACACTGCCGCAGATCAAGCCGCCGGTTGTGCCGTCAATGCCCCCTCTGTAAAGATCTCCAACAAGAGAAATACCCGTACTCAAATTCTGCGGCTTCAAGCTCAGGTGAGAAATGCAGCCGCAGAGTATAATGAACGCGCCAATACAAACAGAGCGCATAATAACAGGTCGCTTGCCGCTAAATGCATGAATGATAAACAGATATAGAAATCCGATCATACACAGAATAAACCCCGCCCGACCCACAAGACCGTGCACAAAGCTCTCTATGAACACCACAAATGCACCCTCAGGCTTGAAGAATACAACCAGCAGGAGAACAAATAAGCACAGGAAGGTCACCGAGGTGATCAAACGGGTCGGTACCTTGCGGTCTACAGGACCCGCATTGACGCTGACGCTGGGTTTATTGGCATCTTTTTTGGTATCGCTAGATTTCTTCTTTCCGGCAGCCTTATCTGCCTGCGTTTTATGTTTCTGTTCAGCCATACGGGCCTCCTTATTATGTAATCAGATAGATAGCGAAGGAAAACAGAGCAGCGCCAACAGAGTAGTAGGCAAACTTAGAAAGGCCGGAATGATTCAGAATCAATTTCAGTAATGAAATTCCCAAATAACCACCGGCAAATGCGGCAATTCCCGACAGTATGCAACCGAGAACTGCACCAAATGAATTGATCCCTACGCCGTAGGTGAAAAATCCTGCCAGATCAAAAATCACTGCAAAGATCAGGGCGGGTATTCCCATTAGCACAGACCAGTTTACTGCGTTTTCATCATCAGCGCCACGGGCGATTGCATAGGCAGAAACTGTACCCGTTCTGGAAATGCCCGGCAGCACTGACAGTGCGCCGGCAACACCCATCACGATTCCGTCCAGGGAGGACATCGTTCTGGCATCTCTGTTCCCGCGTGGCATATGGTCTGCCAAAAATAAAATGAGGGCGTTGATAAACCAAAAAGCCATAATCAATAAAAGATTATTTTCAAAGCTTGCTGTTGCAAAATAAGCAAACAGACCAATAAATAACGGTACTGCGGCAGTTTTCAGCAAACGCAGATCAAAATAGCCTCTCCCATCCGTATAATGCGCCTTGCGACGGTGATGGACTGCACGCAATTTCTGTTCACGAAGCAATCTGCTGATGATTTCAGAACAACCGACCATCAACGAAAAAAGCACACCGATATGTACCAGAAGTTCCTGCAAAGGAATTCTGGTCTCTGCGCCAAAAAGATACCGCAGTAATGCCTGATGTCCTCTGGAGGATACGGGTAGAAATTCTGTCATGCCGGAGATAAAACCGTATATAATATAAGCAAATGCCGACATTTTCGATCCTCCTTAAATATTCGTCAATTTATCATATCATAAACGATCGCAAATTTCCAGTATATGCAGAAAATTATTTATTCTTTTCCCTTTGGGCATCGATCATTGTGTGCAGATAAGTCAATGCATCATTCAGATCACCCAAAGAATCGATCAGGCCGGATGCCACAGCATCTTTACCGTACAGGATCGTTCCCACATCCGTAGCCATTTCCCCTGTTGCCATCATATATCCTTCAAAATCTTCTTTGCTGATGGCGGAGTTTGCTGTGACAAAATCAGTGATCTGTTCCTGGATTCTGTGGAAATACCGAAATGTCTGCGGTGCACCCACCACCAGACCTGTCATTCGCACCGGGTGGACGGTCATACTGGCTGTCCGGGTAATAAATGACCGCTTTGTGCACACCGCAAGGGGGATGCCAATGGAATGTCCGCCACCAAGGACCAGTGACACTGTAGGCTTTTTCATACCGGCGATCATTTCTGCAATGGCAAGACCGGCTTCAATATCCCCGCCAACGGTGTTCAAAAGAAGCAAAAGACCGTCGATATCGTCGCTTTCCTCCAATCCTGCAAGCAGAGGCAAAATATGCTCATATTTTGTTGTTTTTACCGTTTCCGGCAGCACCTGATGCCCCTCGATCTGTCCGATAATGGTCAAGGTATAAATATTTCCTTTACTGCTTTTGCTGAGATCGGAACCCAACTCAATCATTCTGTCCTGCTGTTCATTGTTATTTTGTTTTATTTCGTCCATAGTAGATCCCTCCGCAAATAGGATAACCTGAATTCTATGAACGATTCACTCTTGCAAGATGCGCAAAAACATTGTATAATGACGCAGGTGATAATTATGGGTGCAAAAACAAATGCAGTTCGCTTGGTGCAACAGGCAAAAATCCCCTGCCGTGAAGTATTTTATGAATATGACGAAAATGATCTGAACGGCAATCACGCGGCAGTGGCTTTGGGTTTTCCGCCGGAGCAAGTATATAAAACACTGGTAGCCAAGGGCAGCCGAACCGGGATCAATGTCTTCTGCATTCCGGTCAGCTGCGAATTGAACCTGAAAAAGGCCGCCAAAGCAGCCGGTGACAAGGATATGGCGCTGATACCCGTTAAGGATCTTTTGGCTTTGACCGGCTATATCCGCGGCGGTTGCTCCCCCGTGGGAATGAAGAAGAAATATCCCACCTATTTTGAGGAATCCTGCCAGATATTTGACGAAATTGCCGTATCTGCCGGTGAACGGGGTCATCAGATGATTCTGCCGCCTATCGATCTTGTGACACTTGTGAACGGAACACTTGCCGATCTTATTATCTGACGAAAGGAAATAACAGAATGCAATTTGAATATAAGACGAAGGGCACCTGCTCTCAGCGGATCTTTTTTGAGATCAACAACGGAAAGGTTTATAATGTACAGTTTCTGGGCGGCTGCAACGGAAATCTCCAGGGTATAGGAAAATTGGTGGAAGGTATGGATGTGGATGAGGTGATCGACCGGATCAACGGCATTCACTGCGGTATGAAACCCACCTCCTGCCCTGATCAGCTGGCTGCAGCTCTGAAGGAAGCAAAAACTAAGCTTTAAAAAACACATCCACCGGTTTATTCCGGTGGATGTGTTTTTTCACAGTTTTCCACTTTGCGATTGTACGGCAGACTGAGTATGGCCGCAGTCTACGGTACTTCAATAAGAGTGGATACGCCCAAACCGCCGCCGCAGCAAGAGGAGATCAGGCCGTAGCCACCGCCATTTTGCTGCAGGTGTTTCATTGCGTGCATTGTAATACGGGCGCCGGAGGCACCGTTGGGATGGCCAAAGGCGATGGCACCGCCGTGGGGATTCCAGCGATCTATATCAACCGCTTCGCCCATCTGTTTTTCCATCTCCCGAATGACGGAAAGGTTTTGCACCGCAAAGGCCTCGTTACACTCAAATACGCTGATGTCATTTAAGGACAGACCCACCTGCTTCAGCAACTTTACATTGGAAAAGGCGGGGCCGATGCCCATATACCGGGGATCCACGCCGGCTTCTGCCGAGGCGACCCACCGGGCGATGGGGGTGTAACCCAGTTCTTTGGCTTTTTCCTCGCTCATCATCAGCACCACGGCAGCGCCGTCATTTCTGCCGCTGGCGTTGCCTGCGGTGGTTACACCGCTGCCCTGCACGGGTGCAAGGCGCTGCAGTCCCTCCAAGGTGGTGGCCCGGGGCTGCTCGTCACGGGAAATTACAACTTTGGGTGTTTTCTTCGTGGCGGGAATTACCACGGAGAAAAGCTGCTCATCCAGCCAGCCGCTTTCAATGGCCTGGGCGGCCAGGGTTTGACTGCGCAGGGCAAATGCGTCACATTCCTCCCGGGTCACATTCCATTTTTCACCCATCAGGTTGGAGATAGTCACCATATCGATGCACTCTTCGTCCACAGGAGAAAGGCGGTTCTTGATGGCTGTGGGTGGGATGAGCTTGTAGGGTTCTACCGCCATAGAGAAGTGGGCGGCTCGCTGGCTGTAGGATTCACCGCCACCTGCGATGATGACATCGGCATTATCGGTCATGATCTTCCAGGCTGCGTGGTTGATGCAGTCAATGGCAGAGCCGCACTGCATTTCAATGAAGCTTGCCACCGTGTCGTGGGGCAGACCGGCATAGAGGGTTGCGTAGCGAGCCATATTGCAGGAACGGGGATCACCACCGGCAGAGCCGAGAAATACGCTGTCCACCTTGCTCCGTTCCCGGATTTTTGTCCGTTCCAGCAGCTCCCGGATGGCCATACCGCACAGTTCGGCAGGGAAAAAGCTTCGCAACCCCCCACCCAGTTTTCCGAAAGGCGTACGGACGGCATCTACAAATACCACATTTTTCATAATCAATCGCCTCGCTTTATCAGGAACCTCCGGTTACACAGATCACCTGTCCGGAAACATAACTGGCATCATCGCTGGCCAGGAAGGAAACGGTATTTGCTACTTCCTCCGGCTCTCCAAGACGGCCAAAGGGCTTATTTTTGATGACCCGTTCACGGATCTCGTCGGGAACATTTTTGTACATATCGGTATTGGTTGCGCCGGGGGCAACGCAGTTGGCGGTAATGGTCTTGCGGCCCAGTTCCTTGGCAAGGGTCTTTGTGAAACCAATCAGACCGCTCTTGGCGGCGGCGTAGTTTGCCTGACCAGCATTGCCTTCGATGGAGGTGGAGGATATGTTAATAATCCGGCCGGAATTTTGGGCACGCATCTGATTGACCACGCAATGGCAGGTGTAGAAGGTACTGTTCAGATTGGTGTTGATCACCTGCTGCCACTGCTCAACAGTCATCTTGTGGAAGATAGCATCCCGGGTAATACCGGCGTTGTTGACCAGAATGTCGATGCGCCCGAAATCCTCGTAGATTTTTTCAAATACGGCCTTTACATTCTCGTAATCGCCCACATTGCAAACGTAGGCAAAGGCCCGCTGGCCGGTGGGGTCAAATTCGGTTGTGTCGATTTCGGCGATGTCCAGCAGGGCGACCTTTGCAGCGCCCTCTGCCAGGAACTTTTTTACAATGGCAGCTCCGATACCACGTCCTGCTCCGGTCACTACCGCAAATTTACCAGTTAACTGATTCATAAAATTTCCCTTTCTCTGTCAGATTACACCCTGCTGGTGCAGGCGTGCCAGTTCTTCGGGCGTGTAGCCCAATGCCCCAAAAATCTCCTCGTTATGTGCGCCCAGGTCGGGCGCTGCCTGAATGGGCACCAAGCCGGAGGATGCAAAGCGGACAGGAATATTGGTGAGCTGAAACTCGCCGATTCCCGGCTGATTGATAGCGGGGAACATCTCCCGGGCACCTGCAATATGCTCGTCTTTTTCCAGCTCCCGGATGGTATAGACCGGAGCACAGGGAACACCGGCGGCATCAATGATGGCGCACACTTCCTTTACAGACCGCTGCATCGCCCATTCGTTGATGATCGCGTCCATTGCCTCGATATTTGCGATCCGATCCGGGTGGGTTTGGAACCGGGGATCGTCGATCATTTCCGGGTGACCGATGGCCTCGGCCAGCTTGAAGAAGAACACATCTGTACCGCATCCAATGTTATAGTAGCCGTCCTTTGCGCGGTAGGTGCCATAGGGCGCCCAGCTGCGGTAGTAGTTACCTATACGGACAGGCTCCAATCCCTGAGTGAAATAACGGACATAATCCGGTGTGCTGAGGGTCAGCAGGGAATCCGCCAACGCAACCTCCACCTTTTGGCCCAAACCGGTCTGCTGCTTGCAGTACAGCGCCGCCAGCAATGCCACCAAACTGGTCACACCGCCTACGGTGTCGCCGATGGAGCAACACACTCTGGTGGGAGGTCCCTCAGGGAAGCCGGTGGTAGCCATCAGGCCGCTCATAGCCTGGGCCACTACATCGTAGCCGGGCTTTTTGGAATAAGGACCGTATGTACCGTAGCCGGAGATGGAGGCATAAACGATGCCGGGGTTGACTTTTTTCAATTCTTCGTAACCGACACCCAGCTTTTCCATTACACCTGGACGAAAATTTTCAATGACAGCATCAGCCTCTTTTGCCAGCTCTAAGAAAAGCTTTTTGCCTTCCTCCGCCTTCAGATTTAAGGTGACAGCACGCTTGTTCCGGTTCATTGTGGCAAAATAGGCACTGTGTCCGTTGATGACCGGATAATATTCCCGGGACACATCGGGATCTTTGGGGTTCTCAATTTTGATCACATCTGCGCCCATACTTGCCAGCCACATAGACGCATAAGGGCCGGAAAGAATCCGGGTCAGATCCAGCACTTTCAGACCCACCAGCGGGCCGGTGTTGGGCTTTAGTTCTTTGATTTCATCCATTTTTAACTCCTTATGTTTGCGTAAAACGGGGGAATATGAGAATTATGAAAGTATTTTTTGCTGAGGCACCCGTTTTCTGCCTTGATTATAGCACTGGTCCTGTGGTATAATCAACAAAATTGAGTTTCACTATTCACGCCTGTTTTGCCTGAATTGTCCGCTGTAAACACAGGCTGCGTCTGCATTTTGACGGTAGAACCGCAAGTTTTCTTTTTGCGGTATATATCAGAATTTTAAAAAAGGAGTGGCGTTATGAATGAACGGTTAACCTTAATATGGGCCATTCGCAGTAAATTGGCTGTCGGTCAGCAGATACAGCTGCATACCCACACATGCCATCAGCTCTATTACATTATCGCGGGAACGCCCAACTTTCTCGTTGATGGGCAGCTTGTTTCCTTCAAACCCGGTAATTTCTTTTCTATTCCCGCAGGAATACCTCATCAGGTTCTGGAACTGGACAGAGATGGTATGGAGTCCTTTGAATTGAAGGTTGTACTGACAGATCCTTTCTTAATAGAGCATCTGCGAACATATCACCGGCCGTTGGAAGACAATGGGGCAATATACCAAACCTTGCTCTATATTGTAAAATACTGGACCTGTCAGGATCCGCAAAATCTGGATGATATTCATTGTCTGCTTTACACTATGCTCCTGCAGCTTTTCTTGGGTGACCTCCAATATAAGGATCTGGGATCAAGATACATAAAAACAGATGGATACAACACCGTAACACGCTTAATCCTGTCTTATATAGATAACAATTTTACCAGTAAATTCTCCGTGGAAAAGATGGGAAAAGCCTTGGGGTATCATCCGAATTACCTTAGTACGACCTTTCGTAAAAATACGAAATTTGCAATCACAGACTACTTAAATTACATCCGTATCCGTCGTGCAATCCATTATTTCGCTTTTTATGGCCAGGATGTGTTTACTACCTATGAAAGCACCGGTTTTTCCTCGCACAGTTATTTCAGCCGCACATTTAAAGCGATGGTAGGTATATCACCGCGGGATTTTCGCCAGGTGTTTTCCTCGTTGTCGGACAAGCCAAAACTGGAGTTTGCAAACGAACCGATTCTAAATTTTGAGCCCTGCACTATGGAAGACGGTCTTCGCTCCATGCAACGCCTCGGTAAATACACTTCCGATTTTCTAATTCGCGCATAAAGAAAAGGTAGACAATATGGCATTACTCCATATGTCTACCTTTATCTATTTACTTCACTTGGCTGATGCTTATAATTATTTACCTACAGCATTCAAAATTCTTGCGACTAAATCTTCCCTGCCGGTACCCTTTTCTGCAGAAAAAGGTATCACGGGACAGTCTTCCGGCAATTCCAGATCTTCACGGATCCGCTCCATATTGGGGATCAGTTCGCTTTTTTTCAGCTTATCCAGCTTATTGGCAACAACCACAAAGGGGCAGCCACTCTCAATAAACCAGTTAGCCATAACGATGTCGTTAGCCGTCGGTGCATGGCGGGCATCCACAATCATCACACCCAAATCAATACGCTGGGCAGCAAAGTAGCTTTCCATCAGCCGTCCCCAGCGATCCTTTTCCGCTTGGGACACCTTTGCATAACCATATCCGGGCAGGTCAACAAAATAGCAAGATTTATCAATCACAAAGTAATTCACATGAATGGTTTTACCCGGCTTTTCGCCCACACGGGCAAAATTTTTCCGCTGCAATATTCTGTTAATGACAGAGGATTTACCCACATTTGACTTGCCGGCAAAAGCAATTTCCGGCAATCTGTTTGACGGAAAATCCTTAGGTGCGGCTGCAGAAATCAGAAATTCAACATTATTGAAATTCATAAGGCTACCTCACTGGCGGATCATATTGGTGCGGGATTTAACCTTAACTTCCTCCGGAATATCTGCAATCAAAGCCGGGACTGCCTCTGTCATTTTGTTCAATGCGGTATTAAGCACCGTATCAACTGTTTCGGCGGTGACAAAGTTCAAAGCGTTACGCACGGTCTGATCGATCTCTGCAAGATCCCGTTCATTATCCTTAGGTATCACTACTGTCCGGATGCCGTGACGCAGGGCAGCCATTGTCTTCTCCTTCAGTCCGCCAATGGGCAACACTCGGCCACGCAGGGAGATCTCCCCTGTCATTGCTACATCGCGGCGAACCGTAACACCGGTCAATGCTGATACGATTGCTGTACACACGGTAACACCGGCAGAGGGCCCGTCCTTAGGTACTGCACCTTCCGGGAAATGCACATGAATGTCCTTGGTTTTATAAAAATCAGCAGCGATTCCCAGACTGGTCGCATTGGCCCGGATATAACTCAGAGCAGCATGGGCCGATTCCTTCATAACGTCCCCAAGATTGCCGGTCAACTCCAGCTTACCGGAGCCTTCCATCACATTGACTTCAACCTCAAGCGTCTCACCTCCAACAGCGGTCCACGCAAGACCGGTCACAAGTCCCACCTGGTCATTGCAGGGCAATCTGTTTGGCAGGAACTTCTTAACGCCCAGATATTCTTCAATATTGCTGCCGGTGATAGAGATCCGCTTGCAGTCCTCATCTGCGATAAACCGCATATCTGCCTTCCTGCACAGCTCTGCAATGCAGCGCTCTAAACTCCGCACACCGGATTCGCGGGTATAACAGCGAATGATCTCACGAATGGCATCATCGCTGATCTTTACCCGAGATTTCTTGATGCCATGCTTGGCAAACTGCTTGGGGATCAAGTGATTTTTGGTAATCATCAGCTTCTCTTCGTCTGTATAAGAGCCGATCTCAATAATTTCCATACGGTCCAGCAGCGGCTTGGGGATAGAATCCAGGGTATTGGCGGTGGTTATGAACATCACTTTGCTCAAATCAAATGGAATTTCCAGATAATGATCCCGATAGGTTTTGTTTTGTTCACCGTCAAGCACCTCCAAAAGAGCCGCGCTGGGGTCACCGCGGTAGTCAGAGCCCATCTTGTCGATTTCGTCAAGCAGCAGCACCGGATTGGAACTACCCGCCTGGACCATCGCAGAAAGAATTCTTCCGGGCATTGCGCCCACATAGGTCTTTCTGTGACCGCGGATATCCGCTTCATCGTGGACACCGCCTAAGGCAATCCGCGCCATTCTTCGGTTAAGACTTCTGGCAACAGAGTGGGCAACAGATGTTTTACCGACACCCGGAGGACCAACAAGGCAAAGAATGTGGGGTGGCATTTCCGGTGCGATTTGACGCACAGCAATGGTTTCCAAAATGCGGTTTTTCACCTTTTCAAGACCAAAATGATCTTTATCCAGAATCCGTCTAGCTGTGGCAACATCGATGCGTTCCTTTGTAGCGGTATTCCATGGCAGCTCCAGAACTGTATCCAAATAATTACGCAGAACAGAGGCCTCTGCAGAACCATAGGGCTGCTTTTTTAGGCGCTGCAGATCTTTCAGAAGCTTCTCTTCCGATTCCCGGGGCAGATTCAGCAGGAGAATCTCTTTTTCATACTCAGCAAATTCGGCATCGTCGTCCTCTTCGCCCAGCTCCTCACGGATGGTCTTGAGTTGCTCACGCAGATAGTAATCCCGCTGTCCCTGGTCGATATTTGCTCTGGTTCGCGCCTGAATGTCTGCCTCAATATGCAGCATTTCGATTTCCTGCTGCAGCAATCTCAGCGCATTTTCCAATCGGCGAACAGGATTCAGCTGGCAGAGGAGTTTTGCCTTGTCGCAGTAGTCCATACCGGAATTTTGTGCAATGGAATCTGCAACAAAACCGCAATTCTCCGATGCCATAATTTTCAGCAGCACAGACTGTGCAGGCCGTTCTGCAAGATCACTGTAGGCACTGTAGAGCATCGCCGCCTCTCTGCACATCGCCTTCGCCCGCAAGGTGTCCTTGACATCAGTCTGCGGTACATATTCTACCGTTCCTGCAAGGTGCGGCGCGTCCTGTGTCAGTTCCAAAAGGCGTGCACGGTGCAGGCCTGTGACCAGCACACGGATGTTTTCGTTCTGAGATTTCAGAACCTGTTTCACTTTTACAACGGTACCAATGGGATATAACCCGTTGATCCCGGGATCGTCGTCAACAATATTCTTTTGCGGTACCAAAAAAAGCATCTGATCGTGCTTCATAGCATATTCCAATGCCAAGGCAGACTTTATTCTGCCAACATCAAAATGGACAGTTTGATCCGGAAAAATCGCAAGACCGCGCAGGGCCAGCACCGGCAATCTGCCGGACATAAATTTTTCGCTCATTTCCGTCCTCCTTCCTGGGGATAAATATAAGGGGGCAGATTTCTACCCCCTCATAATATTAGTGTTGTGTAGCTAATTTCTCGCGGGGTGTATTATTATCCCGCACAATAACCGGTTGCTCGCCGTTAATCGCTTCCGGTGTAATCACAACCTTTTTGATCGTCAGATCAGAAGGGATCTGATACATAATGTCGGTCATTGTCTCTTCCATTACGGCGCGCAAACCACGGGCACCAATCTGCCGATCCACAGCCTTTTGGGCAACCGTTTCAAGCGCCTCGGGCAGGAACTCCAGCTCCACATTATCCATCGCGAGAAGCGCCTCATACTGTTTTGTAAGCGCATTTTTCGGCTCAGTAAGAATTCGGACAAGATCCGCCTGCTTGAGATCCTGTAGGCTCGTAATGACAGGCATACGCCCAACAAGCTCCGGGATAATGCCGAATTTTATCAGATCGTGAGGCTGCACTTGAGCAAGAAGCTTACCAATATCCCGTTTGCTCCGACTCTGGACAGGTGCATCAAAACCAATGGCCGACTTGTCAGTCCGGGATTCAATGATCTTTTCTAACCCGTCAAAGGCACCGCCGCAAATGAACAGTATCTTGGAGGTGTTCACAGGAATTGTTTCCTGCTGCGGGTGTTTTCTGCCACCCTGAGGCGGAACATTGGATACAGTGCCCTCCAAAATCTTCAGAAGCGCCTGCTGAACACCTTCTCCGGATACATCTCTGGTGATGGAGGTATTTTCGCTCTTGCGGGCGATCTTATCCATTTCGTCAATGTAGATAATACCCCGTTCTGCTCTCTCCAGATCAAAATCTGCAGCCTGGAGCAAACGGACCAGAATGTTCTCAACATCATCACCCACATAACCGGCCTCGGTCAGCGTGGTCGCATCGGCAATTGCGAAGGGTACGTCCAGAATCCGGGCCAGGGTCTGGGCAAAGAGGGTCTTGCCGGAGCCGGTAGGCCCAATGAGTAAAATATTACTCTTCTGGAGCTCAACATCAGTATCTGACGACAGATAAATGCGTTTATAGTGATTGTAAACCGCGACCGACAGTGCGATCTTTGCATTATCCTGGCCAATGATATAGCCATCCATATATGCCTTGATCTCTGCCGGTGTGGGCAGTTTTTCAGGCATATCCGAAGCATCAATATCCTCGCCAAGGAGGTCGCAGCAGGCCTGCACGCAATCACTGCAGATGCATACACCGGGACCGGCGATCAGCCGGGCCTGTGATTCTGACTTGCCGCAAAAGGAACAGCACAGCGTCTGTTCATCTGTTTTTGACATAAAACAGGTCCGCCTTTCTATTAATGCCGATCCAATACACGGTCAATAATGCCGAATTCCTTGGCCTCTTCGGATGTCATAAAGTTATCCCGCTCGCACGCTGCAGTAACTTCCTCCACCGATCTGCCGGTGTTTTCTGCCAGAATGCGGTTCATACGGGTCTTCATCGTCTCAAAGCGCTTCATATGGATCGCCATATCGGTGATCTGACCCTGGGTGCCTGCGGAGGGCTGATGGATCATGATCTCTGCATTGGGCAGTGCCATACGCTTACCCTTTGCGCCTGCGGCCAGCAGAAATGCGCCCATAGAAGCGGCCATACCCACACAGATGGTGGCAACATCGCATTTGATGTACTGCATCGTATCATAAATGGCTATACCTGCGGTAACGCTGCCGCCGGGGCTGTTAATATAAAACTGAATATCCTTGTCCGGATCCTGTGCTTCCAGATACAGCAGCTGCGCCACGATCAGGCTTGCGGTGGTATCATTTACATCTTCGGACAGGAAAATAATGCGGTCGTTAAGCATCCGGGAGAAAATATCGTAGCTGCGCTCTCCGCGGCTGGTTTGCTCTACAACATAAGGTACTAAACTCATGGTAATGTCTCCTTTCTGGGATTGAAACATTCTAACCATTTACGAGGCTACTTATTCCTCGGTTGCTTCCTTTTCCTTGGGCGCGACGGCAACAGCGTTGTCAACAATCACCTTAACGGCCTTGCGGGTCTCCAGACTGGACTTCAGTTCCTCAGCGGGAACCATCTCCTTGATCTTGGAAACCTCCATCTCGTACTGCTTAGCCATTGCCTCGAACTCGGCCTCCAGATCCTCGTCAGTAACAGTAATACCCTCCACCTCGACGATCTTAGCCAGGGTAACATTGGCCTTTGCCTGCTTCTCAGCGGCGGGACGGAAGGCGCTGCGCATAGTGGACAGGTCACCGCCCATCATCTTTGCATACTGCTCCACGGAGTAGCCGCTCATCTGCAGCTGATAGCCGAACCGCTCCATCTGGGTATCCAGCTCCATCTCGATCAGAGCCTCGGGCATTTCAACAGCGGTATTCTCGGCAGCCTTGTCCACACAAGCCTGCTCGAAAGCACTGTCGATCTGCTTCTGGGCAGTTTCCAGAGCCTTGGCGCGGATATCTTCCTTCAGTGCATCCAGAGTCTCAAACTCGGAGACATCCTTGGCAAACTCATCGTCCTGAGCAGGAACATTGGTCACAGTAACCTTGTTGACCTTTACATGAAACACAACAGCCTTACCGGCCAGGTCAGCATGGTAATCTTCAGGGAAGGTGATGTCGATATCCTTTTCATCACCGACGGACATACCGACGATCTGCTCCTCAAAGCCGGGAACGAAGGAGCCGGAGCCCAGCTTCAGATCAAAAGCTTCTCCCTTGCCGCCGTTGAAAGGAACGCCGTTGTCAAAGCCTTCAAAATCAATGTTTGCGGTGTCGCCCATTTCAGCAGCGCGCTCAACAGTTTCGGTAGAAGCAACATTCTGTGCCATTCTGTCCAGCTCAGCCTGTACCTGCTCGTCAGTGACGATAGCTACAGCCTTCTCAACCTCAATGCCCTTGTAATCACCCAAGGTAACCTCGGGGTAAACCTCAGTGGTAAGAGTGATGGTAACAATGCCCTCGTCACTGATGTCCATATCGGTCAGGCTGGGACGGCCAACAGCCTTCACATCCTGCTTAACAACAGCATACTCATAAACCTCGGGGAAAATTTCCTCCAGGCCGTCTTCATAAAAAACATGTGCGCCATACATAGCCTCGATCATCTTTCTGGGGGCCTTGCCCTTGCGGAAGCCGGGGATCATAATGTTCTTCCGGGCCTTCAGATATGCCTTCTGAACGCCGGATTCCATCAGTTCCTCGTCGATTTCCACGACGATGGTAGTCTTGTTGCCGTTTCTTTCGTTGCTCTTAATGTTCATTTCTGTATCCTCCCATATTACGTGCCATTATATCGGCCGTTCATATACTTATTTTGCATCCGAATTATATTAGCAAATAATCCGCAAATTGTCCACACTTTTCTTGAAAATTTTATTAAAAAATGCGATATGGCTTAAAATCCAACCGATCTGCAGACAAAAGTCTGTATTCAATACCGTCCCACTGTCCTTCCAGGGCGAGTCCATGGCTCGCACCGTGAAGATGGCCGTAATAACACTGTCTGACTCCGTAACGGTGTAGCAGATCCAAAATTTCGTCACAGGTGTAGCCCTTGTACAACGGCGGATAATGCAGAAATACGATTTTAGGCAGATTGCCTGCGGATTTCAGTGAAGTCTCCAGACGAATCAGCTCACGACGGAAAACCTTCTCGTCGTGCTCGCCGCTGCGATCCTCCTCAAAAAACCAGCCTCTGGTACCGCAGATCGCGTAACCGTCGTACTCGTAATGGTTGTTATTGAGGATCCATTGGTTTGAAAATCCTTTTACTTCACAGAATTTGTAGAACTTTGTGGCCGTATTCCACCAGTAATCGTGATTACCCTTGAGTATGATCTTGCGGCCCGGAATCTGATCGATCCAGGAGAAGTCTTCAACGGCACTCTCTAAATCAAGAGCCCAGGACAGATCGCCAAGCAATACGGTAGTATCCTCTTCGTTAATAACGGATACGCCGCTTTTCAGCTTATCCAGATATCCAACCCAAGCACCGCCAAAAATATCCATCGGTTTGTCCGCACCTAAGCACAGGTGTAGATCTCCAATCGCGTAAAGCGCCATTCGGTCACTCCCTTATCCGTATCGGACGGTTTTTGGAAAACAGCAATGTATCCTTGCTAATGCCGGTGCTGGAACGGTAATCCTGCAAGCCTGCATAAGCCAGCGCTGCCTCTGTATCAAAGGTATACCCATTGGTCCGATGCATATTGGAAATAACGGAATCGACCCGATTGCTGCTGACGACTGCGGCAAAAACATTCTCAGTCAGGACCGTCAGCTGTTCATCATCGGCGAAGTATAGTGTTCTGTTCTGTCGGGTCTCATTGGAAGAAGCAACAGTGTCCATTCCCAATAATACACACAGAAAGCATTCCATATAATCCGGCTGCGTTGCAGCTGATGTATACTCTCCCCTATTGACAAGATCCCAAAACGCGCTGTCGCCATCGCAGGCGCAGACTGTCATATCCACAGGCAGACCCATAGCCTTTGCGTAAGCAATTGCGGACAGATCAGAATAATCTCCTGCCGTAACTGCAATATCCACGCCGTCCACGGCGCTACCCATTGCGGAATACAGGCCAAAAAGCAGTGCAATTTTGATGCCTACGCAAGGCCAGCCTACAGGCATACTGCCGGAAGATTTATTATCTGCCATCAGACCGTAAAGGCCTTTTAGTATGTAGTCGTAGGAATATCCCGGATTCCTCCAGCATTCTGCAACAGCAAACTTATGCTGCATTGTTTCCAGCTTAAAAGGCGTCTTGCTGATTGCAAACTCTACATCCAATCCGGTCAGATGCACACCGAAGAACAGCCTCAGCATCTGCGCGACTGTGTCGCAGCAGGACTGCCCCTTCAGTGCGGACAGCTCCTCCCGGGTAAAAACCGGCAGGTGAAATGGTATATACACACCGCCATCCGGGGCTGTTTTCTCATTGAGGGCTCTGTACGCAGTGAATGTGTCAGTCCGATTTCTTGTACTTACATAGAGCATCTATCTATCACTCCCAATGCATTGTTCCAGAAAATATTTTCAATCGTTTTGTCTTCCAATCCCCGTTCAGATAACCGCTGTGCCAATTTTTGATAATCCTGCACGCCGGTAATACCGGCAGGCAGATCGCGCATTCCGTCAAAATCGGAGCCAAGAGAAATATGCCGATCATCCCCTGCCAGACTTAAGAAATGGAAAATATGGTCACATACCGTATCCACAGTAGGTGCTTCACCCAAAAAACCGCTGTATAGATTGATTCCAGCGGTGCCATCCGTTTTGCAAATGGCCTTGTACATATCATCACTCAGATTCCGTGGTGTATTACAGAGACTGCGGCTGTTGGAATGGGATGCAATGACGGGCTTTTCCGCGATTTCCATAATATCCCAAAAACCCTCGTCACTGATATGGCTCACATCGATCACCATACCCAGCCTTTGGGCTTCTTTTACATATTCCCTGCCAAGGTCGGTCAGACCGCCGCCGGTCACGCAGGAACCTGTAAGGGGGTTTTTTTCATTCCAGCCAAGGGTCGTAATACGAAAACCAATGTTATACAGATCCTCCAAAATATCCGGGTTATAATCAAAACCGGCAGTACCTTCGATCGTAAGGATCGCAGACATCAGTCCGTGACTTTGGTTATCTGCAACATCCTTGGCGGTATATGCCAGGCGGATGATATCCGTATTTCTTTCCACCTCAGTCAGTACCGCTGCCATTTGCCGTTCGAACAAACCAAAGACAGATAAATGCTCCGGCAGTTGTATCAAATCAGATGTAAAGCAGGCAAAACACTGCGCATATCCCGGCAGAGAGCCTGCACGCTCCAAATCGATATGCAATGAATTTTTGCGTAGGCTGTCAATTCTGTCATACTTCTCCCCCAAAAGCAAGGAAGCCGTGTCGCAATGCAGGTCAAATACAGGAAAATTCATTGAAATGCATCCTCCAAATGATGTATCTCCGGTTTTAGGGTATCGATACCCAGCGGTGCATAGATTTCTATCACATCAAATCGCGGCTGCAAGTCAGTCGGATTCTGCGACAAGTAGATTTCCGCTGTTGTGCGTATGCGATTCTGCTTGCGCTGATCCACAAATTCCATAGCGCTGGCAAATCGGTCACTTTTGCGGAGTTTTACCTCCACAAACACTATGTATTTTCGGTCAGTTACGATCAGGTCGATCTCGCCAAACCGACACCTATAACCGGTAGCTATCAACTTATATCGTTTCTTTTGCAGGTAAACAGCAGCCAAAGACTCGCCCCAGGCACCAACGATATTATTTCTCCCCATAAAATTTCCTTAAAAAAGACATCCTGTGGATCGGACAGGGGCCAAATTCCGTTAACGCGGCATAGTGTGCCTTGGTGCCGTAGCCTTTATGTATTTCGAATCCGTACCGGGGATAGGCGCTTGCCATTTCCAGCATATAATCGTCACGGGTGACCTTGGCCAATATGGATGCTGCGGCAATGCTGGCGCTGCGACCGTCACCGCCCACAACCGTTTCTACGGGAATACCGAAATCCTTTGTCCGGTTGCCGTCTATCAATGCAAAATCAGCATTACCATCCAGCTTTGCAATTGCCCTTTCCATAGCCAGATATGTTGCCTGCAGAATATTCAGTTCGTCTATCTCCTTATGGTCAGCAAATGCGATGCCATAGGCAATGGCTTTTTCACAAATAATTGGAAACAGCTCCCTGCGTTTCTTATCTGTGAGCTTCTTGCTGTCATTCAGGCCGGGAATCTCGACGCCTGCCGGCAGGATCACTGCTGCAGCACAGACCGGCCCGGCCAGCGGCCCACGGCCTGCCTCATCAACACCGCAGATGGACTGATACCCTTCGTTGCGGTGCTTATTCTCAAATTCCCACATATCGATCATTTCAAGTCCTCCGGTATCTCGAGTGTAAACCGTCCCAGCTTTCCGGAGCGGTACTCATCAAGAAAAACCTTTGCCATTCGCTCGGTATGGATCTCACCCCTGGCCAACAGATAACCACGCTTGCGACCGGCTTCCTCCAGCAGAACATAGCCGGGTGTCCCCTGCTCAGCCTCCACCTTATAGCGGTCCTTCAGCGTATGCGGATAAAAGCGAAGCATCAGCTCCATCAGATGCGCAGCCAGCTCCTCAATGTCGATGACACCCTCTTTTACCGCGCCGGTATAGGCAAGCATCATCCCCACATTGGGGTCTTCAAATTTCGGCCACAGGATGCCGGGGGTATCCAGGAGCAGCAGGCCACTGTCCACAGTAACCCATTGCTTGCCTCTGGTCACGCCGGGTCGGTTCTCGGCTTTTGCACCCTTGCGGCCGGAGATCTGGTTGATCAGTGTGGACTTTCCCACGTTGGGAATACCCACGATCATTACCTTAAGGGGTTTATTCATACCTTTGGCCGCATTGCGCTCGATTTTTTCCTTTAAAACGGAACGAACTGCCGGCTGGAAGCCGGAGATTCCCTTTTTGGTCTTGCAATCCGTCGCGACTGCGGCATACCCTTTGTTGCGGAAGTTCTGAATCCAGCGCTTGGTCGCATCGTCGTCTGCAAGATCCATACGGTTCATTACAATGATCCGGGGTTTGTTGCCGCAAATAGCATCAATATCCGGGTTGCGGCTGGAAATGGGGATTCTGGCATCCACGATCTCGCACACGGCGTCCACCAACTTGAGATCGGCTTCAATCTGCCGTCTGGTTTTGGTCATATGGCCGGGGTACCATTGGATGTTCATCGTTTCCTTTTCCATTACGTAAGTGCTCCAATTCTGCTGAAATCGCGTTTCTGCGTAAACGGGTCTTTACCGGGCAATGCCAGAAACAGTACGCGGCCCAGTATTTCCCTGCGATCGATCAGCCCGATCTCTGTGCTTCTGCTGTCCAGTGAATCATTTCGGTTGTCGCCCATCACAAACACGCACCCATCCGATACCGTCAGCGGGAATACCGTACCTTCTTTGAGATTAGTAGGAGTGTAGATATATGGTTCATGCAGCGCTTGACCATCCACATACACAATACCGGCCTCAAAGTCGATATCCACGGTTTGGCCTTCTGTTGCGATGACGCGCTTAATGATCGGCTCGCCGTTCTTAAAAGACGCTTTGCTGGCCACGATAATGTCACCGTATTTGGGCTTTGTATAAAAAACGTTGCTCAGAAGAATCAAGCTGTCGCCGTCGTGCAAGGTATCCATCATAGACGGACCGGAAACGATCACTACCCGTAAAAAAAGCATAAATATCAGCAGAACTGCCGCCAAGCCAAACACCAGATCATGCAGATAGGATACGATCCCCTTTTGACGCTCCACAGAACGCACAACATCAGCGCATTCAAGGTCATCAGCGAGAGTCTGTTCAGCTTCAACAGGCGTTTCATCTATTTTATTGGAAGCCTTTTCAATATTATCCAAGTATATTACCTCCAAGTATATGTTTCATACATTATAAACTATTTCTGCAAATAAAAAAAGAGGGTTGCCCCTCTTTTTTTACGGAATTTTGAATTAAACGCGTTCCTTGACCTTTGCAGCCTTGCCAAAACGGTCGCGCAGGTAGTACAGCTTTGCACGGCGTACCTTACCCTTGCGGATAGTCTCAACACTGGCAATACGGGGAGAGTGAACAGGGAAAACCTTCTCACAGCCTACACCGTAGCTGATGCGACGAACAGTGATGGTCTCACCGATGCCGCCGTGCTTCCGGGCGATGATGGTGCCTTCGAACACCTGAATACGCTCACGGGAGCCTTCCTTGATCCGCACATGCACACGAACGGTGTCGCCAACCCGCATTTCGGGCAACTCTTCCTTCATGTACTGGCTGGACAGAGCTTTAACCAAATCCATATCTTTGTCCTCCTTATTATTAGGCGTTCGTACAGCGATTGATCCGGCGATATGGTTCCCGGCACCGCAGAGGACTCACCTTGCTTTTCAGACCGATGTATTCTATCACACTAAAACGCAAAAATCAAGTACTTTTTTAGAAAAAATATGATATTTTTCCTGGATTTTGCACCATCATTTGAAATATGGCTTATTTCTCCAACTCATATTGTAACTGAAAACACTTGGCTTATCGATTATTTCTCTGGCAAATATCAGCAACGCAACAAACGAAGGTGTAGGATTAAAGTGATAAACAGTCTGTACTTCATCGTCCATTTCGATCTGAGATGTATAAATTAACCGGTATTTTTTAAGAATGCTAAGTATTTCCTTTGCTTTTTCAAGTGGTATGTTCATATTTTTCATAAGGAGATTGGGGGTAAATGCCTTTTCATAATCCCGTTTGTTCAGCAGAACACAAGCATCAAAGACGTCCTTATCGGAAAAATCCTTAAAGAATGCAGGATAATCAATAGCATTAAAATATGCGGTATCTGTATCTTTCGGATCAGGAACAATCAAAAAATACTGTGATCGATTTGCAATTCCCATACAGGTAAAGCCGTAATCAGACAATATTCTGGAATACTGCTGGTCATTTTCATCAAACTCTCGCTCGTAATCCTCGATGCTGTTTAATTCGATTTTATGTTCAGGTGTCATAAACGCCCGTTCCATATCCCAGCAGTAATTGAATACCAGTTTCATTCGTTGCTCAAAGGGCGTATCTGTGATTTGATTGACCAATGCGGTTTGTATGTTGTTGTAATCTGCAAAGGATCGCCCAAACAAAGAATCAATTGAAACAGCAAAATAATCCGCAATTTTCGGCAGAAGTTCCGTATCGGGTATGCTGCCGTTCTCCCATTTAGACACAGCCTGGGCTGAAACGCCCACGAATTTTGCAACCTCTTCCTGAGTAACGCCCTTTGCTTTGCGTAGTTGTAATATCACAGAACCGATTTGATTGATATTGTTCATAGTATTACCTCCGATCTTTGGAAGTACAAGCTTGCACTGTTTGTATTGTACAACAACTATCGGTTGATTGCAATGGAGGTGATTTTAACACAATCCAACTGTCGGTTGTTTTTTAAGAAATAACAGCAGAAACGAAATCGTTTCTGCTGTTATATGGGTGCGATATGTAATTACCACAGACGGTACAGGGCTTCTTCCATGGTGTCACCGGTGACCTCGAAGGTTCTGCCGTCGATCTGCTTCATATAGGGACGCTGCATGGGGCTGGGCAACTGACGCTTGTTGGTATGCTCAACACGCAGGGTAACAGGCTTATCATAAACAACCAGCTTGGCATTGGAGTAATTCTTAACTGCTTCGATGGTCTTTTCACGAAGCAGCGCGTGGGCCTTTGCTCTGGGAAGCAGCAGGCCGCCGTTGCGTGTAATGCCCTTCTTGACTTCCGCAGTCACACACCAGGGCATTAGAGCCTTAGCTTCCGCACAGACCTTGTCATCACCGGAGACCATAATAACAGGCTTGCCGTAATCGCCCACAATACCGGCATCCACAGCGGTCTCACCGGCCACATTGCCGTTGATCCAATAATTCTCAATGTTTGTGCCATCCATAGTATGATGAAGAATACCGCCCTCAGTACCGGCCTTTGCGTGGTAGCCCAACAGGATCACAGCATCACATTCCTCAACAAAGGGGAAGCGTGTGGGATCGTTATAGCCGCAGCCCAGGATATAGCCATCGGCTTCTTCACACAGGTCCAGCCATAATGCATTCACATCTGAACCGCCGTGTACATCGGCAACATAGATTTTCTCTACACCGGCTTCTTTACAAGCCTTGACACATACATTGATATCCTCTGTCATCATACGGCGACCTTCGGCAAACAGATGACCGCTGGCGCTGGTATGGGCAGGGTTGCAAACGCCGCTGATTCCCTCAATATCAACTACAATGTACACGCTCTTCAGTTCGTTCATATTGTGTTCCCCCCCTAAATTTTCGAATTATAAATCCATTTCTGCAATTTAAAGAAAATAGCGGAAATCACAATTGTGACTTCCGCTATTGGTCCGAGTTACTGGATTCGAACCAGCGGCCTCTTGAACCCCATTCAAGCGCGATACCAAACTTCGCCAAACCCGGATTTTGCCTGCATTTCGCAACGGCTTGAGTATAGTAACATACTCTTGTCAAAAATGCAAGCCTTTTTTTAAAAATATTTTTTTATTCGCCGATTTCGGTGCGAACCACCTTGCCCAGATTCCAAAGTCTGGCCACCTGCGCCTCTGCATCGGCTTTTTCCTGCTCATTCGTATACTCAACATATACGGTATGGGCGCTGCAGTCGGCACACTCCACCTGCACATTCCAGCCACCCTCGTGCATGATCATGCCTGCACCGCGGCAGATCGGACATTCCTCAAGGATATAATTGGGATTAACCTCCATAAATAACACTCCTTATCGAAATACATTCATAGTACTGTCATAAATTTCAATACGCTTGCACTTAAAAAAATCCGGTTTTAGTTCCGGACGATGCAAAGCAATTGCAACGCCAAGCTGCATAGGATTCAGCGTGGGATTCTGACAACAGATATCACAGTCAAGGATGATGCACTTCTCCCCTGCTGTCTGTACCTCAAGACGGCGGATCATAGGAATAATATCTTGATCCTGTACGCCGTTCTTGCCCTTTTTGGGGACGATCAATTCCTGGGATGCAAACAGATCATTGATAACATTAACTGCATTTTCCGGGATACCATTATCATATTCCAAAGTTACCAAACAGTGCAAAAGTGACAGGTCTCGCAGTTTCTTGCTATCGGTATATACTGCACGAACGCATACGCCGGGAATCAAAACCTCATTCAGACGGGAGCATATTTCCTCGCAGGGAACAGCATCTCCGCTCAGATCAAAGTCCAGAAGCTCGCATACGCTTTCAACGCCCACAGAAAGGGGCAGCGCGATGGATACGGACGGTCTGGGATTAAAACCCTGTGTGTGGGTAAGAGACAGACCTGCCCGCTTGAAGGCCCGCTGAAAAACGCGCATTAGGTCGAGATGGGAAATCCAAACCGCACTACCGGTCTTTTCAAACAGAAGTCTAAGCATCGCACTTCACCTCCTGCAGCAATTCATTTGCACCGCAGCCGGCACAGCCGTGGCGGCAATCCGGGGTAATTTTTTCTTCGTACGCACGCTTTCTCTCAAGCTGCAAGAACTTTTTGGTAACGCCCACATCGATGGTATCCCACGGCAAAAGCTCGTCCTCTCCATAGCCGCGGGTCGTATAAAATGCAGGATCGACACCGCAGGCATCAAACGCATCCAGCCAGGCCTGATAATTAAAGTACTCGTCCCAGCCGTCCAGCTTTGCACCGTTTTTCGCGGCCATTTCGATAACCGGACCGAGCCGGCGATCTCCCCTGGCGGTGACCGCCTCCAGGCGGCTGATATCCGGTGTATGATAGTTATACTCAATGGACTTGGAATAGAAATGATCCTTCAGCAGACGGCAGCGGCGGACATATTCCTCCGGAGATATCTGCTTTTCCCACTGGAAGGGTGTATGGGGTTTCGGTACAAAATATGCTGTTGCCACATGGATGCGAAGCCCGCGCTTTTTATTGCTGGCACAGTCCTTCCAGGTCTGGATCACCTTATATACAAGGTCCGCGATTCCAAGAACATCCTCATCTGTCTCTGTTGGCAGGCCAAGCATAAAATAAAGCTTTACGTTATTCCAGCCGCCGGAGAAGGCGTTCGCGCAGGTAGTCAGTATCTCTTCCTCAGTAAGATTTTTGTTGATCACATCCCGCAGGCGCTGGGTGCCTGCTTCCGGTGCAAAGGTAAGACCGCTCTTACGCAGTGTTTGCAGCTTTTCCATCAATTCCCGGGAGAAATTGTCTGCACGCAGGGACGGTACGGAGAGATTGATCCGATTATTTTGGCAGTAAGGAATCAACGCATCCGTAAGCTCTTTGAGTTCACGGTAATCAGAAGTGGACAAACTGGCAATGGTGATCTCATTATGACCGGAATCGGTCAGCATTTCCACCGCTTGGTTATAAAGTGTCTGCCAGCTCTTTTTTCTGACAGGACGGCAGGAGAATCCTGCCTGGCAGAACCGGCAGCTGCGGATACAGCCGCGAAAAACCTCCAAATTGGCTCTGTCGTGAACGATCTCTGTGGACGGAACGATCATTTTGGTGGGATAATAGGCCTTGTCCAAATCTTCCACAATGCGTTTTGTGACCATTTGCGGTGCCCCGTCGATAGGAATGATCGCCTGCAATGTCCCGTCGGAATTGTAGGTATGGGTGTAAAAGGACGGAACATATACACCGGAAATACAGGAGACCTCCTGCAGGAATTTTTCCTTGGTCCATTCCTTGGCCTTGGCGCGGTCATATAGGGATACAATTTCTTCGGTAATCTCCTCGCCCTCTCCAAGAGAAAAGAAGTCTACAAAGTCAGCCAGCGGCTCAGGATTAAAGGCGCACACGCCACCGGCAAATACGATGTTCTTCAGTCCTTTTCGCTCTGCAGAGTGCAGCGGAATGCCGGCCAGAGTAAGCATATTCAATATATTTGTATAGCACATTTCATAGCCGATGGTAAAGGCGATCATATCAAAATCCTTTACAGGATCCTGACTCTCCAACGCCCAAAGAGGCAGCTTGTGTTCACGCATTGCCGCTTCCATATCACCCCAGGGAGCAAAGACCCGCTCGCACCATACGCCGTCCATTTCATTCATAACACCGTAGAGGATCCGCATACCCACATTGGACATACCGATCTCGTAAGTATCTGGGAAGCAGAAAGCAACCCGCACTCGAACCTGTGACAGATCCTTTTTGATCTCATTATATTCACCACCGGTGTATCGCGCAGGCTTTTGGACGGTGGGAAGTATTCTTTGGAGTAACTCATTCATAATGTGTACCTCTTTTTGTTCTTTTGTCTATTGTACTCCGCAAAACGGTCCTTTGCAAGGTATTTTTATGTTCTTAAGCCAAAGAGACACGGCAACGGCCAGCGGTAATGGACCAAAATCCGTAAAAAAACAGACATATCCAGCTAAAACGGATAAGGTAATCAATGTAATTCGCTGCGTAATCCGGAATACTGTTTCTTTTTTTATGAATATCCGCATAGCACGTCCCCCATCGAGAGGCAGCACCGGCAACAAATTATACACAGACAGCACCCAACTGCATATAGCCAGTCTCGGTAACCACCTCCCAAGCAACACCAACATAAGTCCTCCGACAGGCCCTGCCAGTATGGATATCAGATAAGCTCTGTCAGGCAGATCTACGCATACCATATTTGCGCCGCCAAGACCCAAAGAGAAATTGTGAATATCTCCACCGCAGAGTTTTACGACCGCAAGGTGGCAAAACTCGTGAAAACAAACGGCAATGGCCCAGGCTGCAAGCCAGTTAAGCGGCACTAAGAATATCAGAATCGGGATCAGTATATATACTCTTGGATCAACCTTGATTCCATCCATTATTGCATTCCACCAATAATCACATCCCGAAAGAACAGAATAATTGCCTCAGAAACTGTATGTCCGGAACGGACCTGTTCCACCATAGATGAAAATGCACCCGCCGTTACGGCAGGATCACCGGGTATGATCCATCGCAGTAGATCCATAGTATTCAGCGCATACACGACAACAAACACAACCATCGCAGCAGCAAGTACCTTTGTTGGGATTTTTCCTGTCTTTTTGCGTTCCATAGGGTAAGAATTGCGCAATTCCGGGTTATATTCAACGGTATAGCTCATAGATTTTCCCTCCTGTAAAGCATTGCTAAATAAATCCACTGTACACTCTATGAAAAAGCGGCGGAACACTTGACAACAGATAAATTTTTCTCTATAATACTACTCGTTATCGGGGTGTGGCGAAGTTTGGTATCGCGCTTGGTTCGGGTCCAAGAGGCCTCGGGTTCGAATCCCGACACTCCGACCAGAAAACGACAGATTTCAACAGGAATCTGTCGTTTTTCAACTAAATCCACCCTTGCAGGTGGGTGAAATATTGCTTCGCAATGTGAAATACGCCTACGACGTGTGAAATTCGCCTCGACGGCAAGTTGGTGGATTTAATTTCACTTGATGCGTTAGCATTAAACTTCACAATTCACGAAGTGAATTATTTCACCGCGAGCGTAAGCGAACGATTTCACTAAAATAGTAAAAACGAAAAGGAATATCGTATGCTTGAAACATTGAAGTTTGTAATTGACAATAAGCTTTTGCAGAAATTGACCCTGAGCAAGTGCGTGGACAAGAATATCCTCCGCACAACCGGCCGTCTGACGGAGATCAAGGGTGTAATTTACCTTGCGTTGGAGACCTTCTATGCCGACGGCAAAGCCACCCAAAGAAATATTCCCTCCGGCAATGCAGTCGAGGCTGTCGATCAATTACTGCCTGCGCAGTACAAGCAGCTGAATATCATCACCGCAAACGGCAATTGCGAGGTGAAGGTCTCAAAAAAGGACAAGATCACAGTGATTGACCATATTAAGCGTGGATCCGCGCCGGCTACGGATCTGTCCCACAATCGAAAGAAGCAATACATTATTCCTGCAGATCAGCCTGTGGATTTTTTGATCGCACTGGGAGTTCAGGACCCGGAGGGCTATATCTATGACAAAAAACGCGCAAAATTTCGTCAGATCAATCGCTTTTTAGAGATCGTTTCCGATGTTGAGGACAGTATCACCGGCAGCGACACCCTTTACATTTTGGATCTGTGCTGTGGAAAGAGTTATCTGAGTTTTGCGCTTTACTATTACTTCACCGTAATCCGCGGCAAACAGGTCATTATGGATTGCGTGGATCTGAAGGCAGATGTAATCGAATTTTGCAGCAAGGTCGCACTGGACCTGCATTATGACGGTCTTCACTTTATTGCAGGGGACATTCGCAACTTCCCTGTTCGCCGCCCGCCGGATCTGACTGTATCACTTCACGCCTGCGATATTGCAACCGATATCGTATTGGCCAAAGGTATCGATTCCGGTTCAAAAGTGATCCTCTCCACCCCCTGCTGCCACCATGAAATTATGCATCAGCTGAAACCCCGCGGTGAATTTACAGATTTTCTTCTGGAGCATTCCATTCTAAAGCAAAAACTTGCCGATGCGGCAACCGATGCACTGCGGTGTATGGTGCTGCAGATCAACGGATATGATGTGACGGCACTTGAGCTGATAGACCCGGAGGAAACCCCAAAGAACGTCCTGATCCGCGGTGTCAAAAAGAAAACAACCAATCCAAAGCAGTCGGAAGCTCTTAAACTGGAATATAACGAAATTTGCAATAGACTTGGTATCAAACCCTATCTGTGGGAACAATACGTCAAATAAGAAACAGGCCGCCTTCTGGCGGCCTGTTTTCATAGGTTTAGGGATATTGCTCCATAATTTTATTCAGCATAGAGGATTCAAGGGCATTCATTGTATGCTGATGATTGTAGACCAGCGCCTCACAGTACCTCTTAGTGTAACCCAGGCAGGTTTTCTGTACCAAATCGTCGGATTTCAGTTTCTCATCAGACTGCGGTACAGACCACATATAACTGTCGCGTATGGTTTCCAGCAGTGTGAGCTGCGCCTGTCTGTCCACAGTATATATCTGACTTCTTACCTTCTCATCCGCAGACTGCGGCAGGATATAATTATCTCCGTGAACGATTTCAGTCCATTTGTTCAGATCTTCCGCTTTGATCTTATCCCGGGAGGCCAGCGGATGGGACTTGTACATCAGGATCACATCATCATAGGACGAAAGCAGACGGAAGGTAAGGTTAGCCGTTGCGGCAACCTCCTGAAAATACTCCTCATAGCCTTCCCGGAAGCGGATGATACCGATCTCCGCGTGTCCGCCGGTCAAAAGGTCCAGAGTCTTCTTGGCATGGCACTCCCGGATCACAACATTCAGCTTCTGATCTCCGCAGAAGTTCCGCAGATAATCGGCTACCATCTGAAAAGATACGCTGGATCTGGGAATGCAGATACGCAGTCTGTCCTCCACCATTTGGTGGGGGCTCATCATCTGAATAGACTCCATCTCGCGGAGAATATTGCGCGCGTGCTGCAAGAATGTAGCGCCACGTTCTGTTGGTCTTACGCCATGGGTCGTTCTTAAAAAGATGGGAAAACCTACATCCACCTCAATTTCCTTCAGGATCCGGCTGAGGTTCGGCTGACCGATATAGAGATTTTCTGCTGCCTGGGAAATGGACCGCACCCGCTCTATCTCGATCAGGTATTGAAAATGCTTAATGTTCATACTATCCCCTCGCTGAAATTACAGCTTTTCCATTGCAGCCTTGCTCTGCTCCAGTTGCGTGATCAATTCCTTTGCCTTAGCTGCTTTGTCGCGAATATCGTTGACGACAGCCTCCGGTGCGCGGGTAGTGAAATTCTCATTGCTGAGCTTGGCTTCCAGACTCTGCAAATTTTTCTGCGCCTTTTCCAGATCGATGCAGATCCGCTCCAGCTCTTTAGTCACATCCACCAGCTGGCCCAAGGGGATGTAGAGCTTGGCGATATTCGTAGTGCAGCAGATCATACCGTCCAGATTCTCCGGCTCATTGTCCAGTAAGGTGATCTCGTCCGCATAAGCAAGACGCTGCATAAAGCCCTCACCCTCGGCAAATATCTGCGGCCTGGCAGTCAGAATATACAGCGCCGCCTTCTTGGAAGGAGGCACATTCATCTCAGCTCTGCGGTTGCGGATCGCACGAATGGCTTCCATAACAGATTCCATCTGCTCCTGCTCGGTGGGGAATTGCAGCTCCTTGCGGAAAACCGGCCACTGGGCAGAGATCAGCGCATCGCCCTCGTGGGGCAGGCTCTGCCATATCTGCTCGGTAATAAAGGGCATAAAGGGGTGCAGTAGACGCAGTGTCTGGTCAAGCACATATACCAGAACCTGTAGTGCGGTCTGCTTCTGCCGGGCATCCTCGCTGTAAAGTCTTGCCTTTGTCAGTTCGATATACCAGTCACAGTAGGTATCCCACAGGAAGTCATAAACCTTCTGTACAGCGACGCCCAGCTCATACTTTTCAAGATTTTCGGTAACCTCAGTAACGAGGTCGTTCAGCTTGGAGAGGACCCACTTGTCGGCAATGGTAAGCTTGTCAGCAGCCGGCAGCTCGTTCTTGGCATCTTCACCAAGATTCATCAATACATATCGGCTGGCATTCCACAGCTTGTTGGCAAAGTTGCGCATTGCCTCGCAGCGCTCCACATAGAAACGCATATCGTTGCCGGGCGCATTGCCGGTGACCATATTCATACGCAGTGCATCACAGCCGTACTTTTCGATCATCTCAAGAGGATCGATACCGTTGCCCAAAGATTTTGACATCTTCCGGCCCTTATCGTCACGGACAAGGCCGTGGATTAGGACTGTGTGGAAGGGTGTCTTTCCGGTGTGTTCACAGGCAGAGAATATCATTCTCGCAACCCAGAAGAAAATAATATCATAGCCGGTGACCAGAACATCAGTAGGATAGAAATAGTCCAGATCCTCTGTCTTATCCGGCCAGCCAAGAATCTCAAAGGGCCACAGAGCGGAGCTAAACCAGGTATCCAGCACATCGGGATCCCGCTCGATCTTCGTGCTTCCGCACTTTTCGCACTTGCAGGCATCCTCACGGGAAACAGTGATATGACCGCAATCGGCGCAGGCCCAGGCAGGAATCTGATGACCCCACCAAAGCTGACGGGAGATACACCAGTCGCGGACATTTTCCATCCAATTGGTGTAGGTTTTGGTAAACCGCTCAGGGACAAACATGGTCTCCCCATCTCTCACAACGCGAAGGGCCTCCTCGGCCAGAGGTTTCATCTTTACAAACCACTGGGCAGAGATGATAGGCTCCACATCGTTGTGGCAGCGGTAGCAGGTGCCCACATTATGGGAATAGTCCTCGGCCTTGACCAGATAGCCCTGGGCCTCCAAATCGGCAACAATCGCCTTGCGGGCCTCATAGCGGTCCATACCCTCGTACTTGCCGCCGTAGTTGTTAACAACGCCATTGTCGTCCAGAACGCGGATAACTTCCAAATTGTGGCGCAGACCGACCTCAAAGTCATTGGGGTCGTGGGCCGGTGTCATCTTCACGCAGCCGGTACCGAACTCCATCTCTGCATAATCATCGGCAACAACGGGGATCTCCTTATTGACCAGGGGCAGGATGACCTTCTTGCCGACAATATGCGTATAGCGCTCATCGTTTGGGTTTACGCAAATACCGCTGTCACCCAGCATAGTTTCCGGGCGGGTAGTGGCGATGATCACATCACCGGTGCCGTCAGCTAACGGATAGCGGACGTGCCACAGATGACCGGGCTTGTCCACATACTCAACCTCCGCGTCAGACAGAGCGGTCACGCAATGAGGACACCAGTTGATGATCCGGCTGCCCTTATAGATCAGATCCTTCTCATACAGGGAAACAAACACCTCGCGCACGGCGCGGGAGCAACCCTCGTCCATTGTAAAACGGGCACGGTCCCAATCGCAGCTGGCGCCGAGCTTTTTCTGCTGCTCAACAATGCGGTTACCGTACTTGTTTTTCCAGTCCCATACCTTCTCCAGGAACTTTTCACGGCCAAGATCGTAACGGGTCAGGCCATCCTTACGAAGCTCCTCTTCCACCTTGATCTGGGTCGCAATGCCGGCATGGTCCACACCGGGTACCCAAAGGGCATTATACCCCTGCATTCTCTTGAAACGAATCAGGGTATCCTGCAATGTTGCATCCATTGCGTGGCCCATATGCAGCTGGCCAGTCACATTGGGAGGGGGCATTACGATGGTGAAGGGTTTGGCGCTTCTATCCTTGTTGGGCTTAAAATGGCCGCCTTCTTCCCACATTCTGTAGATCTCAGCTTCAACCTGTTGGGGCTCATATACCTTGGGCAGTTCTTTTCTCATAATTACACTCCTTAAACAAAAACGTCCCGAGCCAAAAGGCTCAGGACGAAAAAATTTCCGTGGTACCACCTGAATTTCCGCTGCTGCGGACACTCGAATGCTGTAACGGGCATACCCGCACTCCCCTACTGCCGTTCAGGGAGCAAGCTCAGGGACGACCATCTGCAGGCACCGTGTATGCTCACACCAAACGCATACTCTCTGAAAACGGCAAAATGCAGAACTTTCCCATCAATGCATTTTACATTTTGCTTATAATATCACATTTTCTGAGCAATGTCAATAAGTATCGGTACAAACTGCACGGATCTTCCTCCGGATTGCCAGCAGATCATCAAAGGTTTCCGGGCGTTTGCTCAAATCGCGAAGCAATGCCGACGGATGGTAGATCGCCGTAAGCCATACCCCGTTACGGTGAGTCCAGAAACCGTGTTCTCTGGTGATCCTGTATTCCGGATAGATGATCCTTTGCGCCGCGATCCTGCCAAGACACACGATGATCTTTGGTTGGATCAAAGCCGTCTGCCGACGCAGAAAATCTATGCAGGCTGCCTGCTCCTCTTCCTGCGGATCCCTGTTATGGGGAGGCCGGCATTTTACAATATTGGCAATATAGACATTGGTTCTGTCCAGATCAATGATAGAGAGCATGTCGTCCAGCAGTTTGCCGGCCGGTCCCACAAAGGGCTCACCCTGCAGATCCTCTTGTTCTCCCGGTCCTTCTCCAATGAACAGGATCTCTGCATCTTTTCGACCGACGCCAAACACAACCTGTGTTCGGGTGCGGCACAGGTCACATTTGGTGCATTGCTGACACGATTTCTCTAACGCTTCCCAATTATCCAACTTATCTGCTCCTTCTGCGATTTCTGCTATGACGGCGGCTTTGCAGTTTCACCTTTGCAATACGGTATCTCCGCAGGCCAAACAGAATCAGGAATATCACAAGGAGCACCGCAAAAATGCCGCCAAGTACACATAGTACAATCAAAAAGACACTTGTCTGACCGTTTTTTGCTGTATCATCATTGAATACCGCACCGGCGACCCCGACAGAATTCATTGCATAGGTTTCGGTCTGGGCGATGCAGATCGGTCCGTTCCATATCTGCAACGCGGACAGCTTCTGCCCCTTTTCGATGGGCGCGGACAGTCCCGCTTCCTCCGCGTAGCGATAGTCAAGACCGTTTATATCCGCATTCTGAGGAATCACAGAATACACCGGATCTTTGACACCAACAGAAACATCGCAATTTCCATTCAGGACACTGCTTTGCTGCAGCACCTGGTCTGCAAAAAGGACCTGTGCGGTCTTATAGCCGTTAAAAGCCATATCCAGCAGCTGCTTTGTTTCATCGTAGCCGCCAAATACCTTTTCGGTGTAACCGTCATTTTCAAACTGGGATCTCGCGCCGATCACAACGCAGATCAGTTCCATTCCATTGGACTCCGCAACGGATGCAATGCTTCTTGTACGGTCGTTATTTACGGCAGTACGGCCGCCATTCACGCGCTCGTCATAATAGATCTCCACTCTGTCATTATTGATCAAAAAATTCTGCGTCGCAAGATTTCTGACCTCAGACTTATTGGTCTTCGACATATCATATGTTTTTGCACCAAATGCCTGGCAGAACTGCTCGTTTCCTATCGCTTTTGACAGGATTTTCGCCACATCCCGGGCGGTTGTATACTGATTTTTATCATGGAGTCCAGTAACATTGGTAAAGTTCGTGCCGGTACAGCCAAATTCAGCCGCATAGCGGTTCATTTCGGCTACAAAAGCCTCCTGCGTACCCATAATATGCTCCGCAAGTACCACCGCTGCATCGTTACCGGAGCTGACCATCATACAGTACAGAAGGTCATTGACCGTCAGAACCTCATCGATCTCCAAGCCTACTACCGCAGCATCAATGGGCAGTGTGTCCAGGGTCTCTTCACGGACAGTGACCGCATCGTCCATACTTCCTTTTTCAATGGCGATCAGTGCGGTCATGATCTTCAGCAGGCTGGCCGGCTGTGCCTGCGTATCGGCATTGTAGGCATACATCAATGTGTCTGTATTGGTTTCATACAGTATTGCTGCAGCAGTATTGCTTACCAGCTGCACAGAACCTAAAACCGGCACCTGTGCGTCCAGTGTGCTGCATCCGCCGGTAACGGAAATATCGGCCGGCGCATCCGCTAAGACGGTGGTAGGGAGCAGCACAAGCAAGATCACTGCAAGAAGGATACTGAATTTTTTCATATTTCTACCTCTGTATTTAACAGATGGACTTGTCCAACTGCAAAAAATTGTGTATAATTATTTTTAGTATATCAGCTTTTTACCGTGTAGTCAATGCAGGAGGCAACAAAATGAAGAAACCGCAATGGATATTCATCGGTATTACCGCAGCATTTTTATTCATACTTCTGGGTGTATTTGTCGGCCGGAATACTGCGGGCGCATACATTCCCGTAAATGACGCTAAGGAAACCGTAACCCAAAGTCAATCCGATCATAACGGACAAATCGATATCAACACTGCCACATCGGAGCAGCTGCAAATGATTCCCGGTGTCGGTGCAGCAATTGCCCAGCGGATCATCGATTACCGTACAGAAAACGGCGGATTCAAGACCGTTGAGGAAATTATGAATGTCAGCGGTATCGGCGAGAAAAAGTTTGATCAAATGAAGCCGTACATAAAAGTTCAGGCAGATTGACGGAGGTAGCTTATGCGATTTATATCTTGGAATGTAAACGGTCTTCGAGCCTGTATGCAAAAGGGCTTTCTCGACTTTTTTCATGCGGCTGACTGCGATTTTTTCTGTCTGCAGGAAACCAAGCTGCATGAAGGGCAAATCCAACTGGACCTGCCGGGATATTATCAATTTTGGAACTATGCCGAGAAAAAGGGGTACTCCGGCACAGCCATCTTCGCAAAATATAAACCTCTCTCAGTTTCTCTTGGGATCGGTGTGGAGGAATTGGATACTGAGGGCCGTGTCATCACACTGGAATATGCCAATTTCTATCTTGTTACCTGCTATACCCCTAATGCCCAGCGGGAGCTGGCCAGAATTGAACACAGAATGCGTTGGGAAGCCGCCTTTGCGGATTATCTTGTAAAACTTGATAAGCAAAAACCGGTTATCATTTGCGGAGATCTGAATGTGGCCCATCAGGAAATCGATCTGAAGAATCCTGCCTCCAACCGGGGCAACGCCGGATTCTCCGATCAGGAACGCAATTGTTTTACGCAGCTATTAGCCCGGGGATTTACCGACATATTCCGCAAGCTGAACCCCGATACCACTGGCGCCTACACCTGGTGGAGCTATATGTTCAAAGCCCGTCAGAACAACGCCGGCTGGCGTATCGATTACTTTCTGGTCTCGGACCGAATAGCCGATAAGGTTATTTCTGCACCTATTTATGCAGATGTTTTGGGTTCTGATCATTGTCCTGTGGGCATTGAACTGGATCTATAATGATTTCCGGCTGCCCGTTTGCAATACGCAGGCGGGCAGCACTTAGCTTATCCAAATGCGCAAATGGTTTAGCTGCCTCAACAGGTACTGATAACCTTTCATCCCCCTCTGTCAGCAAGAAGGAAGGATCACTACCCATAAGCCGTTTGCACGGAATGCGCGCAACGCAGGAATATGCACCACCATTGGGCACACAGACACCAAGGCTGTATGTGCCGTTCCCGTCTGTGACTGTCACCCTGTAAATTCCCGGCTTCGGCAGCTCACAGTTGCAATATATGCGATAAAACAGGCCCTCTTTTTTAAGCGATGCGCTGCCGACAGTCCTGCCTTTCCATTTTATCTCGTACAAAATACACACCCCCTTGCAGCTAATTTATGCCACAAGGGGGTAATTCATTACCGGGATTCATTCAAGCCAAAGCTGACCGCGATCGCATCATCTACCATTGCCATTTGCTGATCACCTAAATGGCCCATATGCTCCCGTAAGCGCCTTTTGTCGATGGTGCGGATCTGCTCCAGCAGAATAACAGAATCCTTGCTCAGCCCCACACTGCCACCGGCAATATTGATATGGGTGGGAAGCCGGGCTTTTCCTGTTTGACTGGTAATCGCAGCGGCTATGACCGTAGGCGAATGTCGGTTTCCGGTATCGTTTTGTACGATCAATACCGGTCGTGTACCACCCTGCTCGCTGCCGACCACCGGTGACAGATCCGCATAAAATATATCGCCGCGCCTGATTGTGCTGTCCATTTGCTTCACGCTCCGAAGAATCATTGCCGGCGCTACCGAATATCCATTATGTAACGCGGCTGATGATATTCTCCCACGCATACACAAAAAATATACGACTTGGCTGGCAAATTATCCTATGAACGCTGTAAACAAAATGCTACAAATACCGAAATTCCTCGACAGTCATCGTAAGTACACGACGCCCATTCCAAAAAATTTCTCCTGAGCTTGGAACATTCCCCTGCACCATAATCTTTAAATGCAGCGCACCGTCTGCGTAACTGTCATCTGCGGAAATTTCATATCCCGTATCACTTACCGCACAGCCCTTCAAATACCCGCTTTTTAAGGTCTTCATTAGAATCCACGGCGCAGTAACCGGGGTGACAAGACCGTCCGCCATTGTCTGAAAGGCAAGGACTTGACCGTCAAAGGTAAGCGCGCCGCCGGCAGCCGTGATCTTGCCGGTGATCCCGGCGATGGTGTCCGGTGCTGTAACTGTAAAGACAAGATTTCCTTCCTGATCCGACTGGCAATCCATAGAAAAAACATAGATCTTCTCGCCGTAGTCAGCCGTCACGGTTGTACTGAAAGTGCAACCGTTACTGTTTTCAATTTCGTTGCGGAGCTCGATCGCTTTGTCTATCGGTGCGTTCGTGTTTGCACATCCTGTCAGTAAAAATACCATACAAACAAATATCACAGTCACCGCACGCATTCGGGTCCCACCTTATTTTAAGAGTCGCGGAAGAACCTGCAGCATATCCGTTGGAAGCATACCGTACTGACCAAGCTGATTTGCACATATATCACCTGCGGCTCCATGCAGCCACGCACCGCAGGCTGCTGCCAAAATCGGAGATATTCCCTGCCCTGTCAGCGCTGCTATCATACCGCTCAAAACATCTCCGCTGCCGCCAACCGCCATTCCCGGGTTTCCTGTAGGATTGATGTACGCATCAATGCCGTCTGTAATAACTGTTTTGTTACCCTTTAACAAAACAACCGTTCCGGTTTCAATTGCAAAATGTTTCGCATCGGAAATTCTGTCCCCAGTCACCTGTCCGCCAACACGCATAAATTCGCCGGTGTGTGGGGTCAGTACGGTTGGGTTTGTCCTGCCACGCAATATATCTATATGACCTTGCAAAACATTTATACCATCAGCATCCAGAATCACAGGGCCGTCAAACTGCTCAAGCACATAATTTACGGTCATATATGTTCCTTCACTGCATCCAATCCCCGGCCCAAGCAGAACAGCATCCATCTTCGGTAATAAATCTGCAAGCTGTTCAGGGGTATTCCGCGATAGCATTCCGTTTTCATCCGGCATCGGCAATACAACAGGTTCTGTAAGCTTTACTGCCTCAATGGCATAGATGCTTTCCGGAACTGCCAGATACACAAGTCCTGCACCGCACCGCAATGCGCCCATTGCAGCTAACGCAGCTGCGCCGGTATACCCCCGACTTCCACATAGTAAAAGGATCCTGCCGTAATCGCCTTTGTGCGTATCCGGATTTCTGTCCGGCAGGATGTTCTGAATATCCTTCTCGTTTAATTCCCGTATATCCATAGTGCACCTCAATCAGGTAAGCTTTTTAAAATCGTACCACGGGTATGATTTTTCGTCAAGATTGGGAAATAATGCTTGCATTTTTTAATGTGATGTGTTACTATTCAATTGATATGCAAAAGTGATGATTGGGCCGTCGTATACTGGCAACACGCCTTATAGAGAGAGCGGGATGGTGGAAGCCGCTTGCGTGCAGTGTAGGGCTTTCTCCCATGAGCTGCTGCCTGAAATTTTGGTAGGGTCTGCCGGGTGATTCCGTTAAAAATCTAAGGTGTGTCAGCACCGAAAGTGCGCCAATGTGCGAATTGCGGGTGGTACCGCGGAGGAAGTCCTTCGTCCCGATGTGGACGATGGGCTATTTTTATTTGTAAATTACCTGTTAACAGGAAGGAGAAAACAAAATGAAAGAACAGTTAGAACAGCTGAAACTGCAAGCGCTGGCAGCATTGCAGGAAGCTGACACTCCGGCCGCATTGGAAGAACTGCGCGTCCGTTATCTTGGCAAAAAGGGCGAAGTGACCGCAGTATTGAAGCAGATGGGCAGTCTGTCCGCGGAGGAGCGGCCTGTTATGGGCCAGCTGGCAAACAGTGTCCGTGCAGAGATCGAAGCAATGTTGGACGAGAGAAAGACCGAAATCCACGCCGCCGTTCTGGAGCAGAAGCTGGCCGATGAGGCTCTGGATGTGACTATCCCCGGTACGCCGGTTGTTATGGGTCACGAGCACCCGATGAATCAGGTCCTGCAGGAGATCAAGGATATTTTTGTAGGCCTTGGTTATCAAATCGTGGACGGTCCTGAGGTGGAGCTGGCTGACTATAACTTTACACGGCTGAACATTGAGGAGGGCCATCCCTCCCGTGACCGCAGTGACACCTTCTATTTTAACGATGATGATTCTGTTCTGCTTCGCACCCAGACCAGTCCTATGCAGATCCGGTTTATGGAAAACAACAAGCCGCCTCTGTGTATGCTTGCCCCCGGCCGCGTATACCGTAAGGATGAAGCTGACGCCACCCACTCCCCTATGTTCCATCAGATCGAAGGTCTCGTGGTTGATGAGAATATCACTATGGGCGATCTGAAGGGCGCGCTGGTGACGCTGATGAAACGGATTTACGGGCAGGATGCGGTTATGCGTTTCCGTCCCCACCACTTCCCCTTTACCGAGCCCAGCTGCGAAATGGATATGCAGTGCCATAAGTGCCACGGCACCGGTGAGGTGGACGGTCAGGTCTGCTCTACCTGCCACGGCGAGGGCTGGATCGAACTGCTGGGCGCCGGTATGGTGCATCCCGATGTTCTGCGCAACTGTGGCATTGACCCCGAAAAGTATTCCGGTTTTGCCTTCGGTATGGGTCTTGAGCGTATGGCGATGGGCCGTCTGCGGATCACTGACCTGCGCTTGATCTTCGACAACGATGTCCGGTTCCTGAATCAATTCTAAGGAGGTACAGACAATGAAACTCAACAGAAAATGGCTGCACGAAGAATTTGTGGATTTGTTCAATGTATCCGACAAGGAATTTGTGGACAAGCTGACGATTTTCGGTCAAAAAGTGGAAACCTATGAGCGAATGGATGCTGAAATCAAAAATGTGGTGGTTGGTAAGGTGCTTTCCATCACCCGACATGAAAACTCCGATCATATGTGGATCTGCCAGGTGGATGTGGGACAGACTGAGGCTGTACAGATCGTCACCGGCGCACAGAATGTTAAGGAGGACGATTTGGTTCCTGCTGCGCTGCATAATTCCTGGCTGCCAGGCGGCATCCACATCACCAAGGGCAAGCTTCGCGGTGTGCCCTCCAACGGTATGCTCTGCTCCTTCACGGAATTGGGTCTGACGCAAAACGACCTGCCCGGCGCCTATGAAGACGGCATTTGGATTCTCAATGACGAGGATTGCAAGCCCGGCGACGACATAAATCTGGTGATCGGCAATGACGATACTGTTGTTGATTTTGAGATCACCAACAATCGCCCGGACTGCTACTCCATTATCGGTCTGGCCAGGGAAGCTGCTGCTGCATTTGCTACGCCTATGAAGCATCACGAGCCTGTTGTAAATGGCAGCAATGCCGGCTCTATGTATGACAAGCTGGATGTGGAAGTGCCCGCTGCCGAATTGTGTAACCGCTATACCTCCCGTATGGTTACCAACGTAAAGATCGCCCCCTCCCCCAAGTGGCTGAGGCAGCGTCTGCGCGCCAATGGCGTGCGGCCCATCAACAATATCGTTGATATCACCAACTATGTAATGCTGGAATACGGCCAGCCTATGCACGCCTTCGACTACCGTTATGTCAGCTCCGGCAAGATCGTTGTCCGTGAGGCTGAGGCCGGCGAAACCCTCACCACATTGGACGGCAATGTGCGCAATCTGAGGCCCGGTATGCTGGTCATTGCAGACGACGACAAGCCCATTGGTCTTGCCGGCATTATGGGCGGTGAGAACTCTGAAATCGTTGACGATACCACAACCGTCGTCTTTGAATCCGCCAATTTCAACGGCACATCCATTCGTCAGACTGCCCTGGCGCTGGGTATGCGTACCGAGGCATCCGGAAAATTTGAAAAGAATCTTGATCCGTTAATGACCGTACCGGCCGTTGAGCGTGCCTGTGAGCTTGTTGAGCTGCTGCAGTGCGGTGATGTGATGGACGGCATCATCGATATTGTTAACTATGTTCCCGCACCCAAGACCGTTCCGCTGGAGGTAGAAAAGATCAACAATCTGCTGGGTACGGATATTTCCCGTGAGCAGATGATTGAATACCTCAACCGCTTGGAAATCCGGGTAGAGGGCAACGAAATCATTGTACCATCCTGGCGCCCCGACCTGAATCTGATGGCTGATATTGCTGAGGAAGTCGGTCGTTCCTACGGTTACAACGAGATCCCCACCACTGACTTTAAGAACGCTACCCAGGGCGGTTACACACCCGCTATGGAGCTGGAAACCATTGGCGGCCGTCTGTGCAGAGCCTTGGGCTACAGCGAGATCATCACCTATTCCTTCGTATCTCCTGCAATCTTTGATCAGATCCGCATCCCCAAGGACAGCGCCCTTCGTAACGCCCTGCGGATCCAGAATCCCTTGGGCGAGGATACCTCCATTATGCGTACTACTGCCCTGCCCTCCATGCTGGACATTCTCTCCAGGAACAACGCATATCACAACAAGACCGCCAAGCTTTATGAGCTGGCAAAGATTTATCTGCCTGTTGAAGGTGAGGTGCTGCCTGCCGAGCCTAAGATCCTTGTCCTGGGCACCTACGGCGCCAATGAGAATTTCTTTACCATCAAGGGTGAGCTGGATGCAATACTGAACGGTCTGCGTATGCCCAAGGCAAGCTACACCGCAGTCAAGGACAACCCCAGCTATCATCCCGGCCGCTGCGCTAAGGTAACCGTTGCAGGCAGCGAGGTGGGTTATATTGGTCAGATCCACCCGCTGGTCGCCAGTCAATACGGCATCGACAGCGAGGTCTATTGCGCCGAGATCAACTTTACCGATCTGCTCGCCCTGCGTATGCCCGAGCCCACCTACACCCCCCTGCCCAAGTACCCCACCGTCAGCCGTGACCTTTCCATCGTGTGCGAAGAGGAAATCACCGTTGCCCAGGCAGAGGCAGTTATGGAAAAAGCAGCCGGCAAGCTGCTGCGCAGCATTCGCCTGTTTGATATCTACCGCGGCACCGGCGTTCCCGCCGGCAAAAAGAGTCTTGCTTTCTCCCTGGAACTGCGGGCAGACGACAGAACATTGACCGATACCGATTCCGAACAGGTTATCACCAAAATTTTGGACGCCTTGAAAGCTGAATTGGGTATCGTTCTGCGGTAAAATTTACAGATTTTTTCCGGAAAGACTTTACAGAAAGAAAAAAATAGTCTATAATAGCTCTACTATTTGGAAGGAGGTCACGACACAATGGACAATAACCAAAGCACAATAAAGTTCACCGTACCCACTGAGGAAAAGGAAAATATGCATTCAATTCTCCGGAGTGTCTTTGACGCTCTGAACGAAAAGGGTTATAATCCGATCAATCAGATCGTAGGCTACCTGCTCACAGAGGATCCCACCTATATCACCAACTATAATAATGCCCGCAGTAAGATCTGTAAGATCGACCGGGATGAGTTGATGCAGGAACTGGTCCGCTGCTATCTGTTTGATAAAAAATGATCCTGACGGGAGGCTTTTGCCACCGCAAAAGCCTCCCGATTTTTTCTTTTAAGGAGGTCACTATGTCCGAAGGTTTGACTTACAAAGGCCACCCGCTGATGCGCAAGGATAATTTGGTTTATTACGGTTCAATGGCAGACAGCCATATCGTAATGCTGCAGGTGCTGGAAACAAAAAAGGTTAACGATGTGGATATCGCCACCCGCGTATCTGTTCAGCTGCAGCTGACAGATCCTGCAGCCAAGAGCCGGGATCGCGTGGTTAAAAAAAGCGAGAAGGCAGGCTTCTACACCGCCCTGGATGTAGGCTGTGTATGGCTGGAAAGAGCCTTGGCCGGCAAATAAAATGTAAAAACTACCGACACAGAATGTGCCGGTAGTTTTTTTTGATATTTTCCGCAATTTTGCAGCATAATAGCACAAAGGACGGTGCTATCATGGAAAAAATCAAGTGCGGAAAACAGAGTTTCCGATTGGAAAATCCACCGACTATATCTGCCTGGGCCAGCGTTGCCGGAAAAAAGGAATCCGAAGGTCCGCTGTCTGACTGTTTTGACATTACGCAATCCGACTCATATTTTGGTCAAAAAACCTGGGAGCAAGCAGAAAAAAGAATGCAACAGCTGGCCTTACAGCGGTTGATGCAAAAAGCCGGTATCCGTGCCAGTCAATTGGGTCTTGTATTTTCCGGAGACCTGCTGAATCAATGTATCGGCTCATCCTTTACATTGCGCAACACCGGGATCCCTCACATCGGCTTGTACGGTGCCTGTTCCACAATGGCAGAAAGCCTTCTGCTGGCAGCAATGGCCGTTGGCGGCGGTTTTTTTGATAATGCAGTTGCAATGACATCGTCACATTTTGCAAGCTCAGAGCGGCAATACCGTTTTCCTCTCGGCTACGGCGGTCAGAGGACACCCACTGCACAGTGGACTGTTACCGGTGCCGGCGCTGCATTGGTCGCATCCAACGGAAAAGGACCTAAAATTACTGCTTGCACCGTAGGCACTGTAACGGATTTGGGCATCAAGGATGCAAACAATATGGGACCGGCTATGGCCCCGGCGGCGCTTGCAACTATCCGCACGCATTTTGAGGATCTGCGCCTCAGCGCAAAGGATTACGATCTGATCGTCACCGGTGATCTTGGTCAATTAGGTAAGGATGCTTTACTGACGATGGCCCAGCGCGAGGGGCTGGAGTTAGGCGGAAAGCTGACGGATTGCGGCACACTTGTGTTTGATCTGCTGCACCAGGATGTGCATTCCGGCGGCTCCGGCTGCGGCTGCAGCGCTATCACACTGTGCGGTTATTTGCTGGAGAAAATTTCCAAAGGGAAGTATCGGAATGTTCTGTTTTGCGGCACCGGTGCGCTGCTCTCGCCAGTATCAACCCAGCAGGGATTGCCGATTCCCGGTGTCTGCCACGCAGTGGCCATCAGCGGAGGTTAAATTATGGATTATGTAAGAGCATTTATTGTCGGCGGCATACTATGTGTGATCGGACAGATCCTGATCGATAAAACAAAGCTGACTCCTGCACGCATTCTGGTAAGCTATGTGGTGATCGGTGTATTTCTTGGCGGGATCGGTGTATATGAACCGCTGGTGAAATTTGCCGGTGCAGGCGCAACTGTGCCGCTGACCGGTTTTGGCTACAACCTGGCTAAGGGCGTTCGGGAGTCCATTGCAGAAGATGGCTTTCTTGGAATATTTACCGGTGGATTGAAATCGACCGCCGGCGGTATTGCCGCAGCAGTTATCGCCGGACTTCTCGTAAGCCTGATCTTCCGGCCCAAGGATAAATCCTGAAAACACGGGCATACTACAGAGGGCTATCCCAAATAAATATATCAGGAGGAAAACAACAATGAACAACAAGAATCAGAACAACAATCAGAATCAGAATCAGAACCAGAATAACAACCAGAACCAGAACAACAACCAGAACCAGAACAACAACCAGAAACAGAACAACCAGAATAACAGCCAGAACTATCGCTAACACAAAACCGCCGAAGGTAAATCCTTCGGCGGTTTCCTTAAATTACATCTATAAATTCATCGAGCGCAAAGAAATACAATTTTGCCGATTTTACAGGCGTACTGTATATGCGCTGCAGCGCCTCAGCGTAGGCGATAACCTGCATTTTGTACTTTTCGGCTGCCTGCGATACTGTATCCGCTGTTACACTGTCTGTTTTAAAATCCAGCACAGTGATCCCATCCTTTTCAATAATCGCACAGTCGACCACACCTTGTAAAAGGACGCGCTCTCCAGATACTCCCGGGAAATATTTAGACGCATCGTCAAGCAGTGAAAATTTAAATTCCCGCAGCACCTGATTACTGCTCCGCAATTTTTTTCCTATCGGGGAATCAAAGAATTTCTGCAGCGTTTCACAGTCCACAGCTGAAGCCTGTTCCGGTGAGATTAACCGCTCCGTGACCATTCTGTGTACATCCTGTTTGATGCTGTCCGGATCTTTGCAGGCAGAAAAACGAATATACTGCATCACAGCGTGAATAGCATTTCCGTAATCCTTTCCGGCAAGTCGGACATCAGTTCCCGCTTTTCTGAAATCCATTACTCTGCAGGCTGCAGTTCCTTCTGAGATTTCAGTATCCACGTTTCGTCCCTTCAGCTGGGTTGCCGTGAGCTTCGAGGGGATCTTTGTGGCCTCAATATTTCCATACAGAAAGCCCAAAGTGCCGGAGAGCTTTTCGTAGATTTCCCGGGAAATACCTGCTTGCGCAATCTCCCCATTTTGCATTGACGCGCAGTTATCGGAAATCTCAGAAACCACCTGTATATGCCAAGGGATATCCGAGACACGGCTGCAAGCCGGCTTCCCGCCAAGAGCGAAAAATGCGCCTGCTTCTGTCCTGCACAAGGCTGTCTGCAATACCCAACTGCCCGGACAATCTGCTTCCATAGCCAGCAACGCCGGGTCACTCATATCCAGACGCATCGCGATCTGCCCCAGCTGCTTTTGCAGATTTCGTGCAGCATAGGTCATAATCAGTCTGTCACGGGCACGGGTCATAGCCACATACAGTACGCGCAGTTCCTCTGAGATGCCCTCCTGTGTGATCTTTCTGCTGATCGCAAGTTTTGCAAGCGACGGATAGCGCACACGCAATTTTGCATCAAAGCAACCCAATCCTAAGCCTAATTCCTTATCGCACAATACCTGCGCGTGGGCGCTTTCCATATTAAATCCCCTGGAAAGGCCGCACAGAAACACAACAGGAAATTCCAGGCCCTTGGATTTATGAATGCTCATAATCGTGACACCGTCACTGCCGCGCTCATTATCGGAGCTGATAAATCCTCTTTGCTCCGCTGAATCTAAAAACTCCAGCAAACGGCTCAGATCCTTGGGGCCTGTATTTTCATAGTCGGAAACGATTTGGAAAAAGGTTTGCAAATTAGCCAAACGGACATCGCCGTCCGGCAGAGCCGAATAGATGCTGAGTAGCTTCGTTTGGGAATAAACATCGGCCAGCAGCTGGGTAACCGTGTTGATCCTTGCGGCATTGCGCAATGCATTTAATGTCTGAATAAAATGTTGGCACTTCGGTTCTGTTGCGCTGCACAAAAGTGTGTATATGTCAGCATTCTTATCTGTACATCGCAGTCTTGCCAGATCTTCGGATGTAAAACCGAATACAGAGCTTGTCAAGACAGACACCAACGGAATATCCTGAAGCGGATTTAGAATGATCTGCAAAATCGCTCGCACTGTTGCGATCTCATCAGTATGCAAAAGGTCGGAGGTATCCCCCATCTTGCATAGAATCCCCCGTGATTGCAGCGCATACTGAAATTCTCCGCCAACTGAGCCCGGACTTCTCAGAAGGATCACAATATCCTCCGGACGGATACACCGTAATGCATCTTTTTCTCTGACATAATGCGTTCCATCTAATAAAGAAAGAACCTTGTCGGCAACAAATGAAGCCTCTTCTGCGTAAGTATCCTGCTGTACATCAATACCGTAGAGTTCTGTTTCCGGCTCGTTCAGCGGAATATGAGGCACTCCTTCGCGAAGCATTTCCAACGCACCGTACTCCAAGCCACCGACCTGCCGGGACATACACATACAGAACACATCATTTACCGCGCTGATCACGCCGGCAGAGGAACGGAAATTATGACTCAACATAACCTTTCTGCCCTGTCCGTCGATGGCAGACGATGCCGGTAAATAGGTGTTATACTTTTCCACAAAAATACTGGGATCTGCCAGACGGAATTGATAAATGGACTGCTTTACATCACCGACCATAAAGCAATTCTGCCGTTTCTTTGTCAGCGCGCTAAAGATCGCATCCTGGATCTCATTGGAATCTTGGTATTCATCCACAAGAATTTCCCGAAACCGATCGCCAATTTCAGACGCTGCGGCAGTTACACCGCTGCGTTGCCTGCCAAGGAGCAGATCCAGGGCTTTATGCTCCAGATCTCCAAAATCCAAAATACCACGGTTCTTTTTCAGTCGGTCGTAGTGCTCGGAAAACTTAAGTACCAAGCCCACAAGTCCACGGGTCGCAGCAACGGATTTCGACAGATCCTCCAGCATTTGCATACTGCTGTCAGTAAAGCTGCGCATACGCTTTGCAAGCCCTTCCTTGCAGGCGTTTCGGACCGCCTTCATCTGCTCAGCCAGCTGCAGATCAGTAATATTTTTGGAGAACACCAATCTGCCGTAGTCAATATTCTGATTGGCAACAAATTCATCCCAGGTCCTGCTGCTACCGAGATTTTGCAGCTGCAAGACGATATTCTCGAACAGTGCAGCCTGTTTTGTAAAGCCGTCCGCGTTTTGAGCTGCAACAACACAACGCTGCATCGCATCTGTTTGAAGCAAAATGTATTCCTGCAGATCCGTAATCAAATACCGGCCCCAGGGTGTCAGTCCGGCATCAGACTGTAATGAGTCCGCACCGGCGCAGCACCACTGCATCCACTGTTCAGGATTCAAATGACATCTTGCGCTGTTGTATACCTTAAGAACGATCTCCGGAATTTGTCTGTCATCACGGCCCATGCCCTGGGTATCCACAAAGGCTCGGAAATCCCGGTCCATCTGCGCTGACTCATAAGCCTCATCCAACGCCTGATCCAGCGCCTTGATCTGCAATTGAAGGCATTCACTTTCCTCCGCGACACGAAAATCCGAAGAAATATCCAAACGGTATGCATACTGCCGCAAAATGTCCCCACAAAAACCGTGAACGGTGGAAATTTTCGCAAGATAAAGCCGCTGCAGCTGCTGCCGCAGATGCTTATTGTTGGGATCGCTCGCCACACGCTCCGAGAGCTTTGCAGCGATTTTACCACGCAGCTCAGAGGCCGCAGCTTTGGTGTAGGTGATCATTAGGAAGTCGTCAATATTGGCAGGTGACCGCGGATCGAGAATATAGCCCATAAGCCTGTCTACCAAAACCTTCGTTTTGCCGGAACCGGCTGCTGCTGACACCAAAAGCTTACCGCCGCGGTTATCAACCGCCTGCTGCTGTTCAAAAGTCAGTGTTTCACCCACGGTCTGTCCCCTCCTTTTCGATCAATTCCCAAAACTGGTCGGAACTTATTGCGGCATAGTCTCTTCTGCCCTTCTCCGCATTTTCCCTGCAGATTGCGCTATACGGGCAGAACGCACAGGCATTATGCCGTGAACCACGGGTATAAGGATTCGGCTCTACACAGCCGGAAGAAACATCATCGATCATTTTTCCCAGCAGTGCAAATACATATCCTCTTAACAATTCCATTTGCCGTCTGTCAGCCAGATCTCCAGATAGCGAGCCATCCTTCTTTTTGCTGCAGGACAGTCGCTTGGGATTATCCAACGGCTCCATTGCGGAAAGCACCGCTTCATCAGCAAGAAGCAAACCTTTTCGTTTCCAAAGCTTTTCACGGTCTTTTGCAGTTGCGTCTGCACTCGGTCTTCCGTCTGCCGTCACGACCGGCGCCCTTGCAGGAAAATACTGGACACCGGCTGCAACGGCATTGTCACCTAACCGATCGTGTCCTACCTCCTCCAAAGCAAACATATAAAGCATCATCTGCAGGCCGAGACCGTTATATATGTCGCAATAATCAAAATCCTTTTTGCCGGTCTTATAATCAACCACGCGGTAAAATACCTGTCCGTTTTCCTCCCAGGCATCCACCCGGTCCACAAAGCCCCGCAGCAAGGCAGACATCTTCTCACCGTTCAGTGGAATCGGATCCAAGCCGCCATCGGTGCCAAACCCCAACTCAAAATCCACCGGATCAAACGCGGATTCCCGCAGCTCCTGCCACAGTTCGGTAACCACCATTTCCAGCTCCTGGGCATTTCTTTGGAACAGATAATTCACCCGCTGGGAATCAATCTGCTGAAAATGCCGTAAAATGTAATCCTTGGAATAGAAATTTGCAATTTCCAGAGTTTCTTCCAATGTCACCTTTCGGAATCCGCCAAGCTCCATAATTCTACGACCTGTGTCTTCCAAAACCGCGTGAACATAGGTGCCGAATTCTGCCGGATCCACAGTTGCAGGCTTCCGTTCCTTCAAACGCAGGCCATATTTCAGAAAATACGCCAGTCTGCAATCTGCCAGTTTATCCACCTGAGATGCAGACAGCTTCAGCTGAGATCCGTAGAGCTTCCTGACCGTGTCACGGCATACGTCACCCAGCTCAAATTCCTTCCGCTGCATTACATTGAAATATTCCCGGGTAACGCCAAGAGCTTCTGCTTCCCGGGCAGCGCCGTTCCGCGCCAGATAGGCACCGGCTTCCTCCGGATCCGCCAACGCTATACCCAATGTATCCACACCCCGCTCGCCGCCCGCCAGTTCACAGAACCGCCGATAAAGATAGGACGGCTGACCGCCGCTGTAGGACACACAGACCGATGCATCAGCACCGCAGAAAACATCATAAATTTCAGCAAATTCCGCTTGAAGGCCCTCCAGCGCACCGCCAGTCAGCGGTACGCCCAGCTGCCGCAAAGCCATTCGTTCCTGGTCCGTAAAAATGCCGACAGAACCGCTATATGCAGGTAAACTGCCCTCTCCGGCACCCAATACGATCAGATGCTGGGGCTGCTGACAACGCATTGCACTGACAGGTCCTGCCGTAACGGCATCCAGTGTTGCGGGGATTGTGCCAACATCGTACTGGCTGAGGAGCAATTTCAGCAATTTGGTAAAGGTCTGGGCCTCCCAATAGGTATCCCCAAGGGTATCGGACAGCTGCGCCAGTGCAGAAAGCAGGATCTCCCACAATTGATTGAGAATCTGCCCGTTTCGCAGATCGCCGGCACGCTCCATCTCTGATGCCAGGGTCTGCAGACGCCGGTCCAGCTCCAATTCGTTCAGAAATGTGTACAGGGCTGCAACCATCTCATTGACGGATTTTGCATCAGCCAATTCCTTCTTCAATCGGAACAGGGGGGATAATGCCTTGGTGCGCGCACTATTTAATTCACTTAAATACGCACGGTCCTGCCAGGTCCAATCAGCACTGAGTCCGGCAGGGTGATTTTCCCACGGGATTTCCCAACGACTGCCGGTAATATTCCAGAGCAGTACATAGTTTTCGATACGGTCACAGGTATTCATATCCAGCGGGGACAATGCGGATTTCAGATACCGCAGTACATCCGATTGCTCAAAGCCGCCAATAACCGCGTCCACAGCAGATAATACTGTTGTAATGACTGTTCTGTCCAAAATGTCCTCTGTTCCGGAGAGATAGACCGGAATACCGTATCTGGAGAACACCATATTCAATGTGTTGCTATAAGCAGACATATCTGTACACACCACACTGATATCCCGATACCCGCAGCCGGACATAATCCGCTCCATTATGATCTCAGCCGCATTATGACATTCTTCATAAACCGAATCCGCCCGGTAGGCCGTCAATATGTCAGATGTGTTTTTGATGCTGCCGTGAAACAGAAAGGGCAGTATCGCCCCAATCGGTCTGTCACAGGGTTTCACACCTATGATCTTGGTTGGGATACCGGCGCGTTTTGCAAGGCGAAGCAGCTCCGCAGCCGTAGCAGACGCTTTTTCGAATGCAGGCATATCCGTGTCAACGCCATCGCAAGTCAGGCTCACCACAACATGGGGGGAATTTGCAATCAAATGACCGATGATCGCCGTATGCTGTCTGGTAAAATCAGGAAATCCGTCGATGTAAAACGCGTGATTTTTTGCAAAATCACAATCCTCAAGCTGTTCCAGCAACCAGAACATCTGATCCCGGGGGTCCCGTTTTCCGCGGGCACACACACTGTCATATGCCTCAAGAATCAATGCCAGCTCTTCCAATTTCTGGGCAAAACTGCCCTGGGTTTTTCCGGAGGCCGCACGCAGATCTGCCGGACTTATGCAGCAACGCTTGAATTCATCCACCGCATCCAACAGACTGTTTAAAAACTCCGGCCGCGTTTCTACGGCCGCATAGGCCTTCAGCCTGCTGTGCAGCTGACGGACAGCTGATGCCATAGCAACCAGTCTGCCACCGTTATCCAGGCACTCCGGCGCACCGAAGCCTGCCGCATCGGCAACGCGTTTTGTCAGCCGTGAAAAGGTCAGAACCTCCGCAAAACGACTGGCAGTATCACCTGCACAGGCGCAGAGCCTTCGCTCGGTATCGTGGCTGATCAGCTCAGGGACCATCAGAATCCGACCGCTTTTCTGCTCCGATACATCCTGTGCGATCATTGAAAGAACGGTATCCCGGTTCACAGTCCAATCTGTGCCCAGCAGCAATGTCAGCATACAATCACTCCCTTTACCCCATTATACTATGGATTCTGTCCCAAAAACAGGGTGTTGAAAAAAGTCCGTCCGAAACAAGTAAATCGTTACGGACGGATCGCATCATACAGGTTTTGCTATAAACACTTTGGGATAATTATCCTTCAGCATATTACAGATCACAGCTGCAATCTCAAAATCCGGAACGATAGCAAATACTGCTGAGCCGGAACCTGTCATCTGCTGGGCAACAGAACCGTAACTGTTAAAGATCGATTTGATATAATTCAACTCAAGGTGGTCCTTTGTTACCACAGGATCAAAAACATTATAGACATTCTCAGCAAGCTTACCCAAATCGCCCGCAAGGATCGCGCTCTCCATCGCCTGATGATCCGGTCTTTTGGGAATCTCGGTTTCGTCCAGCTTGCGGTACAATTCAGGGGTTGATGAAGAGAAGTCCGGCTTACAGATCACAAAACAGCAATCCGGCATATCCAGCAATTTCCGCAGGCGCTCTCCCCTGCCTTCCACCATAGCCGTTCCGCAGAGAGTACAGAACGGTACATCGCTGCCCACCAGGCTGCCCAGCTCAGCCAGAGCCATAATGGAGAGCGGGTTGCCGTAATGTCGATTCAATGCCCTGAGAACCGCAGCTGCATCCGCACTGCCACCGCCAAGGCCGGCTTCAGTTGGGATTCTTTTCGTAATGCGGATCTCAAGTCCGGTAGTCTCCAGCTTCATCTGTTCAAGATATATCTTAGCGGCCTTCCAGGCCAAATTTTTTTCATCTGTAGGAATTCCTTCCTGGTCGCATCGCAGAACCCAGGGCTTCCCGGTATCCACATCAATTTCAATATCGTCACGGATAGAAACGGTCTGCATAACACTTTTTAAATCGTGGTAGCCGTCAGGGCGTTTTCCGAGAACATCCAGTGTTAAATTGATCTTTGCAAATGCGCCTTCGTATAATGTCGTCATAAGCAATATCCTTCCTTGACTTTTTTATTCATTATAGCAAAAAACAAAAATTTTTCAACGGTTTGCATATTTTATTTTCTGCGGGACAAAATACCACTACCCAAGAAAATGAACGGAGGGAATCAAATGGACACACTGGCATTGATCTTATCTATCATCGGGTCTATCAACTGGGGACTGATCGGTCTTTTTAAATTTGATCTTGTTGCCTGGCTCTTTGGCGGGCAGGCCGCGGTCTTAAGCCGGATCATCTATGCAGTCGTCGGTCTTGCAGGCCTGTGGTGTATTACGTTTCTGTCCCGCAGAAACCGCGCGCAATTTCACGCAGAATAAAAAAGAAGCCGAAATGCCAATGCATTTCGGCTTCTTTATTATACAGTCAATCGAGTATTACATAATTATTGCCATTATAAACCAAACAGATCCAGCCTTGCTCGATTCTGCCCCATTTATCGCCATCAACAGTCGTCTGCTCCAAAATTGTGACACGCTGACCGTATGGAAGCGAAGTGACCTTGGTGTTACCCGTACCTGCTCCGCTGCGAACACTTAAACCATCCACATTAACGCGTCCGGTCACCGCACTTGTACCGGAACCGCCGCCGTCTTCAGACACGCCGCCGTTACCGGCAATGCCAGTATTATCCTTAAAACTGCAGCGGATAATACAGCTGACCTTTTGGTCGCCAAACTCAGCATAGACCACAGTTTCACCGGAGCCGACAGCCATAACAACACCGTCGGTAAAGGAAGCGACCGATGCATTATCGCTGGTCCACCTGATCTGATTTCTGGGAATGCTGCCATCATACAGATTCCAGCTGCTTCCCTTGCTGTTGAAGGTAATATCCTTTCGGTTCAGCCGCAGCTCTTCGGTGGTGTTTACACTCTCACCGGTGGGATCCAATGCAGAGGTATCTTCCGTACCGTCAACTCCCGTGGAATCCTCAGGATACTGAACAGTAACAACACACGTTTTCGTGATTTTGCCGCAGGTAATGACAATATTGGTGGTACCCTCACCCACAACAGTGACCTTGCCAACACTATTTACAGTCACAACGGATGTATCCTCAGAACGGTAGCTGATCAGATCAGATGTGTTCTTCGGCTGCACACTCACATTTAGCAGCAACACTTCACCGGCCTCATCAAAAGTCAGCGTATCGGTGTCGAGGATAATATCCGTACAGGCAATATTCTGAACATTTCCGGAAGGTAATGTGCCATCGTTGGGATTCGAGATCGGGCCAAAGAAACGCACTGCGATATAGATCACAACACCGATCACCGCAAGCAGAAGAATGATCGCTACGATCACAAGCCCGCGGCTCTCTCTGTCCTGACCGCTATATTCGGGAGGATCGTTCTTTTTCACAGAGGGCGCTTTGCTCGCATCCTTTGTGCGTTTTTTTACATTGCCTTTGCTGAAGTGCCCGCCCTTTACATGGGTATAGCCGGTAGAAACATTACCGTCGCTCTTAACTTCGTTGGTTACACGCTGAACATCGCCGGGACGGACGCAGCCACAAATAGGACACTGCTTGGCAGTTTCCGGGTAAGATGTTCCGCAAATATCACAAATAATTTTGCTCATTCTGTTTCCTCCTTGTCAGCAGGGATGCCTGCAAAATGCTTGCAGAATCATTATAACATTTTTTGCAGAATAAAACAACTATAAATCTGTTGCTTTTTTTAGAATTTTATTTTATGATATAAAATAGATGTAAAAGGAGGCGATAACTATGTCGGATCCAAAGATGATTTCGCCAATGCTGGATGATTTTATTATGGGCGGTGCAATGAGTGAGCACCACGGTGTCAGTTGCTATCCCGCCATTGAGAACGCAACCGGTGACAGGTATATCGTAAAGGTCATTTCCGTCCCGGCCACGCCGACACAGCTGGATGCATTGCTGCTGACCGGTGCGTACCCCAGCCGGGAATCTGCCCTTGCATATTTTAAGGATATAGCCAACGGTGTGTTAGCCGAGATCGACACCCTGGAAAAGCTGACTGAACTGGAGGGCTTCATTGCTTACAACGCCTGCCAGCTCGAGCCCATGGAATCCGGCGACGGCTTTGATATTTACCTTTTAAGTACCTACAAAAGAACGCTGCAGAAGCACTTTAAGCGCCACAGCTTTACCCACCTTGATGCGCTGAATCTTGGCCTGGATCTGTGCGCTGCGCTTTCTGTTTGCCGCCGTTTAGGCTACCTTTATGTGGACCTGAAGCCCAGCAATGTATTTGTCACGGATCAGCGGCTGTTTCGCATCGGAGATCTTGGCTTTATGCGTCTGGACTCCCTGAAATACGCATCCATTCCGGAAAAATACATCAGTACATATACACCTCCGGAGATCCGGGACGCTTTCTCCGCCTTAAACACCACAATGGACGTATACGCTGCGGGTCTGATTCTGTATCAGACTTACAACAACGGCGAGCTACCCTTTAATGTCGACGTCCATCCCGGTGACCAACTGCCCGCGCCCCTGTATGCCGACTATGAAATGAGCGAGATCATTCTCAAGGCATGTGCAGCCAATCCCGAAGACAGATGGCAGGACCCCACACAGATGGGCCAGGCGATCATCAGCTATATGCAGAGAAACGGCGCTGTGGATACACCCATCGTGCCGATGCCCACGCAAAAAACAGAGGCGGAACAGCAATTGCAGGAACAGGCAGACGAGGTTACACCGGAGGTTGCTGAAGAGGATGTTGCAATCATTCCCTGTGTCGATGCTGCCCATTCTGCAAGCACTGCTATCGAAGTAGATGATGCCGAGGTGGATGTGCTGCAGGCAGAGGCCGCTGACGAACCCGTGCAGGAGGATTTTGAAGAAGAAATACCGTCGGAATCAGAAGAAGAAACTGACACCGAAATAACGCAGGAATCGAACAGTGAATCAACCTCTACTGCCATACCGATCGCCTTCGACGAAGAGCTCGGATCCGAAGATGATAACTGCCTTGAAGCAAATGAGGCGTTAGCGGATGCACAGGATGCTGTTTTAACCGAAGAAGTATCCGAGATGCTCAACCAGGCGGACGATCTTGCATCTTTGGATGTTCCTGAGCCGGTGATCGTCCCGGACCATCTGGATATTCCTGAACCGGAACCGGTTGTAGCGGAGTCGGAGACAACTTCCGACGAAGCCGAAGCTGACGAAGAATCCGAGATGGTTGACGAAGATAATTCAGAGATAGAAGATTCAGTGAACATAACCGATGACGAAACAGACGATGCCCTTACATCACCCCCGGTAAAGCGTCATTGGATGCGCAATGCGATCATTGCCGTTGTGCTTCTTGCCCTGCTAGTTGGCGGATTTTTCTTCATTAAGCACTATTATCTGCTGCCCGTTGAGCTTGTTTCCTTGGATGGCAATATGGATACACTGACCGTTCATATCCGAACCGAGATCGACGAGTCACTGCTGACTGTTATTTGCTCCGATACCTACGGAAATAAGATCCCTGCCCCGGTTATTGACGGAAAAGCGCATTTTACAGGACTGGTACCCAACACTGCATACACTGTTAAGGTGACAGCGAAAGGCTTCCATCGGCTTACCGGAAACGCAAAGTCTGCCTACTCCACGCCGATCCAATCCAATGTTGTTCAATTCGATGCTGTTACCGGTACCACCGATGACAGTGCGATATTAAGCTTTACCGTTGAAGGACCCAATATCGATAATTGGTCTGTCCTTTACTTTGCAGAGGGAGAGGAAGAAAAAACTGCTTCCTTTACATCCCATATGGTTACAATCACCGGGCTGTCTGTCGGTAAGGAATATACATTCCGCCTGATCCCCGACGGTGATCTATATGTGGCAGGACAGTCTGAGATCACCTTCACGCCCCGGAGACTCATAACGGCCCAAAATCTGCGCGCTACCAGTTGCGTTAACAGCACGCTGTCTGTTGCATGGGATGCACCGGAGGATGATGTTGTCACCAATTGGTCTGTACATTGCTTCAATGATACCTACAATAAGACAATAATCACAACAGAGACAACCGCTTCCTTTGCGGATCTGGACCACACTGCAGGTTATACAATCGAGGTGAAAGCGGCAGGTATGAGCGTCGGTCAGTCTGCCACCGTTCCTCCCAACTCGATTACCGCCGAAAACTTTACGATCGACTCTTCCGATCCCACGAAGTTGGTTTTCTCCTGGGTTATGAACGAGAGTATCCCCGAGAGCGGCTGGTTGCTTCATTACAGTGTAGTCGGTATCGACAATGTCGAAACTGTTCCCTGCAGCACCAATACTGTTACCATTGCACCTGTCATCCCCAATGCTGTCTATAAGGTGCAGCTTGAGGATATTAAGGGTAATGTGTTACTGGGATCCGAAAACGTGATAAAGACCGGTCAGCCTGTGGCATTTACAAAGGAATTTGCTAATTTTACAGCCAAGCCGTCAGACTTGGAATTTACTATGGTTAAAACACCCAATCACCCGGGCTGGGGGCGTTTTGACCTGAATGCAGGCGACTACAGGACGGACTTTACAATTGGTGAATATGCATCCTTCCTTGTGCGGTTCGATAAACTGTATAATGCACCTGATGAAGATGTAACGATTATGTTTGTCACCCGCAATAATGATGGTGTTATTATCCACAGTGGTGTGCAAGTTAACACCTGGAAGAAAATGTGGCCTTTAACATACTGCAAGCTGAATGCTCCCGCCATGCCCGGCACAGTCGGTGAGTACACTTTGGATGTGTACTTTAACGGTATGTTGGTCCACGAGCAGCCCTTTACCGTCAAGTGACATAATAAGCAGAGAGCACGCAGTCTGTGTTCTCTGCTTTTTTTGCAAAATACGCAGATTATTTTAAATTTTGCTCTTGAAAATTGACCGCAAGCGTGTTATATTACTTATATATTTAGTTTCGGAGGCCTGTTATGGTCATCACTGGAAAAGCTGCACAGTTTTACTTTGGCTACTATTACTTTTTTATGAACAAAAAGTAATAGCGATTTGTGCTGCAAATATTTCCATTATCTTTGTATTATCAAACGCCGCACAGTTTCGCTACTGTGCGGTGTTTTATTTTGGAGATGAAAATCATGATTGCTGTATTAAAGAACGGAACCACCCCTCAGCAGGCAGAACATTTGATGAATTGGCTTAAAAATATGGGGCTTGATGTCCACGTATCCCAAGGTAAGGAGTTTTTGGTCTTTGGACTGGTTGGTGATACCAGTCGTGTGGATATTGATCTTCTGAAGAGTCTTGAGATTGTTGAAACCGTTAAGCGTGTTTCCGAACCCTACAAGCAGGCAAACAGAAAATTCCATCCGATTGACAGTGTGATCGACTGCAGCGGCGTTAAGATCGGCGGCGGCAATTTTGCTATGATCGCCGGCCCATGCTCTGTGGAGAGTGAAGAGCAGATCATTGAGGTGGCACAGGCTGTGAAGACCTGCGGCGCAAATATTTTGCGTGGCGGCGCTTTCAAGCCCAGAACATCTCCTTACGCATTTCAGGGATTAAAAGACACCGGCATTAAACTGCTGCTGGAGGCCAAAATGGCAACCGGTCTTCCGATCATTACCGAGATCATGAACATCCGATCCCTGGACCTGTTCGAAGATGTTGACATTATCCAGGTCGGTGCCAGAAATATGCAGAATTTTGACCTGCTGCAGGAATTGGGCAAAACAAGAAAGCCGATCCTTCTGAAGCGAGGTCTTGCAAACACCCTGCAGGAGCTGCTGATGAGCGCTGAGTACATTATGAGCGAGGGCAACGAGAATATCATCCTGTGTGAGCGGGGTATCCGCACATTTGAAACATACACCAGGAACACCCTCGATATTTCCGCCATTCCTGTCCTGCACGAAATGACCCATCTGCCGGTAGTGGTAGATCCCAGCCACGCAACCGGTCGCTCTGCCCTTGTGCCCTCTATGGCAGTGGCTGCCACTGCTGCGGGCGCTGACGGCATTATGGTGGAGGTGCATAACAACCCCGCCTGCGCCCTGTGCGACGGCGCGCAGTCCCTGACACCCCAGCAATTCCATGGGCTGAACCAGCAGGTAACAAAGATCAGAGAGGTACTGCAATGAATGTAGGTATATTGGGTCTGGGGCTGATCGGTGGCTCTCTGGCCCGTGCGTATGCCAAAACAGGACATACCGTCTACGCCTGTGACAGCGACGAGTCAATCGTTTCCTTTGCCCAGCTGGCAGGCGTTGTGGACGGAGTATTGGATCAAGATACGATCCCCAACTGCGATCTTTTACTGCTTGCTATTTTTGCCGAAGGGGCTGCCGATTGGTTGGAGAAGCATGCCGAATCCATCTCCAGCTCTGCATTGGTCATCGACTGCTGCGGAATAAAGCAGGCCATCTGCGCCCGGTGCTTTCCCATTGCCGCAGCGCACGGCTTTACCTTCATCGGCGGTCACCCGATGGCAGGATCTCATAATTCCGGCTTTAAATACAGCCGGTCCAATCTGTTCCAAGGTGCGCCGATGGTCTTGGTACCGTCGAAATTTGACGACCCGGAACTGCTGCAGAGGGCTAAGGACGCACTGAAACCCTGCAAATTCGGCTTTTTTTCCGTGACCACGGCAGAGGAACACGACAAAATGATTGCATTTACCTCGCAGATGCCCCACATTCTGAGTAACGCCTTTATCAAATCCCCTACCGCCAAACAGCACCGCGGCTTTTCTGCAGGCAGCTATAAGGACCTGACCCGTGTTGCCTGGCTGAACCCACAGATGTGGGCGGAACTACTTCTATCCAACAAGGACAATGTGCTGTTTGAATTAGATACATACATAAATGCCTTGACGCGATACAAGAATGCCATCGCGCAGGAGGATCAAGCCGCCCTGATCGCACTCCTGGATGAGGGACGCAAACGCAAGGAGGAGGTCGACGGATGAACACCATTACAGTAAACACCTCCAGAAGCTATGATGTGCTGATCGGTGCCGGTCCGCTGAATGAACTGGGCAAGCTGCTAAACAAGACATTGAACAGGACCTGTCATATTGCTGTCATCAGCGACAGCAACGTACATCCGATTTACGGCAAAACTGTGACAGACCAGCTGACCGCGGCTGGCTATCAGGTTGTTAATCATGTATTTCCTGCCGGTGAATCCAGCAAAAATCCCGATACTTACTTGAAAATTTTGAACTTTCTTGCAGAAAACAAAATTACCCGGTCGGATGCGTTGTTGGCCCTGGGTGGCGGCGTTACCGGAGATATGACAGGCTTTGCCGCGGCAACCTATCTGCGCGGAATCGACTACATTCAACTGCCCACCACTCTGCTGGCAATGGTGGATTCCTCTGTAGGTGGCAAGACTGCGATTGACCTGCCTGCAGGTAAAAATTTGGTAGGTGCTTTCTATCAGCCTCGCCTTGTTCTATGCGATCTGAACACACTGGATACCCTTCCGGAATCCGTGTTTTGCGACGGCTGCGCCGAAGTCATCAAATACGGTGTGCTTTACGATCCCTGCCTGTTTGCGCATTTAGCCGAAAAGGGTCTTGACTTTGACCGGGAGGCCGTAGTCAGCCGCTGTGTGGAGCTGAAACGGAATGTGGTGACCATGGATGAATTTGATACCGGCGCAAGACAAATGCTGAATCTTGGCCACACCATCGGCCACGGAATCGAGGCACAGAGCAATTTCAGGATCACCCACGGACAGGCGGTTGCCATCGGTATGGCCATCGTTGCAAAAGCCGGCTGCAAAGCGATCTATTCCCAACTGATCTCTGTTTTAAGAACGTTTAGATTGCCTGTCTCAACGGATTTTACCGCCAAGCAGCTATACCGAAGCGCGCTGTCTGACAAAAAGCGTTCCGGCGGCAGTGTCAATCTGATCGTCCCGGAGGCAATCGGCAAGTGCCGCATCGTACCCACACCTGTTGAAAAATTGGAAACCTTTATTGAAGAAGGTCTTTAATATGGACATAACCATTTTCCCCTGTAGGCTCAGCGGAACCATCCGTGCCATTCCATCCAAATCTCAGGCTCACAGACTGCTGATCTGCGCCGCCTTTTCTGACGCCCCGACCTTTATCGAATGTCCCCAGTCTAATGAGGATATCGAGGCCACAGTCCGTTGTCTGAATGCTTTGGGCAGCCACATTTCACGCACCGAAGATGGCTATCTGGTCGATCCCGTTTCCCGGATTCCAAAATCAGCTGTTATGGACTGCGGCGAAAGCGGCTCTACACTGCGGTTTATTCTACCCATTGTCTGTGCGTTGGGTGTTAAGACCACCATTCAAATGCACGGCAGACTTCCTCTGCGTCCCCTGTCCCCACTGTGGGAGGAACTGGAACGAATGGGCTGCGCATTATCCCGTCCGACAAAGAACACGATTCAGACGCAGGGTCAATTGCAGGCCGGCAAATACATTATCAGCGGAAGTGTATCCAGCCAGTTTATTACCGGGCTGCTCTTTGCCCTTCCCCTGCTTGACGGCACCAGCAGTATTACGGTTACAGGTAAATTGGAATCCGGTCCATATGTGGATATGACCCGGCTGGCTCTGAAAACCTTTGGCGTAAATGCTGATGAATTTAAAATCGTCGGTTCATTCCCCTTCCATTCGCCCGGAACAGTTACAGTGGAGGGCGATTGGAGCAACGGCGCATTCTTCCTTGGAGCAAAGGCATTAGGCCATCCGGTTGCGGTCACCAATTTGGATCCAGACTCTCCCCAGGGTGATAGGGCGATTGCAGAGATCTTCTGTGCAGAAACGCCAACGCCCCGTATTTCCGCAGCAGATATCCCGGACCTTGTCCCCATTATGGCCGTGGTGTTTGCGGCAAAGAACGGTGCGGTCTTTACCAATATTGAGCGGCTTCGATTGAAGGAATCTGACCGGGTTGCCAGTGTGTGCGAAATGATCAACCGCCTCGGCGGCACCGCGTCAGCCACACAAGACACGCTGACCGTCCTGCCCGGCCAATATCACAGCTGTACCATCGATGCTGCAAATGACCACAGAATTGCGATGGCAGCAGCCATCGCCGCAACTGTAGCCGACGGACCTGTCACCATACTGGACGCCCAATGTGTGTCAAAATCATATCCGGCATTCTGGCAAGACTTTCTTAAATTAGGAGGCAAATATGAGCAGCACCTACGGTGAAATAATAAAATTGTCCGTTTTTGGCCAATCGCACGGTCCGGCAATCGGTATGACCCTGGACGGGATCCCGGCTGGCTTGCCAGTGGATATTGCAAAGCTGCAGACCCTTTTGGCACGACGTGCACCCGGACAAAACAGCTATTCTACCCCACGAAAGGAAGCGGATACGCCGGAATTTCTATCCGGCATCGTGGATGGCTATACCTGCGGCGCTCCGCTTGCAGCTATCATCCGTAACACAAACACCCATTCCGGAGATTACAGCAATCTAAAGGATTGTCCCCGGCCCGGGCACGCAGATTTTCCTGCCCAAATCAAATATAACGGCTACCAGGATGCAGCCGGCGGCGGTCATTTCTCCGGTCGTCTGACAGCTCCCCTCTGCATTGCCGGCGGGTTGTGTAAACAATGGCTGGAGACCAGAGGCATCCGAATCGGAGCACATATCAGCACGATCGCCGGTGTAGCTGATGATCCGTTGGATCGGGTAAACCCCGATCTGAGTGCCATCTGTGGGGATTTTCCCGTAATTAATCCCAATGCAGGTAAACAAATGCAGGTTGCCATCGCCGCAGCTAAAGCGGATAATGATAGTGTCGGTGGTGTCATTGAATGCGCGATTACTGGCCTGCCGGCTGGCCTGGGGGAACCGATGTTTGGCGGTATTGAAGGAAAACTGGCCCAAATCATCTACGGTATTCCGGCTGTTAAGGGCGTAGAATTTGGCTCCGGCTTTGCAGGAAGCGATCTCCGGGGCAGTGAAAACAACGATCCCTACACCGTAAATCGCGGTAAAATACAAACTGTAACCAACAACGCAGGCGGAATTCTCGGCGGTATCTCTACCGGTATGCCCATCGTGTTCAGAACCGCCTTTAAGCCGACACCCTCTATCGGCAAAAATCAGCAATCGATAAGTCTCAGCAGAATGGAGCAGCAGACCTTATCTGTACAGGGACGGCATGATCCTTGCATCGTTCCCAGAGCCGTTCCCGTGGTAGAGGCTGCAGCTGCTATTGCTATATTTGACATATGCCTGTGTGCGGGCAGGTTTTTGGGGGAAGCAAAATGGAACTAACAGATCTGAGAGAGCAAATTGACACGATTGACGACCAGCTAGTCTCTCTCTTTGTAAAACGAATGGGACTGTCTGCCCAGGTGGCTGACTATAAAAAGGCCCACAATATGCCCATCCATGTTCCTGCGCGGGAACGGGAGATCTTAAAGGATGTCGCCGCAAAGGCCGGACCGGAGATGGCAAATTATACCCGGGTCCTGTACTCGATGCTCTTTGAGCTGAGCAGAAGTTACCAAAGCAAGCACAACACGGTCACGACTCCCCTTTACCAAACGATCACCAAATCGATTGAAAATACCGATAAACTGTTCCCACAGACACCTATGGTCGCCTGCCAGGGTGTTGAGGGTGCCTATTCCCAGATTGCCTGTGAAAAGATGTTTAAAGCACCCATGATCATGTATTTTAAGAATTTCGACGGCATTTTCAACGCCATTGATCAGGGCCTGTGTCAGTATGGCATTCTTCCCATCGAGAATTCCACAGCCGGATCTGTGAAGAAGGTCTACGACCTGATGATCCATCACAATTTCTCCATTGTGCGTACCTTCCGTATGAAGATTGATCACAATCTGATCGCATTACCCGGGACAAAGCTTTCTGAGATCAAGGAGATATACTCCCATGAGCAGGCCATCAATCAGTGCAGTGATTTTCTGAAGCAGCTGACCGGCGTAAAGGTGATCCCCGTAGAGAACACAGCCGTTGCCGCAAGTATGGTTGCCCAGTCCGGCAGGCTGGATGTGGCTGCCATCTCCAGTCATACCTGTGAAGAGATCTATGGGCTTAAGAGTCTTGCCGACTCCGTGCAGGATGAGGGTAATAACCGCACGCGCTTTATATGCATCAGCAAAAATCTCGAGATCTACCCCGGCTCTGACAAGACCAGCATTATGATGATCCTGTCCCATAAGCCCGGTGCCCTTTACCGGGTTCTTGCCAGAATGTATGTATTGGGTATCAATGTTATCAAGCTGGAATCCCGGCCGATCCCGGACCGCGATTTTGAGTTTATGTTCTATTTTGATTTGGAAACCTCCATCTATTCAGAGGAGTTTGTCCAGCTGATGTGTGAGCTGGACGATCTTTGTGAGGAATTCAAGTACTTAGGCAGCTACACCGAGGTGGTATAATGCTTTGCGGCTTATTGGGTAAAACCCTTTCCCACAGTTACTCACCGCAAATTCACAAATATCTGGGAGATTACACCTACGAGCTATTCGAAAAACAGCCGGGAGAACTTGCTGATTTTCTAAAAAACGGAGATTTTGCGGGCATCAATGTGACCATACCTTACAAAAAGGATGTTATCGCCTACTGCACCGAACTGACAGAGTGTGCGAGAGCGCTGGGGGCGGTCAACACTGTTGTCAGGCGGTCTGACGGCACATTGATCGGCCACAACACCGACTACTTCGGTTTTCAGCATATGGTCGCAAAATCAGGCCTGTCTGTAGCTGGCAAAAAAGTTTTGGTGCTGGGCAGCGGCGGTGCATCGGTTACAGCTGTTGCTGTTTTGCAAAATCTGGGTGCTGATGTCGTCGTTATTTCCCGCAGCGGTGTAAATAATTATAACAATCTGCATCTGCACGCGGATACCGCTGTTATCGTAAATGCGACACCTGTCGGTATGTACCCCCACGCAGGGGTATCCCCTGTGGATCTTGATCTGTTTCCCAGCCTGGAGGGTGTTTTGGATATTGTTTATAATCCAGCAAGAACGAAACTTATTTTAGATGCAGAACGTCACGGGATTCTCTGGGAAAACGGATTGTCTATGCTGGTCGCGCAGGCAAAGGAAGCCGCCGAGTGGTTTACAGACAAGTCGATCGACGACTCCGTAATTGACGAGATCCACCGTACACTCCGAAGACACATGGAGAATATTGTACTGATCGGCATGCCCGGCTGCGGGAAATCGACGGTTGGTCGGCTGGTTGCTGAGGCTACAGGAAAACAGTTTATGGATGCGGATGCTGAGATCGTCCGCGCAGCAGGAATGTCTATCCCGGATATATTCGCCAAGGAAGGCGAAGCCGGTTTCCGGCAAAGGGAGACAGCAGTCCTTGAACAGATCGGACAGCGCTCCGGACTTGTGATCGCCACCGGCGGTGGCTGCGTTACAAGAGCAGAGAACTATCCCCTTTTGCACCAAAACGGAACGGTCTATTGGCTGCAACGGGATATTTCCGCACTGCCAACCGACGGAAGACCTCTTTCGCAGGTTGGAAAAATGGAGCAAATGTGGCAGGCCCGCATGCCCCTCTACACCTGTTTTGCAGACTGTGCAATCGATAACAACGGTCACCCGGAGGATGCAGCTGCAGAAATTTTGAAAGGTTATAAAATATGAAAATTCTGGTAATTAACGGACCAAATATCAATATGCTGGGCATTCGTGAACCCGGCATTTACGGAACGCAAAGCTTCCGTAATTTGCTGGAACTGCTGGAGCAGACCGCAGCAGAAAACGGCATTGTAATCGAACAGTTCCAATCCAATCACGAGGGTGATCTTGTGGACCGCATCCAGGCTGCATACGGCAATACTGACGGCATTGTCATCAACCCCGCTGCATATACCCATACCTCTGTGGCGATTCTGGACGCACTTAAATCCGTCGGTATCCCAGCAGTTGAGGTGCATATTTCGGATGTGGCCGCACGGGAGGATTTCCGGCAGATCTCCTTTGCCGGTCTTGCCTGTGAGATGACCGTCAAAGGCCAAGGACTGGACGGATACCGCCAAGCGATCCTGTACCTTATTAATAAATACCGCTAAGAGAAGACCACCGGAAAATTATCCGGTGGTCTTCTATAACTTTATCATCATCGTGCGGCTGTTCTGCGTAACCGTTCCGTCAATATAAACGGCCATATCAGAGAATAACCGGAAACCGCACTTTTCGTGCAGGCGTATGGACGGTAAATTCCGTTTTTGAATATGGGAATACACTGCGATCCGTTTCCTTTGTCTCAGATATTCCAGAACCGCAGTTACAAGGCAGAACGCATAGCCCATTTTACGGGAATCCAGAGCCGTCTCCAATGCGTGCAGCAAGACACCATCCCGGTATGGCTCCACACGCAACGCGCTTCTGTAAACACCATCAGCGACCCATACAGCGCAAAATGCATCCATTTGCCGAAAAAAATCGTCCCGCAGATAAGCAAGTAAATCCTCTTGCGCCAATCGGACCTGCTGATCCTCGAAAAAATCTCGATAAAGATCCCGCCCGCTTTTGCGGATACTCTGCTCATAAACCGCTAAAAACTGCTCCGTATTCAGTTGCGAGATTGTTTTTATTATTTTTAGCATAATTCGTGAGTTATCCACATTTTGCAGATCGAATCCTGTCGAAATCTGTATATATGCATTCAGTTATACACACTCTCCACAGACTTATCCACAAAAAAGTGCAAAATATTGGATATTTACAGAAAATTCGATATATTAATCAACTTTTGCGTATCAGACCGGTTTTAACCCGTAACACACAGCGAATACTGTATGAATTTTATACATCACAGCGTCTCTCCCAGAATAGATTTCGTAGCATAGGCGTTGAGGGTCATATCCGCTGTGTTACCGAAGAGATATTCATAATAGCCTTGCGCACCGATCATTGCAGCATTATCACCACACAGGGAAAGAGGTGGCAGAAAAACCTCGACACCTAACTTCTCAGCAGCAGCGGTAAGGTCTGCACGGATTCTGGAGTTGGCTGCCACACCGCCGGCAACGGCTAACTTCCTGTAGCCGGTCTGCTCCAAAGCCATCATTGCCCGGGGCACCAGAGTATCCGACACCGCACTGCAGAACGCAGCGCAAAGACTGTTGATATCCACCTCTTCGCCAACCTGTTCTGCGTGGTGGATCAAATTCAGTGTGGCGGTTTTCAAGCCGGAGAAGCTCATATCGTAGGGATTTTCGCCGGGTTTTGCTCTGGGCAGGTCATATTTGGTTTCATCGCCCTGTGCGGCTGCCTTGTCCAGTGCAGCACCGCCAGGGTACGGCATACCCAGTACGCGACCAACCTTGTCAAAGCACTCCCCTGCCGCATCGTCCAGGGTCGTGCCAAGAATTTTCATTCGGGTATAGTCCTGTACGTCAATAAACATCGTATGCCCGCCAGACACCACAAGGCACAGAAACGGTGGTTTCAATTCCGGGTAAGCAATATAATTGGCAGCAATATGGCCGCGGATATGATGCACCGGAATCAGCGGCTTGTTCAGTGCAAACGTTGCCGCTTTGGCAAAATTAACGCCAACCAGCACCGCACCAATCAATCCGGGAGCATAGGTCACCGCAATAGCGTCAATATCCGACCGGCTAAGATTTGCCCGTTCCAAAGCCTGATCTGCCAAGCCGTAGATAGCTTCAATATGCATTCTGGAAGCAATCTCCGGCACAACACCGCCATAAATGCGGTGCAAGTCAACCTGCGATGCAATACAATCCGTCAGTACTTCCCTGCCGTCTTTTACGATAGCAACCGCAGTTTCGTCACAAGACGATTCAATGGCCAATATATTCAAATCGCCAGCTCCTTTCGCATAATCAGCGCATCTTCCCGGGGATTGTGATAATAACGGGGTCTGCGACCCACCTGTTCAAATCCCAAGCTTTGGTACAGAGCAATTGCAGGGTCATTGGACGCCCGTACCTCCAGCAGGAGGGCAATGATCCCCTTCTGTCGCAAATGAGCAATCAAGGCATTCACAAGCGCTTCACCGATTCCCTGCCGCCGGAACGCCGGCGCAACCGCCAAATTCATCATATCTGCGCCATCCAGTATAGACTGCGAGCCAACATAACCTACGACTTCCCCCTGCTCCTCAGCAACAAGCCAATAGGACAATCGGTTATCCAATTCGGAGGCTATGCTGTTTTCACTCCAGGGATCGGAAAAGCAGATGACCTCCAACGCCGCGATCGCCTTTACATCTTTGGGCTCCATCGTTCTGATAATCATTTATTTCGCCTCATACCAACTGTATCCGAATTTTGCTTCTGCAAGAAGGGGCACATTCAGATTCGCAACTTTTTCCATTTCCTCACTGACCAACGCCGCAACCGGCTGTGCAATGGCCTCAGGACACTCGATAATCAGTTCATCGTGGACCTGCAGCAAAAGCCTTGCTTCCGGGTAACGTTCAGACAGTGCCTGATCAACACGGAGCATAGCCAGCTTAATAAGATCGGCTGCCGTACCTTGGATCGGTGTGTTCAGCGCAATGCGTTCAGCGGCCTGCCGAATATTGAAATTCGAACTCTTCAGCTCCGGGATGGAACGCCGGCGTCCGTAAAGAGTCTGGGTATATCCCGTCTGCCGCGCATCTTCAACAACCTGCTTCATATAGGCCTTTACACCCCGATAATTGGCAAGGTAGCTATCAATATACGCCTTGGCCTCATAGCGGCTGACACCGATATCCTCCGCCAGGGAGAATTCAGAAATACCATACACAATACCAAAATTTACAGCCTTTGCATGACGGCGCTGTAGCGGTGTGACCTGTTCAGCAGGCACGCAGAACACCTGTTCAGCCGTAGCAGTATGAATATCCATACCGCTGCGGAAGGCGTTTAACATTGCCTCATCATCCGCAATATGGGCAAGCACCCGCAGCTCGATCTGGCTGTAATCCGCATCTACCAACACGTAACCCGGCTGCGGAACAAACATCTTCCGGATCTCCGCACCTAAGTCTGTACGCACGGGAATATTCTGCAGGTTGGGCTCTGTGGAGGAAAGGCGACCTGTGGCCGTTACCAGATTCTGGAAGGTAGTATGAATTCTCCCATCATCGCCGATAGCTTTGATTAAACCCTCTGCATAGGTGGAATTCAGCTTGGTCAGCATCCGGTAATCCATAATCGCAGGAATGATCGGATGCTTGCTCTTCAGCTTCTCCAGAACATCCGCATTGGTGGAATAGCCGGTCTTGGTTTTTTTCACCGGTGGCAGCCCAAGCTTTTCAAAAAGCAATTCTCCCAGCTGCTTGGTGGAATTGATGTTAAACGGCCCGTCAGAGTAGCTGAAGATCAAATTCTCACAATCGGCAATGCGTTGAGTAAGCATCTGCCCAAACTGCTGCAATTGCTCCTTATCGATGGCTACACCTGACCGCTCCATCTTATAAAGCACCGGACACAGAGGAAGCTCAATATCATAATATAGTCTGTCCATCCCCTGCTTTTTCAGTTCCTCTTCCAAAACAGGACGCAAATGCCACAGTGCCTCGGCGCATGCAGCCGCATCATTATCATCAACCGACAACCCTAAGAAATTTGTTGCCAGCTTAGACACAGGATAATCGGATGCGGAGGGATTCAGATCATAGGCAGCCAATGCGGTATCGAAAGCGAATCCGTCGAAGGAGATACCCATACTATCAAGGGTATGCATCGTTATCTTCATATCGTGACAGATATGCTGACCCTTGGGAAGCTCAAAACCCATTTGAACTTCCAGCGGTGTCAATGCGCATACGCCGTCTTCACAGGCAACACCAATGGTGCCGTCCGACGCCAGAAAGACTGCGCAGGTCATCTCACCCGCCGGGATGCTATCCGCTTTCGGAAGTCTTGCAATATTCTTTTGGGGCTGTTCAATCATCACGCCGGCGTTCCGCAGTCCATATTTATCGATCAGCCGGACAAATTCCAGCTTTTGAAACAAGGCATACAGCTCTGGCTTGTTATAGGGCTGAATAATTGCATACTTCGGCTCAAAATCGATAGGCGCATTGCAGCGGATGGTCGCCAGATCATAAGAAAGATAAGCATTTTCCTTATCATTTTCAAGTTTTTCCCTCAGTTTCGGCCGAATAGACGGATCCTGAATATTTTCATAGACACCGTCCAGAGAACCAAATTGCAGCAACAGATCTGTAGCCGTCTTGGGACCAACACCTGCAACGCCGGGAATGTTATCGGAGGAATCACCCATAAGTGACTTCAGATCGATAATTTTTTTCGGTTCAAAGCCATATTCCTCACGGAATTTCTCCTCATCATAGAGCGTCGTAGTAGTCTGTCCAGGCTTGGAGATCACCAGCTTTACGTGGACATTTTTGTCGATCAGCTGAAGACTGTCCCGGTCGCCGGTGGCTACAACACACTCCCAATCGTTATTGCTGCAGATGCGGCTGACCGTACCGATCACATCGTCAGCCTCCCACCCCTGACATTCATAGATGGGAATATTCATCGCACGCAGTACCTGCTTCATAATCGGCATCTGCTGGGCCAGTTCCTCCGGCATAGCATGACGGGTAGCTTTATAACCATCGTACATTTTGTGTCGGAAGGTGGGGCCGTGCAGGTCGAACGCAACGCAAACCGCCTCCGGTTGTTCTTCCTTTTCCATCCGCTCCAAAATGTTTAAAAAGCCAAAAATGGCATGGGTGTAAAGCCCCTCCCGGGTGGTAAGGGGTTTTACACCGAAAAATGCTCTGTTGATTACACTGTTTCCGTCAAGGATCAGCAGCTTCATACTTTTCTCCATTTTGCACCCTGGGGCGTATCGATGATCTCAATACCCCGGGCCTTTAATTCGTCACGAATGCGGTCTGCCTCCGCATAATTCTTATCCTTCTTTGCCTGGGTACGGGCTGCAACCAATGCATCGATTTCAGGGTCTGTGGATGCTGCAGCCTCTTCGGCTTGCTGCTTCTTGAGCTTCTCGGCAGCCTCCAGTAGATTCAGGCTAAGAACCTGCTCAAAGTCCTTAATCGCTGCTATCTTGGTGGCATCGGTGGTCTTGGCCTTCAATGCATCATAAAGGGCGGTTACGGCAAGAGAGGTGTTCAGATCGCCGTTCAGAGCGCCTGCAAAGCGCTCCTTCAGTCCCTGCAGGGCGTTTTCGTCCACATCGCCGCAATCCTGCAGTGTCGCGATCTTAGCTACCAGCTTATCGTAGGCGACAGTAGCATTGTCCAGATTCTCCCAAGAGAACACCAGGTTTCTGCGGTAATGACTCTGCAGGCAAAACAGGCGGTATGCCATAGGATTATACCCCTTCTGCTCCAGCAGGCTCACAGTCAGGAATTCACCCTTGGATTTACTCATTTTACCGGTATCGGTATTCAGGTGGTGGACATGGAACCAGTAATTGCACCACTTGTGGCCCAAATAGCTTTCAGACTGAGCGATCTCATTGGTATGGTGCGGGAAAGCATTGTCAATACCGCCGGCGTGGATGTCCATATCTTCGCCCAAATGCTTCATGGAAATGCATGAACACTCAATATGCCAACCGGGATAACCAACGCCCCAGGGAGAATCCCATTTCAGAGCCTGGTCCTCAAACTTGGACTTGGTAAACCAAAGAACAAAGTCGTTCTTGTTCCGCTTGTTTGCATCCTCCTCCACGCCCTCACGGACACCCACATTCAGATCTTCTTCGTCGTGGTCATTGAAGACATAATATTTTTGCAAGGTAGAGGTATCAAAGTAGACATTGCCACCGGCCAGGTAAGCATTTCCCTTTTCCAGCAGTGTCTGCACCATATGGATGTACTCATCGATGCAATTGGTAGCGGGTTCTACCACATCCGGCCGCTTGATGTTCAGCTTTTGACAATCGGCAAAGAATGCATCCGTATAGAATTTTGCGATCTCCATAACGGATTTATTCTCCCGCTTAGCACCCTTGAGCATTTTATCCTCGCCGGTGTCAGCATCGGATGCCAAATGGCCCACATCGGTGATGTTCATAACGCGCTTGACATTATAACCAATATACCGCAGGGATTTTTCCAGCACGTCCTCCATAATATAGGTACGGAGATTACCGATGTGAGCAAAGTGGTACACCGTCGGTCCGCAGGTGTACATCTTCACCACATCGGGAGAATTGGGCTGGAACAGTTCCTTTTTATGGGTCAAGGAATTATAAAGATACATAAATTTACCTCCAATATAATAAATAACGCCTCTTATGCCGGGCATAAGAGGCGGGTCAATACATCCGCGGTTCCACTCTCATTTATCACTTAAAAATCCATTCGCTCCCGGACGCACATTCGCAACACCGACACCGTTTGGGTTTTCAGCCGATGACCCAAACTCTCTGTAGGATTGGTATTGTTACTATTTCCGTTCACAGCGATATTTACTTAGCCATATTTTATCATTAATGTACCGGTTTTGTCAAGAAAGACCGATTAAAAAGCGAAGAATATCATTGCTCAAATCCGGGAAGTATGATATAGTATTCATAACGAACAGGAATTATCCACAGGAGGGTGCATTTATGAAGAAGCTCGTCTATGTGCTTTTGATCGTTTTTCTGCTGTTATGCTTAGTCGCCTGCCTCTTGTTTTTGAATAACAAGCCACAGGACGGTCAAGGCAGTACCGGCAGCAGCACTGCCACACAGGAAACGCAAGATACCCATCAGATCAAAGAAGACAAATCGCTGGTTGCCGTTTCCGTGCCGGCTGTCACAGAGGATACGGTTTCCGAAAACGGAACTGTTCTGTTTCAATACACCTATCAGCATATGTCCCTTGTGCACAGCAAGCCGGACATTGCAGATAAGATCATCCTGGACTTTTTGAATCGGGTCGATGCAACAAGAGCAACCGCACAATCCATCGCTGACCTGGCAAAAGCAAACTATGACGGCAGTCAGAACTGGACTCCCTATGTATATCACCTCACCTACAGCCCCACACGGATCGATCACAAGGTACTGAGTCTATTCGGCAATAATGTGGTCTTCAGCGGCGCAAACCACCCGGAACGCACCTGCGTCTCCGCCAGCTATGATATGCTGACGGGTGATGTGCTGACATTGGCCAGCATTATGCACAAGGACGCCTCTATAGATGATATCTGTAAGCTGGTCTTAGAAAGATTGGGTGAGCTGGCTGAAGGCGACTATCTCTACGAAAACTACAAAAACACGGTAACCCACCGATTTGAGGGTGATGCCAGTACCGATGAAGCGTGGTATTTTACCCAGACGGGTCTTTGCTTCTATTTTGCCCCCTATGAGATCGCACCCTACGCCTCCGGTGTGATCACCGTCGAGATCCCCTATGAAGAACTCAAGACCATTCTCCACGAAGCTTATCAGCCGGAAAGCCGGAACTCACCCAGCGGTACCGTCACTGTCGCCCCCTTCCAGACTGACAAGCAGGATCAGTTTTCCCACATTGCTGAGGTCGTAGTCAGCACCGGAGGAGATATGTATGCTGCCCAAACAAGCGGCTATGTGCAGGATATCCGGGTCATTCTAAGTGACCGCACGAGTAATTACACCGTGTTTGCTGCCAATGTCCTGTCCGCAGGGGACGGCGTAGTGATCCAAACCAGCGAAACACTGCGTCAGCAAATGAAGCTCTCCTATAAAACAGGAAATCAAACGGTAACCACACCAATTGGATAAAACGACACCCCCAACCGACCGGTTGGGGGTATTCATTATAGGATTCCCATAACTTCCTTGCGATAGCGGGCGATGCCTAAACCAAGCAGCTCTATTGCCCGTTCCATATCCTTCCGTTCCAGGACATATGCGATCCGGATCTCATTGGTGCCACTGCCCGGCGTTCCATAGAAGGAAGCACCCGGCGCAAACATAACCGTCTCTCCCCTGTCGCCGAATTCGTTCAGCAGCCATTGTTGGAACTTATCCGTATCATCAACAGGCAGCTTTGCCATCACATAGAAAGCGCCCATAGGCACTTCTACCTTAACGCCGGGGATCTTGTTAAGGCCGGCTATAGTCGCATCCCTGCGGTCTCTGTACTCTGCAACAGATCGCTCGATGTAACCGTCTTCTACACTGTAAAGCGCTGCCGCGCCAATCTGATCCAAGGTAGCCACGGAAAGTCTGGATTGGCAAAATTTCAAAAGTGCCATTTGCAGTTCCTTGTTTTTCGTGATCACACAGCCGATCCGGGCACCACAGGAAGAAAAGCGCTTGGAAACAGAATCCACGATCACAAGGTTCTCGTCGATATCCGCAAACCGGCCCATGCAGGGAATCTCACCGCTGTCATCGTAGCAAAACTCCCGATAAACCTCGTCGCTGATAATAAACAGGTTATTTTCCTTAGCCACATCAGCGATCATACGCATTTCAGAATCCTTCAGAACAACACCGGTAGGATTGCCGGGGTTTGTAATCAATATCCCGCGGGTGTTTGGATTGATAAGCTTTTCAATCCGCTGACGGTTGGCATAGCGGTAACCCTCCTCCGATGTGGTGGGCAGAGGCCGGATCACACCGCCAGCGGCATTGACAAAGGTTGCGTAATTGGGATAGAACGGCTCCGGAACGATCACCTCGCTCTGTGGATCTAACACGCACAGACAGGTATAGAGCAGCGCTTCACTGCCGCCGGTGGTAATAAAAATATCACTTTCTTCCAGCGCAACGCCCAGCTTCCCATAGTAACTGCGAATAGCTTCGATCAGAACCGGCATTCCGGGGGAAGCCGCATAGGCTAGGGTCTCCTGGCTGAAGCTGCCGGTTGCATCAAAAAATTCCTTCGGTGTGGGCAGGTCCGGCTGGCCGATATTCAAATGATAGATATATTTCCCCTCACTTTTTGCCTTTACCGCCAGGGGATGAAATTTCCGCATAGGGGATAGATTGCAGCGATTTGCGTTGTCTGATATTTTCATAAGTACCTCCATTGTCCGTATTCTTGTTAGGGGCCTCAGTGTATTCACTTACCAATCTGACCAGTTCCGGACATAAACAGATCAGAATTATCAGATTCGGGATGGCCATCAGGCCGTTGGCAGTTTCAGACAGCATCCAGACTGTACCTGTGCTCAAAACTGCACCCATAACCACGGAAATCCCCTGAAAGACCGCAAAGCATTTCCACACCCGGCTGCCAAACAGGTACTCCGCGCAACGGACACCGTACAGTCCCCAACCGATCACGGTTGCAAAGGCAAAGCAGCAGATGGCAACAGCCAGAGGCACATTCACCCAGCTGCCATAGACATTGCAGAAAGCATCTGCGGTAATTTGGACACCTAAGTCTTTTCCGTAGGGAATACTGATCCCACTGCACAGAATTACCAGTGCAGTCAATGTACAGATCACAATGGTGTCCACAAACACCTCGATAATGCCCATCAGCCCTTGCTTGACCGGATGATCCACCTGGGCAGAGGCATGCGCCATTCCGGCAGTTCCCATTCCTGCTTCATTGGTGAACACACCCCGAGACGCGCCGATCCGCAGGGAAGCAAATACCGAACCTATAACACCGCCGGTAACGGCCTTGGGAGAGAACGCACCAACTACAATGGATGTGATGGCACCGGGAATTTTTGATACATTCAGACACAGCACGCCAATGCACAGCACTAAATAGAAAACCGATGCAAAGGGTACGAGAAAGGATGCCGTTTCAGCAATTCGGTTTGCGCCGCCCAGGAGAATCAAAACAGTTAAAACAGCCAGCACAACTCCAATTGCAATGTTGACCGCCGTAGATTCCTGTCCGCCAAGGGCTGTAATCGCACCGTTAACACCACCGAGGACAGCGTTGATCTGCGTGGCAGAGCCAACGCCAAAGGCAGCAACCACGCCAAAAAAACAGTAGATCCCCGCAAGGTTCTTCCATTTTCGGCCCATACCCCGCAGCACCATATACATCGGACCGCCGGTATAGCCACCGCTGCCGTCCGGGACACGGTAGCGCACAGAGAGCGTCGCCTCAGCAAATTTGGTCGCCATACCAAGAATCCCACAGACCCACATCCAGAAGATCGCACCGGGTCCGCCGATAGCGATAGCGCCGGCCACCCCGGCCAGGTTGCCTGTACCCACAGTTGCCGCCAAAGCGGTACACAATGCCTTGTAGGGTGAAACACCGTCGGTCTTTTGCTCAGGTTTAAAGAAGGCACGCAGAGCTGCAGGAAAAAATCTGAATTGGATCCAGCGTGTGCGTATACTGAGTAAAATCCCCACCGCTAAAATTAAAATCAGCGCCGGAACACCCCAAACGAATCGGTTTAACCCATCCAGAAGCTCTATCATATTACCTCCTGTTATATTATACCAAAAATTTTTGCATACGGCAATAGGAAAACCAAACAAAAGCAGTCTCACACCGGAGACTGCTTTTGTAAATTCCTATATTTCATTCCCAGGTTTCCCATAGCTCGGGGCAATACCCGACAGTCACCTGCTTACCGTTTCGCACGATAGGTGTTCGCATCAAGGACGGATCATCAAAGAGCTTATCTTCTTTGGCAACGGGATCTTCCATATAACGCATAAGTGTAACTTCATCGCTTTTAGAATCCCAGTTTATCAGGTTATCCACCCCACCAACTCCGCGCAGCACCGCATCGAATTCCTTGCCGGACAGGCCGTAGCGGATCAGGTCAACCATCTGATACTTGATGCGCCGCTCCTTAAAATACCGTTCTGCTTTCTTGGTATCAAAGCACTTATTCTTTCCGAAAATCTGAATATTCAATAGGTTACCTCCGTTAAACAAAGGCCGCAGGCCGGAACTAACACGCCGGAATCCGCCCGGGTTGCAGAGAACAATGCAGGGATGCTGTCAACCGTTCGTTCCCCTCTGCCGACTTCCAAAAGTGTTCCCACGATGATCCGCACCATATGGTGGAGAAATCCGTTGCCGGTAACAGAGAAAACGACCTCGTTCCCCTCCCGGCGGATCGACAGTGTATGAATGTATCGAACAGTGGATTTTTTCATATTTTTGTTGGCGCAGAAAGCCGCAAAATCGTGTTCGCCCAGTAAAAATTCTGCTGCCTGCTGCATTGCTGCAAGATCCAGTTTCCTCGGATCAACATAAACAAACCGCCTGTCGAAAACGCAGGGCAGCACACTGTTCCACACCCGGTAGGTATAGGTTTTGGTTTTGGCATTCAACCTGGCGTGAAAGCGTTGGGACACGTTCTTACAGGAATATATGCCAATATCCTCCGGTAAATAACGGCGCAGCTGCAAAAGAATCTCATCACAGGGCATCCGGCTTTGGCAGTGAAAGCTCACAACCTGCAGTTTTGCGTGGGTACCGGCATCGGTCCTGCCACTGGCCGAAACCGTAATGGGCTCGTCCAAAATTCGGCTGAGTGTCCGCTCCAACTTTTCCTGAATGGTGTTGTCTGTGCCGGACAGTCGCTGCCAACCCCGGTAGCGCGTGCCTTCATAGCAAATATCAAGCCGCAGATTCTGCATACTCCTTCAATTCCTCTCTGGCTTCCTGTTCCGTATCTGCGGAAAACAGGAATTTCCCCTGGTAATCATATACTTGAATATGACCGCGAACATAACAAATAGAATACATAGACCATACCTCCTAAGGATTTATGGCCTTAGTATACCAGTATGTCAGTCCAATAAAGCGGACTTATTCGACAACCTCGTAACCCGCTTCAGTGATCAGCCTCTTCAATTGCGCGATGTCAGTATTTCCGCTGACAGTCACATTTTTCGCCTGGAGGTCCACCAACGCATCCGTGACCCCGTCAGCACCCTTACATACCGATTCCACTCTGGCCTTACAATGAGCGCACATCATACCTTCAACCTTGATAACAGTTTCCATCGTTTTATTCTCCTTTACCGGTTTCGGATCATTGCTGACCCGTTTTATTGGATTGAACAGCCGCAAACGCAAAGCGTTGCTTACAACAAACAGAGAACTCATACTCATAGCCGCTGCACCCAACATCGGACTAAGCAAAATGCCGAAGGCGGGATACAGAACGCCTGCCGCAACGGGAATTCCAAGACAATTATAGAAAAATGCCCAGAAGAGATTTTCTTTGATGTTCCGAATGGTGGATTTACTAAGGGATATAGCGTGAACTACACCGGTCAGAGAGTCATTCATCAGCACGATATCCGCCGACTCTACCGCAATATCCGCCCCGGCGCCTAGGGCAATACCCAGATCCGCCTTTGCCAAAGCGGGCGCATCATTGATGCCGTCGCCTACCATCAGCACTTTCCGGCCATCCTTTCTAAAGGATTCTACTGCACTCGCCTTATCGCCGGGCAGCACATCGGAGATCACATGGTCCACACCGGCTTCTGCCGCAATGGCTTTGGCTGTTTGTGCATTGTCGCCGGTGAGCATCACAACATCGATTCGCCGCTGCTTCAGCAGTTTTACTGCGTCTTTGGAGTCTACCTTTAATACATCTGCTGCAGCAATTGTGCCGTAGAATGTATTTTCCGATGCAAAGTATAAAGGCGTTTTGCCGGCAGCGGTAAGCAGCGGATAGTCGGGAACAGGAATTCCCAGCGATGCCATCAGTCTGCCATTACCGCCATAAATCCGTTCGCCGTTTATGATACCGAAAACGCCCTGTCCGGGCAAAACCCGGAAATCATCCACCTGCAAAGGCGAAAAATCACCGGCTTTTCGCAGGATCGCCGCTGCAAAGGGGTGCTCAGAATTCTTTTCCAGAGAAGCTGCAAGCTGTAAAAGCGCATTTTCCGACATATTTCCGGGCAGAATATCTGTAACCTCCGGTGTTCCCTTTGTAAGTGTTCCTGTCTTGTCCAGAATGACAGTGTCAATTCTATGAAGATTTTCAAGGGCTTCTGCATTTTTGAACAGTACGCCCATCCCGGCACCTCTGCCGGTAGCGACCATAATAGCCACCGGTGTGGCAAGTCCAAGGGCGCAGGGGCAGGAGATCACAAGAACGGAAATCGCGCAATTCAGTGCAAATTCCAGGGATTGCCCGCTTATGAGCCAGACGATAAATGTGACCGCGGAAATAGCCATAACCACCGGTACAAAGATGCCGGCGATCTTATCTGCCAAACGGGCAATAGGCGCTTTTGAACCGCCGGCCTGCTCCACAAGGCGGATGATCTGGGAAAGGGTGGTATCCTCACCGACCCGCTCTGTGCGGATTTCCAGATAGCCTTCCTTATTGATAGTAGCTGCCGAAACAAAATCATCCTGTGATTTTTCAACCGGCACACTTTCACCGGTCAACGCGCTCTCGTCCACCGCTGCACGACCCTTTATCACTGTTCCGTCAACGGGGATCATCGCACCGGAGCGCACCTGCACAATATCGCCGATACGAACTTCCTCTATGGGGATCGTCAGCTCCGCGCCATCCCGGCGTACCTGTGCCGTTTTCGGCGCTAAATCCATTAACGCCGCAATGGCATCCCCTGTTTTTCCTTTCGCGCGGGCTTCCAGATATTTACCCAATGTGATCAGCGTCAGGATCATTGCCGCAGATTCAAAATGCAGGTTCTTACTGTACAGTGTGACTGTCTCCCATTGGTCGTGACCCATGGCATAGGCCATCCGCACCAATGCAATGATCCCGTATACAAGCGCCGCACCGGAACCCACTGCTATCAGCGAATCCATATTGGGCGCACGGTGAATCAGCGTTTTGATGCCGTTAAAATAATAATTTCTGTTGAGATAAACTACCGGCAGAGTCAGCATAAACTGCAGTAGTGCCGCTACCAAGGCATTTTCCGTACCGTGATACCAGGCTGGGACAGGCAGGCCGACCATATGGCCCATTGTAAAACACATCAGTGTCAGCAAAAAAACAGCAGACCACACAATGCGTTGCCCGGTAGAACTCAACTGATCAGCCTTCTGTTTCGTGGAAATGCCGTCCTCCTTCTCCGAGGAAATACCGTAGCCTGCTTTTTGCACAGCATCCATCACAGAGTGGGTCACGCGTTCATCCTCTGCCTCCAGGGTCAACGTACCGGATAGCAGATTGACCTCTGCCTTCGTAACACCATCGATCGCACCGGTGACCTTCTCCACTCTGGCCGAACAGGCAGCGCAGGTCATACCGCTCACATTAAATTTCAATTTCATAAGCACACCTCAAGAATTGACAATGTACGCATATTATGCTATTATTTTACCAAATGAATTTGTAATTGCAAGCAAATATTCCGTTGATTGACCACAATAAAGGAGAAATTTATTATGAAAATTAAGATCACCACTGACAGTACCTGCGATCTGTCCGCTGAATTGCTGCAGAAGAACGATGTTTCCCTTTTCCCCTTAACTGTTATCAAGGACGATAAGGCATATACTGACGGTGTTACCATCACTACCGATGAAATATTTGCTCATGTTGCCGCAGGCGGTGATCTTTGCACCACAACTGCCGGCAGTATGGGTGAATACCTTGACCTGTTTGCTAAGTATGCCGATAGCTACGATGGGGTGATCCACATCAGCCTCAGCTCTGAGCTGTCCTCCAGCTACCAGAATGCGTGTTTGGCCGCCGCAGAATTTAATAATGTGCAGGTAATCGACTCCCGCAACCTTTCCACCGGCCAAGGTCTTGTGGTGCTGAAGGCTTGCGAATTAGCTAAAACCGGCTCCTCTATGGAGGAACTCAAAACATTGCTTGATGAATTCACCCCCAAGGTGGAGGCAAGCTTCCTTTTGGACCAGCTTGGATATATGGTCAAAGGCGGTCGCTGCTCCACCGTTGCTGCGCTGGGTGCAAATCTTCTGAATCTGAAGCCCTGTATTGAGGTCAAGAACGGCAAAATGGGCGTTGTGAAGAAATACCGCGGCAGTTACGCAAAATGCCTGTCCAGCTATGTGAAAGACCGAATTGCCGACCGGGACGATCTGGACAGAGGCACCCTGTTTGTCACCTATACACCGGTCTCGGATGAATGTCTGCAGGCAGTCAAGGATGCAGTCGATGCCCATGCCGATTTTGAGAACATCTACTGGACCACCGCCGGCTGCACCATCTCCTGCCACTGCGGCCCCGGAACATTGGGTGTTCTGTTCGTAAGAAAATAATCCCTGTACCGCCGGAAAAAACTTCCGGCGGTCTGTACTTACAATTCAGCAAAGAAAGAGGTATCACCAATGGACTACGATGCCCTGATGGATATGGTCACAGATTTCGGCTATCATCTGGCAATGGCCGGCGCTGAGACCTTCCGCGTTGAGGATAGTATTAACCGCATCCTGTCTGCCTACGGCGCACAGTCGGAGGCCTTTGTCATTACCAACTGTATGACCCTCAGTATGCGCGCCCCGGACGGCAAGCTGTATAACCGTATGCGCAGGATCGGCTTCCATGGAAACGATTTGGACACTGTGGAAAAATTTAACTCTCTCAGCCGTCGGATTTGCGCCGAAAAGCCGGATTTGGAAACCGCCGTGCAATGGCTGTCAGAAACAAAAGCATCCAGGTTCCGCTACAAGCTGCCGGTATTTCTGCTGGGATGCATATTAGGCTCTGCCGGCTTTGCAATCTTCTTCGGCGGAACGCTGATGGATGCATTCTGCGCCGGTATTTGCGGAACGCTGCTTGGATTGTCTGACCGTTTTTTGGAACGCTTCAAAACAAACCCCTTCTTTAAAACCATCGTCAATTCCTTTATAATGGCAGTTGTTGCGTACTTAACCGGCACGATTGGATTGGCTGACAACACGGACGCAGTCATCATCGGTACGCTGATGATTTTGGTCCCCGGTCTTCTTTTTACCAATGCCATGCGGGATATTATCTTCGGCGATACCAATTCCGGCATCAATCGGATCGTGCAGGTTTTCCTGACTGCCGCGGCAATTGCGTTGGGAACCGGCGCAGCCTGGAAGCTCTCACTGTTTATCTTTGGTGATCCAACAAACGCACCGGCTATTGCACACAGTAGTCTCATTCAAATTATCGCCAGTATGGTTGGTTGTGTTGGATTCTTTATTCTGTTCAACATCCGCGGCTCCGGCGGCTTTCTGTGTGCCCTTGGCGGCACGTTCACTTGGGCTGCATACTGTCTGACCGCACACCTGGGCAGCAGTGAGATTATGTGCTACTTTGTGGCTGCATTGGTAGCTGCCGGCTACTCTGAAGTTATGGCCCGTGTGCGAAAATGTCCTGCAATCTCCTATCTGGTCATCTCTATTTTTCCGCTGATCCCCGGTGCCAGTATCTACTACACAACTAACTATTTTGTGAGCGGTAATATGTCCGGCTTTGCCGCACAAGGCAAGCATACCATTGCCATTGCAGGCGCGATCGCCGTGGGAATCCTGATGATCTCCACTGTTGTCCGCATCCTAAATGAATTCAAAAAAAACCATCACACTGTATAAAAAACTCCGAAGGATCCATTCCTTCGGAGTTTTTCTATCAATCTTCCTTGTTCCTGGCAGCCTTTTTGGCAGCCTTGTCCTTAGCCTTCTGCTCCTGCTTCTTCTTAGCCTCTTCCTTGGCGGCAGCAGCAGCGGTATCGTTGGTGGACAGCGCCCATTTTGCAAACTCAATACGCACCTGATCTGCGCTGGTCTCGATCACGAAGCTATCGCTCTTAACATCAACAACAGTACCCATAATACCACCGATAGTGGTAATCTTGTCACCGTTCTTCATATTGGAACGAAGCTGCTCAGCCTCCTTCTTGCGCTTGTTCTCCGGACGAATCAGCATAAAATAGAACACGCCGATCATAATCAGCAGCATCGGCAGCATACCAAACAGACCTCCGGTCGGCTGTGCGTCAGCAGCGCCCTCTAAAAAATACAGCATTTGAAATACTCCTTTTCAATTTATTACCTTGGTTATTATACCATTCCTGTCATAAAATGCAAGTCAAAATTAGATCCTGCGACTTAATTTTTCCGAATATTCACATCTGAACTGGCTGAATGTGCCCGAATCCAGGGCATTTCGGATTCTTTCCATCAGCTTATTGTAGAAATACAGGTTGTGCATCACACAAAGACGCATTGCCAACATCTCCTCAGCCACAAAAAGATGGCGGATGTAGGCCTTGGAATATCGGCGGCACACCGGGCAGTCACACTCCGGGTCAATGGGCGATAAATCCTTGGCATACTTGGCGTTTTTCAGATTGATAGCGCCCTGCCAGGTAAACAGCCTTGCGTGACGGGCGTTACGGGCCGGCATTACGCAATCAAAAAAGTCAACACCTCTGGCAACTGCTTCAATAATATTGGTGGGTGTGCCAACGCCCATCAGATACCGGGTCTTGTCCGCAGGCATATGGGGCTCGACAGCCTCGATGATATCGTACATTTCTTCAGCGGTTTCGCCAACGGCCAAGCCGCCGATGGCGTAACCGGGCAGCTCCAGTTCTGCGATCCGCTTCATATGATCCACACGAATGTCGGCATAAGTGCCACCCTGGTTGATACCCCAAAGCATCTGCGCCTTATTTACCGTATCGGGCAGGCTGTTCAGGCGAGCATTTTCTTTTTTGCACCGCTCTAGCCAGCGATAGGTACGGTCAACACTCTGCTTGACATACTCCCGGGGGGCGGGATTCTCAATGCACTCATCAAAGGCCATGCAGATATCTGATCCGAGATTGGACTGGATCTGCATACTCTCCTCCGGACCCATAAAAATCTTATGGCCGTCAATGTGGGAGGCAAAGGTAACGCCCTCTTCTTTGATCTTCCGCAGGGACGCAAGGCTGAATACCTGAAATCCGCCGGAGTCGGTGAGGATCGGACCGTCCCAAGTCATAAATTTATGCAAACCGCCGCATTCTCTTACCAACGCATCACCGGGACGCAGGTGCAGGTGGTAGGTATTACTCAGTTCCACCTGACAGCCGATGTCCTTTAGATCCTTTGCGCTGAGACCGCCCTTGATAGCACCCTGCGTGCCCACATTCATAAATACAGGGGTCTGCACCGTGCCGTGGGCACAGGTAAACACGCCACGGCGAGCCTTTCCCTCAGTTTTTAGCAGTTCAAACATAATTCTCTCCTATAAAATACACATTGCATCGCCAAATGAGAAGAAACGGTAGCGTTCCTTCACCGCTTGTTCGTAGGCTGACAGCACATTTCCACGGCCGGCAAAGGCAGATACCAGCATCACCAATGTGCTCTCAGGCAGGTGAAAATTGGTGATCAAGCCGTCCATCGCCTTAAACTGATAACCAGGATAGATAAAAATCTCCGTCCATTTGGATTTCTCTTCAAAACTGCCGTCATCATTGACAAGGGATTCCAGCGTTCTGCAGGAGGTGGTGCCCACACAAATGATCCGGCCACCGGCAGTTTTGGTTTCGTTTAAGATTGCAGCCGTTTCGGCATTTAGCATACACAGCTCGGAATGCATATGGTGTTCCGAAATATCTTCCGCATTGACCGGGCGGAATGTACCGAGACCAACATGCAATGTAACAAACGCTGTTTTGATACCCTTATTGCGAATTCTCTTCAAAAGCTCTTCGGTAAAATGCAGACCGGCGGTGGGAGCAGCGGCGGAACCGACCTCCCGGGAGTAGACCGTCTGATAGCGTTCCTGATCCTGCAGTTCTGCCTTGATATAGGGCGGCAGGGGCATTTTTCCCAACTGCTCCAAGACCTCAAGAAATATACCGTCATAACGGAACTCAACTATGCGATTCCCGTCAGGCTGCACCCGAACAACAGTTGCGGTCAACTGTCCGTCACCGAATATAACCTCCTGGCCCTCCTGTAGCTTTCTGCCGGGTTTTGCCAGGCACTCCCATTTCTTATCACCCAGATTCTTCAGCAGCAGCAATTCCACTGCACCGCCTGTAGGACGGTGTCCTAACAGCCGGGCAGGCAGCACCCGGGAGTCGTTCATAACGAGGCAGTCACCCGGATTCAGATAATCCAAAATATCAAAAAAATGCTTATGGGTGATTGCGCCGGTATTCCGGTCCATCACCAAAAGTCGGGATGTATCACGCTGTTCCAGCGGGGTCTGGGCAATCAGCTCCTCCGGCAGATCATACCAAAAATCGTGGGTCTTCAAGCAAATACCCTCCATAGTGTTGAATAAGTAAATTATAGTCGATAATTTCCCAATTTGCAACACGCAAAACCATATATAGGTGCATAGATTGGATTGGAGGTGTGTTTTATGGGTAAACCGTTATTCACGGGAGCCTGCACGGCTCTTGTTACGCCTTTTTTGAACGGCAAGGTCAACTATCCTATGATGGAACAGCTACTCAAGCGGCAGATTGAAGCCGGAATTAACGCAGTTGTCATCGCCGGTACCACCGGTGAATCCCCTACTCTTTCGGATGACGAAAAAACAGAACTGTTCCGCAGATGCAAGGCATATGTCGGCGATGCCTGTACAGTCATTGCCGGTACCGGTACAAATTCCACCCTGCACGCAGTAAATTTGAGCGTTGCCGCAGAAGAGGCCGGTGCTGACGCGCTTTTAATCGTTACGCCCTATTACAACAAAGCAACGCCCGATGGGTTGTTCGCTCACTATATTGCCATTGCGCATGCAGTCAGCCTGCCGATCATTCTGTACAATGTACCCACACGGACGGGTGTTGACATCCCCGTATCGGTCTGTCAGCGTTTGTCAAGAGTTCCCAATATCGTAGGAATCAAGGAAGCCAGCAGCGACATAACCAAGGTTGCACGGATCAAACTGGCCTGCGGACCGGAATTTTCGGTTTGGTCCGGAAATGACGATCAGATCGTGCCGTGTATTGCTTCCGGCGCCAGCGGGGTCGTATCTGTGCTGTCCAATATATACCCCGCCGAGACACAAGCTATGTGCAACGCGGCGCTGCAGGGTGATTACGCAACCGCCGCTGCGCTGCAGCAGGAATTTCTGCCGCTGATTGATCTGCTGTTCTGCGAGGTCAATCCCATCCCCGTTAAAGCCGCGATGCAATGCATCGGCTACGATTGCGGCGGCTGCAGACTTCCCCTGTGCAAGCTTACAAAGGAACACCAGCAGCAAATGGAGCGTTACTTTGCATAGAAAAGATCCCTTGGGGTCCATACCCTAAGGGATCTCCTTTTACGGTTTGAAATTTTCAAAAATGGGAATCCAGCCTTCCCGGCAGGCCGTATCAAAATCCTCCTGTGTGCGGATTGTCCAGGTGACACCTTGCATTTCCCAGAATTTCCTGCACAGATAATTGCCGGGAATTTTACGGTCCGCAAAGCCATATGCAATAAAATCCGGGCGGGTCAAAACATTTAGAATGTGATGCCGCAGGCAGAATTTCATTGCTGACGGAATTTTCACATCTACGCGAAACAGATTATAGGCAAGCTGACCCCGCAGGATCTCATTTCTGTTCTTCCGCAGCCAAGTGATACATCTGGGATCAAAGGATTCCATGCAGTAAAGTCCCGGATAATCCTCCAGCAATTTACAGGCAGCTTCACACAAGGCAACATAGTTATTAACAACGGATTTCAGTTCCACAATCAGCGGAACTTCCCCGTTCACAAGGGAAAGTACATCGGATAACAAAGGTATTTTCTCCTCTGTTCCCTCCAGACGGTAGTTCTCCAAATCAGCTGCAGTGAGGTCCTCAATTTGCATATCGGCACCTGCCGTTCGTTTCAGCGATGCATCGTGGATCACCGCAAGATTGCCGTCTTTCATCAGGTGGATATCCAGTTCAATGCCATACCCGGCATTTTTAGCCGCTTCGAAGGCAGCAAGGGAGTTTTCCGGAACACCTTCTCTGTGCAATCCCCTGTGGGCATAGTACCATTTCTGCAGCTCCGGCAGGTCTTTATGCCCGCGTCTTCCCTTAATAGTCAGCAAATATAAACCTGCGAAAACTATTAAAATCACGGGAATCAACATTTTAGAAATCAATCCTCCACATCAAAGGCATCCAAGCCCCGCTTTGCCTCCACCTTGCTGTCGCCGTGCTTCACCAAAAGCATCGTTACAAAAGAACCGGCAACAAACAGCGCTGCATACGGGAACAGCACGCCCATACCCAATTTATCCATCAAATAGCCGGAAACCATTGGCGTCAGTGTTTGGGCTGCCATAGAGGCCGTGTAATAATAACCGGTATACTTACCCACATCGCCGTCGGAGCAAAGCTCCACCACCATGGGGAAGGAATTTACATTGATCGTTGCCCATGCAACACCGGCCAATATAAAAATGCCGATCATCAGTGCAACCGGTGTCTTTGCAGTAACAAACTGAGCAAGTCCAAATGCCGCCGTCAGCAGAGCAACACCAATGAGGATCGCTTTCTTTCTGCCGATTTTAGACGAAAGAATACCCACAGGGACAAAAGATACGATCGCTGCACCTGTACCGACCATCAGAGTCATATTAAAGTCCTTACCAAGACGGTTGGATGCATAGACACTATACTTACTGCTCACTGCATTGTAGCCGAAGTACCACAAAATCACAGATGCCAGCAGCAAAATTAGGGAAATTTTTTCGCCCTTGGTCAGTTTTCGTTTTTCGGCAGCATCGGCTGCTTCTTCCTCCGTATCCAAAAGCTTCGCCTGCTCCTGCATTTCATTTGCCCAAAGAGGTTCTTTGACCTTCACAAGAAATACGATTAGCGCAATCAGCATCAGCGCAGCAACTGCACCGAAATAACCAACATAGCTCATCATTGCGTTCTTAGGCGCATCGGTGGCAAACACCTTGCCCAACACCAGTACCAAAATACCGCCGGTGTAGCCCATCAGATTGATAATAGCATTGGCTTTGCTGCGCAGAGGCTTTGCCGTCACATCGGGCATCAGCGCCACCGCAGGAGAGCGGTATGTGGCCATTGCGATCAGAAGCAACAGCAAAATACCGACAAAGAGCACAAGGGTTTGCGGATTACACTGCGTAACCTGCCAAATATAAGCTTGACGCGCAGGTACCACATAATCCACATAATCGGCGTTGGTAACATTCTTCCTGTTTTCATCAGTAATAGCACTTTTGATATTCACAAAATCCTCACGGGAAATTTCCTTGGAAAGGACAAAGTACTCCTCGGTAAGGGTGGCTTTATCCTTATTGGGCTTGACAATCTTCTCATCCGCCTGGCTGTCATAGATCACGCCAAGGGCAACGGGATCGTCAACCTTCGATACCTTCTCAATATTCTTCAGCTGCGCCATATCTGCAAAGGACAGCGCCACCAGCAATACAATTGCAGCAACGGTACCGACACGGATGAAAGGCGTACGGCGGCCGCTCTTGCTCCTGCACTTGTCGGACAGTGTGCCAAAAAGCGGCAGCAGGAACAAGGCAAGGATATTATCAAGCGCCATAATCGCGCCGGACCAAAATTGGGACATACCAAACTTATTGGTCAATATCAACGGAATAATGCTGTCATAGGCCTGCCAGAAAGCCAAAATCAAGAAGAATGCAAAGCCTACATAGACAGTACGCTTGGTATTCAGCTTCATAAGGAAACCTCCCTATCTCTGTGTTATGTTCTTATTATAAGCGAATTTTCAAAAATGTCCAGCAAAAAACAGGAGATGACCGTAAAAAGCAGTCATCTCCCGAAAAATTATGCAGGCTGTGCAGGCAGATCGATGAAGCAGCCTTCACCTATGCACATACCACTCAAGTATACGCAGGCTTTCATCTCTCCAAACCACGCCATACACTGTTCAGATTTCACGTTTTTAATTTCTAAATAGCCATCTATGCTCTGTCCGGCGCCAAGTCCGTTTACCTCTTGTCCATTGAGATCATAAAAACGATTTGTGTTGTACTTTATGCCAAAACAGCCTTATGGAACACCTTTTTGCCCTTTCGGATCTTTACACCGTCGCGGAGCATATCTGCGGTAACGGCATACTGCGCATTGGGGACTTTCTCGTCATTGACCAGTACACCGCCCTGCTCCACAAGCTGGCGGGCCTGCTTGTTGGAGGGTGCCAAACCGCAAGCTACCATGAGATTCAGAATACCGATCTTGCCTTCTGTCAGCTGCTCAGCAGGAATTTCGGTAGTGGGCATATTGGCATCGTCACCCCCGCCGGCAAACAGCGCCTTGGCTGCTGCCTGGGCCTTATCAGCCTCTTCCTGGCCATGGACCAGCTTGGTCAGCTCATAGGCGAGAATTTCCTTTGCTGTGTTCAGCTGGGCATCCTTCCAGCTATCCATCTCATTGATCTGCTCCAGGGGCAGGAAGGTCAACATACGGATGCACTTGAGTACATCGGCATCCTCCACATTCCGCCAGTACTGATAGAACTCAAAGGGAGAGGTCTTATTGGGATCCAGCCACACAGCACCCTTGGCGGTCTTGCCCATCTTCTTGCCCTCAGAGTTCAGCAACAGGGTGATCGTCATAGCGTGGGCATCCTTACCGAGCTTGCGGCGGATCAGCTCCGTGCCGCCCAGCATATTGCTCCACTGGTCATTGCCGCCGAACTGCATATTGCAGCCATACTTCTGGTACAGATAGTAGAAGTCGTAGGACTGCATAGGCATATAGTTGAATTCCAGGAAGGACAGACCCTTTTCCATTCTCTGCTTGAAGCACTCAGCCCGGAGCATATTGTTCACAGAGAAGCAGCCGCCGATCTCACGGATAAAGTCAATGTAGTTCAGCTTCATCAGCCAATCGGCATTGTTGACCATCATTGCCTTATCTTCACCGAACTCGATGACCCGCTCCATCTGCTTTCTGAAGCACTCGCAGTTGTGAGCGATAGTCTCAGCGGTCATCATAGAACGCATATCCGTTCTGCCGGAAGGGTCGCCGATCATTGCTGTGCCGCCGCCGATCAGGGCGATGGGCTTATTGCCGGCCATTTGCAGACGCTTCATCAGACACAGCGCCATAAAGTGTCCAACATGCAAAGAATCGGCAGTAGGGTCAAAGCCGATATAGAACACGGCCTTGCCGTTATCGATCATCTCG
>JAZRIT010000061.1:0-11460 GCA_045645385.1 Faecousia sp.
CGCGCAAGAGAAGAAATGCTACCCTGAAGCTGGCCAAGGGTTACTGGGGTTCTAAGTCCCGTCACTTTAAGATGGCCAAGCAGCAGGTTATGAAGTCCGGTAACTACGCATACGTCGGCCGCAAGCTGAAGAAGCGTGACTACCGCCGCCTGTGGATCACCCGTATCAGCGCTGCTGTGAAGCCCTACGGTCTGAATTACTCCACCTTTATGAACGGTGTGAAGAAGGCCGGTATCGAGATGAACCGCAAGAGCCTGTCCGAGATGGCGATCCAGGACGCCGCTGCTTTCACCGCTCTGGTTGAGCAGGCTAAGGCTGCCCTGAAGTAAGATAAGCATTTAACCCCCGTTGGAATTTCCAACGGGGGTTCTTTTGTAGGGGCTCACCTGTTTTCGCTTGCAGGGGCGGATAATAAATGCATAGGAAACAGGGCTGCTGCAAAATTCTGCAGCAGCCCTGTATTTTGCAAATCTTAGTTCTTCTTGGCGTTGGCCAGCAGGTACTTTTCGGCTTCGGCGTTCCACAGGTTGTTGTGGGCCTTGCAGATGCGGTCCAGCTCGGCGAACATAGGATCGGTCTTGCCCTTTTCCTCAAAGTCAGCGATAGCGGTCAGAGGCAGGTCAATGTGGTTGTAGATCAGCTTCTTGCCGCCGGGGATTTTGGGCAGGTTCAGCACGGTGTCCACCACAGAGTTCAGACCGCCGATGTGGGTGATCATAGCAGCGGGGTTGATCTTGCCGGCAGTCATCATTTCAATGGCTTCCTTCATATCCTCGGTGTTGCCGCCGGAGGTGCCCACAACGTGGGTGTACAGGTAGTGAACATTGTACCAGTTGAAGTTGGCCTTGAACTGGGAATCGGTGGGGCCGGCGAAGAAGTTCAGGCAGCCGTCGAAGCCCAGAATGTCGTCAGCCTGCTCCACAACGGGCTTGACGGGAGCGAAGCAGATCACATCGTCATAGCCGGTGCCGCCGGTTAAGCTGCGCAGGTACTCGGTAGCGTTTTCCATCCGGGTGTTCACATAGTGCAGCTCCACGCCGCAGCGCTTGGCTTCTTCCACGGTGTAGATGGAAGCGGCGCGCTCCAATCTGGCATCGTCAATATCGGTGACCACCAGCAGGCTGGGACGGCGGTCGCAGTGCAGAGCGTAGTCGATTGCGCCCAGACCCATGGGACCCACGGAGGCCAGCAGCGCCATCTTGCCGCCCTCAACAATGCCCATCTCGTGGACATAGGAGCCGGCCTTGGTGTGGTACATGGCGTGGAAGGTGCCGATGATGCAGCTCATGGGCTCAGCAACAGAGCCGTAGAAGTAAGTATCGGAGTTGTAGGGCAGCAGGCAGTCGGCAAGCAGAGTCTCGATGGGAATGTTGCCGTACTGGGCAGAGCCACCGCAGTAGCTGTAGGAGTAGCCGGGGGCCATCTGAGAGCCCTTGTAGAAGTGCGCGGGCTGGATGGAGAACTTGTCGCCGACCTTGTACTTGTGCTTCCAGTTGTCGCCCACGGCAACGATATCGCCGCAGAACTCGTGACCCATAATGGTGGGGTTCTCGGCTACATTGTCGGGCACGCGCTTGTGCTCCTCGCCCTCCAGGGCAGCCTTGTAGGTGGACATACAAACGGAGTCGCAAATGATCTTGACCTGTACATCGTCCGGACCAACCTCGGGCAGGGTGATTTCGTCTAACCGCAGGTCGTTTTTGCCGTGAAGTCTAACTGCTTTTGTATTCATAACTATATCCTCCTGATATGAATTTAAGTATTTTTCTCATGTTCGATCAACTTCCAGGTGGCGTCGATCAGATTTTGGAACATGGGATTTTCCATTGCTTTGATGATGAAGCTCTGCCGGGGGGTGTTGATGTCCTCGCCGGAGATCTGGAACATACCGTAATCGTCGCACAGCTTGCGCAAACGCTCCAGCTGCTCCGGGGTGTTCCGGGTGGGCATATAGGTCACCGCGGTGACGCCCTCTTCCTTCAGACACTCAAACACTTCGTCCAGATAATCATCCTCGAATTTCTGTGCCTTCTTGTCGCCGGTGACGGAGTCGCCCACATCGCCCAAGTACGCATAGCACAGGTAAGCATCCACATCCTTGCAGAGCTTGACCATATCCCGGAGCTTGGGGCATTCGTCGGTAGCATCAATGAAGATTTTCGGCACGAAAGTGCCCTTCAGCATACCCAGCACATCGTACTCGTAGAAGGGGTAGGCCGTATCCAGCAGCAAAGTTTTCTGCTTTTCGGACAGCGCCATACCCAAGCCTGTCAGCTTGTCGATCATCGGCTGACCCTTGCCCACCTGCTTCACCAGCTCGATGGCCAAAGCATACATCAGATGCCGCTCGGTGACACCGCCGTTTTCTGCCGCCATAGACAGGGGCAGCACATCCCGGTCATAGTCTAAGCTGACACCCACCAGACCGTTGATTTTTTCGATCATCTTTCGGTTGCGGGCGTGACGGGCAGCCTGGTAGGGCTTGAAGAATTCGGTGAGCACCCGGATCTTATCGTGGGGCACAGACTGAATGGTCATATAGCTGACACCCACCTGATCGGGGTTGTTGGTGCGGCGGCCCTGCAAACGGGTGCCGTCCATGGATACCCGGGCCTCCATACCGATGGTCACCGGCATATCCACCAGCTTTGCCGCCTCCAAAAACTCCTCCGCGCCGGAAATGGAATCGTGGTCGATGATACCGGCGGTGCAAAGGCCCTCCATCCGGGCGGCATACACCGCGGCGGTGGGGGAGTAGGGGGAGAAGGAATAGGTGGTGTGGATGTGGTTGTTGATGTATTGGGCCACCATTGGCGGGAAAGTGGTGGTCTTTAAAACCTCGGCCAGATTGGCCAGGCGCTCCGCCCTGGTGGGGGCGTTGAGCTTATTTAAAATGGCAATATCGATCATAGGCTTCGACCTTAGTTCAGCATGACCTGACCGCCGGTGACGGGGATGGCCTGACCGGTCTCGTACTTCTGCTCCACGCAGTACATGACGGCGCGGGCCACATCGCTGGGCAGGCAGCCGCGGTTCATAGGCACCTTGGCCTCGTAGAACCGGCGGACGTCCTCCACGGTCTTGGCGCCGGGCACCTTGCCGGCGTTCAGATACTGGACAAACAGGCCCTTTTCCGGGTCGGACCACAGAGGACCGTCCAGGAAGTTGCCCGGACAGATGGCGTTGCCCTTGATGTTGTAGGCGCACAGCTCTAAGGCGAAGGACTGTACCAGACCCACAGCGCCGAACTTGGAGCCGGCATAGGCAAAGTTCTTGTTGGAACCGACCAGGCCGGACTTGGAGGACATGGCGATGATGTCGAACATAGCGGTGGGGTCGGCCTCGTGCTGGGCCTGCATAATGATGGCTGCGTACTTGCAGGTAAGGAACAGACCGGTGTAATTGATGGCGGTGACGAACTCAAAATCCTTCTTCTCAAACTCCGCGATAGGGCCGGAGCGGACTACGCCGGCGTTGGCAACCATAATGTCCAGACCGCCGAACTTCTCAACGACTTGGGCGACCATATTGGCGCAGCTTTCCTCGTCGGACACATTCACGGCGATGGCCCAGGCCCGCTCGCCCATTTCCTTGGCTACAGTCTCTGCCAGTGGCAGGTTCATATCGGCAATGATGACGGTAGCACCCTCGGCGTACAGCTCCTCGGCAATACCCTTGCCGAAGCCCTGGGCAGCGCCGGTGACGACGGTGATCTTGCCGGCCAGGCGGCCTTCGCCTGCGGGGCGGTTATGGATGTTTTTTTTGGCGAGCTCCTGCCATTTGGTCATATCTACGCTCATTCTGACATCTCCTTTGCAATTATAAGAATGTAAGTAATTTCTGGTAAGCAGCTTCCCACGCTTCAGTGTGGTTAGGCTGCCAGTACTCCACGGTTTCAGAGTTGCGGACAATTCTTCGCAGGTGGTCCAGATCCTGAATGTCACCCAAAGCCATTGCCTGGGTCAGCAGGTTTCCGATGGCCGCGCCCTCTACAGGGCCGGTGATCACAGGCCGGTCCAGAGAATCGGCGATCAGCTGGTTAAGGAACTTGTTTTGAATAGGGCCGCCCACGATGTTCAGCGAATCGATCCGCTGACCCTTCATAGCCTCCAAACCCTCCAGGGCATTGCGGTACTTCAGCGCTAAGGATTCATACACGCACCGGGCAATGTGGCCCACAGATTCGGGAACAGGCTGGCAGGTCTGGCGGCAGAAATCCCGGATCTTCTGCACCATATTGCCGCCGGCGTAGAACCGGGGATCGTCGGGGTTGATGATCGACCGCAGGGGCTCAGCGTTGCGGGCATCGATGACGATCTCGTCCCAGCTCATTTGAATGCCGGCCTTGATCCAATCCCGGCGGCATTCCTGGATGATCCACATACCGATGATATTGTTTAAGGGACGGAATGTGCCCTGGACCGTACCCTCGTTGGAGAAGTTCCGCGCAGCCGCTTCCGGACTCAGGTCCGGCTTGTCCATTTCCGCACCGAATAAACTCCAGGTGCCGGAGGAGCAGAAGGCAAAGCTGCCGCTGCCGGGAATGGCGGCCACCGCCGATGCGGTATCGTGACTGCCTACGGCGATAAAGGGTGCGGGATTTAAGCCGATCTCCCGGCACAGATCCTCCCGCAGGTGGCCGCGGATAGTGCCGGTGGCGTCGATCTTGGTGAAGATCCTTCTGGGCAGGCCCAGGGTGTCGATGGTCTCCCAATCCCAATCCCGGGTGGTGGGATTATAGAGACCTGTGGTGGTGGCGATGGTGTATTCCGTGCCGATGCTGCCTGTGAGGAAATAGCCCAAAAGATCCGGAGTCAGCAGCATAGTCTCTGCGATCTCCAATGCGGAATCCTCCTCCCGCAGCCGGCGGTAGAGCTGATAGACGGTGTTGAAGGTCAGATTGGTGTCGATACCGGTGCGGCTGTACAGCACATCCGCCGGCACTTTTTCCTTGACCGCGTCAATATCTGCCTGCACGCCCAGCCGGTAGGAGCGGGGGACACCGGCCAGATGGCCGTTTTTGTCCAGCAGGCCGTAATCCACGCCCCAGGTGTCAATGCCAAAGCCGTGAAGCTCGCCAAAATCACCCTGCTTGAAGGCCAGTAAGCCCTGCTTGAGCTGATTGTAAAGGTAAGGCGTATCCCAGTAGAAAACGCCGTTCATTTCTATGTAGTTGTTCTCAAAGCGGTGCAGCTCCTGCATGGTGATTTTTTCACCGTCAAACCGGCCCAAAATCGCCCGGCCGTTGCTGGCACCCAAGTCAAAAGCCAACAGATTTTTTATCATAATTACCTCCCGATACACAGCGCAGGGAATAAAAGGCTTTCGCACCCATTATTATACACCTTTTTGCTTCACAGTTCAATATTAAATAGTACGATTTTTGTCCTGTTCAGTATTCAATTGTGAGGCGATTTACTGAAAACCGGCACCACCGAAGTGGTGCCGGTCGGTTTCAGCCGACAGTATGGACTTTATCTGGAATTATTTGCCCAGAATGGTAGCCTTGTCGGCGTCGGAGTCGGTGTAAGCCAGGTCCTTCTGAACCATATCCATCATGGTGGAGAAGTCATACCAGGTACCAACGATGTCCTTGTTTGCAGCCTTGCCGCCCTCAACAGCGGTAATGCACTGCAGAACAGCCTCGTAACCCATCTGGATGGAGTCCTGTGCAACAGCGCCCACCAGCTTGGGAGTGCCGTTCTCCTTCATCCAGGTCAGCTGCTTGGTGCCTGCGTCGAAGCCGCAGAAGATGATGCTGTCATACTTGCCCTCGGCAGCCTTGGTAGCATCGTAAACCTGCTTAACAACACCCTCGTTGGTCATAAACAGAGCCTTGATGCCCTTCTGATGCAGAGCTTCCAGAGCGGCAACATAAGCCTGGTTTGCGTCGCCGGGCTTTACTTCCTTCTCGATCTTGTACTTGCCCTTGGTGGTCTCGTCGGCATCAGCCAGAGCGGTGAACTTCTCGATGAAGCCGGCAGCACGGTCAATACCGGTCTGGGTCTCGTCGTGCTGGATCACGCCCACAACGTAGGGAGCGTCAGCAGAGGCAGCAGCGATGTCAGCCTTGATGGCAGCAAACAGCTTTTCGCCGTTGATGTTGGCAGCAGCCTTGTTGTCGGTAGCAACGTGTGCAACGATGGGGTTCTTGCCCTCAGTGATGTCTTCCTTAGCCTTCAGGCCGGAGTCGAAGGTAACAACGGGGATATTCTTGTCGTAAGCCTGGGTCAGCAGCTCGCCGAAGCCGGAGCCGATGGTAGCCAGAACGATGCCGTCAACATTGTTGGACAGAGCGGTCTGCACCATGGTGATCTGGCTGGGAACATCCTTGGGGTCTTCACTTGCGGGACCCTGGAAGGTCAGCTTGTAGCCCTTCTCGTCGGCAGCCTTCTGTGCACCGGCCTTAACAGCCTGCCAGAAAGCGTGGGACTCGCCCTTTGCGATGACAGCGATGGTCTTTTCGGCCTTGCCTTCGTCACCCTTGGGGTCATCCTTGGGGCCACAGGCGGCCAGGCTCAGCATCATAATGAGTGCCAGTGCCAATGCGATGATCTTCTTCATAGTGTTTCCTCCTAAATTTAAATTTTTGTTTTTATTCTAAGTGGGCCTTCGGCTCACACTTATTCAAAGAATTATTGTCATTGCGAACCAGTGCGCACACTGGTGTGGCAATCTTTTTTTTGCAGCGGGAATGACTGTGAAATTTAAGCCTTGGGAGCTTCGACCTTCTTGGCCTCCTCGACCTTTTCGATCTTGACCTTGTTCTGGTTGTTGGTCTTGATGATATCCATCAGGATAGCGACCACCACGATGATACCGGTGAGCACATAGGTCACATAGGTGGAGTTCAGGCTCACGCCCAGCTTAGCCAGCACCATATTCAGACCGCTGCGGATGACCACCAGCAGAATAGCGCCGATGACAGAGCCGGAAACGGAAGCAACGCCGCCGGCGGAAGAAGTACCGCCAATGTAAACGCCTGCAATGGCGTCCAGCTCCATACCGTTGCCGGTAGCGCAGGAGATGGTGGGGAAGGCGGCGGAGTAGAAGATGGCTGCGATACCGCAGAACAGACCTGCGAAGGTGTAGGCGAAGATCTTGTAGTTGTCGGTGTTGATACCGGACAGGCGGGTGGCCTCCTCGTTGGAGCCGATGGCCAGAATGTAGCGGCCGATTTTGTTCTTGTACATCAGGTACATACAGATCAGCATCAGACCTAGCACCCAGAACAGACCCACGGGAATGGCGCTGACATCACCGACGGAAAGGCTGGAGAAGGTCTTGTTGTACCAGGTGCCGGTGGGGAAGAAGATGTTGGGGACCTCGGCAAGCAGCGCGGACAGGCCCCGGGAGACCATCATCGTGCCCAGCGTAGCGATAAATGCGGGGATCTTCAGCTTTGCTACCATCAGACCGTTCAGCAGGCCGCACAGAGTGCCGATGGCCATCATCACGGGGATGGTTGCCCACAGGGGGATCACATTCATGGTGTACAGTTTACCGGCCAGGACTGCCGAAGCAATGGTGACCGTACCCAGAGACAGGTCGATACCGCCGGTGGCGATAACGAAGGTAACACCCAGACCCATAACAGCGTAGGGGGCAAAATTCTGGATCATACTCAGAATCATGTACTTATCTTTGATCAGGTTGGGGTTTACCAGGCTGAATGCACCCAGCAGAACCACCGTAGCGAAGAGCATAATGATATTCTGCTGAAGCTTAAAAGGTTTTTTGATTTTCATAGCTGTTGTTCTCCTTACTCACGCATGGTGGCATATTTCATAATTTCTTCCTGGGTGGCGTCGGCAATGTCCAGCTCGCCGGTGATCCGGCCCTCGCACATCACGATGACCCGGTCGCTGAGCCGCTGGATCTCTGCCAATTCCGAAGAGATCATAATCACGGATTTGCCCTTGGAGGCAAGCTCTTCCATCAGGGTGTACATCTCACTCTTGGCGCCCACGTCGATACCCCGGGTAGGCTCGTCAAAGATGAAGATGTCGCAGTCCTTCATCAGCCACCGGGCGATGATGACCTTCTGCTGGTTGCCGCCGGAGAGGTTCTTCAGCAGCTGCTCCATAGAGGGGGTCTTGGTGCGGAGCAATGCGTTGGTTTCGGCGGAGACCTTGGCGATCTCCTTGTCGTCGATCCAACCGGCCTTGATAAACTTGTCAATAGAGGCAATGGCGGAGTTCTCGGCCACGGACTTGCCTAACATCAGACCGTAACGCTTCCGGTCCTCGGACAGGTAGCAGATACCGTTCTTGACCGCCTGCTCGGGGGTCTTGATGTTGGTGAGCTTGCCGTTTATGTAGATCTCACCGGCCTGTTTGGGGTCTGCGCCGTAGAGGGCGCGGGCGACCTCGGTCCGGCCTGCGCCCATCAGGCCTGCAAAGCCTAAGATCTCGCCTCTGCGCAGCCGGAAACTGACATTCTTGACCTCCTTGCCGGCGTTGAGGTTCTTGACCTCCAGGACAACAGGTGCATCGGCAGGGACAGCGGAGGCTTCCTTTTTGTCGCCCATGATCACACGGCCCACCATCATCTTCACGATGTCGTCCTTGGTGACATCGGCGGTGTTGACGGTGTCAACATATTCACCGTCACGCATAACGGTGACCCGGTCGGAAATGCGGTTGATCTCGTCCATACGGTGGGAGATGTAGATCATACCGATGTTCTTTTCCTTCAGCTCCCGCATGATCTTGAACAGCTCTTCCACCTCGGGCTGGGTCAGCGCGGCGGTGGGTTCGTCCAGCACCAGCAGCTTACAGTCCCGGGAGATTGCCTTGGCGATCTCCACCATTTGCTGCTTGCCAACGGTCAGCTCGCCTAATTTAACGGTAGGGTCGATCTTTACGCCGATCTTCTTAAACAGGGCGTTGGAGTCGGCGATCATCTTCTTGTCGTCGATCATAACGCCCTTCTTGGGCTCTCGGCCGATGAAGATGTTCTGGGCCACCGTCAGGTGGTTCATCATATTCAGCTCCTGGTGGACCACGCTGATGCCGGCTGCCTGGGATTCGGCAATATTATGGAAGCTGACCTCCTTGCCGAAGTATTCCACCGTGCCGCCGTCTTTCTTGTGGATGCCGCAGAGTACTTTAATTAATGTAGATTTACCGGCGCCGTTTTCGCCCATCAGCGCGTGGACCTCGCCGGCTTTCAGCTCGAAATCCACACCCTTGAGTGCATGCACGCCGGAGAAATATTTCTGAATGCCTTGCATTTTCAGAATTGTTTCGCCCATTCCAACATCACCTTTCTTCGTACAGATCGTTTATCTCAGAAAGGGCGGGTGCCGCATTCTGAATGTGTAGATATATAATATGTATAGGGGGCGGCAGAGGGAAATGCCGTCGAAAAAACGCGGCGCTTTTGCATAATGCACAAAAACGAAACGATTCGCTTGTGCATCATTACCTGCCATAGACCCCGATTTGCGTCTACAAGGGTATTATAATAAACTTTGCCTAAAAAAGCAACATATTTTTTTCAGAAATTGTATTGACAGTACAAAAACTTTTTTATATTATAAAGAAGAACAGACTGGCGAAGGGCGAAAATTTGCTCGAAACGATTCGCTTTGTTGACGATTTTAGGGGGAAAAACAGTGGCAACCATCAAGGATGTAGCAAAAATGGCCGGCGTTGCGCCGTCAACCATTTCCAAGTACATAAACGGTGGACACGTACGCGAAGAGAACGCTGAGGCCATCCGCCGGGCCGTTGCCGCGCTGGATTACCATGTGGACCCCTTTGCCCGGGGATTAAAGGCCCGGCGCAACCGCAGCGTGGGCGTTCTCCTGCCGGATATGACCGCGCCCTTTTACGGCAATGTGGTGATGGCTATGTCCCGGGTGCTGCGGGAGCGGGATTACCACTGTCTGATCTCCAGCTACGGCGCCAACCACGGCATGGAGCGGGACAATCTGAAATTTATGCTCACCTGCGGCATCGACGGTCTGGTGTATGCGCCGGAGGATCTGTCGGCGGAGGAGTATAGGGAGCTGACCGCCAACTGCGGCATCCCCATCGTCCAGATCGACCGTATGATCCAGGGCGTGGACATCGACACGGTGCTGGTGGATAATGCCGAGGTGGTCTACCGGGCGGTGAGCAGCCTGATCGCCAAGGGCCACAAGCGCATCGCCATTATCACAGGCCCCAAATCCGTCTACACCGCCAAGGAGCGGATGGTGGGCTACTTCCGGGCGCTGGCCGATGCCGGGATCTATTACAATGACGATCTGGTATTCAGCGGTCAGAACGATTTTGCCACCGGCTACCGCAGCTGCCAGGCGCTGCTCAAATTAAAGGAGCGGCCCACGGCGGTGTTTACTACCAATTATGATATTACCATCGGTTTTATCACCGCCGCCAGAGAGCGGGGGGTACATATTCCCGAGGAAGTGGATGTATTCGGCTTTGACAGTGTGGAGACCTGCTCTATGATGAAGCCGCCCCTGCCTGTGGTACAGCAGCCGGATCATCTCATCGGCACGACAGCTGCCCAGCTGCTGCTGGACCGGCTGGACGGCTTGAACGGCCCGCCCCGTATTGCCCGGCTGACCTGCAGGATCACCCCTTAGTATCGTATAAAGCGCGCACGCGTTTTTATAAAGTAAATAACTGCCGCTTGTGCGGCCAGAATCAGGAGGAAATAAAATGGCAAAAAACAGATATGTTGGTGATTATCCCGTGATCGGCATTCGTCCCATCGTTGACGGCCGCCGCGGCCCGCAGATGATGCGTGAATCCCTGGAGCCCCTTGTGTGGGCAATGGCAGAAGCTGCCAAGAAGCTGTTCGAGGAGAACCTGTTCTACTCCAACGGTGAGCCTGTCAAGGTGGTTATGGCAGATTCCTGCATCGGTCGTGTTCCCGAAACTGCCGCCTGCGCAGACAAGTTCAGGAAGGAAGGCGTTTCTATTACCCTGTCCGTCACTCCCTGCTGGTGCTACGGCTCTGAGACCATGGATATGGACCCCCACACCATCAAGGGTGTTTGGGGCTTCAACGGCACCGAGCGCCCCGGCGCAGTGTACTTAGCCGCCGTTCTGGCCGGTCACGCCCAGAAGGGCCTGCCTGCTTTCGGCATCTACGGCCACGAGGTCCAGGACCGTGACCAGGTCACCCAGATCCCCGAGGATGTGAAGGAAAAGCTGCTGCGCTTCGGCCGCGCCGCCATCGCTGTGGCTACCATGCGCGGCAAGTCTTACCTGCAGATCGGCTCTCAGTGCATGGGTATCGCCGGCTCCATTATGGACCAGAGCGTGCTGGAGGAGTACTTCGGTATGCGCGTTGAGTCCGTGGACGAGGTAGAGATCCTCCGCCGTATGGAAGAGGGCATCTACAACGAGGAAGAGTTCCAAAAGGCTCTGGCCTGGACTAAGGAACACTGCAAGGAAGGCCGGGATGACAACCCCGAAGAGGTGGAATTCCTGGGCGAAAAGG
>JAZRIT010000062.1:0-144088 GCA_045645385.1 Faecousia sp.
AGCACCTTGGTGGGAAGACCCAGATAAGCGGAAATGGAGGCAACGTTGGTTTCTGCGGAGGTTGCCTGCATCATAAACATATTGGAGGAGGCAACGGGCTGACCGTTGGGAGGGGTGATGCGGACACCCATACTGGTGGGAACTACCAGGGCATATTTGCAATTTTCACGAAGCTTCATAATAAAATCCTCTCTTTCGTTATTTTACACATCGTACGGTGTACCCCGGGTGTTGCCACCGTGGCCGGTCCAGTTGGTGTGGAAGAACTGTCCTCTGGGGGCATCGATGCGCTCATAAGTATGGGCACCGAAGAAGTCACGCTGTGCCTGCAGCAGGTTAGCGGGCAGCCGGTCGCAACGATAGCCGTCGTAGTAAGCCAAGGCGGAGGAGAATGCGGGAGTGGGCATACCGGTCAGAGCGCCCTGGGCAACGACTTTACGCCAACCGGGCAGCAGCTCGGCGATCTTCTTGGTGAAGTAGGGATCCAGCAGCAGATTGGTCAGCTCGTGATTGGCATCGAAAGCTTCTTTGATCTTGCCCAGGAATACGGAGCGGATGATACAGCCGCCGCGCCACATCAGGGCGATGCCGCCGTTGTTCAGGTTCCAGCCGTAGGTCTTGGCAGCGGCCCGCATCAGGGTGTAGCCCTGTGCGTAGGAGATGATCTTGGAGGCAAGCAACGCGCAGCGGATATTCTCGATCCACTGGGCCTTCTCGGCAGCGGTCATCTGGGGAGCAGCCTCAGCAGCGCCGGGCAGAACCTTGGCAGCAGCAACACGCTCGTCCTTCATAGCGGACAGGCAGCGGGAGAACACAGCCTCACCGATCAGCGTCAGAGGCACACCCTCGTCCAGAGCAGCGATGCCGGTCCACTTACCGGTGCCCTTCTGGCCGGCAGTGTCCAGAATCTTCTCCACGATGGGCTCGCCACCCTCATCCTTGTAAGCCAGGATGTCACGGGTGATCTCGATCAGGTAGCTGTCCAGGTCGCCCTTCATCCACTCGGCGAATACTTCGTGCATTTCGTCGTCGGACATACCCAGCATATTCTTCATCAGGTGATAGGCCTCGCAGATCAGCTGCATATCGCCGTACTCGATGCCGTTGTGGACCATCTTCACAAAGTGGCCTGCGCCGTTTTCGCCAACCCAGTCACAGCAGGGAGAGCCGTCCTCAACCTTAGCGCAGATGGCCTGCAGGATGGGCTTGACGCTTTCCCAGGCAGCGGGAGAGCCGCCGGGCATGAGAGAAGGACCGTTCAGAGCGCCCTCTTCGCCGCCGGAAACACCGCAGCCGATATAGAGCTTGCCCTTGGATTCCACATACTCGGTACGGCGGATGGTGTCGGGGAAGTGGGAGTTGCCGCCGTCGATGATGATGTCGCCATCGTCCAGCAGGGGCAGCAGTGCGTCGATCATTGCATCCACAGCACCGCCTGCCTTGATCATCATCATGATCTTGCGGGGCTTTTCGATGCTTGCCACCAGCTCCTCCAGGGAGTAAGCGCCGATGATGTTCTTGCCTGCGCCCCGGCCCTCGACGAAGTTCTTCACCTTCTCGGTGGTACGGTTGTAGACAGCCACGGTGAAGCCCTTGGACTCCATATTCAGAACAAGGTTTTCGCCCATAACGGCCAGGCCGATCAGGCCAATGTCAGCTTTTTTCATGTGTGGTTCTCCTTTTATTACATTTTAATTATTTCCGAAAATTTCCCGGTGCCGGGCGCGCAGGCCCTCCAGCACAGAGTATGGGATCTCCAGCTCTCCTCTGCCCTTGCCGATGGCAATGTGGGGCTTGTTGGCGCCGTGATAGTCGGTGCCGCCGGAGATCGTTAAGCCCAGCTCCTTGGCCATTGTCTGATACCGCTTGACCATATCCGCTGTGTAGTCGGTATAGTAGCCCTCCACGCCGTCCAAGCCGTAGGGGATCAGACTTTTCAGATATTCCCGGAGCTGATCGTCGGGCATTTTAATGAGGTGCAGGTGAGCAGCCACTGCAATACCGCCTGCCTCCCGGATCAGGCTGACCGCCTCCGGGCCGGTAAAGGCCTGCCGGTTGGAATAGGCATAGCAGCCAACGCTCAGATACCGGTTAAATGCATCCTTGACGGATTCAGCGTAGCCCTTGCGCACCATAATCTGGGCGAAATGGGCGCGGCAGAGAACGGCATTGCCGTTGGCCTCCGCCCGCAGCTCATCCATGGTGATGTCAAAGCCCTGCTCATTGAGCTTTTGGCAGACCTCCACCTGGCGTTCGTCACGGACCTGCAAGGCATAAGCCATTGCCTCCTGCAGCTTTTTGTTGTTGATGTCCACGAAGTAACCCAGGATGTGCAATTCCGTATCCGACTGGGCAGACAGCTCCACAGCCGGAATTACCTCAACGCCCAGCGCCTTACCGGCGTCCATTGCCTCCTGCACGCCTGTGATACAGTCGTGGTCAGACAGGGCGATGGCGGCAAGGCCGGCCGCAGCCGCGGCGCGGACCACATCCGTGGGGGACTGGGCGCCGTCGCTGTGCAAAGAGTGGGTGTGTAGATCGATTTTTTTCATATCAGTCATCGCAAACCCACAGGCCCAAAGCGGGGTTGGAAATGTAGAAGATCTCCTCGCCGTCAACGGTGTTGAAGCCGTCGGTGAGCTTGGCAGGATCGTACTTTTTCACCATTTCCTCGTAGGGAGCATAGTTGAAGGCAGCGCCCCGGACCTCCTCCTCTGTCAGCTTGCCGGCGCAGTAGGTGATCTTAAAGCGGCCGTCGGAAGAGCCGTGGATCAGGTGGGCGGCAACGGACAGGTTCTGGCGCAGGTCCTCATTTTCGGGCGCATCCACTAATTTCAGCACATTCTCCCGGCCCACATAACCGTACTTGCGGATGAGTTTATCGTTCTCAGCATCCTCACCGAAGTGGCCTACAGCGGGAGCCAGCACGATCAGCTCGCCGCCGTCAGCGATGGCCATACGGGTACGGTAGATGGCCTTGTTGCCCAGCCAGGTACTCTTGAACTCCCGGGGGTCAAGATAAACAACCACCTTATCAAGACGCTTGGCCATATGGGTCAGGTTGATTTCCTGGCTCTTCTTCACCGCGGCTTCAAAGTTTTTCCGCTCAGTGCCGATATACAGGCCGTGAATGGTCACATCGTCGCCCTGATTGGTGGTAGTGGTCAGCACATACACCAGGGGCACATTTGCCAGGAAATGCTCTTGGGCATAGTCGAAGACCCGGCGGACGGGGGAGAAATCCTTACCCATGATCCGCTCCATACCGTAAAATGCGCCCAGCATATGGGAGGAATTGATCATAGACGAGCCGCCGCAGCCCACGAAGACATTCTTGCTGTAGTTGGCCATACCCACCACCTCGTGGGGGACGACCTGGCCAATGGAGAGGATCAGGTCATAGCTGGGGTCTATGATGCAGCGGTTGACCTCCACATCCACACCGGTCTTCACCAGGCCCTCAGACACCTCGGCCACAAACTCGCCGGGGACCTCGCCCAACTTCACCACATCGGTGCGCCAGTTGTGAACGATCATCCGGTCAAAGGGAACGCCCTCACCGAAGAATGCCACCCACTCCTCCTCGGTCATAGGCACATGGGTGCCCAGGGCAGGCATAATATCCACCTGGCAGGTGTCCTTCAGCAGTTCATAATAGATCGCGGTGATCTTACCGGCACCGGAGTACATTCTGGTATAGTCCGGCGGCAGGATCAGGACTTTTTTCAGATCCCGGCCCTCCAGGGACTTAGCCAGCGCGTCCCGGAGCACCTGGGCAGGAATACCGTTTTCGTATTCGTAAATCATACACGCCTCTTTCCGACCCTTGTCACAGGGCCAAATTTATGCATTATCAGTATAGCACATAATATTTTCGATTGCAAGACGCATTGCAAGGCAGATAGGGATTTTTTGCCCGTTTTTAAAGGAAAAATTCCCGACAACGGGCGGCTGCCGGGAATTTTTACCTTGTATGAAGTATGCCGTATTTGGTTCTGACCCGGTCCAGGATCCGCAAAAAGGGCCTTCCCGCAAGCAGCAGCAATGCCAGAGTGGTGACAGCCAGCGGTATATTGGCGTACAGGCCGGAAAGCAGGGTCGCCAGCACTGCCGCCGGGGTGATTTTGGTCAGCATTAAAAACACATGGGAGCAGTCCAGCAGCGGACCGATCCAAAAAATCACCGTACAAAAGCCAAACACGCCCATCACCATAGGCTCCCGGGGCAGCCGGCCCTTGCGGAACAGAAAGCCCGCCAGCATACCGCCGGCGCCGTAGGCCATCATCTGCCAGGGGGTATAAGGGCCTTGGCTGTAAAAGAAATTGCTGGCAAAGGCAGTGATTGCCCCCACCATAAAGCCGGTCTCCGGACCGAAGGCAATGCCCGCAAGGATGATCACCGCATACGCCGCCTTGAGATTGGGAAAGGGGATCAGCACACGGCCTGCCACGGCAATGGCGCACAGCACCGCTACCAGCACCAGCTCCCTTGCCTGGGGCTTGCGGCCCTCAAACATCGTAAAAAACGGCAGCATCAGCTCGATGATGATCAGCGTGGCGGTGATATAAAAGCTCCGGCCGGGCAGCTTGCTGCCAAGATACAATGTGGCCGGGATCAGCAGCAGAAACACGCCCAAAGTGGCGAGGGTGGATCTTTTCATACCCCGCCCTCCCTGTTCTGCCGATACAGGCTGGCCACATCCTCTGCCGTGACCGCTTCGCGGAACAGATGCCGGCTCATACGGCTGGCAGCGGTGGTATAAAAGCTGTTGCTGCCGAAAAAGCGCCGGGGGGTATCAGTGGTCAGCAACTGACCGTCAAAGAACATAGACACCCGGTCGGCATAGCGGGCGCAGAATTCCACATCGTGGGACACCGTTACAACGGTAACCCCCTGCTCTTTAAGTTTACATAATATCCCCGCTAACTTTTCCTTGAAGAAGCTGTCAATGCCCTTGGTAGGCTCGTCCAGCAGTAAAATATCCGGCTGGGTAAGCAGAACTTTTGCCAAGGCGCACCGCTGGGTCTCGCCGCCGGACAGATCGTAGGGGTGGGAATCCAGCAGACTGTCAATTTCACAAAGGGCGGCAATTTCCGCGATCCGCTCCCGGTCATTGGACATCTCCTCCAGGTCCTCCCGGACGGTGTTCTTGACAAACAGGCTCAAGGGGTCTTGGGGGAGCATTGCGGGCTTGCCCTGCAGCTTCACCTTGCCCCGGTAGGGCTTGCAGATACCGCAGATGGCCTTGAGCAGGGTGGATTTACCTGCGCCGTTGCCGCCCACGATGGCGTGCAGACTACCCTCTGCAATCTCCCCGGTGACACCCCGGAGAATATCCGGGCTGTTCTTTTCATAGCGGAACCACAGCTCCCGCAGGGACAGAGCGGCTGCGCCCTTGGTTTCTTCGGCTTTTGTCGGTAAAGCAGTGATTTTCGGTGCAGGACAGGTACGGCTCAGCCAGCTTCTGCCCTCCCGGACCGTCAGTGGGCAATCCCCTGTCCCTTCCCCGCTGTAGAACACCCGCACCGGGGTGGGCATTGCGGTAAACATAGGATTCCTTTCCCGATACAGCTGGGCGCCGATGCGCCGGGGGGTGGCGTTGGCAATGCCCCGGCCGCCCTCCATCACCACCGCCCGGTCGGCATAGGGGAAGATATCCTCCAGCCGATGCTCGGTGATGATGACTGTGGTGCCAAGCTCCGTATTGATCTTGCGGACAGTATTGAGAAAATCCGATGCGGCAAGGGGGTCTAACTGGCTGGTGGGCTCGTCCAAAATCAGCACCTCCGGCTGCATTGCCATCACCGATGCCAGATTTAAAAGCTGCTTCTGGCCGCCGGACAAAATCGCCACATCCCGGTGAAACCAGTCGGCAATGCCGAAATAACAGGCCATTTCCGCCACACGGGCGCGCATAGTATTTTGGTCGCAGCCGATGCTCTCTAAGCCGAAGGCAAGCTCGTGCCAGACCTTATCGGTAACGATCTGCCGGTCAGGGTCCTGCATCACATAACCGATCTTCACTGCCTGCTCTGTGGGAGTGATCCCGTCGATAGGCTTGCCGTCAAAGAGGATATTGCCGGACTTTTCCCCGTAGGGGGCAAGCACCGGCTTTAAGTGCCGCAGAAGGGTGGTCTTGCCGCTGCCGGATGCGCCGCACAGCACCACATATTCCCCTTTTTCCACGGTCAGGGAAACATTTTCCAGGGTCTTGCGCCCGCTGCCGGGGTAGGAAAAGGTCAGATTTTCGATCTGGAAATGTGCCATTGCAGGGCCTCCTTTGCGTGTAATAAAATGGGGATCAGCAGATAGCCGGCGTAGGGGATCACGCCCCAGGATACCGGGGCGATGGACAGTTCGGGGGTATAGGTGGCGGCCGTCTGCCCCAGGCAGGCCGCCAGTATTGTTAGCGTCAGCAACGCAAGCATCAGCGTCAGCAAAAGCCAATCCCCAAAGGTCATACGGTAGCACATAAAGCTGGTGCGTTTGGCTGTACCGTACCCCCGGGCGCGCATAGAGTCGCCGGTGACAATGCCGCCCTCCAGCGCCCAGGTGGTCAGCGCCCCCAGCGCCGTGGCCGCGCCCAGAAGCTTCTCCTTCTTCGTTTCTCCCGCACCCTTGCCGATGGCCCGTCTTGCGCCGGCGAGCTGCTTTGCCTTGCGGATAAAATTGGGCACTAAGCGGAAGATCATCACAAGCAGCAGAGAAATTGCCGGGATCAGATTGCCGAAAAGGCTGGTGAATTTATCGCTGGTCAGCACCTTGTTGTAGCAGCCGAACCACAGGAGCATCCCAACGAACATAGCCGCCACCGCTGCGCCGTAAAGGAGGGCCTCATAGGTATAGGGTCTGCCGAACAGACGGAACAAAACCCGGCTGCCGTAGGTATTGAACAGGGGGTTGATGGCTGTCAGAAACAGGAAAAGCGGTAGCATTCCCAGCAGCATTTTGACCCCCTTTGCGCCATTTAGTATCAGATAGTACACCGCGCCGGTAAATATGCCCGCCAGCAGATAGGCCGGGTGCTGGAACAGCACGCCGCAGCCGATGGCGCCAACGAAAAACACAAAGTTCACCGCCGGGTGATATTTGGAAAATGTATCTGTCATAAAACACTCCGATAAAAGAAAAAAGTCCCCGTTTGGGGACTTTTACAGCATAACAAAACCTGATCGCAAGCCGATCAAGCATTTTGCACCGCCGGACCGCCCCCAAGAGTCCCGCAATGGCCGTCAGGGGGGCAAGTATTCCGACTCCGGACACCGTGGTGCGCGTTCCTTCTCAGCTTTTAACCAATGGAGCGCGCGGTTTTTCGTCCGTCTACGGCGGCTTGGTACCGTTGGGATTGACCCATTCCAATACACCCATGACTGCAGTATTTCTTTTTTATGCCCTATTATCATACCATAGTTTCCCCTTTTTCGCAAGTCCATTTTTTGCATGTGGTTTGCTTAAATTCCAGATAATGCGTTATTTTTGGGCAATATTGTGCTAATAATGGGTGTTGGCGGTATTGCTTTTTATTTTGACTGCTTTATAATAGCAGATCAGCAATTTCATTGCCGCGATCTGCGGCAATGAAAAACTGGTGATGACCGCCGCAGAGGGTGGCCGGGCGGTGGCGCTCATTACACAAAACCCTTTTGGGAGACGGGAATTCCTTTGTTCGCGAACAAGCCGCTCACCGTCACCCAGGCGGATGCGGAAGCGCTGGTGGTATTGGCTAAGGAGAAGCATGTCCCCCCTGTGCGGCGGTTTTTCCGTAAAGTACGACAGAGCCATTTAGGAGCTGTGCACCTATGTGCAGGCCTCCGGCAAGCCCATCTACGGCGGCGCGCCTTCTGCCCCCATTATGCTCTATAGCCAGTACAGCGGTTTTTATTTCTACGCCTCCCATCTGACGGAGATGACTTTGGAGATCCTCGGCTATCAGCCCAAGGGGTGTGATTGGTTTTTCTCTGAACGACGAAAGGGCGTATTATTATTTAGCCGGGGATTGGAGGAAAAAAATCGAGGCGGATTCCCTCACAGATTTCTGCAATCTGGTCAGCGGCAATGAAGCCGTGCTGACTATGGCGGAGGTCATCGCCTCCACCCGAACCACCCTGCAGCTGCAGCTCCGGGCAGATACCGAATAAGAAAAAGCCACCGGCGTCGTGTCAATGAAACGCACCCCATTTGTTAGACAAGTATGATATAATACTTGTACTAAGAAATGGGGTGCATTTCAGAATTGCCGATTTTTGGTGCGGGTTATTCTGTGCTTTGTATGTATTTGCATTTTGGATAATTTGAGCAACCATAAAACTGTTTCCCAGTATTTGTACCTCTGGTTGCAGTCCTTAAAATAAGATTACCATTGCATTTGGGACACCTAAGGGTCTGGAGAGGGTTGTTCTCCGGCTCGACCGGTTGGCGTTCTGGTATTGTGCCATCTGCAATATCCATTTCGGTTTCAACTGCTTCCGTGTGAGTTGATACAATGCTTTCGGTTTGGGCCTGTTCAGCTGTAGATATCTCAGGGGCAACAGGCGGGTTGGTTTGCTTAATGGGTTGTGAATTTAGATTGCTATGGATGTTGGCAATGTGTTGTGCCTTTGCAGTAGCATCTACTTGGGTATATGGATAAAGTTTATTGTAAAGGTTTGTAATATCACTCTCGCTTAACAGGCTGGTAGGTATCTGGCTACAGATGGTTGAAACAATAGGAGCAACGTTATATCGGTTAATTACGCTGATGTCATCGCTTTTGATTTGGATGCTTTTTAAAGTGCATCTATCAGAAAAAACGATGATTGATCTCATCGGAACTTGCTCGCCGAGAAATGCTTTAAGGTGTTCAATATGTGAGCGGTTTTGCATTATCGGGTTGTAAAAATGTTCTTTGTGGCTCCGTCCTCTGCCTTTAGGTAAAGTTTGATACCAATTCTTTTGGCCTTCGCTACCAAATATCCAACCACTATAGTTTTTACTTTCAAATACAAAAACTCCTTTTGAGCATATCATTAAAACATCAATTTCTGTGGTTTCGCCATTCTTTTTGGGAATATATACATTAAAAAGGAATTTGGCTCCGTCAGATTCAAAATGTTTAAGGTATTTGTATGTAAGATATTCACCGTATCTACCTGTGTCATGTTTGACCGAATTGTACGGCAGTTTAGTGATTTGATAGTAGGCACCGGCTTTATATTCCTTGTTCTTCTTAATAAGCACAATGATGATTATTATAGCCGGTATTAAAATAACAGGGTTAAATAACAAAAAAATCAGTTGAAAGACCGATGTTAATAATTGTTGTAGTTGTTCCTGTATTGACATAAAATACCCTCATTTTCAATTTTTTATTTATTATATCACATTATGTTTTTCAAATCTATATTCAATAGAAAATTGTTATTAAAGGATAATATGTCCAATGGTGCAACGAATATCGGATTTTGACACCAAAAGCCAAAACGAGTAGAAAATAAAAATGAGTAGTCATAACGAAATCCGTTATGACTACTCGCATGGTGCGGATGACAGGACTCGAACCTGCACGGCTATGCCAGAGGAACCTAAATCCACCGAGTCTACCAATTCCACCACATCCGCATTTATTTAGTTGACAGTTGACAGTGGACAGCTGACAGTTATTGTTTTGCTGTCTTGACGATCGCCGTCAACATTCTTTCCAATTCTCTGCATTCGCTGTAGATCGACGAAAACGCTTCTTCAGACAAGTAATCCGATGCTTGCAGCAAACGAAGCCAATAGTTAGTTTCCACCGATTCTTTTAATGCAATGTTCATTTTGGATATGAAATCCGCGCGGCTTTGCGCTTGCTCTGCCTCCGCAATATTGGCCCCAATGCTGGTTCCGGCACGCAGCAACTGTTTGGAAAGGGTAAATTCTTTCTTTTCTGTGTTCAGATACTTGCTTAATTTTACAATCCGCACTGCAAACAAAAAGCTTTTGTTCTCTACCGTCTGTTCCACAACTGTCCACTCTCCACTGTCAACTGTCAACTCATTGGCTTCATTCTACCACGGCTGAAAATCCTTGTCAACGGATATTCCCCCGAAATCCCGCTGCGGTTTCCAGAATTTCTTTCCGGTTTGCCGGATTTGCCCTTGACATTCCGATGCAAGGCAAGTACAATAGATTCGGTATGGTGTACGCTGGGGAGGTTTGTCCCCGCGTTTCAGTATAACCTCGGCATTTGCCGGAGTTGCGTTTTGCGCCTCGTGCGTTTTTTTGCTTAATTTTTTGCCGGGATCCCCGGTACATTCATTTTGCCAATTGAACATCATGGGGCCCATGCGTCCACTCCTTTGGCGATGCCTATTCTACAAAGGAGGTGCTTAATGATTATGGGACCTTTGGAAATCGCATTGATCGCCGCGGCAGTGGTTATGGCCGTGGTGGGCTTTGCAGTAGGCGTTGCCTACCGTAAGCGCGTCAGCGAGCGGGAGATCGGTTCTGCGGAAGCAGAAGCCACCCGTCTGATCAACGAAGCCATCCGCAGCGGTGAGAGCCGCAAGAAGGAAATGCTTCTGGAAGCCAAGGATGAGATCCATAAATCTCGCACAGAGTACGAAAAAGAAGTCAAAGAGCGGCGTGCCGAGCTGACCAAGCAGGAGCGCCGTCTGCAGCAGAAGGAAGAGACCCTGGACAAGAAGGCCGAAAACTTCGAGAAAAAAGAAGAAGAAATGGCCCGCCGTTTAGAGGAAGTCGCCAAGGTCAAGGAAGAGACCGAAGCTGTAAAAAAGGCCCACCTGGCCACCCTGGAGAAGCTCTCCGGGCTGACCCAGGAGCAGGCCAGGCAGCATCTGCTGAAGACCGTGGAGGAGGACATCCGTCACGACACTGCTATGAAGATCAAGGAGATCGAGCAGGAGCTGAAGGACGAGGCCGACGAAAAGGCCAGAGAGATCCTGTCCATCGCCATTCAGCGCTGCGCTGCAGACCATGCCGCAGAGGCAACAGTATCCGTTGTTCCCCTGCCCAACGATGAAATGAAGGGCCGGATCATCGGTCGTGAGGGCCGGAACATCCGCACCCTGGAGACCATCACCGGCGTGGATCTGATCATCGACGATACCCCCGAAGCCATTACCGTCAGCAGCTTTGACCCGGTCCGCCGGGAGGTGGCAAGACTTGCCCTGGAAAAGCTGATCGCCGATGGCCGTATCCACCCCACCCGCATTGAGGACTGCGTGGAGAAGGCCCAGAAGGATGTGGACCGCACCATCCGCGAGGAGGGCGAGCGCGCCTGCTACGAGACCGGCGTGCACGGTCTGAATCCCGAGCTTGTGAAGATTCTGGGCCGCCAGAAGTACCGTACTTCCTATGGCCAGAATGTGCTGAACCACTCCATCGAGGTGGCCCACATCGCAGGTCTGATGGCCTCCGAGCTGGGCGTGGATGTGACCCTGGCCAAGCGGGCAGGCCTGCTGCACGATTTGGGCAAATCCATCGACCACGAGGTGGAGGGCAGCCATGTGCAGCTGGGTGCTGATCTTGCCCGGAAGTACAAGGAAAATCCTGTGGTGGTCAACGCCATCGAATCCCACCACGGTGATGTAGAGCCCAAGACGGTAATCGCTGTGCTGGTGCAGGCCGCTGATGCGGTCTCCGCCGCAAGACCCGGCGCCCGCCGCGAGAATGTGGAAAACTACATCCGCCGTCTGCAGAAGCTGGAGGAGCTCACCGGCAGCTATCCCGGCGTGGAAAAGGCCTTTGCCATTCAGGCCGGCCGTGAGGTTCGCATTATGGTCAAGCCCGAGGAGGTCACCGAGGACAATATGATCCTGCTGGCCCGGGACATTGCCAAGCAGATCGAAGCCGAGCTGGAATACCCCGGTCAGATCAAGATCAATGTGATCCGGGAAACCAAGGCTGTGGAATACGCAAAGTAAATCTTTTATGGGACGCACTTCGGTGCGTCCCATATTTTTTGCCTCCCTTGCCTAAAGGGAGGTGGCCGAGCGCAAGCGAGGTCGGAGGGATACTCTCCCAGAGGACAATACACCGCCAAACGGCATAAAAATCCCCCAGTCAGCCTGGTCGGCTGACAGCCCCCTTTAGGCAAGGGGGCCTTTGCAGCGGGACCAAGGCCCCGCCCTACGGTGTTATTTGAAAGTGATTTTGTGGCTTTCGCTAATACTTCACCAAACTAAAGCGATAAATTACCCTCCCCTTTGTGCATTGTGCCAAAGTTGGCGGAAAATATAAAAAAGTACTTTACAACTTTAGTTTGGTGAAGTATAATGCAGCTATCCAATAAAAACCCGGAGGGAAATCCCTCCCAATATGAAAGGAAATGTTATCATGAAAAAGTACATCGCATTGTTTCTGGCGCTGGTTATGATCGCTGCCTGCTTCGTAGGCTGCGGCAAGAAGGACGCTTCCGATCTGGCTGCTATCAAGAAGGCCGGCAAGATCGTCGTGGGTATCACCGACTACGCTCCCATGGACTACAAGGACGATAACGGCGAGTGGACCGGCTTTGATGCTGAGTTTGCAAGACTGTTCGCCAAGGAGCTGGGCGTTGAGGTTGAGTTCTTCGTCATCGCTGACTGGGGCAAGAAGTTCGTGGAGCTGGAAACCGAGAACATCGACGCTGTCTGGAACGGTATGACCATCACCAATGAGGCCCTGCTGAACGCTAAGGTTTCCGATCCTTATGTACAGAACAAGCAGGTCGTGGTTATGAAGGCAGACAAGGTCGCCGACTACAAGGACGCTGACAGCCTGAAGGAGCTGGTGATCGCTGTTGAAAGCGGCTCTGCCGGTGAATCCGCCGCAGAGGGAATCAAGCCCAAGGAGATCGTTGCCAAGCAGGATCAGGCTGCTGCTCTGCTGGAGGTAAAGTCCGGCACCGCTGACGCCTGCATCATCGACAGCACCATGGCTTCCGCTATGACCGGCGAGGGCAGCGACTACGCTGATCTGGCCGCCGGCATCGCACTGACCGACGAGCTGTACGGCGTTGCCTTCCGTAAGGATTCCGATCTGGCCGAGAAGTTCAACACCTTTATGGATAAGCTGATCGCAGACGGCACCTTGAAGGACCTGGCCGACAAGTACAATCTGGTCCTGGCTGAGTAATTTACCCAAATCAAATCACCTGCAGGGGCGTGTCACCGCCCCTGCAGACCTCCTCTGTATAAAGAGGAGGTTTCATTATGTTTACAAGGATGTGCGCTATGTTCATACCCGTAACAATGGAACTGCTGGGCGGTTTCTGGGAAACACTGAAAGTATTTTTGCTGACCCTGGCATTCTCTTTGCCGCTGGGTCTTATTGTCAGTTTTGGCTCTATGAGCAAATTCGCCCCGCTGAAAGCATTGGTAAAATGCTTTGTGTGGATCATTCGGGGCACACCGCTGATGCTCCAGCTGATCATTATTTTTTACGGACCGGGTCTTCTGTTCGACCTGCCGGCGATGCCCCGGTTCACCGCCACCATCATCGCTTTCTCTATCAACTATGCCTGCTACTTCTCCGAGATCTATCGGGGCGGTATCGAGAGCATTTCCAAGGGCCAGTATGAGGCCGGCCAGGTGCTGGGTATGACCAAGGGTCAGATCTTCTTCCGGATCGTCCTGCCCCAGGTAGTCAAGCGGATCATGGCCCCTATGAGCAACGAAGTAATCACACTGGTCAAGGATACCTCCCTGGCCCGTATCATCAGCGTTTACGAGATCATCTGGGCCGGTGAATCCTTCATCAAAAAGGGTCTGCTTTGGCCGCTGTTCTACACCGGCGCATTCTATCTGCTGTTTAACGGCATCCTCACCCTGCTCTTTGGCCGGATGGAAAAGAAACTGAACTACTATAGGGGTTAAGCTATGGCATTATTGGAAGTAAAAAATATCAAAAAGGATTTTGGCAAGGTCCAGGTCCTCAAAGGCGTCAGCTTTTCTCTGGAGAAGGGGCAGGTATTGGCTATCATCGGCTCTTCCGGCAGCGGTAAGACTACGCTTTTGCGGTGTCTGAACTTTTTGGAGACCCCCGATGCGGGCGAGATCATCGTAGACGGCAAGCAGCTGTTTGCCGCCGGCACCAAGTACACCGACGATCAGATCCGGGAAAACCGGCTGCATTTCGGTCTGGTGTTCCAGAATTTCAATCTGTTCCCCCAGTACAACGTGCTGAAAAATGTTACCCTCGCCCCTACCCTGCTGCAAAAAGGCACGGCCGAGGAGCTGGACGCATTGGGCAAGCGCCTGCTGGAGCAGGTAGGCCTTTCCAGTAAGATCGCGGCCTATCCCTGCGAGCTTTCCGGCGGTCAGCAGCAGCGGGTTGCCATCGCCCGGGCGCTGGCCATGCACCCGGAGATATTGTGCTTCGACGAACCCACCTCCCCCCTGGACCCGGAGCTGACAGGAGAGGTGCTGCGGGTCATTAAGGGCCTCAAGGGCGAGGATTCCACTATGATCGTGGTGACCCACGAGATGGAATTTGCCAAGAGTGTGGCCGATGTGGTGATCTATATGGCCGACGGTGTGATCGAGGAGATCGGCACGCCGGAGGAGATCTTCGACCATCCCAAGAGCGAGAAGACCCGGGCCTTCCTCCACGGCTTCCAGGAAGCATTCTGAGGACAAACCTATGGAGAAACAGGAAAAGATCGCCCAGTTGTACGAGATCATCGCCGGGCTTGACTCTGCCGAAGCTTGCCGGATGCTTTTCGAGGATCTTTGCACCCACAAGGAGATTGAAAAAATGGCCGAACGGATCTATGCCGCGGGGCGCCTTTTAGAGGGTAAGACCTACAGCCAGGTCATCGCCGAGACGGATATCTCTTCCGCTACACTGAGCCGGGTCTCCCGGTGCGTCCAGTACGGCAAGGGTTATCGGAATGTATTGAAATAAAAACGGACACCCCGGGAGGGGGGTCCCTACAACAAAACGGGCGTGCTATTTTCAGCACGCCCGTTTGGGTTATTTCTTCGCTTTGGTATAGTATTCAATATCGAATCTGTCCAGGTCGGCGATTTTCACCCGGCCGACATCCATAGCAGACAAAATATTCTCTGTACTGCCGTCGGTATAGGTCACACTGATATACTGGCTCTTGATAACGCCAAAGTAGTATTCGTACCGGTCATCCTCATAAAACCTTTCCAGCGCCGTGTCGCAGGCAATATTTTCTTCCTTGGTGCGATCGACGATCTTGGCAATTGCCTTTTCCCCGGAATCGCCGGACAGGTCATCCACCTTGAAATCCTCGTGGCCAAACATATACATATAGCCGTCAATATACACGCCGCGCTTGTGGCTGTTGTTGCCGGCCAGCTCCACATTGGCCACTTCAATCAAATCGTAGCCGTCAAAGTACAGCACCACATAACGGGAGCGACCGCTGTTGGTGGTCAGACCTAAGCCCAGCAGCCGGTTCTGCCGGTCGATATAGTAGGACTTGTATTCGGTGGAGTAGGTGGCCTTGGCGGTGTAGCTGCAGAAGCCCTCTACGCCCTTTTCGGTTTCCGTGTAAATTTCTGCCTTGAAGGTACTCCAATCCTCCTGGCCAATGCCCAGCAGGTAGCCGTCACCGAAGTCCACCAAAGAGGAGGAAAAGCCTTCGATGGTGCCGGTGTCCTTATAGGTGATCTTCTCCAAATCCGACAGATCGAAGAAGAACACCGGGTCGGACATCTCGATAGAGGTGCAGACATAGGCGGTATCCTTATCAAACCGCACAGACTGGACCTCTTCTCTGGGGGGCGCGAAATCCTCCACGCTGGCCACCACTTCGAAGGTCTTCAGATCGATACAGTAGAGGCTTGCATTGGAATTGCCGGTAGCGGTCACCAAAATCTCCGCAGATGCATAGTCACCGTAAGCGCTCTCCCGCACAGTAGTAGCATTGGTGGTGGTCACCACCCGGAAGATGTCCGCATATTCGTCCATGCTCCACTGGTCCTTCACATACCCCCGGACCGTCACAGAGCCTTTCTTTTCAAAGCCGTCCCTGTAAGCAAGACAGGTGATCTCAGTCATGGAATTGCGGACGGTATAGCCGTCCCCGGCATCCTGCACATCGGCAAACACATGGGCCAAATAGATATGGTCGTGGGACACATACACATCCTCGGAATAGGACAAAAATGCCGCCTGGCCCTCGATATTGAGGGTGTTTTCCTCCAGCTTCATCACCACGGTATAGCGGGTGCTGTTGGCCTGCTCAGGGATAACGATGTTGGCAACATCCATACATTCACCGTTAATTTGCGGCAGGAAGGTCTCCTCCTCGTCAAAGTCCAGGGTGTTCTTATGGAACACAAACTGGGTCATCAGCAGAATCTTACCGTGGGTCACCCGGGAGGACAGGTAGCTGCCGGTGATCTCTAAGCGGTTCTTTTCGGTGATGTTGTGGACATCGCTGACATCCAGGGAAATGACGCACACCCGGGGTGTTTCCTTGCCGTACATGGCCATCACAGTGACGGTGTTGCCGTCAGCGGACAGATACAGCTCCCATTGGTTTACATAATAATTCTTCGTGCCGTTCAGCAGCGGAATACGGTTTAATTCCTTGGATTCCAGACCCTCGATGGAGTACACCCGCAGGATGTTTTCGTCCAGATAGAAAATATACCTGTCGGTGCGCTTGATGCGGTCGGCCTCGGTGATGCCCGCCACCTGGTTGTCGGTGATCTCCAGATCATCTGCGCCATCTTCTGTTCCCGCCGAATCAAAAACGCCCTCATAGATGATATTATTTGCATCGCCGGGGGCATTGTTTTCCATCATTACATCGCCCTTGGTTGCGGCTTTAAAGATACCGGAAACATTCGCAGCCAGCTTATCAAAATTGTTCTTATACTTAGGCTTTTCCCAGGTCAGCTGACTGAGTTTTTCAATGACCGGATAGTAGCGGCTCTCGGCATACTTTTCCGCGCTGGGGGGTGTGGTGTTGTAGGGCAGAAACAGCCACAGGCTGCAAAGCACCAGGGCAAGGCACGCGGCGCTTGCCAAAATGGCTTTTACCGCGCGACCGTTTTTCTTACGGACATTGTCCTGCCCGGGGGCTGCTTCCGCAAGATATTCTTCGCTGACCAAATCTAAGGCGCGAAACCATTTCTTCTTCATACAGAAATTCCCTCCTTCTGCAAATATTCCTTGAATTTGTTTCTCGTTCTGTGCAGGCTCACGCTGACATAGCTCTCCGTAAGGCCCATACTGCCCGCAATTTCCTTCACCGGGCATACATAGTAGTACCGCCGCAGGAAGATCACCCGGGAGCGCTTATCAAGACTTCCTAAAAAGCCGTTGATTGCCTCTTTCAGCGCCACCGTATCGTCCAAGGGCATTTCCCCGCCCGGGATACACTGCCAGTACTCGTCCATAGCCGTTTCCAGATGGGCGTTGCGCTTCTGGGCGGTGTAGTAGCCGTAGCGGTCCAGGGCTAAATTCCGGGTGATGCGGCCCAAAAAAGCCTGCAGCCGGGTGGGCCGTTCCGGGGGGATGGCATTCCAGGCCCTGTGCCAGGTGTCGCTGACGCATTCCTCGCTGTCCTCCCGGCAGGCTAAGATCCCGTAGGCAATGGCATAGCAGTATTTGCCGTATTTGCGGTCTGTTTGCGTAATTGCTGATTGGTCCCGCTGCCAAAACAGTTCTACGATTTTCGTATCTTCCATACCATTACCTCCTTACACCCATACAGACGAAAAACAAAGGGGAAATCTTACAGATTTTAGGAATTTATTTTATTGTACCACAAGAAAAAGCACGCTGCAATGCAAAAGGACACCCCGGGAGGGGTGTCCCTACAATTATAAAAGGATTCTGCTTTTTACCTGTTGGGTAAGAGTTTTTACCGTTTCCATATCCGGGGCTTGAGTGCCGGACTGCATTACGGAAGCCGCGCCCATAGCCATGGCAAGGGCAACGGCCTGTTCCCGTGGAAGGTTTTTCTCCATAGCATAGGCCATGGCCGCCACCACGGAATCCCCCGCGCCCACGGTGCTTTGCACGGGAACGGACAGTCCTGCCGCCCGATAAACAGCATCTTCCCAGAGGAAGATCGCGCCGTCATTGCCCAAAGAGATGACCACATTGGCAATGCCCATTGCCAGCAGCTCTTTGCCGGCGGCAAGGTAGGCTTCTTCTGTTTCCAAGGACCTGCCCAGCAGCCGGGCAAGCTCCGTTTCATTGGGCTTGACCGTATCCGGGGCCGCTTGTACGCCCTGGGCCATAGCTTCCCCGTCCGCATCCAAAATCACCCTTGCTCCCACGGTGTGGAATTTCTCCGTCCACCGGCGGTAGGTATCCTTGGCCGCGCCGGCAGGCAGACTGCCGGACAGGATCACAATATCCCCCGGCACGATTCTTTCACACAGGCTGTCCAGAAGGGTCTGCAAAACGGATGCATCCACATCGGGGCCGGGCTCGTTGATGTCGGTGTTCTCCCCCGCCGCTGTGTCCACGATCTTTAAATTGGTGCGGGTCTGACCGGCGGTCTGCACGGTCAGGGTCTCCAAGCCCTCCTGCTGCAGCAATTTTTCCAAATATTTACCGCTTTCACCGGCTAAGAGCACCGCCGCTACAGATCTCGTTCCCAACGCCTTCAGACATTTGGACACATTGATGCCTTTGCCGCCGGCATCCTCCCGGACCGATCGAACACGGTTCACACCCCCGGCGCAGAAGCCGGGAATGCAGACAGTCTTATCAATTGCAGGATTCAAGGTCACTGTGTAGATCATAGGGATACCCCCTGTGCGTTTTTTCTTATCATAACGCAATTTAGGCCCTGTTGCAACTAAAATATAGGGCGGCTATCATGCCGCCCGCAAAGCCTCCCTTGCCTAAAGGGAGGTGGCCGAGCGTCAGCGAGGTCGGAGGGATACAAAAAAGAATCCCCCACCGCTTCGCGGAGCCCCCTTTAGGCAAGGGGGCCTTTTAAAAAAGCAGGGCGCCCGATTGGGCGCCCCATTCCAAAGAGGAAAAATGAAAAAGCGTTTTTATTCCTGGGCCAGGAAGGTATCGGGGTTCACCGGCGCACCGTCACAGGTGACGGCAAAATGCAGATGGTCGCCGATAGCGCTTTCCATCAGCGCGGTATTCCCCACTGTGCCGATGGCCTGTCCCATAGTCACCGTGTCTCCCGGCTTGACGGCTACGGTCTCGGCAAGACTCGCGTACTTGGTGGTATAGCCGCCGGCGTGACGGATCACCACGGTCATACCCATGGTCTCGTCCTCATAGACGGAGTAGACCTCGCCGGCTGCGGCGGCGCAGACCTCACTACCGGCCTCGGCGGCAATGTCCACGCCGTTGTGGACACGCCAATCCCGGGTGGTCTCGTTGTAGGTCAGGCTGTCCATAGCATACACCGCAAGGGTCTGCCCCTGCAGAGGGGACACGGTCTGCAGACGGGCCTGGGGCGTCTCCCCGTTATTGGGGATCACAGAGCCGTCGGGACCCGTGGCGATGACCGCCTGGTGATTACCCAGGGTCTCCCCGTTTGCATTGGGATCGGGAGTCGGTTTGTTGGCATTTCTGTAGTAGAGGAATCCGGAGATTCCGATGGCAGCAGCGCATAGCCCAAGGGCTATGTAGTAGCCCTTTCCGCTGATGCTGCCAGAGAATTTTTTCTTGCTCATTTTTAAGCACCTCCGTAGACCAGTATTACCCGTTTTTGGCAACTTAAACCACCTTTTACAAAAATTTTTGCTACAGGGGTCTATTGATATAAAACATTGTTGACAAATGTCACATTTTCGGTTATATCTATAATGTTGAATTGTATGCAAAATATAAGCAGACGGAGTGAATTTGGCAAGGATTAGCGGCGAGAGATTTTGATTCAAATGAAGGTTTGGAAGTGAAGGAATACTTTATGTATTTCGAGCTGACAAACCGCACAGTTGGAGCAAAATATCCGCCAATAACCGCAGACAAATTCACGATGGCTGCGACAAAGAAAAGGGGGAGGATAATGTCCAAAGAACTCATCAGACTCCAGGACCTTACCATGGAGTTCGACGGGGAGCGGATACTTGATGGTATCAATCTCTATTTTAACGATCACGAATTCCTCACACTGCTCGGTCCTTCCGGCTGCGGCAAGACCACCACTCTGCGAATCATTGGCGGTTTTTTGACCCCAACATCCGGCAGAGTGCTTTTTGACGGCAAGTGCATCAACGATGTACCGCCCTACCAGCGGCAGATCAATACCGTGTTCCAGCGGTATGCTCTGTTTCCCCACCTGGATGTATTTGGCAACATTGCCTTCGGCCTGAATGTGGCAAAGCTGCCCAAGGCCGAAATTGCCCAGCGGGTGAATGAAATTCTGGAAGTGGTGGGCCTGCAGGGCTTTGAGCACCGCCGCATCGACAGCCTTTCCGGCGGTCAGCAGCAGCGGGTGGCCATTGCCCGGGCGCTGGTAAACCGGCCCAAGGTACTGCTGCTGGACGAGCCGCTGGCAGCTCTGGATCTGCGCCTGCGCAAGGATATGCAGAACGAGCTCAAGCGCATCCAGCAGGCTATGGGCATCACCTTTATCTATGTGACCCACGACCAGGAGGAGGCCCTTTCTATGTCCGACACCGTGGTGGTTATGGATAAGGGTCGCATCCAGCAGATCGGTAAGCCTGAGGATATCTATAACGAGCCGAAGAACGCCTTCGTGGCAGACTTTATCGGCGAGAGTAACATTTTGGACGGCGTCATGCTGGAAGACTACAAGGTCAAATTCTTTGGCCGGACCTTCAAGTGTCTGGATGCAGGCTTCGCCCCCAATGAGCCGGTAGATGTGGTCATCCGCCCCGAGGACATTGACTTTGTCCCCCCGGAGGAGGGCCATCTGACCGGCACCGTGACCAGTGTGACCTTCAAGGGCCTGAATTACGATATTATCGTGGATTTCAAGGGCTTCAAGTGGCTGATCCAGACCACCGATCATCAGCCCGAGGGCGCAACTGTGGGCATTCGGCTGAACCCGGAGGATATTCACGTTATGCACAAGAGCGAATACTCCGGTATGTTTGGTGACTACAGCTCCTACTCTGCCGAGTACGACGAGCTGACGGAGGATGCCGCCGATGAAGAAGAATAAATCCCTGCTCCTTTCCGGACCCTACGTCCTGTGGATGCTGGTGTTCACTCTGATTCCCCTGGGCGTAGTGGGCTATTATGCCCTCACTGACCCGGACACCGGTGCATTCACCTGGGGCAATATCCGGGATCTGAGCCTGTTTTTGCCCACTTTGGGCAGCTCTGTGTGGTACTCTCTGATATCCGCGCTGATCTGCCTGGTGCTTGGCTACCCGGTGGCCTATTTCATCGCCCACAGGAAGCCTGTCACCCAGAAGATCCTGTATATGCTGGTGATGCTGCCTATGTGTATGAGCTTTCTGCTGCGCACCCTGGCCTGGGTGGGCCTATTAGAGGCCAACGGCATTATCAATCAGTTTTTCGGTCTGCTGGGCATCCCCTCTTTGGAGCTGATCGGCACACCCGGCGCGGTGATCTTGGGTATGGTATACAACTACCTGCCCTATATGGTCCTGCCCCTGTATGCCATCATTGTGAAGATCGATGGCCGCCTCATTGAGGCCGCCGAGGACTTAGGCTGCACCCCGGTGCAGGTCTTCTCCAAGGTGGTCCTGCCCCTTTCCATGCCCGGCATCCTCTCCGGCATCACTATGGTCTTCGTGCCGGCGGTGTCTACCTTCTATATCTCCCAGAAATTGGGCGGCACGGACACGATGCTCATCGGTGACATCATCGAGCGGCAGTTCAAATCCGCCGGCAACCCCAATTTAGGCGCGGCATTGAGCCTTGTTCTGATGCTTTTGGTGTTTATCTGCACCGGCATTATGAACCGCTTTGGCTCAGATGAGGAAGGCGGTGTGGTGGTATGAAACGGACAAACCGTATCTTCACGATCCTGATCTTCATTTTCCTGTATATCCCCATGGCGGTACTGATCCTCGGCTCTTTCAACACCGGCAAGAATTTGGCGGTATTTGAGGGCTTTACCTTCAATCAGTACAAAGAGCTGTTCCGGGATAAGGACCTTTTGGGATTGCTGGGTAACTCATTGCTCATCGCCATTTTGTCCACCGCCACTGCTACCGCATTCGGCACTTTCGCTGCCGTGGGCATTCACAGCCTAAAGCCAAAGATGCGCAAGGCGGTTATGACCCTGACCAACATCCCCATGACGAACCCGGATATCGTCACGGGTATCTCCCTTTCCCTGCTGTTCGTGTTCATCGGCAGTGGTATGCTGGGGCAGAAGCAGAGCCTTAACTTCTGGACGCTGCTCATCGCCCACATCACCTTCAATCTGCCCTATGTGATTTTGAATGTGATGCCGAAATTGCAGCAGATGGACCCGGCCCTGCAGGACGCAGCCATGGACTTAGGCTGCACGCCCCTGCGTTCCTTCTTCAAGGTGACCCTCCACGAAATTATGCCCGGTGTCATCTCCGGCGCCATTATGGCGTTCACAATGTCTTTGGACGATTTTGTCATCAGCTACTTCGTCACAGGAACGGAGTTTGTGACATTGCCGGTGAAGATCTACTCCTTTACCAAAAAGCCCATCCATCCCAAGATCTACGCAATGTTTACGCTGCTGTTCCTGCTGATCTTTGTACTGATGGTGGCAATGAACCTGCTGCAGCTGCGCTCCGACAAGCGCAAGACCCAAAAGCAGGTCAAGTCCCCCAGCCGGGGTATGCGTATTTTCCAGCGGGCCGCGGCTATTGCCTGTGTGGCTGTGCTGCTTGTGGGCAGCTTTGCCCTGATCGCCACCACCCGGCAGGATAAGATCACCCTGAATGTGATGAACTGGGGTCAGAACATCGCCGACGGCACCGACGAAACCCTGGACATTATCGCCGCCTTTGAGGAAAAGTATCCCAACATCGATGTGAACTATGCAGAATACGCCTCCAACGAGGAGCTTTACTCCAAGCTCTCCACCGGCGGTTTAGTTGTGGATGTGATCATCCCCTCGGACTATATGATCGCCCGGATGATCTCGGAGGATATGCTGCTGCCGCTGAACTTCGACAACATTCCCAATTATAAAAATATAGCTGACACCTACAAGGACCAGGCCTATGACCCGGATAACAGGTACTCCGTCCCCTACACCTGGGGTACGGTGGGTATTATCTACAACACAAAGTATGTGGACGAGGCCGATGTCACCGGCTGGGAGCTGCTGTGGAACGAGAAATACGCAGGTCAGATCCTGATGTTCGATAACTCCCGGGATGCCTTTGGTATTGCCCAATACAAGTTGGGCTACGATGTGAACACCACCGACAAGGCCCATCTGGATGCCTGCGCCAGGGAGCTGGCCAAGCAAAAGCCGCTGGTGCAGCAGTATGTCATGGACCAGGTCTACGACAAGATGAGCGAGGAAAACGCCTGGATCGCGCCCTACTATGCCGGCGATGCCATGATGATGATGGACGAAAATGAAGATCTGGCATTCTATCTGCCGGAGAATCAGCAGTTCAACCTGTTCATCGACGCTATGTGCATTCCCTCCTGCGCCCAGGAAAAGGAAGCAGCCGAAAAGTTCATTGACTTTATGTGCGACCCGGAAATTTCCGGCGCCAATATGGACTATATCTGCTACGGTTCTCCCGTGGAGGGCGCTGCCGCGTATATGGATGAGTACCTGGCAGAAAGCGAAGTCATCTATCCTCTGGAGGAGACTTTGCAGCGGGGTACCAGCTACGGCTACCTGCCCCAGGAGACCACCCGGTATGTGGAAAACCTGTTCCTGGGTATCCGCGTGGGTAAGAGCGCCGAAGAGGACGAGGATGTACAGAGCCAAGGCTCTGCCCTGCCTGTCGTTCTTACCCTTGCCGGTCTTGCCGCCGCAGGTGTGTTCCTGTGTTTGCCCAAGCGGAAAAAGAAATAATGCAAAAAGACCTGCCATCCGGCAGGTCTTTTTGCGTGCAAATCGTAGGGGCTTTTCATCGCTCGTCCGTTACCGCAAAAACAACGTTATACGAGCGGACGGCCAATGGTCGCCCCTACAATATCTCACAAGAAATGGTTGCTCATAGCGAGATATTTCCGGTATTTTTCTGCATAGATAGCCTGTTTTGCCGGGTTGGGCAGGTACTGACCGCTGTAACCGCAGGACATTTTGTCGATGGCTTCGCTCACATCGTCATAGCCGCCCTTTGCCTTACCGGCGGCCAATGCGCCGAACACCGCGCTGCCGTGGGCCACCGCCTCAGAGCTGGCGGCAACACGGATGGCCTTGCCTGTAATGTCCGCATAGACCTGCATGATATAGCTGTTCTTGGCGGCAATGCCGCCGCAGGCATACAGGCTTTCCACGGTCACACCGCTTCCCTCAAAGGCTTCAATGATCCGTTTTGTGCCGAAAGCCGTGGCCTCCACCGCCGCTTTAAAGATATCCACTGCGGTCGTCTTTAAGGTCAGGCCGCTGATCGCGCCCTTTAAATTGCCGTCCATCAAGGGAGAACGGCAGCCGTTCCACCAGTCCAGCGCAACAACATTTTCGTCCTCGCACTCTGCCGCCAGCTTACTCATATAGGCAAAAATGTCCATACCCGCCCGGGCGGCTGCATCGAAATATTTTTTTGGCACGATCTCGTCAATGACCCATTGGAAGATGTCACCCACGGCGCACTGGCCGGCCTCATAGCCGTAAAATCCGGGAATAATGCCGTCTTTCACCACACCGCACAGGCCCTTGAAGCAGACCTCTTTGTTATCCAGCATCATATGGCAGGTGCTGGTGCCCATAATCATCAGCATTTGGGCAGGCGCGGCAATACCCACCGCCGGCACGGCCGCGTGGGCATCGATGGTGGCCGCCGCCACAGCCGTCCCGGCCTTCAAACCCAAAAGCTCTGCATAGGTTTCATTCAAACCGCCCACCAGCGTACCGGAGGGTACGACCTTGCCCAGTTTTTCTTCCTCGATGTTTTCCAGCCGGGGGTCAAGGGCTTTCAGAAAAGCCTTGTTCATATAGCCGGTGGCCGGGTCGTACTGACCCTTGTAGCCGGCGGCGCAGGAATTCCGGCTGTCCCTGCCGGTGAGCTGCATCACGATCCAGTCGCCCGCCTCGATGATTTTATCTGTCTGGGCATAGGCCTCCGGGGCTTCACACATAATCTGCATCACCTTGGGCATCAGCCACTCGGAGGAGATGGCATCGTATTTCCGCAAAAATGCCTCGTTCCGCGCCTTTGCCAAAGCGTTAATTTGATCCGCATAGGGCTGGGCAGCATGGTGCTTCCACATTTTTACATAGGCGTGGGGATTTTTTGCAAAACCCGGCACCTGGGAAATGGGTGTGCCGTCTTTTTTGATGGGCAGGATGGAACAGGCAGTGAAATCCACACCGATGCCGATGATATTCTCTGCCGCCACGCCGCTTTTGGCCACAGCCGCTTTCACGCATTCGATCATACTTTGCTTATAGTCGGCCGGATTCTGCAACGCCCAGCCTGCGCCCAAGGGCTTACCGTCCATTTCCTCAATGACCCCGTGGGCATAGGGCGCGGCGCAGGACACAATTTCCCTGCCGTTTTCCACATCCACGATGATGGCTCTGGCGCTCAGGCTGCCGAAATCCATACCCAAACTGTATTTGCCCATAGTTACCTCCTGCTGATTTTTTCTTTTATTATAGCCTAGAAAGGCGGCGGGAGCAATGATAAACGGTAAATAATTTTCAATTTTCCATTTTCAACTTTCAATTAAAAAGACCTGCCGGGTGGCAGGTCTTTGGGGTTATTGCAGGTGGGATTCGTTGATGAGGATATGCACATCGTCCAGCTGCTTCTGGGAAACAGCGGTGGGCGCGTCCATCATCACATCCTGAGCGCTTTTGTTCATGGGGAAGGTGATGACCTCGCGGATAGACTCCTCGCCGCACAGCAGCATCACGATCCGGTCGATGCCGGGAGCTGCGCCAGCGTGGGGAGGCGCGCCATAGGTAAAGGCGTTGTACATAGCCGGGAATTTGGCCTTCACATCCTCTTCGCCCAAGCCAACCATCTGGAAGGCCTTAACCATGATCTCGGGATCGTGGTTACGGACAGCGCCGGAGGCGGATTCGTAGCCGTTAACAACCAAATCGTACTGATCGGCATTGATGGCCAGCAGCTTATCCACATCGCCCTCAGCCTCCAGCAGGGCATCCATACCGCCCTGGGGCATAGAGAAGGGGTTGTGACAGAATTCCAATTCGCCGGACTCCTCACCCATCTCGTACATAGGGAAGTCCACGATCCAGCACATTGCATACTGCTCCTCGTCGAAGTGGCCGGGGATGTGCTTGCCCATCATGGTGCGGATAACACCGGCGGTCTTCTGGGCGGCGGTCTTTTTGCCGGCGGCCATACAGACGAAGCTGCCGGGCTTCAGGGAGAGCTTCTCGGTCAGTGCACCGGTGTAATCGGTCAAGAACTTGGAAACGCCGCCGGTGAGCTGGCCGTTTTCGTCCACCTTGATCCAGCAGGCCTTGTTGCCGGTCTGGACTTCCACATCGTTTAAGAGCTTATCGATCCACTTGCGGCCCTCGGTGAAGTTGTCAACAGCCACGGCCTTGACGGTTGCGTTCTGGAAAGGTCCGAACTCGCAGCCGGCGACCTCAGCGGTGATATCCTGCACCTCCAGGTCGATACGCAGGTCGGGCTTATCGGAGCCGTAGCGCTCCATAGCCTCATTGAAAGGAATATGCCGGAAGGGGGCGGGAGATACCCGCTCGTACTTGCCGAACTTGCAGAACACAGGGCGCAGGACCTCTTCCAGGGTGGTCAGCACATCGTTCTGGGTAGCGAAGGCCATTTCCATATCCAGCTGATAGAATTCGCCGGGGGTACGGTCCGCCCGGGCATCCTCGTCCCGGAAGCAGGGGGCGATCTGGAAATACCGGTCAAAGCCGGAGGTCATCAGCAGCTGCTTGAACTGCTGGGGTGCCTGGGGCAGAGCGTAGAACTTGCCGGGGTGGTTACGGGCAGGCACCAGATAGTCACGGGCGCCCTCAGGGGAGGAAGCGGTCAAAATGGGAGTGGTGATCTCTAAGAAATTCTTCTCGGTCATCAGCTTGCGGATCTCGGCAACCACCTGGCAGCGCAGGATGATATTTTGCTTGACGGCGGGATTCCGCAGATCCAGATAGCGATATTTCAGACGGACATTCTCGTCGGCGTCCTTGCTCTTGTTGATCTCAAAGGGCAGGGAGTTGTGGACACACTTGCCCAGCACCTTGATGGCAGTCGGCACCACCTCGATCTCGCCGGTGGCCTGCTTGGGGTTCTTGCTCTCCCGCTCCCGGACAGTGCCGGTGACGGAGATGGTAGTCTCTTTATTCAGGCCCTTGATGGAGAGCATCATTTCCTCGGTCTCGATGACCACCTGGGTAGTGCCGTAAAAGTCGCGAAGCACCACAAAAGCAAAGTTGGCGCCCACCTCACGGACATTCTCCATCCAGCCAACCAAGGTGACGGCCTTTCCCGCATCGGCCAGCCGAAGCTCGCCGCAATTATGTGTTCTGGATTGCATCATTTGGATAATCCCCTTATCGGTAAATTTGATTGCTCTATTTTCTCACAAAAGTGGAAAAATGTCAATCATCTGTTGTATTTTGCAGGGATTTGCCGCTGACCCCGTCCGCATTTTTCACAAATTTAAACGCAGGCGGGCATTTTTTATGTGAATACTATGAAAAGTTGATTTTTTTACAAGATTTTCATTGATTTTACGGCAGTTTTATCATACAATGGTTGTTGCGTGCCGGGGTCTGCCCGGAAAGTACAAAACCGGGGTGAAAAAGATGCTGAACATTGTGCTGGTAGAGCCGGAAATTCCGCAGAACTGCGGCAATATCGCCCGTACCTGCGCCGCCACCGGCTGCAATCTCCACCTGATCCGCCCCTTAGGCTTTGACATCTCGGAAAAGGCCGTCAAGCGGGCCGGTTTGGATTACTGGAATTTGGTGAATGTCCAGGATTATGTAAACCTCGACGATTTCTTCTCCAAAAACGATGTGCGCCAGATGTGGTGCCTGTCCACCAAAGCCCCCCAGTGCTACACCGAGGCCAATTTCCAGGACGGCTGCTACCTGTTCTTCGGCAAAGAGACTAAGGGGCTGCCGGAGGATTTTCTGGAGGCCCACCGGGAAAGCTGCGTCCGCATCCCTATGCGCCCGGAGGCCCGGAGTTTGAATTTGAGCAACGCGGTGGCCATCACCGTGTTTGAAGCCCTGCGGCAGCTGGATTTCCCTAACCTGCAGGATTTCGGTAAAATGAAATTGTAAACAACTCTCCTGTTTTTGCAGGAGATTGCCACACCAGTCCGCGGACTGGTTCGCAATGACAAAATGTAATGGAGGAATCACTATGAACTACAACAAGAAGTCCATCGAGGACATCGAAGTAGCCGGCAAGCGGGTTCTGTGCCGCTGCGACTTCAATGTCCCCACCAAGGATGGCAAGATCACTTCCGACAAGCGGATCGTGGCTGCCATGCCCACCATCGAGTATCTGGTCAAGAAGGGTGCTAAGGTCATCCTGTGCTCCCACATGGGCAAGCCCAAGGGCGAGTGGAAGCCGGAGCTGAGCCTGAAGATCGTCGCTGACCGCCTGAGCCAACTGCTGGGGAAACCGGTCATTATGGCTTCTGATGTGGTCGGTGAGGATGCCAAGGCGAAGGCTGCTGCCCTCAAGGAAGGCGACGTGATGCTGCTGGAGAACACCCGTTACATGAAGGGTGAGACCAAGAATGACCCCGAGCTGAGTAAGGAACTGGCCTCCATGGCTGACATCTTTGTAAACGATGCTTTCGGCGCTGCGCACCGCGCCCACTCCTCTACCGCCGGCGCTGCTGACTATCTGCCCGCCGTTTCCGGTTATCTGGTGCAGAAGGAAGTTTCCATCATGGGTAAGGCTCTGGCCAACCCCGAGCGTCCCTTCGTGGCCATCTTGGGCGGCGCCAAGGTCTCCGACAAGCTGAATGTTATCAACAATCTGCTGGAAAAGGTGGACACCCTCATCATCGGCGGCGGTATGGCTTACACCTTCCTGGCTGCTCAGGGCTACACCGTTGGCAAAAGCCTGGTTGACAACGAAAAGTTAGACTACTGCAAGGAAATGATGGCCAAGGCCCAGGCCAAGGGCGTTAAGCTGCTGCTGCCTGTGGACACCGCTGTTGCCGCTTCCTTCCCCAACCCCATCGACGCTGAGATCCCCGTGGAGTATGTTGACTGCACCGCGATCCCCGCTGACCAGATGGGCCTGGACATCGGTCCCAAGGCCTGCGCTGAATTTGCTGCTGCTGCCAAGGCTGCCAAGACCGTTGTTTGGAATGGCCCTATGGGCGTGTTCGAAAACCCCACTTTGGCAAAGGGCACTATCGCCGTTGCACAGGCGCTGGCTGATTCCGATGCCGTGACCATCGTTGGCGGCGGCGACTCCGCAGCAGCCTGCGAGCAGCTGGGCTTCGCATCCCAGATCACCCACATCTCCACCGGCGGCGGCGCTTCCCTGGAATTCCTGGAAGGCTTAGAGCTCCCCGGTATTGCTTGTCTGCAGGATAAATAATTTCACCTGTGCTTAACTGCCGCAGGGGTCGATGCCCACATCGACCCCTCGGTAACACAAATCCCTCCGCATACGGGTCGATGTGGGCATCGACCCCTACAACATAATAACTTAGAAAATACACATCGTTTACGATGCGAATATAAGGAGAAAAGAAAATGAACAGAAAGTACCGTAAGACCGTCATTGCCGGCAACTGGAAAATGAACAAGACCCCCTCCCAGACCAAGGAGTTTATGAATGAGCTGAAAGCAATTATGCCCAAGGGTCGTTGGTGTGATGTGGCACTGTGCGTGCCTGCTGTGTGCATCCCTGCCGCTGTCCGCGCTGTCCGCGAGACCCGCATTGGCATCGGTGCCGAGAACTGCCACTTTGAGGCAAAGGGCGCCTTCACCGGCGAGCTATCCACTGAGATGCTGGTGGATGCCGGCTGTAAGTATGTCATCATCGGCCACTCCGAGCGCCGCGAGATGTTCGGCGAGACCGATGCTACCGTCAACGCTAAGGTCCTGGCTGCGCTGGAAGCCGGTCTGACCCCCATTATGTGCTGCGGCGAGACCCTGGAGCAGCGCCAGAACGGCGTGACCGCCGAGCACATCGCTATGCAGATCAAGCTGGGTCTGAAGGATGTTCCCGAGGATAAGATCCGCAAGGTCGTCATCGCCTACGAGCCTATCTGGGCCATCGGCACCGGCCTGACCGCCACTCCCGAGCAGGCACAGGAGGTCTGCGAGAGCATTCGTACCGTGGTCCGCAAGCTGTACTCCTCCAAGAATGCCCGCGCCATCTCCATTCTCTACGGCGGCAGTATGAACGAGAAGAACGCCTACGAGCTGCTGGCCCAGCCCGATATCGACGGCGGCCTGATTGGCGGCGCTTCCCTGGTTCCCGAGAAGTTCGTCCAGATCATCGAAGCTGCAAATCAACCGACCCTCTAATTACAATTTATCTGTTGGGCAGTTGCTTTTGGCAACTGCCCAATAACATTTGCTGCAACGGAATTAAAAATTAAAAGTTGAAAATTAAAAATGATTGTATTTCCTGCGGAAATATATTAAAATAAGTCTGCAAAGCAGACTCCTTAATTTTTAATTATTTTCACCCACGGAGGTATTCTATGAAAACTTTATATTTACCTGCCGAGGGTGCCCAAACACCGGCTATTGCGGCGGAAATCATCAAAAACGGTCAGCTGGTGGCCATTCCCACAGAGACGGTGTACGGCTTGGGCGCGAACGGACTGAATCCCGATGCGGTTGCCAAGATTTTCATTGCCAAGGGCCGCCCCCAGGATAACCCGCTGATTCTGCACATCGCAGATGCCAGGGATATGGAAAAATTCTGCCACAGCATCCCGGCGGTTGCCTATACCTTAGCAGAAAAATTCTGGCCCGGCCCGCTGACTATGGTGCTGCCGGCCAAGGATATCGTTCCCAAATGCACCACCGCAAATCTGCCCACAGTGGCCGTCCGGTGTCCGGACAATGCTGTGACCCGGGAAATTATCCGGCTGGCCGGCGTGCCTATCGCCGCACCCTCTGCCAACATTTCCGGCAAGCCCTCCACCACCACTGCCCAGCATGTGCTCCACGATCACGATGGCCGGATTGCTGCCATCGTGGACGGCGGAGCTTGCCGGGTTGGCGTGGAATCCACCATTATCGACTTAAGTGACGACCACCCCCGGCTGCTACGGCCCGGCGGCATTACCGCCCAGCAGCTTGCTGAGGTGGTTGGCGACCTGGTCATCGACAAGGCCATCACCGAATCCGTTGCCCAGGATGCGGTGGTCAAAGCGCCGGGTATGAAGTACCGGCACTATGCCCCGGCGTGTGAGGTGCTGGTGGTCACCGGCTCCAAGGAGGCGGCGGCCAAGTACATAGAGAAGCATTTTAAGCCCGGCAACCGGGTGCTGTGCTTTGAAGAAGAACTGGATATTTTCGCGCCCTTCAATCCCCTGGCCTACGGCAAGGAAGCCGATGTGGATTCTCTGATGGCAGGGCTGTTTGCCGCGCTGCGGGAGCTGGATGACCCGACCATCGGCACTGTCTTTGCCCGCCAGCCCCGTGGTTACGACAAGGCTTTGGCGGTACAAAACCGGCTTTGGAAAGCCGCCGGCTTCCACATTGTGGACGCTGAGCCCCGGGGGATGGTCATCGGCATTACCGGCGGCACCGGCTGCGGCAAGACCACCGCTTTGCGTACCATTGAGGCAGATTTTAACGGTCTGGTTATGGACTGCGACCGCATTTATTATGAGCTGTTGATGCAGGACAAAGCCCTGTTGGAGGCCATTGAAAACCGCTTCCCCGGCTGTGTGGAAGACAATAAATTAAATCGCAAAAGGCTTGCCGGCATCGTATTTTCCGACCCCAAGGCATTGGCCGATCTGAATGCCATTACCCACGGCGCGGTCAAAAAGGAAGTACTGCGGCGGCTAAAGCACGCCCCCGGCGGCGTGCCCATCGCCATTGATGCCATTGAGCTGTTCGACGGCGGTCTGGGCGAGCTTTGCGATGTGACTGTGGCAATTACCGCCCCCGAGGAAGACCGCATCGCCCGGCTGATGACCCGGGACGGCATTACCAGAGAGCAAGCAATCGCCCGGATCCGCGCCCAAAAGCCGGAAAGCTATTTCCGTGAAAAATGCGATTATGTTCTGGAAAATACCGGAACTCCGGCAGATTTCCAAAGAAAGTGCCTTGCCTTTTTTCAAAATCTGTCTATAATAAAGGAAGACTGACTTGATAAGGAGATTTTTATGGAAGAATTCAAAAATCTATTCAATAAATCCGAAAACGGCTACGCAAAGTTGAGTGCAGAGCAGCGGGCCGATATGGAAGCCTATTGCAAGCGCTACAGCGCATTTATGGATGCCTGCAAGACCGAGCGGGAGGCTACCGCCTGGGCCGTGTCCGCCGCTATGGCCCAGGGCTTTAAGCCCCTGCTTCCCGGTATGACTTTGAACCCCGGCGATAAAATTTTCTACAACAACCGCAACAAGAGTATCATCTTGGCTGTGATCGGTCAGCAGAGTCTTGCCCAGGGCGCCAACATCTGCGCCAGCCACATCGACTCCCCCCGTCTGGATCTGAAGCCCAATCCCCTGTACGAGGATGCAGAGATCGCCTATTTCAAGACCCATTACTACGGCGGCGTGAAGAAGTACCAGTGGGCCACCATTCCTCTGGCCATCCACGGCGTTGTTTACCGGGCTGACGGCAAGACGGTCACCGTTACCGTGGGTGAGGATGACACCGATCCGGTGCTGTATGTTTCCGATCTGCTGCCCCACCTGGCTGCCGACCAGATGCAGAAGCCTGCCGCCAAGGTCATTGAGGGCGAGCAAATGAATGTGATCTTAGGCTCTGAGCCGCTGGCCGGTGAGGAAGGCGACACCGTCAAGCTGCATATTCTCAAGCTCTTAAACGAAAAATACGGCATCACCGAGGCGGATTTCCTGTCTGCCGAGCTGACCGTGGTGCCTGCCGGCAAGTGCCGGGAGGTGGGTCTGGACCGGAGCCTTTTGGGCGCCTACGGTCACGATGACCGGGTCTGCGCCTATGCCCAGCTGGAGTCTCTTTTCAATGTGGGCATCCCCAGACACACCGCCGTTTGCATCCTGGCCGACAAGGAAGAGATCGGTTCTGTAGGCGTCACCGGTATGCAGAGCCACGCCTTTGAGTACTTTATGGAGACCCTGTGCGACATCCAGGGCGTGAAGCTCCGTGAGTGCTTCGCCCATTCCTTCTGCCTGTCTGCCGATGTGTGCAACGCCTTTGACCCCAACTTCCCCGAGGTCTCCGACCGGCGGAACAACGGCCGTATTAACTACGGCGTAGCCATCTGCAAGTATACCGGCTCCCGGGGCAAGGCCGGCGCATCCGACGCCTCCGCTGAGGCTATGGGCCACATCCGTTCCACTCTGGACGGTGCCAATGTCCAGTGGCAGATCGCCACACTGGGCAAGGTGGACCAGGGCGGCGGCGGCACGGTAGCTGCCTATATGGCCAACCGCAACATCGTCACCGTGGACGCAGGCGTACCGGTTGTTTCCATGCACGCACCCATTGAGGTGGTCAGCAAGTTCGACTGCTATATGACGATGCTGGCCTGCAAGGCGATTTACCTGGCATAATTCAAAATACAGGGCGGTAAGTTTTACCGCCCCGTTTTTTTCTTGCATTGAAGGCAAAAAAATGCTATACTAATTTTATCTGTGAACGAAAGGAGCATACCTATGCACCGATACTGGCAACGGCTGAAAGAGTCCATTCGCAAGGGCGACTGGGTACTGCTTCTGCTGTGTGTTATCACCACCGCCTTCGGCGTCCTCATCATTGCCAGCGCCACCAATTATCTGGATTCCTACCGCTACATCATTATGCAGATCGTAGGCGCGGTCATCGGCGTGGTGCTGTACGCGATGGTATCCTCGGTGGATCTTGAATTTATCACAGAACGCCGTATGTATCTGGTGATCTTCAATTTTCTGTTCCTGTCCCTGCTGATCCCCTTTGGCCAGACCATCGGCGGCAACCGCAGCTGGGTCGCCCTGCCCGGTCTTCCCTTCAATATTCAGGTAGCGGAAATTTGTAAAATCACCTACATCCTGATTATGGCATCGGTTATGACCACCTATAAAGAGCGCATTTCCTCCCCCAAGGCGGTCTTCCATATGGGCCTGCATTTAGGACTGCTGTTCGTGGCCAATATGGTACTGTCCAAGGATATGGGCGTTTCTCTGATCTTCGTGTTTATCTTTATCGTAATGGCCTTTACCGGCGGTGTCAGCTATCTTTGGTTTTTGGCCGGTATTGCCTTTGTGGCTGTGGCATTCCCCGTCCTTTGGCCTATGCTGGACGAATACCAGCAGCTGCGTATCGCCGTTATCTTTAACCCGGCGTTAGACCCCGACAAAACCGGCCCTCTGTGGCAATCCAGTCTTTCATTGCGGTCTCTCACCGGTGGCGGTATGACTGGACAGGGCCTGTTCAACGGCCACCGCACCCAAAATGTGCCCCTGCAGGGTCAGCATACGGACTTTATCTTTGCCACTGTGGGCGAGGAGCTGGGATTTGTGGGCTGCGCGGCGATTTTGCTTCTCATAGGTCTTATCGTTGCCCGGTGTATCTGGGTGGGTACGCACAGTAAGGACTATACCCGGCGGCTGGTGTGCTTCGGCGCGGCAGCGGCTCTGATCTTCCAGACCATCATCAACATCGGTATGTGTACCGGCATAGGTCCTGTAATCGGTCTGACCCTGCCCTTTATCAGCTACGGCGCCACCTCTATCGTATCGCTGTATGCGATGTTGGGCCTGGTATCCGGCGTCCACGCCCGGCCTGCCCCCACCTCCCACGAACTGTATATTAGACCCCCTATGTACTAAAGGAGACTGTATATGAAAGCGTTTATGGATAAGGATTTCCTGCTGGAAACGGAAACTGCCAAGCACCTGTTCCACGATTTTGCCGAAAAGCTCCCCCTTGTGGACTACCATTGCCACCTGAACCCCCGGGAGATCTTCGAGGACAAGCGCTTCCGGGATATGACCGAGCTGTGGCTGGGCGGCGAGAATCCCGACGGCACTTTCGCCGGCGACCACTATAAATGGCGCGTGATGCGCTCGGCCGGTGTGGAAGAATGCTATATCACCGGCAATAAGCCCCCCTATGAGCGATTCCTGAAATTTGCCCAGGCCTTGGAAATGGCCATCGGCAACCCTATGTATCACTGGTGTCATTTAGAGCTGCAGCAATTTTTCGGCATTACCGAGCCGCTGACAGAGGAATCCGCCCCCCGGATCTGGGAGGCCTGCAACGATAAGCTGCAAAATGTCCCGGAATTCTCCGCCCGGCGTCTGATCCGCAAGGCAAATGTTGCCTTCATCGGCACTACCGACGATCCCATTGACGATCTGCAATGGCACGAAAAAATTGCCGCTGACCCCACCATTTCCGTTGTGGTCGGTCCTTCCTACCGCCCCGACAAGGCGGTCAACATCCACAAGGCCGGCTGGAAGGAATACATCGCCCAGCTCGCTGCCTCTGTCGGCAAGACCTCTCTGTCCACTATGACCGAAGTGCTGGACGCGCTGACAGAGCGCCTGGAGTATTTCCACGCCCGGGGCTGCAAGGCCAGCGACCACGGGTTGGACTATGTCCCCTATCAGAATTACACTGTGGAACAGGCAGATGCTGTCTATCAGAAAGCCCTGGGGGGTGAAGCGCTGACCGCCGAAGAGGTGGAGGGCTTCCAGACGGTGATCTTGCTCCACTTGGGCAAGGCCTATGCCCGGCTGAATATTGCCATGCAGCTGCACTACTCCTGCCTGCGGAACAACAACCAGCGGATCTTTAAGGCCCAGGGCCCGGACACCGGCGTGGATGCCATCGCCCAGAACACCTGCGGCGGCAACATCTCCCGTCTTCTGTCCGATCTGGATGAGGCCGGTGCTTGCCCCAAGACCATTTTGTACTCCCTGAATCCTGCCGACAATGCCCAGCTGGGCACACTGATCGGCTGCTTCCAGGACGCCACCGTCCCCGGCAAGATCCAGCACGGCTCTGCCTGGTGGTTTAATGACAACAAAGTGGGTATGACCGATCAGATGATCTCCCTGGGCAATTTGGGACTTTTGGGCAATTTCGTGGGTATGCTCACCGACTCCCGCTCCTTCCTCAGCTATGCCCGGCACGATTATTTCCGCCGGATCCTGTGCAATCTGGTTGGTTCTTGGGTGGAAAACGGCGAGTATCCCAACATTGATTCTTCTTTGAAGAAAATCATCGAAGGTGTCAGCTACCGCAACGCCGCAAGATATTTTGATCTGTAAATAAACAGCAATGCTCCCCGGTGCATTTCACCGGGGAGCATTGTTTCTTTACTGATTTAAAAAATCTTCTGCGATTTGGGCATACAGGGCAACTGCGTAGGCCAGGGCCTCCGGGTCCAGCTGGAATTTTGCATTGTGCAAGGGATAGTATTTCTCAGCCTTGGGGTCGCCAACGCCAAAGCGGTAGTAGCAGCCGGGGGCTTGCTCGGAAAAGTAACCGAAGTCCTCCGCGCCCATGCCCGGGGGATTGGTCAGGACATTTTCCTTGCCGAAGATCTTGGCGGCGGCCTCACGCATAAGCTGGGTCATTTCCGGGTCGTTGACAGAGGCGGTATAGCCGTCACGCATATCGATCTCCGCTTTCACACCCATTGCATCGGCAATGCCGTTTACGATCTGATAAAAATCCTTTTTTGCTCTGGCGCGGATCTCCGGGGTCTGTGTGCGCAAGATTCCGTCGATCTTTACAGTCTCCGGCATAATGCTGCCGTTGCCCTCGATACCGCCGTGGATCGCACCTACAGTCAAAAGAACGGCGTCGGTGGGATTGGTACGACGGCTGCAGATGGTCTGCAGGGCGGTAACTACCTGGCAGGCGGCCACGATGGAGTCCGTGCCGTTCTGGGGCTGGGCGCCGTGGGTGCCTTTACCCCGGAAGGTCACTGTAAAGGGGTTACTGGCTGCGCTCATAGAGCCGTCCCGGACGGTGACCTGACCCAAGGGAATGGTGACCGAGTGGCCGAAAAACACCGCGTCCACCTTGGGATTTTCCATACAACCGGCCTTCACCATCCGCTCTGCGCCGCCGTCGCCCTCCTCATTGGGCTGGAACAGCAGCTTCACATTGCCCCGCAGCGTGTCCTTGTGGGCCACAAACCATTTGGCAACACCCAGCAGTGCGGTGGTGTGCAGATCGTGGCCGCAGGCGTGCATCACGCCGGGAACCTGGGATTTGTAAGGCAGGTCAGTTTCCTCCTGGATGGGCAGGGCATCCATATCCCCACGGAAAGCAACGGTCTTTCCCGGTTTTCCGCCATAAATGGTGGCCACTACGCCGGTGTCGGCGATCTTTTCGCCCCGGATGCCCATTTTTTCCAGTTCGGAGAGCACCAGTGCCTGGGTTTTATATTCCTGCCTGCCCAGCTCCGGGTTTTGGTGGATCTGAAAGAAAATCTCCTTCAGCCATGGCAGCATCTCTTTGGCTTCCAGTACAAATTTATTGTCCATTGCTTACCTCCTGTTTTTTTCGGACGGCAAGGGCATCCACCAGCTCCGGGATCACCGCAGAGAGGAAGATAATGCCGCCGCCGATGACCAGCTTTGTGGTGAGCTTGTCGATACCCACCCAAACGGAAATGATACCGGTAATCACTGCGTAACAGGGGCTTACCGTTGCCACAGTCACCGGGTCGATGTGCCGGATGGCCTCGGTGCGCAGCAGCCAGCACAGGGCCACATCCACCAGGCCAAACACCGCCGCCAAAAGTAACATCGGCCAGCCACCGGTGATTTTTACCGATTCGATGGCCGTCACATCCAGGCCCACCGCCAGCAGCACGGACACCAGGAAATATGCGGTCATATACACCACCATAAACAGGATCACATCCATATCCTTGGTGTAGGCACCGATGGCCGCCACGCAAACACCGATCAAAACGCCGGACAGCAGGCAAAGCCCATCGCCGATGCCGATACCGCTTCCCCCGGACAGGCTGACACCGCACATAATAAAGCAGCCGATCAGGCAGGATACACCGGCGATGCCCTGGATCAGTTTGGGTTTCTTCCGCACAAAGACGAACATCATCACCGGCACTACAATGCAGGATATATTCTCAAAAAACGCATAATTGGCAGGGGTGGTGTACTGCAGGCCGATGCGGTTGAGTACATTGGCAAAGGCATTGACCGCGCAGATGGGCACGACCACCTTGAGGAATTTTTTATCGATTTTCTTCAGCCGTTTTCCCGCAATCACCCAAAAGAAAATTGCAGAGAAAAATGTCATAATACCGGTCAGCACCGCTGCGGAGTAATAGCGGTAAAAATAGGTATAGAGCACCGAGGATATGCCCCAAAACACCACTACAAACACAAGCGCTGCATAATAGACCCAGCGGGGTCGTTTGGAATCCATTTTTCCACCTTCTTTCTGCCTATACCATAGCACAGGACTTGACATTTTTGGTAAGAAGATTCATAATAGTGATGTGAATTTTTTTCATAACAGAAAGGGTGTTTTCTGTGGATACATTTAAGATCAAAGCCATATTGGCCGCGGTGCAGCACCAGAGTCTGTCCCGGGCCGCGGAGGATTTTTCCTATACCCCCTCCGCCTTTTCCCATATGACCGCCGCCTTTGAAAAGGAACTGGGGGTGCAGCTGTTCCGCCGCCACTCCAAGGGCGTGGAGCTGACGGACGCGGGCAAAGCGTTGTACCCCAAGCTGCAGGCAATGCTGCAAAGTGAAAAAGACCTGCTGGACACTGCCGCGGAATTGGCAGGTCACACCGGTCCTGCCCTGCGGATCGCCACCTACTCCAGTATCTCCCGGAATTTCCTGTCGGATATTCTGAAGGAATTTAAAAAGCAGTATCCCGAGATCCGGATATCCGTCACGGTTTCAGACAATTTGGCGGGCTGGCTGCAGGAGGATCGGGCGGATATTCTCTTTGCCGATACCCCGGCCTTTGGGGATAACGAATGGACCGCCATTATAGAGGATCGGTTTCTGGCGGTTGCGCCGCAAAATATGGTGGGCGACCGGAGGATCATTACCCGGGAGGAATTGTACGAATATCCGCAGATCTTCACCGATGACCGGCCTCTGCGGGAATATTTTGATGTCTCCCGGTTCAAGGAGCTGACCCGGTTCCATTCCGAGGATGATCTGTCTGTGGTGAATATGGTGCGCACCGGCTTGGGGATCACCATTCTGCCGGCGCTGGCGCTGAAGGGCAATGCCGATGGCACGGCTTTACTGGAACTGGATCCGCCTCTGAAACGGACCCTGGGTTTCGGTTACAAGAAAGGCCGGAAGAAGTCCCCCGCCCTCTCCTGTTTTATACAATTCATTTCCAACTATTCTTTTGCAAAATAAAAATTCCGGTCTGCATAACAGACCGGAATTTTTTACAGTTCTTCCATATACACAACGCCGGGGTTTTCCAGGACCAGTTCCAAAACGCCCTCGTGACGGCCGCGTTTTTTTGCCTTCAGCGTTGCGATATAAGAACGGCTGTTATCGGATTCGGACTCTTGCTCCCGCTGGACATTATAGATCTCAACATCCTGCTCCCGGATAGACCGGAGAAAATCGCCCAAAGACACATTGGCGGACAGTTCAAAATAGATCTCCATCTGTCTGCTCTTTCGGTGCATACTGTTATCCATCTTTTGCAGCATCGTCATAACAAAGAACACCGCAAAGCCGCCGATAAAGGCCGCCTCATAAAAACCGATGCCCAGCGCCAGACCCACGCCGGCAGAGGTCCAGAGGCCTGCCGCGGTGGTCAGACCCTTGATCTGATTGCGGCGGGTGACGATGATGGTGCCTGCACCCAAAAAGCCGATGCCGCTGACCACCTGGGCGCCCATACGCACCGGGTCGCCGGTATCAAAAAACTGATACACATACTGATTGGTTAACATAACCAGGCAGGCGCCCACACACACCAGCATATAAGTACGCATACCGGCGGGGCGCTTTTTCATTCCCCGTTCCAGACCCAGCAGACCGCCGATGAGAACGGCCGCCAGAATCCGCAAGGTCACACCTAAATATGTAAGCTCCCGAATTTCCATAACTTTCACCTCATACTATTTCTATGTCTTTCTGCCGGGATCATTCCACCGCGATGGCCTCGATCTCACACAGCACGCCCTTGGGAAGACTCTTGGCCGCCACGCAGCTGCGGGCAGGCTTACTGACAAAATACCGGGCGTACACCTCATTAAATTCCGCGAAATCCGCTATATCCGCTAAGAAGCAGGTGGTCTTGACCACCTTGGAAAAATCCGCGCCGGCAGCCTGCAGGATCGCGCCGACATTTTTACAGCTTTGTTCTGCCTGGGCGGCGATGCCGGCGGGGATCTCGCCAGTGGCCGGGTCTACCGGGATCTGTCCCGAGGTAAAGACCAGGCCGTTTACCGCACAGCCCTGGCTGTAGGGGCCGATGGCCCCGGGGGCATTTTTCGTTTCAATAATCTTCATTCCGTTACCTCCTGTTTCCATTCCCGCTCCCGGCTCTGACAGGTGAAGATGATGACCTGCTTCTCCCGGGATGCCTGCTGCAAAATCTCCAACGCTGCCGCCAAGCGGTCATCGTCAAAGCATACCAGGGCATCGTCCAGCACCAAAGGTGCTTCCGGGGTCAGGGCTTCCGCCACCGCCATACGCAGAGCCAAATACAGCTGATCCACCGTGCCGTCACTGCGCCACAAAGAGCCGTGGGTGTTGATCTCATCATCCGCAACCGTCTCCAAAGAGAAATCCTGCCCCATGGTCAGCTTTTGATAGCGCTGCCGGGTAAGTTTTCCGAAAAATTCCTGGGCCCGGTGGGCGATCTGGGGGGCAAACCGCCGCTGCAGTTCCAGCTTTGCCGCCTGCAGGGTCTGCTGCGCCCGGACAACGGCCCGGTCATAGGTCTCCAATTTTGCAATACGGTCCTGCAGCTGTTGCTGCTGGGCATACAACGCCTCCGCCTGTCCCAAGGTCTCCATCTGTCCCTGGCACTGGCCCAGCCGCTGATGCAGCAGCCGCCGCTGGACATCGTTTTCCGTCAAATAGCGGTCAGTCTCCGCCATGGTATAGGTAAGGGTATCCTCAAACTGCGGGGGGATTACCTGCTTACCCGCGCCGCTCAATGCCTGCAGCACATCCTCCGCCTGATGCAGCAACCGCTGCTGCTCGGCCAGGTGGGTATAGGCCTGCAACGCCTGTCTGCACTGCTCCTCAAAGGCGGCAATACCGGCATTTGCGGTGAGGGTGTTGATCTTCTCGGTATTTTCCGTCATTTGACGGTCAATTTCGGCCAGCTCCTGCTGCCGGGTCTGTAAAGCCTGCCGGTAGGCCAGCTGGGCCGCGGCATATTCTGCCGCCAGTGCTTCCCAACGGTCAGCAGGGATCCCCCGATAGCGGTCGCCAAGTTCTGCGATCTGCTTCTTCAGCTTTTTCTGCTTTCCCACACCGGCAAGGATTGCGCCAATACCTGCCAACAACACCAATGCACCGCCCACAAGGGACAAAAAGGACAGCCCAATACCCGCTGCCAGCAACACGCCGCCCACAATATAAGGAACAGGCTTTTTCAGATCGTTACGCAGCTGGATAAGCACCTTGGCATCCAGTGCCGCGTCATTTACCACGGTGCCCGGGTCCTTGCCCCGGAAGGCTTCCGGCGAGATAGGCTCCTGGGGCAGGGGCGGCAGCAGCTGGGCCTTGGTATGCAGCGCATCCCGGGTCTCCCGCAGCTGCTGGGCAGCTGCCATATCCTGCCGCAGCTGCTCTTGTGCCGGCAGGTTTTCGCAATGGATCTGGGCTTGCCGCAGGGTTTCCGTTTGCAGATCCCGGCGGGCCTGAGCGGCGGCTAATTTTTGGGCATACTGCTGCTGCTCGGCATACAATAGCGCCTGCTTGTGATTTTCCAGCAGCTTTAATTGCTGCTGCAGGCGGGTCTGCTGCTGGGTGATGCTGCTTACCTGCTCCTGCAGGGAGCGCAGCATCTGCAGCTTATCTTCTACCGCTTTGAGGGCGGTTTCCGCCTCGGGGATGAGGCCGGTTTTATTGTGCTTGCATTTATTTTTCAGCTTGTTCAGCTTTTCCTGCAAAGCGTCGGACGCGCCGCTCTCGTCACCGCTGGTCACCAGTTCGTTCAGCCGGCGGCGCAGGGCATCGTCCTCTGTCACCGGCATCTGGGCGTGACGGATAAAGCCCGCCCGGGCGAACACATTCCGCTCCACTCCCAGCAGTACCTGTCCCGGGGCAGCGATCTCCAGTTCCGGCACGGGAACGCCGGTATGGGTCTCAAAGGCCTTTACCTCCCCCAAGGGGGTGCGACCCTTGTTCTGCCTCTGCAGGGTGATCTCCCTGCCGTTCCACAAAATCTGCATAGAGCCGGACATAGGCTCGCCGGACCAGGGGGCATAATGCTCCTTATCCGCCAAATGACCGGCCTTGGTGCGGTCGCCGGTGTCGATGCCGTAGAGCATGGCCATAATAAAGGCGCACCAGGTACTTTTGCCCCATTCGTTGGGGGCATCGATGATGTTCAGTCCCGGCTCCAGGGTCAAATTTTGCCGGGAGAGCTTGCCAAAGGTGGCCGTCATAGAAAGAATTTTCACGGCAGGCGCACCTCCTGTCCTTCCAAAAGCTGGCGGGAGATCTCCGCTGCCAGCAGGATTTCCTGTTTTTCCGATTCGTCGGCGGATTCCATGGCCGTTTTGAGTAAGCCGAAATACACGCCCTCAAAGCTATCCTCCCCCAGGCTGCCCCATACATCCACCGGGCGGGTGGTCTTATCCCGCAGGACCAGGTTGGGGATGTGGGCAAATTCCGCCTGCAGGGCGGCAAGGTCCGGGGTCTCGCAGCTGCCCACCAGGGTCACACGGTAATAATCACCGCTTGCCACCGGGGGCAGGACGCTATTGAGCGTTGCTGCCTCCGCCTGCAGATCATAAAACCGGGGGGTGTCCAGGGGAACAAGACGCAGATTCGCCTTGTCCTCCAATTCTACAATGTACACACCCTTGACCCCCGGCTCGTCATAGCCACGGCCCATAGGACAGCCGGGCCAAGCACAGAGGGTTCGGCCTGCTTTGAAGCTGTCAGCCTTATGGATATGACCCAGGGCCAAATAGTCCAGATCGGAAAACTCCACCTGCTGGCGGGTGATGGGATTATAGGGAGAATTGATCTGGGTGGGGTCACCGTGGAAGATGCCGATGGCATACTTTTCAGGCCGCTCCGCCCGGAAGCCGGCAAGCATTGCCGGGCTGTCCATAGCTTCAAAGCCTGCGCCGAACACCCGCAGGTCCAGTTCCGGCACCGCCACCGAGGAAATGCCGGCGGACTTAAAAATATGCACATTTTCCGGCCAAAGCTCCTTCTGCCAGGGGCTGTCCAGACCGGCAAAATCGTGGTTGCCAGGGGTGATGAACACCGGCACCGCCATAGCCTTCAGTACATCGTACAGATCCTGATAGGTATGGGGGGTGTACGCGCCGTCGAACAGGTCACCGGCCAGCAGCACAATGTCGCACTTTTCCTGCCGGCAGATCTCAAAGATCTTCCCGGGGATGGCCGCCAGGGTCTGGCGCAATGCTTCCGCCCCCTGCATTGGGGAATCCAAGTGCCAGTCAGCCGTGTGTAGGATCTTCATCGCAAATATCCACCCTTTCTGCCTTACGGCAACGGCCGGTTCGGCTGTCAATGGTAAACAAAACCGCTTCCATCTTGGTCGGGCCGTCCGCCCAGCGATACCGCTCCGGCACATCGCCCATAAATTTGGCAATGGACAGCTCCGGACGGATACCCAAAACCGAATGCTTCGGGCCGGTCATACCCAGATCCGTCACATAGCCCGTACCCTTGGGCAGCACCTGGGCATCGGCGGTGGGTACATGGGTATGGGTGCCCCACAGGGCGCTGACGCGGCCATCCAGCATATAGCCCATGGCCAGCTTTTCCGAGGTGGCCTCGGCGTGGAGCTCCACCAAGATCAGCTTGGTTGGGAGCTGCTTGAGAATTTTTTCCACCTGCAAAAAGGGATTGTCCGGCGTGTAGTCCATATGCACCCGGCCCTGCAGGTCAACCACCGCCACCGGGCCACAATTCGTCTCATAAATACCGTAGCCCACACCGGGGGTCTGGGGGGCATAGTTGGCAGGCCGCAAGATCCGGGAGCTGTCCTCCATATAAGGGACGATCTCCCGCTTGGCGAAGGTGTGGTTGCCCATAGTGATCACATCGGCGCCGGCATCCAAAATATCCTCCGCCTGCTGGGGAATGATGCCCACCACGCTGGCGTTTTCGCCGTTGACCACCACAAAATCTGCCTGGGTCTTCTTTTTCAGCCAGCGCAGACTGCGGCGCACCCGTTCCATACCCGGGCCGCCCACCACATCGCCCACTGCCAATACCTTAAAGTCCATCGTATGCCCCCTGCATTTTAATATCCGTATATTATACACCAAAAAGCCGTCTCACGCAAGTATTCCCCGCAAAATAACCGCTTGCTGCCAAATATTACAAGGACATTGACTTACCCGATCAAAAATGTTATTATTTATTTATATAGGTCCTCCGATCTGAAAGTAACATACAAAAGGAGTGCAAACGGATATGAAAAAAGCATTGGCTCTGCTGCTGGCCCTCATCATGGTGCTGACCCTGTGCGCCTGCGGTAAGAAAAAGGACGATCCCACCGGCACCACCGGGGCATCCCAGAGCACAGAAAATAAAAAGGATGATTCCACCAGCACCACCGGCGCAGGCGGCGAAAACGCTAACCAAAACGGTAGCGGCAGCACCAATCAAGGCGGCAACACCAATCAAGGTGGCAGCACCAACCAGGGCGGCAACACCAACCAGGGTGGCAGCACCAATCAAGGCGGAAACACCAACCAGGGCGGCAACACCAACCAGGGTGGCAGCACCAACCAGGGCGGTAGCACCAACCAAGGTGGCAACACCAACCAAGGTGGCAACACCAACCAGGGTGGCAACAATAACAACCAGGAGAACGAAGCTACTTCCTCCACCGAAGAGCCCGCCGGCACGACCGAAAGCACCACCCCAAAACTTCCCAATAAGCCCAACCGCCTCCCCTGGGGCTAATAATCCAATACATAACCCGCCTCCGCTTATCTGCGGAGGCGGGTTTTTTGTACCGGGCGGCCCGTCCCTACGATGTCATTCCGAGCCTGCGATAGCAGGCGTGGGAATCTCCCGGTACAATCCTTATCGCTGCAGTGCATTCCCTACAAAAAAGGAACGGCACTGATGGCCGTTCCCTGCAATACTCGCAACAACAGAAGAAAAACGGCGGGGAACAAGCCCCCACCCTACGTAAAAAACGGAAGCGGTTTGCACCGTTCCTTTTTATATTTCTTCCTGTTTAGGCGGGTAGGGCTTTCGCTCGTCAGTGAGGTCCATCAAAAAATCAAGACTGGTTTTATAATACTTGGCCAGAATGATCAGGTTATCAGTGGTGGGGAGCATATCGCCGGACTCGTATTTGGACAGGGTGCTTTGGCTGATGCCGGTATCCATCTGCACCTTTAATTGGGTGTAGTCCTTTATCACCCGAATCAGTTTGATGTTTTTCATTCCGCACCTCCTGCATTGTTCCATATTCAATTATTGCATATTTTAGTCTTGACATTCATATTTTATGTGAATATAATATTCTTTAAGTGAATATTATATTCACAGCACAAAGAAAGAGAGGCTGTTTTATGAAGAAAGGACTTTTGCTGATCACCGCACTTTTGCTTTTGCTACCTTTATGTGCATGTGGCAACGACATCGATCCCAAGGATGATGCCACGTCTACAACCGTCTCTACAGAAGCAACGCCCTCTGCAACCACACATACACACAACTGGAAAAATGCTACTTGCACTACTCCTAAGACCTGTTCTGTTTGTGGCAAGACCGAGGGTTCTGCCAAGACACACGATTGGAGAGCCGCTACTTGCGTTGCGCCCAAAACCTGTTTTATCTGCGGCAAGACCGAAGGTTCTGCCAAGCCAACGCATACTTGGAAGGCAGCCACTTGCGCCGCTCCCAAGACCTGTTCTGTTTGCGGCGAAACCGAGGGCTTAACTGCAAACCACAGCTGGAAAGCTGCTACCTGTACCACGCCTAAGACATGTTCTGTTTGCGGTACAACCGAGGGCTTAACTGCAAACCACAGCTGGAAAGCTGCTACCTGCCTTACTCCCAAGATCTGTTCTGTTTGCGGTACAACCGAGGGCTTAACTGCAAACCACAGCTGGGAAATTGCTACCTGTACCACGCCTAAGACATGTTCCCTCTGTAAAAAAACTGAGGGCGAGGCGCTCGGCCATAAACCGGAAGAATTATCGGCCACAAACGGTCACAACATTGACTCTACCATAACATATCAATGTTCCCGGTGTCCGCATAAATATCAGGAAACCATCAAAAAACTGGATATGCATGCTGAAACCGACTTTGGCATAAGATATACTGTCTACGGGATGTCTCATATTGCAGAATGTACCGTTACCGCAACAGGCGGTTATGGCACTTATCAATATAAATACGAAGTCTTTACCAGCGGATCTTCAACGACACCCAGTCTTACAAAGAATTTCTCCAATAACGCAAGTTATGAGTGGCAAAGCTACACTTCCTGCGTTGGGGATATCGTTCAAGTCACAGTTAAAGATGAGGCCGGCAACGAAGTCGTGAAGAGATTTACTGTTCAATAAAGCTACACTGATCACCGGGAGGTTTTACCGCCCGGGGATCAGTATAAAACAGCGACAGGGAACGGTACATAGCCGTCCCCTGTCGATTTAGCGCTGATATTCAAATTGGAAATCGTAGATGTCCACAGTGTCGCCGTCTTCGATGCCCATCTCCTCCAACCGCTTGAACAGGCCGCACTTATGCAGCTGCATATCGAAGTAGTTCCGGGATTCGTAATCGTCGAAATTGATGTTCATCACCAGCCGCTCCAGCCAAGTGCCGGTGATGACCCAGGTGCTGCCCAGATGCTCGATCTCCAGATTGTTGGGGTCGCCGGCCTCAGGAGCGGCCTCCACATACTCCGGCTCATAGATGGTCACCGGGGGCAGGGTGCGCAGCTTCTCTGCCACCACGCGCATCAGATTCTTGGTGCCCTGGGTAGTACCGGCGGAGATCTCATAAAACTCGCATCCAGCTTCTTCCACGTGCTTCCGCAGCCGCTCCAGATTGTCCGATTCCGGCATCAAAAGGTCGCACTTATTGGCCGCTACGATCATAGGCCGGTTACTAAGGTCCACAGAGTAATTCTTCAGTTCCTCGCAGATGGCATCAAAATCCTCCACCGGGTCTCTCGCCTCGCTGCCGGACACATCCACGATATGCACAAGCAGGCGGCAGCGATCGATATGCCGCAAAAAATCGTGGCCTAAGCCTGCGCCGTCCGCCGCACCCTCGATAATGCCGGGGATGTCCGCCATCACGAAGGACACGCCCTCGTCCACATAGATCACGCCCAAATTGGGGTACAGGGTAGTAAAATGATAGTTGGCGATCTTGGGCCGGGCGTTGGAGGTGACGGAAAGCAGGGTGGATTTGCCCACATTGGGGAAGCCCACCAGCCCCACATCTGCCAAAAGCTTCAGCTCCAAAATCACATCCCGCTCCTGACCGGGCAGGCCCGCCTTGGCAAACCGGGGCACCTGCCGGGTGGGGGTGGCATAATGGGCATTACCCCAGCCGCCGCGGCCACCCTTGGCGATGACAAAATCCTCGCCGGTGGACATATCCACAATGATCTGATTGGTTTCCGCGTCACGGACCACAGTGCCTCTGGGCACTTGAATGACCAGCGGCTCGCCCCGCTTACCGCTCATACTGCGGCCCTGTCCATTTGCGCCGGACTGGGCAGCATACTTGCGCTTATAACGGAAGTCCAGCAATGTGGACAAATTGTCGTTGACCCGCAGGATCACGCTGCCGCCGTGACCGCCGTCGCCGCCGTCCGGGCCGCCGGCTGCCACATATTTCTCCCGATGGAAGGCCACCGCGCCGTCGCCGCCGCGACCGCCTACCACAGTAATTCGCACTTTATCTACAAACATTTCCATAAGAAAACCTCCCTTACAGAGTTATTCCCGTAAATTAAAAAATAAAAATTAAGAATTAAAAATTTAACTTACCAAAACTGCGTAACTTTTAACTTTTAATTTTTAACTTTTAATTAAAAAAGCTGCCGCAAGATTTTGCGGCAGCTTTTTAATCGGATTACTGCTCGGCAGCATACACGGAGCACTGACGGCGATCCTTACCCTTGCGCTCGAAACGGACAGTGCCGTCTACCAGAGCGAACAGAGTGTCATCGCTGCCGATACCCACGTTCACACCGGGGTGAATGTGAGTGCCTCTCTGGCGAACCAGAATGTTGCCGGCCAGAACAAACTGACCGTCGGCACGCTTCACGCCCAGACGCTTAGCCTCGGAATCACGACCGTTCTTGGTAGAACCGCCGCCCTTGTGGTGAGCGAAGAACTGAATACCAATTTTCATCATGGCATTATACCTCCAAAACTTCGATATAGTCGGGATAATCGTCCCGCAGATTGCACAGGTACAAAAGCATACCGGCCAAAACCGCTTGTACACTTTCTTCCTCATCGCAAGCTGCAGGCAGGGTCAGGGTGATTCTTGCATCTTCTTCCTTGACCCGGACCTTGGCCTTTGCGCCGCACACATCGTTGATGGTGGCCTCGGCCATGGTCACTACAGCGGAGATGGCGGCGCAGACAATATCCTGCCCGCTTTCAGCATAACCGCTGTGACCGGAGACGGAGAATCCTGTGATTCTGCCAGAATCCATTTTAAACTCGCATCTTGTCATAATTACAGTGCGATCTTGGTGATTTCCACCTTGGTGTAGGGCTGACGGTGGCCCTGCTTCTTCTTCTCGTTCTTCTTGGCCTTGTACTTGAAGACAGTGATCTTCTTGCCCTTGCCGTTCTTGATGGCCTTAGCCTCTACGGCAGCGCCTTCCACGACGGGAGTGCCGATCTTGGAGTTCTCGCCGTCCAGAATAGCCAGAACGTCGAACTTGACGGTAGCCTCAGCCTCTACCTCCAGCTTCTCGATGTACAGAACATCGCCCTCAGCCACGGTATACTGCTTGCCACCAGTCACGATAACAGCTTTCATTTCTTTTTCACCTACTTTTTATTTTGTGTAGACTCGCTTTTAAGGCGGGTGCATCTGGGCGCACCAACTTTGACCTTTTCAATGCGGCTTGTCTATTTTAGCAGAGGTGTTTCCCAAAGTCAAGGGGAATTTCCAACTTTTTTATGATTTTTGACCTGCAATATTCTCTTTCTTTCGTAAAAGGCGGATGCTATACTTGACTGACACCGCCCGATTTAGTATGATTACAAAAAAATGGGAGGTGCGCTATGGACGATATCTATTATATGCAGCAGGCTCTTGCGTTGGCAGCGGAAGCCACGGGTGACGGCGAAGTGCCGGTGGGCTGCGTCATCGTCTGCAAGGATAAGATAGTAGGCCGCGGCCGCAACCGCCGGGAGACGGACAAGACCGCTCTTGGCCACGCGGAGATCGAGGCCATCGACGACGCCTGCAGAAATTTAGGCGGCTGGCGGCTTTGGGAATGTACCATGTATGTGACCTTGGAGCCCTGTCCCATGTGCGCCGGCGCGATCATCAACGCCCGGATCCCCCGGGTGGTGGTGGGCGCAAAGGACGAGAAAAGCGGTGCCTGCGGGTCGGTTTGCGACCTGTTTTCTATGGATTTTAATCACAAACCCCAGGTGGAATTCGGTCTGATGGAGGCAGAAGCCCAGCAGCTTCTGACAGATTTCTTCCGGGATTTGCGGGAGAAGCTGAAGGACAGGCCCAAATGGAAGAAACCGGAATAACGAGAAAGAGAGCGTTGCAAAACGCTCTCTTTTCTTTTCTTGCAAAGGAGGACGCTATGGAACAAAAGGTATTGCGGGTGAGCACATGGGTGTTGGTCAGCGCGCTGCTGCTGCGGCTGCTGAGTATTTTTTTGCCGAGCCTGTCCTCCGAGGCCGTCAGCGTGATGCTCTTTTTGCAGACCGGGCGGCTGGTGCGGCCGGGAAATATCATTTTCACCCCCGACCCTACAGCGCAAACCGAACCTCTATCCCCCGACCCCACCCAACCGGAGCAGCAGAAGCCGGAAAATGAGCTGCCGGTCTTCTCCGCCGGGGACGCGGCGCTGCTGGCCATCAACAGCGGTTTCCGATACGAAGCAGACCTCCCTGCCCTACTGACCCAGCCCCTGCATTGGGAGCTTACCGCGGATGCCCCAACGGTGCTGATTCTCCACTCCCACGGCTCGGAAAGCTATGCCCCCACAGGGGAATATGCAGAGATCTCCCCCTATCATACATTAGAAAATGACCACAATATGGTTTCCGTCGGCGCATATATCGCCCGGCTGCTGGAAGCGGAGGGGATCTCCGTCCTCCATGACACCGCCCTCCACGATCAGCCCTCCTACAATGCCGCCTACAACAACAGTCGGGAAAGTGCCAAAAAATATCTGGCAGAATACCCCTCTGTTCAGCTGGTGCTGGATCTGCACCGGGATTCCATTGAGGATGCAGCGGGCAACCAGGTGGTCCAGACCGTTTTTGCCGGGGATCAGACCCTTGCGCCGCTGATGCTGGTGGTCGGTACTGACCACAGCGGGCTGGAGCACCCACAGTGGCGGGAAAATCTGGCATTGGCGCTGAAATTACAGACCCAGCTGGAGGGTCTGTGTCCCGGTATCTGCCGGAATATCAATCTGCGTACCCAGCGGTTTAACCAGGATCTGTCCGCTGGCGCGCTGCTGATCGAGGTCGGCTCCTCCGGCAACAGCCGGCAGGAGGCACTGCGCTCTGCCCAGGTGCTGGCAGAGGCGATCATATCCCTGGCCCACGGTAGCAGGTGAATTGAGAATTGAGAGTTGAGAATTTGTAGGGGCGAGCACTGCTCGTCCGTTACCGAGGCAAGAAGATTATACACACGGACGACCAATGGTCGCCCCTACATTCTCTAAAGAATATTCTTTATTTATGTTTCCGCGAAGCCGTACATAGCGATAGTAAAGTGTTCCAGCGCCTGATCCCGTTTGCGGTAGACCGTGGACTGTTCCATTCCCAGCTCCTCGCAAAGACGGCTGATTGCACCCTTCTCCGGGTACAGATACAGCCGCTGCAGCACCTGCCGCTCCTCATCATCGAGTGCCGTTAATCCCCGGTCGGTATTGGCGATCCACAGCTTTACCTGCTTCAATGTCCAGGCCAGCTCCTGCCGCTTGACGATGTTGTTCATCAGCGTCTCATCGTACCGGCCGCCGCTGCCCCGGACCGGGGTGGCCTCCGGGTCTGCCCGACGAATGGCAAAGGCCTCCTCCTTCAGCCGGGCGATCTCCCGGGCGATATTTTGCTGGGCGGTATGCATTGCGTCATACCGCCGCAGCTTTTCCATAGCTTCATTTTTCCATTTCATTTTATTTCCCCCTTCCCATACCGGCGGCCGTAGCCGTGAATGGCGGCCCACCGGCGCAAAAACCAGCTTTTCCATTCCTTACAGTTCTTATTTTCGCACCCGCTGGGGTTTGCCACCCGGGTACAACCCTCGCAGGGGTATTTGCATTTATCCATTATGTACCTCCTTTTCGCACCGGGGGCAACGGTCCTTGCCCCGCAAAAACACCTCACTGCCGCACATCCGGCACCAGAACCGGGGAATGGCGCCCTGCCAATCCGTAAGTCCCAGCCGCGGCCCTTTCCATACCGGTCGCCTTTTGGGCGACCTTATCAATGTCACCAGTTAGCCACCTCCGTCTTGTACTTGTTCAAGTACTTTATGCCCCAATATTAGTACACGAACAAGCACTTGTCAACGGTTTTATAAAACATTTGTTTGTATTTGTAGGATTGCACAAACCTGCAATTTTCTTTTTGGCAGGATTTTACATATTGTCAAGTCCTGCTTGACCCCCTCTTTGAGGGAGGCAAGGCGAGCGATTCGTGAATCGCCCCTACAAAAGGATATGTAGGGACACCGCTCCTGCGGTGTCCGATATTTTTAAGCGGACACCCGGGGACGGGTGTCCCTACAACGAAAAGACGGCACTTCCGAAACGGAAGTGCCGTCCATTATTTAATTATGTATTACTTCTTATAAGATTCCACCAGATCGTTCAGCTGTCTGGCCGAGGCTACCGCCGTCTGCGCAAGCGCCTCTCTTAATGCAGGGGACTGTTTATCGGTAATTCTGCGTAACTCAAAATTCAGCACGCCCGCATAGCCGCTTTCTGCCAGGGCCTCCGCAAAGGCAGTCCAGTCTATGGCGCAAGTAAAAGGGAAATCATGCTCATCGTCACACAAGTTATCGTGAATGTGGAGGGTTTTGAGATAGTGTTCGCAAAGGCGGACGCTTTCGCCGATATTTTCATACATCACATGGCTGTGACCGGTGTCAAAGCAGATCTGCAGCCAGGGAGAATTGATTTGCCTGACCACCTCCACGATGCGGTCGGTGGTGGAGATCCGCTGACGGCGGAAGGGCATATTCTCCAGGCACAGGATCACGCCGTACTTTTCGCAATCCGGCAGCAGGAATTTCAACATATCGATGGTGATCTTCTTGGCAACCTCCGGATCCTCCACGGTCTTGACTCTGCCGAAGGGCATTTGGGGATGGACAATCATATATTTACTGCCCAGCAGGTGGCAGGCGTAAATACTGCGGCGCATATAGTCCCAAACCACTTCCCGGCTTTCCGGGGTGGTATCGTCGGTGGGCCAGGGGCCGTGCATCTGGAAGATGTCCAGGCCGTGCTTCTCGGCAGCAGCCCGGGCATCGGCGCAGTAGCGCTCCATTTCCTTTTCGTCCTGATACCAGGGCTGATTTGTGTTGCACAGGTTAAAATCAATGGCGTCAAAGCCCAGTTCCTTTAACCGGGCAAACCGGGTATCATAATCCGGGATATACTCCAAAAAATCGCTGCCGATACCAATGCGCATAGCCGTTCCCTCCATTAAAACAGTTATGCCCACATTATAGGAAGTTTTTGATGATATGTCAACCGTTTATAGTCAAAAGCTTGTCATTATGAGGGCAGCGACTCCGCTCAGCGGTGGGAGCAAGCCCCCGCCCTACGGAATCATTGTCCATTGTCAATTCTTAAAGCACATTCCGCCAGCTGAAGCGGTGGGCGTCGGCCATCGCCTGCACCCGCCGGGCCAGCTCCCGGCAGCAGGCGGCAAAGTGGGGCTCTTCCCCGCTTTCGGCATAGGTCACCATCTCCGCAAACAAGGCGTCCACATCGTCCATTGGACTGTGGTCGGCCACCACCGCCGTGCCGTTCCAGGCTTTTTCCCAGCGGTTCTTTGCCTCCATTGCCAACGGCACTGCCCCGTCAAAATCCCCCGCAAGGGTCATATCCGCCGCCTGGGTCAGCAGCTCGCCGGTGGGCAGATGGGCATTGTCCATTGCTGCCGCTGTTATCATTCCCAAAATCAAAAATACCGCCAAAACCCCGGCGCCAATATAGCCTCTTGCCATTAGGATAACTCCTTTTGTAAAAATACAATATGCTCCTCACTGTCCACCGTCAAAAGCCAGGTATCCTGCACCGTGGCCTGTTTTTCTTGCAGCACCCGCTGTACCCAACCGGCATCCTTTTTCGCTGCCTGCAGATTCTCTTGCATCAGTTTTCCGTCGGAGATCACGGTAATGGGCAGGGACTGCCTGCGCACCTGCACCCCCGCATCCCTGGCCGGAGCGGGCATCTCCTTGGGATAGGGAAACACCGACAAATTACCGTTGGTCTCCAAAATGGCATACTGGACGCTTCGCAGGTCCAGCACATCCTTTTCCCGCAGGTGGCCGGTGAGTTCATCTATGGTAATGCGGGTCTTGCGGAGATTTTGCTGCAGAATATTGCCGTTTTCAATAAGGATCACCGGCTTGCCGCAAAGCCACTTCCGCAGCCTGATATTCTTCAGTGCCAACGCAGACAGCACCAGCTCCGCCCCCAGCACCGTAACGATGGGGACTACCCCGGAAAACAGAGGGATCGCCCCGTCCTGCATAGGGATAGATGCCAAATTTGCCACCAGCATGGTCACCACAAATTCCGACGGCTCCATCTGGCCGATCTGCCGTTTGCCCATGAGCCGGATCACCACCAGCAGCAGCAGATACAAAACAATGGTGCGAATGTAAGATAAAATCAAAGAACCACCCCAAAAGTCGTAGGGGCGAGCATTGCTCGTCCGTTATTATCAATGCAGTTTTATACAAGCGGACGACCGATGGTCGCCCCTACATTACTATTTTCCGTAGTTTTCCCTTATTTTTCCCAGCTATGCGGAATATTTTGGAGAAAAAGGCTTGACTTTTTCCTTTGGCGCGGCTATAATACACTGGCCTGCGTATGCAGGAAAATCCTTGCTCACGGCTGAAGCCGTGGGCCAAAAGTCCAAAAGGAGGTGCAATCAACATGGCTAAGACTACCGGTAAGTACGAGGTGCTGTATATCATCGACGCTACTTTAGGCGAAGAGGAGACTGCAGCCCTGGTGAACAAGTTCAAGGCAATGGTGGAGGCGGAGGGTACTCTGACGAACATTGACGAATGGGGCAAGCGTCGCTTGGCTTATCTCATCAATGACATGGCAGAGGGCTACTATGTTCTGATGAACATCGAGTGCAAGCCCGAGTTCCCTGCTGAGCTGGAGCGTGTGATGAAGATCACTGACGGCATCCTGCGCTGCCTGACCACCGCTGTGGAGGAGTAATCTATGCTCAACCACATCACTCTTATGGGTCGTTTGGTTCGCGACCCCGAGCTGCGCCGCACCGGCACCGGTATCGCGGTAACCAGCTTCCGTATTGCTGTTGACCGGGATTATTCCCCCAAAGACAGCAGCGAGAGAAAAGCCGATTTTATCGACTGCGTCGCTTGGCGTCAGACCGGAGAGTTTATCTCCAAGTATTTCGCCAAGGGTCGTATGATCGTCGTAGACGGCAGACTCGAGATGCGGGATTGGAATGACAAAGAAGGCAACAAGCGTACTTCTGCTGAAGTTATCGTGGACAATGCGTACTTCGGTGACAGCAACAAGCGCGACAGCGACGGTGGCAACACCTACACCGCTCCCGCTTCCAATTTCGGCGGCTATTCCGCTCCGGCAGCTTCTGCGCCCGCATCGGATTTTGCGATGTTGGACGACGGCGATTCCCAGCTGCCCTTCTGATAGGGTTTTTGATAACCCTGAACTGAACTTTTTCACAACTGCTTACAAAGGAGGTTATTCCCATGGCTAACGAACAGCGTATGCGTCCCCGCAAGCGCAAGAAGGTATGTGCTTTCTGCGTTGACAAGGTGACCGCTATCGACTACAAGGATACCGCCAAGCTCCGTCGCTTCCTGTCTGAGCGCGGCAAGATCCTGCCCCGCCGTACCACCGGCACCTGCGCAGCACATCAGCGCAACCTGACCACCGCTATCAAGCGCGCCCGTCAGATCGCTCTGCTGCCCTACGTGGCTGACTAATTGGTCGCAAACCGCCCGTTTCTTAGAAACGGGCGGTTTTTTATGCAAATTTTCATTTTGACCGTGAGGTTTTGCAGTTTTTTGCGTGTAATAAGTGTAATACATCAAAGGAGAGGCCTGTGGATAAGGGAAGTTGCGACTACCGGCGCTTTTTAGACGGCGACGATGACGGCTTGGAGCAAATCATCGTAAGCTATAAAGACGGACTCATCTTATATCTGAATACGCTGGTGGGCAACATCGCCTTAGCGGAGGATCTGGCGGAGGACACCTTTGTCCGGCTTTTTACCCGGCGGCCCCGGGACAAAGGGACAGGGTCGTTCAAAACCTGGCTGTACACCATCGGCAGAAATATCGCCATCAGCCATCTGCGGAAGGCAGGATCGCAGGCCACAGTTCCCATTGACACGGTAGAATTTCTGCAAGGCGGTGACGAGCCGCTGACCGCTTATCTGAAAGAGGAAAGCCGGCAGGAATTGCACCGGGCACTGGAAAAGCTGAAGCCGGAACACCGGCAGATCCTGTGGCTGATTTACTTTGACGGACTTAGCTGTAAAGAAGCCGCCAAGGTGATGAAAAAAAGTGTCCACAGCACCGAAATGCTGGCCAGCCGCGCGCGGCAGGCTTTAAAAACACAACTGGACGGTTTGGAGGTAACACTATGAAAACTGCAAGTCAAATGATCGCAAATGTACAGCGCCGGAGGGCCGAATACGAAGCCGATGCCAAGGTACGACGGGTAAAAGCCCTGTCTGCCGCAGGCTGCATCTGCGTATCTGCTGCCCTGCTGATCGGCGAGGGCACGGGACTGTTCGCCGGTAAGGCCGATGCTGCCAGCTATAAGGTCCTGCTGGATGTGAATCCCAGTATTGAAGTATCCGTAAACAGCAGGGATAAAATCACCGAGGTCCATCATTTATCTCCCGAGGGGGAGCTGGTGATCGGCGATAACGCCTTGGCCGGCAAGGAAGTGGCCGAAGGTGTGGGTAATCTTATCGGTGAAATGGTGGAGCAGGGCTTTATCAGCCCGGAAGCCAACACCGTTCTGGTGTCCATTGAGGGCGCGCAAAAGGATAAGGCAGACAAGGTCAAAACAGAACTGACCGAGAAAATCAACGATCAGCTGACGGATCGGGAGGTGGAAGGCTCTGTCATTGTACAGCAACTCCCCGGGGACAGCACCTTGCAGGATACCTCTTCCGAATACGGCATTTCTCCCGGAAAGGCCCAGCTGATCAGCCAAATTATCGCACAAAATGCCCTGCATACCTATGAGGAGCTGGCTGCTATGTCCATTCATGAGCTGAATGTGCTGCGGGAGTCATATTATGTAAACTCCGAAAATGTACAGGTCAGCGGCGCGCCCAGTTATATGTCCTACATCGGCGCGCAGGCAGCTGTCCAGGCAGCCGCTGCCGATGCCGGTATCACCCCCGCCGCTGCCGAAACAGAGCTGACCTGCCGGAACGGTATGATGATCTACTGCGTAGAGTTTGAAAATGACACCCACGAGTACCGCTACCGCATCAACGCCGTCACCGGCCAGATCGTCACCGCAGAAAAGGTAGAGATCGGCAAGGACACCTTCTTCCAGGGTGACACCCCCGTGGCAACCGTAGGCGAAAATGCTGCGCTGCATGCAGCCCTCCAGCACGCAGGCGTAGAAAACAGCAAGCTGATCCGCTGCAAGTATAAGACTGACTGGGTGGACGGCACGGTGATCTACGATCTGTACTTTACCGACGGCAAGCTCTCCGGCACTTATGTGCTGAACGCCCGCACCGGCGAGATCCTCAAGCATAAGGTCATTCAGGAATACCACGACCGCAGTGTATCCGCTGCTGTCATCGGTGAGGCCAAGGCCAAGCAGCTGGCCCTTGCCAAGGACGGCCTGGTGGACGGCAACATTTCCAAGTACGAGATGAATCTGAAGAAGGCCACAGACGGCTATGTATATGAGCTGAACTATATCTGCAGCGGTGTGCGCTACATCGTGCAGGTGGCTGCCGCTGACGGCGAGATCCTGGCATTTGAAAAGACCGATTTGAAAGATACCGGCGCGCCCTCTGTGGAGACCGGCAAAAGCAACACGGCCGAAGGCTAAACAATTCCAAACCGCCTGCTTCTTCGGAAGCAGGCGGTTTTTTACTTGCACTCCCCTGCCGGATGTGCTATGATAAATAAAACTGTGATTGGGGGAATTTCTATGAAGACAATCTCCTTTCCTTACGGCAAGACCCATTTGGAGTATGCCTTTGACGACAATGAATTGCAGGAGGTATTGACATCCTCCATTGAAGAATACAAGCCGGAAGCTGACAGGGTATCATTGGTGGAAAAAGCGCTGGAAAACCCCATCGACTCTGCACCCCTGTGGGAGCTGGCCAAGGGCAAGGATAAAGTGGTCATCATCGCCAGCGACCACACCCGCCCTGTCCCCAGCCGGGTGCTGATGCCCCTGATGCTGGCCCAAATCCGCCGGGGTAATCCCAATGCCAAAATTACCATTTTGATCGCCACCGGCTGCCACCGCGGCACAACAGAAGACGAACTGCGGGCAAAATTCGGCGACGAAATTGTGGATAACGAGCATATCTATGTCCACGATTGCGACGAAACCGATATGCTGGTCAACATCGGCTCGCTGCCCTCCGGCGGCGAATGTTATGTTAACCGCCTAATCGTGGAAGCAGACCTCCTGGTAGCCGAGGGCTTCATTGAACCCCATTTCTTTGCAGGCTTCTCCGGTGGCAGAAAGAGCGTTCTGCCCGGTGTCTGCGGTCGGACCACGGTGCTGGCCAACCACTGCTCGGAATTTATCGCCCATAGGTGCGCCCGCACCGGCATTTTGGAGAATAACCCCATTCACACCGATATGCTCTGGGCAGCAAAAACCGCCAAATTGGCATTTATTCTCAATGTGGTACTCAACGGCGAAAAGGAAATTATCCACGCAGTAGCAGGCTGCCCGGTGGCCGCTCACGAAGCAGGCACCCGCTTCCTGTCCTCCCTGTGCAAGGCCGTGGGTAAAGAGGCGGATATTGTCATTTCCACCAACGGCGGCTATCCCCTGGACCAAAATGTATACCAGGCGGTCAAGGGTATGACCGCGGCGGAGACTGTGGTAAAACAGGACGGTGTCATCATTATGCTTGCCAAATCTAATGACGGCATCGGCGGCGACCATTTCTATCATCAGCTGGCCGACGAGCCGGACATCCAGAAAACGATGGCGGAATTTTTAAGCCGTGACCGGCAGGAAACTGTTCCCGACCAGTGGCAGACCCAAATTTTACTGCGGATTTTGATGCGCGCAAGGGTCATTTATGTATCTGAAATGCCCGATGCGGTCATCGAAAAGATGCATATGCTCCCCGCCCATTCTTTAGACGAGGCCATTGAAAAGGCCAAGGCGCTTGTAAATACGCCCGATCCCCGGATCACCGCCATCCCCGACGGTGTTTCCGTAATGGTTATGAGGTAACAAAAATGAAAGTAGTTGTTGCAATCGATTCCTTTAAGGGAAGCCTGTCCTCCCTGCAGGCGGGCAATGCGGTCAAGGACGGGGTGCTGGCGGCATTCCCCGACGCGCAGGTAATTGTCAAACCCCTGGCTGACGGCGGCGAGGGAACGGTGGAGGCCTTTGCCGGCGCTGCCGGTGTCCGCACGGAGGAAATTACCGTCACTGGCCCTTTATATCGGCCTGTAGCCGCCAAATACTGCATTTTAGCCGACGGGGTTACCGCGGTGATGGAAATGGCCGCCGCGGCTGGTATTACGCTGCTTTCTGACGCAGAACGCAACCCCTTGGAGACCACCACCTACGGCGTAGGTGAGATGATCAAGGATGCTATTGAAAAGGGCTGCCGCCGGTTTATCATCGGCATTGGCGGCAGCGCCACCAACGACGGCGGCATCGGTATGCTTGCAGCTTTGGGCTACGAATTTTTGGATAAAACCGGCAAGCCCGTGGCCACCTGCGGCAAGGGATTGGAGAATATCGCCCGAATCCGCAAGGAAAATGTTCTGCCGGAGCTGGCAGAATGTGCTTTCCGTATTGCCTGTGATGTAGAAAATCCCCTGTGCGGCGAAAAAGGTTGCAGCGCCATTTACGGCCCCCAAAAGGGCGCGACCCCGGCGATGATTGCCCATATGGACAGCTGGTTGGCAGAGTATGCCAAAATTGCCAAAACCGTCTCCCCCACCGCTGACCCCCTGCGTCCCGGCGTGGGTGCGGCAGGCGGCTTGGGCTTCGCGTTTTTAAGCTTTACAAACGCAGAGTTAAAGTCCGGAATTGGGCTGCTTTTGGAAGAAATCGCCTTGGAAAAGGACATTAAAAATGCGGATATTGTCGTTACCGGCGAGGGCCGGCTGGATGCCCAGACGGTAATGGGCAAAGCCCCCATCGGCGTGGCTAAGCTGGCCAAAAAGTACGGCAAAAAGGTCATCGCCTTTTCCGGCTGCGTCACCGAGGACGCCGAGGTCTGTAACGAACACGGCATCGACGCTTTCTTCCCCGCCCTGCGGAAAGTCACCACTTTGGAAGAAGCATTGGACACAAAAAACGCCTATCAAAACCTGCGAAAAACCGCCACCCAGGTCTTCCGGCTTCTGCGGTAACTGGAAACATACAATTGCGGACGACCAATGGTCTCCCCTACAAAAGAATCCCCCTCTGTTTGACGAAACAGAGGGGGATTCTTTATTCTTCATAGGGGAAATACAGGTTTACATCCACATTGCCTTCAATGCCCGGCACTGCGCCGGATTCAGAATACTGCCACATATCGATCTTGTAGGGATAGTTCAGCACCGTGTCATACTGGGCCAGCCAAAAGTTATATTCTTTCAGCTCCGCTAAGTACAGCATATCAAAGGACTGGTTGGTGTTGAAATAGATCATGGGCGTATAGCCGGCATTTTTCACCGTTTCACAGAAGGCCTTGGCGCAATTGGTCAGTGTCCGGGGGTCCATATGGGCGGTGCGGGCATCCGTACTGACAAACTCCCAGTCGAACACCAGGGGCATTTGCAGCTCCCAGTCCTTGACGATGTCCAGCAGGTAATTAGCCTCCGCCACCGCCTCGTCCACGGTGATGGCCTGGGAGAAAAAGTATGCGCCCACCTGAATACCCGCCGCGGCAGCGCCGGCATAATTGGCCTGGGCATAGCTGTCCTCAAAGAGGTCACCCTCCTCCGTGCCCCGGGCGCCGGCCCGGATCATGGCAAATTCCACACCGGCCTGCTTGACCTCGGTCCAGTTGATATCCCCCTGCCAGACGGACACATCGATGCCCAGCACCGAGGGGGTGGCCAGGCAGGACAAATAGTCCCCGTCCATATAAAAATCACCCATACCGATGGGGTTGGCCTCCGGGGGCGGCAGCGTGGATTCCGTAACATGCTCCGCAGTCTCGGTCTGCTCTGTGTCCTCTGTTTCCGGGCCGGGTGCCGCCGGGCGCGCCAGCGCCACGATCACAAAGATCATCGCGCACAGCACCACCAACCCGCCCACCGCAATTTCCCAGAACAGGGGTTTTTTCACAAGCGCCTTAAAGTCTATCTCTTTTATCTTTACAGGCATTGGGATACTCCTTGTTTTTTTCTAATATAACACAGCTTTTTCTCCTTGCCAAGACGGGAAATTCCGGTATATTTTCTGCCGGTTTGGGTAAGCTTTAAAAAGGCTGCTTACATCAGAATTTCCGCTTTTACCACACCCGGTGTGCGGCGCAGCAGCTGCAGCAGGTCTTCAATGGGAATCGTCAGATCGATGGTCTCTGCGGAAATGGTGACTACCGCGCAGCCGTTGGTAGGTACGATGGAATTGATGGTCTGAATGTTGGCCTTATGGTCCACAAACACCGGCAGCAGCTTAAAAAGCGCGCCGACCTCATCCTGCAGCAGCAACTGGAAGGTCACCACCCGGCCGCCCATCAGCTGCCGGAAAGGGAAAATTGCATCCCGATACTTATAAAACGCGCTGCGGCTGATACCGGTGAGCCGGGCAGCATCGTTAACGGTTGCTGCCTCGCCGGTGGAAAGCAGGCGTTTTGCCTCTGCAACCTTCAAAAATACCTCCGGCAGCGCCGTTTCTTCTACCACATAATATTTCGGTTGATTGCCCATACTGTCCTCCTGCGCCGGACAAATGTCCTGTTCTCAGAGGATATTGTAACACATATTTTGGAAAAAACAACCCCGCATTTGGGAAAAAGAAAGGAGTTTGCTATGTACCGCGTGACTTTGCGCCGGGTGGTCCTGTTATCCGGGGGATTCCTGGCGGCGTGGCTGTCTGTGCGCTATCTTTTGCCACTGGCTACGCCCTTTTTGGCAGGACTTTTGCTTGCCTTGGCGGCAGAACCGGCGGTCCGGCTGGGCACCCGGCTGAAGCTGCCCCGGTGGGCCGCCACCGGCATTGGAGTCAGCATTACGCTGCTCTTGCTGGTCAGTCTTGCAGGGGTATTGGGCGCGGTGCTGGTGCGGGAATTGGGGGTGCTTGCCGGTCGGCTTCCGGACCTGCAGGATACTGTCCGGCAAGCCACTGACCGGCTGCGGCTCTTGCTGGAAAATGCCGCGCAAAGCGCCCCCGACGGGGTGCAGCCCCTGGTAAACCGGTCGGTCAACCGGTTATTTTCTTCCGGCTCCGATCTTGTGGAGCAGGCAGCGGGGCGGCTGCCCGGGGCCGTTTCCGCATTTTTAAGCCGGGTCCCGGACGGGGCGCTGGGCATCGGCACCGGGGTGCTGTCCGGCTTTATGCTGTCGGCGCGGCTGCCGATGCTGAAGACCCTTTTGGCGCAGAAAATGCCCCCGGCTATCAAAACCAAAATCCTGCCCGCTTTAAAGCGCACCAAGACCGCCCTTCTGGCCTGGCTGAAGGCCCAGTGCAAGCTTTGCGGCATTACCTTTTGCGTGGTCCTGGCCGGCTTTCTGCTGCTGCGGATCCCATTTGCACCGGTGTGGGCTGCGGTGGTGGCGATTGTGGATGCTGTCCCTGTGCTGGGGACAGGGACAGTGCTGCTGCCCTGGGCGTTGGTGAGTCTTTTGCAGCACCAGCACCTGCGGTCCGTGGGTCTTCTTTGCACCTATGCCGCCGCATTCCTTACCCGGACAGTATTAGAGCCCCGGTTGGTGGGCAAGCATTTAGGCCTTGACCCTCTGGTAACTTTGGTTTTTCTGTATTTAGGCTACCGGTTCTGGGGTATTTTGGGTATGCTGCTATCACCTATGCTGGCCGCCGCATTAACCGCTGCTGCCCGGCAAGCGGAGAATTGAGAACTGAAAATTATCGGGCAGACCACATTTTAGCAGGAGATTTCCACGGGCGGCAAGCCGCCCTCGCAATGACAAACGAAACATACACCCATGAATTTTTCATAAATTTCTCGCCAACAGGGTAGAACTTGACGAATTCTTATGTTATAATGTGTACAAGTATATCTATGCCTGTCTATGGAGAGAGAGAATTATGCTGGAACTTTTAGCGCCGGCCGGGTCGATGGAAGCCCTGCGGGCAGCGGTACAAAACGGCGCCAATGCGGTATATTTGGGCTGCGGGCAGTTCAATGCCCGGCAAAGCGCCAAGAATTTCACCCCCCAGGCTCTGACCGAAGCCGTCAAATATTGCCATATCCGCGGCGTGGCCGTCCATCTGACCCTGAACACCCTGGTGTCCGACAAGGAGACAGATGCGGCTGCGGCGCTGATCCGCCATGCCGCCACCGCCGGTGTAGATGCCTTTATCGTGCAGGATTTCGGTATGGTGCAGCTTTGCAAACAGTTGGCACCCCACATCCCTCTCCACGGCTCTACGCAAATGACCGTCCACAGCCTCCCGGGCGTGCAGTTCTGCGCCGGATTAGGTATGACCCGGGTGGTCCTCAGCCGGGAGCTGAGCCGGGAGGAGATCCGTTACATCTGCGCCAACTCCCCCATTGAAATTGAGGTATTCGGCCACGGCGCGCTGTGTATGAGCTATTCCGGCCAGTGCTATCTGTCCGCTGCCATCGGCGGCCGGTCCGGCAACCGGGGCCGCTGCGCCCAGCCCTGCCGGCAAAGCTACGGCTACGACCGCTGGGAGAACAAGCACCCCCTGAGCCTGAAGGACAACTGCACCGTGCAGTATGTGAAGGATCTGGAGGAGATGGGCGTTGCCTCGCTGAAGCTGGAGGGCCGTATGAAGCGGCCGGAGTATGTGGCCGCGGTGACCCAGGTGTACCGCAGCGCCATCGACACCGGCTCCGTGACCCGGGGTATGCTGGAGCAGCTCTCTGCCGCCTTTAACCGGCAGGGCTTTACCGACTATTATTCCGGCAACTTAGGCCGGCATATGTTCGGCATCCGGGAGGATGCCGCCACCGACGAGCGCTGGTGCAAGCAGATGCGCCAGAGCTATGAGGCCGTGGAAAATCCCCGGGTGGCGGTGGAATTTGCCATCTCCGTCCGGCCCGACAGATCCGTTTTGGCAGTAAAGGACGAAAGCGGCCGGACCTGCAGCATCCCGGGTCCTGTCCCGGAACCTGCCCGGACCACATCCCTCACCCACGATGATGTGGCCGCCCGGCTCAGTAAGACCGGCGGCACGCCCTACTACTGCACCCAGGTCCATTCGGACATCTCCCCCGGGCTGATGCTGCCCGCCGCGGCCATCAACGCCATGCGCCGGGATGTGCTGAATCTGCTCACCGCCCAGCGGGCTCGCCACGATACGCCCACCTTAGGCCGGGCATCCAAGGTACATCGTCACAGGGGGCTGTCCACCCCGCCGGCGCTGACCGTACAGGTCACCGCCCGGGAGCAGATCACCCCCAAGCTCCTGGCTATGCACCCGGAGGTGCTGTATGTACCCCTGCATATCCTCTGCGCCGACCCGGAATTCACCCGGGAGCTCACCGGCCACTGCACGGTCTGCGCCGTTCTGCCCCGGGTGGTCCACGACGGAGAGCTTTCCAAGCTGCAGCAGGATCTGCGGGCTGTTAAGGCTATGGGTATCAGCGAAGCGCTCATCGGCAATGTAGGCCTATTGCTGCCCGTGCGGGAATGCGGCCTGCGCATAAGAGGCGATTTCGGACTGAATCTGTACAGCTCCGCGGCGGTGAATTTCGCCCGGGATCTGCTTTTTCGCTCCGCCTGCCTCAGCTTTGAGATGACCCTGCCCCAGATCCGGGATGTGAGCAAGGCCGTACCCTGCGAGCTTTTGGTCTACGGGCGGCTGCCCCTGATGCTCACGGAAAACTGCCTGATCCAGGGCCGGACCGGAAAATGCACCTGCCAAACTGCCACAGCCAAGCTGACGGACAAGACCGGCGCGGAATTCCCCATTATCAAAGACGGCGACACCTGCCGCAGTGTGCTGCTCAACGGCAAGAAGCTCTACTGGCTGGACCGGCAGGCGGATATTGACCGGCTGGGCCTGTGGGCAAAGCGCCTGTATTTTACCACAGAAAATCCCAGGGAGGTGGACAGAGTCCTGTCTGCCTGCAAGAGCCCCGCTCCCTTTGATCCCGGCACAGCCACCCGGGGGTTGTACCTCAGAGGTGTGGAATAATATGTAGGGGCGACCATTTGTCGTCCGTATATAACAACATATCCCTGCACCGGCGGACGAGCAATGCTCGCCCCTACAAAAGCACGCAAGGAGCTTACTATGCAACTGATTTTGGCATCCCAGTCCCCACGGCGGAAGGAGCTGCTAGGCCTGTTCGGCATTCCCTTTGCCGTGCAAGTGGCCGATATTGACGAAACCATAGACCCCGCCCGTCCCCCTTATGCGGAGGTGGCTCGGGTCAGCCGGCTGAAGGCCGAGGCCATACCCCGAAGCGATGGCGATGTGATCATCGCCGCCGATACCATTGTGGTATGCGACGGCAAGATCTTAGGCAAGCCTGCAGACGAGGCAGACGCCTTCCGTATGCTGCGCCTGCTCTCCGGCAAGCGCCACCAGGTGATGACAGGCCTGACCGTCCTGCGGGACGATGCCACCACGGTTTGCACCGAGGTGACGGACATTCACTTCCGCGCCCTTTCCGACTGGGAGATCGCAGCCTATATCCGCACCGGCGAGCCTATGGACAAGGCCGGCAGCTACGGCATCCAGGGCGGCGCTGCCCTGTTCGCAGAGCGAATCGAGGGCGACTACTTCAATGTAGTGGGTCTGCCGGTATGCCGTCTGGGACAGATTCTGAAAGAAATGGCCCCGGAACTTATGGGGAGCGAGGGGCGCGCTGCCGGTGGCAGATAAAGCGACCTGAGCGAGTGGCAGCGGTCGGCAGATGACGCAGCCGTATTGACGGCAAGGAATATGCCGGGTACCGCAACAGGCATCCTTGTAATTCACTTAAAGTCACAATTTATACTGCTATACAACATCAGATTCTGATGGAGGAAAACCTATGAAACACTTTTTTACAAGCCGGGTGCGGGTGGTCCTGGTGATCGCCGTGCTGCTGGCTGTGCTGCTGGCTGTGGTCAGCTCTCTGACCGGTCTGACCCTGCCCCAAACGGTGGTGCAGGGCGTGCTGACCCCCTTCCGGGCCGGTGTGTCCAAGCTGGTGGACAAATCCCAGCAGCTGTATGATTATATTTTCAGCTATGAGTCCCTGAAAGCGGAAAACGAGGTGCTCAAGGAGCAGCTGGCCGCCATTGAGGACGAGGCCCGGGATGCCTACGCCACCAAGCAGGAGAATGAGCGCCTGCGGGCCGCCCTGGAGTTGGTGAACACCAACGAAGACTACAAATTGGTGGACGCCTACATCATCTCCACCAGCTCCGCCGACTGGAGCAACACCTTTACCATCAACCGGGGCTCCAATGTGGGCATTGAGGTAGGTATGTGCGCGATCACTGCCTACGGTGAGCTGGCAGGCCTGGTCAGCGAGGTGGGTGTCAACTACGCGGTGGTCAAATCCGTGCGGGACTCCTCCCTGGAGATCAGCGCCACCATCGCAGCCTCCGGCCACACCGGAATGGTACAGGGCGGCTATGCCTCCGGTTTGGACAGCCTGCTGCGTATGAACTACCTACCCTCCTCCGCCACCATCCGCAACCACGACCAGGTGGTCACCACCGGCTCGACGGTCTACCCCCGCAACCTGGTGCTGGGCCACGTGGTGGATGCCGGCTTTGACGATACCGGCGTTGCCAAATACGCCCTGCTGCAGCCGGCCGCCGATGTGCGCAGCCTGGAGCAGGTCTTTATCGTAACCGAGTACAACAACGGGTGATATGCCATGGCAAAGAAACAAGATTTCCGGCCGGACAAGCCCACGACTTCCCTTTTGAGCCATCTGATCCTGACCAAAAATCAGCAGAAGACCCTGCTCAAATGGGTGTTCTACGCGCTGCTGCTGGTGCTTCTTTCGGTGGTGCAGGATGTGCTTTTAAGTCAGGTGCGACTGTTTGGGGCGACCACGGAGCTGGTGCCCTGCGCCATTTTCCTAATCTGCATTTTGGAAGGCACCCACACCGGCAGCGTGTTTGCCCTGGTCGCCGGCCTGCTGTACCTGTTTTCCGGCACGGCCCCGGGGCCCTACTCTATGGTGGCCATCACCTTCTATAGCGTTGGCGCGTGCATCTTCCGGCAGGCCTATCTGCAGGAGAGCTTCTCCTCTGCCTACCTTTGCACCGCTATGGCAATGACCCTATATGTGCTGACCAATTTCCTGTTCGGTCTGTTTTTGGGACTGACACCCCTGTCCCGGATCTTCGGCTTTTTGGTCACGGCGGTACTGACCCTGCTGACCGTACCCGTTCTGTATCCTGTTTTGAAGGCCATCGGCGCCTTTGGAGGCTATCAATGGAAAGAATGAGCAAAACCCGCGCCCTCATTATTCTGCTGTTTTTTGCGGTAGTGCTGGGCTTCTTCCTGCTGAAGCTCTACGATCTGCAGATCATAGAGACCGGCGGCGTTACCAACAACCAAACCACCTTTACCACCCTCACCCGCGTCAAAGCGGCCCGGGGCGATATTCTGGATAAAAACGGCAACCTGCTGGTGAGCAACCGGGCCAGCTATGACCTGGTCATCAACCACTATGTGCTGCTCAACGCCAGCGGCACCAACGATAATCTTTTGCGGCTGGTGAAGCGGTGCGACGAGGCCGGTATCGAATACACCGAGCATTTCCCTGTATCCAAGGAGCGGCCCTTCACCTATACCTTAGACCAGCAAAATGCCATCTGGCAGGGACATTTCCAGACCTACCTGGAGTTTATGAAGGGCTTGGATTCCGATATTACCGCGCCCCTGCTGATTCAAAAGCTCCGGGAAAAATACAACCTGCCCACCGAGTGGACTGACGACGAGGCCCGGAAGGTCATCGGCATTCTGTATGAAATGTCCCTGCGCAAATGCGTGGGCAGCCTGCCCACCTTTGTGTTTATCGAGGACGCCGACGATGCGGAGCTTTCCGCCGTGGTGGAGCTGAACATCCCCGGTATGAAGGTGGAAGCCTCCACCGTCCGGGAGTACAACACCAAATATGCCGCCCACATCTTAGGCTATGTGGGTGCGATGAATGCCGATCAGTGGGAGTATTATCAGACCATCCCCGGCTATGATATGGATGCCCACGTGGGACAGGACGGCCTGGAGGCCGCCTATGAGGAGTACCTCCACGGCGTGGACGGCTGGCGGGAGGATACCGTCACCACCGACGGCACGCTGGTGTCCTCCAAATACTGGTCCGAGCCCAAGGCCGGCTCCAATGTAGAGGTCTCCATCGACCTGAATATGCAGATGGCCGGCGAGGACCAGATGGCCAAGGTCATCGAGGATCTCAAGAAGCCCGACGAAAACGGAAAACAGAAGGACGGCCACGATGTGGAGGGCGGCGCGTTTGTTGCTATGGATGTGAAGACCGGCCAGATCTTAGCCTGCGCCAGCTATCCCAGCTATGACCTGTCCACCTTCTTTGAAAATTACGAAGAGCTGTCCAGGGATATGCTCAAGCCCCTGTATAACCGGGCGCTCCTTGCCACCTATCCCCCCGGCTCCACCTACAAAATGAATATGGTGGTGGCCGCGATGGAAGCCAAGCTCATCGACTCCAAGACCACCATTATCGACCGTGGTGTGTACGATAAGATCCCCGGCTGGGAGGTATCCTGCCTGCAATGGACCAACTACGGCGGCACCCACGGCGCGGTCAATGCCGCCGAGGCGCTGATGGTATCCTGCAACTACTTCTTCTATGATGTGGGCGCCAAGCTGTCCGTACAGGCTATGGACGCCACCGCCAAGGGCCTGGGTCTGGGCGAGCGCACCGGCGTGGAGCTGCCGGAGTACGTCGGCCACCGGGCTAATCCGGAGACCAAGGCAGAGCTGCACACCGGCGACGATAAGCGGTGGTACACCGGTGACTCTATCCTTGCCGCCATCGGCCAGTCGGAACACCGTTACACCCCCATTCAGCTTTGCTCCTACACCTCCGCCCTGGCCAACAAGGGCAACCGCTACAAGGCAACCTTTATGAACCGGGTGGTGTCCGCCGATTACCGGCAGCTGCTGGAGGAGAATAAGCCGGAGCTATTAAGCCACCTGGACATCTCCGACGAGACCTACGCCGCCTATTCCGAAGGTATGTATATGGTCACCCAGGAAAATGACCGTTTCTGGGGTACTGCCTACTCCACCTTCCACGATTATCCCGTGAAGGTGGCCGCCAAGACCGGCACCGCGGAAACCGGCATCCACGGCACCTCCGACAACGGCGCGTTCGTGTGCTACGCCCCCCTGGAAGATCCCCAGATCGCCATCGCAGTGTATGTGGAAAAGGGCGGCCACGGCTCGACCCTGGCCTCCATCGCCAAGCATATGCTGGATGTGTACTTCGATGTGGACGAGGTGGGCGATGTGGTCTCCTTTGAAAACCAACTAAGCTAACAAAAAGGCAGCTGTGCAATGCACAGCTGCCTTTTTAAGGCCCCCTTGTGTAAAGGGAGGCTATCAAAAAAAGAACAGTGAATACCAGGTGACGATATTTTCACCGTATTGGAACTCCAGGCCGTTTTCCTCCAGAGTGGGGATCAGGTTGATGCCGTGGCTCTCCACGCAGGGGTGCATCCGGTCGGAATGCCGGCAGGGCTGACCGTCCAGCCAGGCGCACCGGTCACATACGGCGCAGGCCTCGGTGGACAGGATGTACGGCTCTACCCCCTGGGCCCGGAACATCTCCCTTACCTGGCCGGTGATCTCCTCGTGGGCCGGGCGGGTGGCAAGGGCCTCTTCTATATCGGCGATGTCAGCCACCTCGGTGATCGTGCCGACCATTAGGCAGTTTTCATGCTGCAGACAGCGTTTTTTACATTCCGCCACCTCGCCCACTGCCGGCGGGCAGGCCCAGGTCTTGTTGCACATAGGGCATTCAGATGCGCAGATATAGCGAATCCGCTCGGAAAATTCCAGTGATTTCGGATCGATATAGCCGTAGAAGTACAACGGCAGTTCCGCTAGCTGCGCCTCCAATTTCACAAGGTCCATCATTTCAGCTCCTCCAAAATCCTTTCGCAGCCCTCACAGATATCCGCCCAGGTCTGGGTGAAATCCCCGGAGTACCAAGGGTCGGCCACGTCCCGGTCCAAAAAGGGCAGGAAGCGGTCAAAACCCGGGAACATCTGCCCCAAATACCGGCGGTTGCGGCTGTCCATATAGTAGATGCGATCGTAGCTTTCCAAATCGGCGGCGGTGATCTGCCGGGCGAATTTACCGTCGCAGGTCAGACCGTGGCGGGCAAGCTCCCGCCGGGCCGGGGGATACACGGGATTGCCCAGCTCCTCCCGGCTGGTAGCCGCCGAGGCAATGGTGAACTGCTCAGAAAGCCCCGCCTTCTTCACCAGATCCTTCATCACAAACTCCGCCATAGGACTTCTGCAAATATTGCCGTGGCAGACGAATAGTATTTTTCTCATAAAAATCTCCCAACCTACAATGTCATTGCGAGGCGGTGCGCACACCGGCGTGGCAATCTCCTGCAATCAGGGGTATTATAGCACAGCTTGCGGCGGGAGTAAACCCCCGTCCTACGGCAACCACCGACAGGTGTTTGTAGGGCGGGGGTTTACTCCCGCCGCCTGCTCATCCCGTCGGCAAGAGTTTCGTATCTAACATAGAAGCCGAAAAACTCTACTTTTATTGTAGGCGAAAACCGAGATTTGGGAGGGATGCAGAGAATGGGGGATGTCTCACATTCTGTTACGCAAATCACAAACTGAGATATTGCTTGTGCAATAATTTTTGTATATATTGTAGTTGTAGCTACAAAATAAATCTTTGGAGGTATTTATATGCATTTTGATTTTGGCGAAAACATAAAGAATCTTAGAAAGCAAAAAAACCTCACGCAAGAACAGGTCGCAGAACTGTTGGATGTTTCAAAACAATCGGTAAGCAGATGGGAAAACAATGCCACCTATCCAGACATTACTTTTTTGCCTATCCTTGCCTCTTTCTACGATGTTACTGTCGATTTTTTGCTGGGTGCAGATTACGAAACCAACAAATCCATCATAAATGGATATAACGAAAGCCGACAGGAAGCACACCATCAAGGCAATATCGCTGATGCCTACAGTTTGTCGCAAAAAATATATGCTTCCTTTCCGAACCACAAATCCGTTATAAACAATATGATGGTTGATTCTTACCTCATGGGATTCCACAATGTAGATAACAAGAGAGAATATTATCTCGAATTGTCCATCTCTATTGCGGAACGCTTTTTGAAAATGACGGATGATTTGGAAGAGCAGTGTCGCTGCATAAAAAACATTTCCGTATGCCACAAGCTGTTAGGAAACCAGGAGCGGGCAGTTGATTGGATGAAAAAACTACCAAGCATTTGGTCTGGTATTGAAACAGTTTCTTTGGCCGTTTCAGAAGGCAAGGACAAAACAGATTCCATTCAATGCAGTTTGGATGCGGTTTTGCATTTATTGCATCGTCTGATATTTGTTTATGCCACAGAGAGCGGATTGTCAAAGCAAGACCGCATAAAATCATTAGAAAAGCTGCCTCACATTTTTGAAATCATTTTTGAGGATAGCGATTATGGATTCTATCATGTTTTTCTTTCCCGCGTGTTTGTGGAGTTAGCAAAGCTAAGTGCTGAAAACCGAGAGCAAGCTGTTATTTATGCAAAAAAAGCGGTTGAGCACGCCAAGCAATATGACCATTTACACGCCGAGGAGCATACTTCCCTACTCTTTAGGGGGCAAAGCATTTCTCCTAAGGACCATACAAAAGCTAATAGCCAAACACAAACAGAACGAGTGGCAGCACAGCTTCCGAGTGAAATTTATGAAGCTGCCTTAAAATGACCCTATAAAAAGCACCCGCCGACCTGATGGTCGGCGGCTGTTATTTTCGTCATGTTGGGGGCAAAATGTGGTTATTTTGAAAAGTAGTATACGAGTAGTACAAAAGGGGCAAACCCGTTGCAAAGGGCGGTATAGCCTTGCATAGCTTGGTATGCCGTTCCTGGCTTAAATCTTGCCATGGCAGACGAACAAAATCTTTTTCATAGAAATCTCCCAACCTACAATGTCATTGCGAAACCAGTCCGCAGACTGGTTGTGGCAATCTCACACATAATGCTTTCACTGGGGATATTATAGCACGCATTGCGGTATATTGCAACTTGACAAACAGACGCGCAATCCTCGCCCCTGCAGATAGGCATCGGTGTTCTTTAGGGGTGGATGCCCACACCCGCCCTAACACTGAGATTCTGAAGAGCAGCAGAAATTCTTGATTTCTATGAACTATCGGTATATAATTTAAAAAACAGTTTGCCAAGCTTGAATCTATGATGAAACGCGGAAAGGAGTCATCCAAATGGTAGAAGAATTAAAAAGTATGGTAGGAAACGACGAAACCATTCTGTACGAGGGAAAACCGGACAAAAGATGTTTTATTTTTGAAAGCATCTTCAATCCTCTTTTACCGATTGCAATTATTTGGGCAGTCATTGACCTTGGGTTTCTGGGCTTTGCGGACGGGGGTTTTCAGCCCATCCTAACACCCTTTATGTTGTTTCATATGATGCCGGTATGGATCTATCTATCCGGTGTTATCTTCTCATTCAGGAAATACAAAAACACATATTATATCGTTACGGATCATGCTGTTTATATTTCCAGCGGAATTTTTACAATGAATCTTGAGGCAAAAACATTTGCAGAACTGTCCCGTGTAAATTTGCACAGAGGTGTTTTTGATCAGATGTTCCATGTAGGTGATATTCAAATCACTACAAATCAAATGACAAATAAGAATATGCCTGCTATCCTTCGCATCAATAGCATTTCGAACTATGCAGAGGTATACCAGCTTGTGAAAAAGCTTCAGAAGGATATCTATTCGGACATTATGTATCCCAACGATTTAAGACCCCCGGAAAACCACGGATACAGAACAAAATATCGCAGATAAATCTTAGTAAAATACGCTATAAAACCAGCCGCTGACCGTTCGGTCGGCGGCTGCTGTTTTATTTTTGGCAGGCGGCGAGATAGGATCGGTAGATATCGTAGCCGTAGAGGATATTCTCCGCGCTGTGGCAGTCGGAGGAGAAGATGACCTTCTTGCCTGCTGCCAGCCACCGGCGCAAAATATCTTCGGACGGGTACGGCTGGGCGGTATAGCCCCGGGCCATTGCGCCGGTGTTTACTTCCAAAACTGCCGGCGTATCCAGCAAAGCGTCCAGCGCCTTTTGGGCCGCCGCCTGATACCGGGGGTGTTGGGGGTCGAACAGGTCGCCCTCCCGGTTAAATTTGGCAATAATATCAAAATGGCCGATGATCTGACACCGGGTCTTGCGGTACACATCCGCCACCGCCCGGTAATAATCCTCCGCAAAGCCGTAGAAATCTCCGTTATAGTACTGCTCCACCGCGGCGATCTGGGTTTCCTTGCTCTCGTCCACGGACAGATACTGCCCGTCCTTGTGCACATAATGGACAGAGCCGATCACATAGTCATACCCTGCCGTAGACTCCGGGGAATCGTAATCCTGTTCCACGCCCAGGAGGATTTTGATCCTGTCCCCGTATTTTTTCTGCACGGCCTTTACGGCCTCGATATATGCCCGGGTGCTCTCCTGCGACATACAGAAGCTGCCGTCAAAGGGCGTGTAGGAATGGCCGGAAAAGCCGATGGCCGGGCAGCCTAAGCGAATGGCTTCCTGCACCATTTCCTCCGGGGTGTTTTTGCCGTCGCAAAACCGGGTGTGAGTGTGATAGTTGGACGGGATCATTTGGTCATTTTCTCCTGCTTGACCTTGTGGTCAATGATGTGCCGGGAGGCAAGCTCTCTGTGGACATCCTCCACGGTGATACCCATCTGCACCATCAGCACCATTGCGTGATAGGCAAGGTCTGCCAGCTCATAGACGGTCTCCTTCTTATCGTCGGCCTTGCCGGCAATGATGACCTCGGTGCACTCCTCGCCCACCTTCTTCAGGATCTTATCGATACCCTTTTCAAAGAGGTAGGTGGTGTAAGAGCCCTCGGGGCGCTGCTCGTTTCTGCCCACCAGCATATCGTAAAGCCCCTGCAGGCTGAACTCCTGCAGCTTTTCGCTTTCCCAAAGGGTATTGGTAAAGCAGGAATCGGTGCCTAAGTGGCAGGCCGGGCCATCCTTTTCCACCATCACCACCAGCGCATCGCCGTCGCAATCAGCAGTGATGGACACGATGTGCTGATAATTGCCGCTGGTCTCGCCCTTGAGCCACAGTTCCTGCCGAGAGCGGCTCCAGAAGCAGGTCAGGCCCTTTTCCATGGAGACTTCCAGGCTTTCTCTGTTCATATAGGCCACGGTCAGCACCTTTTTGGTGACGGCATCCACCACCACAGCGGGGATCAGACCTTTTTCGTCGAATTTCAGTTTGTCAATGGAGAACATATTATAACCTCACAATAATATCGTTGTTTCTGAGCTGCCGCTTGAGATCCGGGATCTGGATCTGTCCGAAATGGAAGACAGAGGCCGCTAAGGCCGCGTCGATGGTGGGAATGGCCCGGAACAGATCGGTAAAGTGCTGCACTGAGCCTGCGCCGCCGGAGGCGATCACCGGCACATTCACCGCGTCGCACACCGCCCGGAGCATCTCGATATCAAAGCCTTGCTTCACGCCGTCGGTGTCGATGGAGTTGACCACCACCTCACCTGCGCCCAAAGCCACGCCCTTTTTGATCCAGCTAATGGCCTCCATACCGGTATCCTCTCTGCCGCCCTTGGCAAAGACCCGGAACTGGCCGTCCACCCGCTTGATATCCGCCGACAGCACCACGCACTGGCTACCGTATTTTTGGGCGGCATCGTAGATCAGCTGGGGATTGCGGATAGCGCCGGAATTAACGCTGACCTTGTCCGCGCCGCATTTTAACACCCGGTCAAAGTCCTCCACCGTATTGATGCCGCCGCCAACGGTCAGAGGGATAAAAATTTGGGATGCCACCTGGGTCAGCACATCGGTAAAGAGCTGCCGGCCCTCGGAGGAGGCGGTAATATCATAAAACACCAGCTCGTCCGCGCCGTTGTCGGAATACAGCTTTGCCAGCTCCACCGGGGAGGACACATCGGAAAGACCTTGGAAATTGGTGCCTTTCACCACTCTGCCGTTTCTGATGTCCAGGCAGGGAATGATGCGTTTTGTAATCATTTTGCCACCTCCAAAGCTTCCGCCAGGTCGATTGCGCCGGTGTAATAGGCCTTGCCGATGATAGCGCCGTAGATGTCCATTTTCCGCAGCTGACGGATATCCTCCATAGTGGACACGCCACCGGAGGCGGTGATCTCCAGCCGGAATTTTTCGGAAAGCTGCCGGTACAGTGCCAGGTTCGTGCCCTGCATTGCGCCGTCCTTGGAAATGTCGGTGCAGATGATATTCTTCACGCCGATTGCCTGCATTTTCTGCAAAAAGCCTTCCAGAGTCACGGCAGATTTTTCCAGCCAGCCCTTAATGGCGATGTAGCCATCCTTCACATCCGCGCCCACGGCGATCTTGTCACCGTAAGCAGCAACCGCTTCACGCAAAAATGCTTCGTCATTCACTGCCGCCGTGCCCAAGATCACCCGGGACACACCGGCTTTTAAGTACCGCTCTACCGTTTCCATACTGCGGATGCCGCCGCCGATCTCCACAAAGAGGGAGGTTTCCCTGGCCACCTGCTCCACAACGGAAATATTGGGGGTCGTGCCGTCCTTTGCGCCCTCAAGGTCTACCATATGGATATGGGTGCAGCCCTTATTCTCAAAATCCCGGGCGATCTCGATGGGGTTTTCGCTGTAGACGGTCATATTGGCGTAATCCCCCTTGTAAAGCCGCACGGCTTTCTTTTCATACAAATCAATGGCAGGAAATAAGATCATACCCCATCCTCCCTTTCGCAAAAAGCCCGCAAAATATTAAGGCCCACTTCGCCGCTTTTTTCCGGGTGGAACTGGCAGCCCATCACATTGTCTTTTTGCACCGCAGCGGTGACGGCCCTGCCGTATTCGGCGGTAGCCACCACGCTTTCCGCGCTGGGGTCCACATAGAAGGAATGGACAAAGTACACGCAGTCCCCCTCCTTGATATAGCGCAGGAGCTTGCTGTCCTTGCAGAAAGACAGGGCGTTCCAGCCGATGTGGGGGATCTTCAGCCCGGCAGGGATCGTACCCTCCATACCGATGACGCTGCCCTTCAGCAGGCCCAGGCCGGTATGCTCACCGAATTCATAGCTTTTCTCGAACAGCAGCTGCATACCAAGACAGATGCCCATAATCTCCTTACCCTGGGCAGCCTGCTCTAAAATGACTTTGTCCAGACCGGAGTCCCGCAGCTTTTGCGCGGCATCGGCAAATGCGCCTACGCCGGGCAGAATGATTTTGTCGGCCTTGCGGATCGCCTCCCCGTCGGAGGTAACAACAGCATCCGCGCCGATGCGCTTTAAGGAAGAACAAAGGGAAAACAGGTTTCCCACACCGTAATCTACAACTGCGATCATCCCAAGATCCCCTTTGTGGAAGGAATTTCATTGGCAAATGCCTTGTCGATGGCCACGGCCTTTTTCATGCTCCGGGCCAGGGACTTGAAAGTGCCCTCAATGATATGGTGGGAATTGCTGCCGGCTATTTGGCGGACATGGAGGGTCAGGCCCGCATCCCGGGCAAAGGCAATCAAAAACTCCTGACACAGCTCGGTGTCGAAGTCACCCACCTTTTCCGTGGGGATATCCAATGCGTAATAGCAACCGCTGCGGCCGGAGATATCCACCGCCGTTAAGATAAGACTTTCGTCCATGGCCAGGGTGGTATCACCGTAGCGGACGATGCCCTTCTTATCCCCCAAGCCCTGGGCAAAGGCCTTGCCTAAGCAGATGCCCACATCCTCCACGGTGTGGTGATAATCCACATGGGTGTCGCCCACGCAGGTAATGTTCAGATCAAACCGACCGTGCTTGGCAAAGAGGGTCAGCATATGGTCTAAAAATCCGCAGCCGGTGCGGCAGTCGGACAGGCCGGTGCCGTCTAAATTGAGTTTCAGAGAGATATCGGTCTCTGCGGTGGTGCGCTTTATCTCGGCAGTTCTCATATTATGCCTCCAGAATTTCTTTGATCGCTACAATGAGTGTTTCCATCTGGGCCATAGTGCCCACGGTGATGCGGACGAAGGGGGCAATTCTCTCTTTGGTGAAGTGCCGCACCAGTACGCCCCGGCGCTTTAGTTCCTTATACAATTTCTCGCCGTCAATGCGGTCAGATTTTGCAAAAAGGAAGTTGGCCTTGGAGGGCAGCACGGTAAAGCCTAAGGCTTCCAGCTGCTCCTTTGTCCACCGGCGGTTTGCCATAATGGTCCTGGCGTTTTCCTTATAATAATCATCCTCTTCCAAGGCCGCCACACCGGCAAACTCCGTCATTCTGTTGACATTGTAGGGGTTGGTGGAGTAGCGGAGGGTGTTCAGGTCGGCAATGAGCTTTTCATTGCCGATGGCAAAGCCCAGCCGGGCACCGGCCATAGACCGGGACTTGGAGAAGGTCTGGATCACCAGTAAGTTCTCGTAAGCATCCACCAATTTCACCGCGCTTTCCCCGCCGAAATCCACATAGGCCTCGTCAACGATCACCACATTGTGGGGGTTACTCCGGACGATTGCCTCAACATCCGCAAGGGGCAGGCACAGGCCGGTGGGGGCATTGGGATTGGCAATGACCACCGTCTTGCCGATAGCCATATAGTCCGCCGGGTCTATGGAAAAATCCTCTTTCAAAGGGATTTGGGTGTAGGGAATATGATTTAATTCCGCAAACACCGGGTAAAAACCGTAAGTAATGTCCGGGAAAGCCAAGGGCGCTTTCTCGTCGGCAAAGGCCATAAAGGCAAAGTTCAGCGCCTCGTCAGAGCCGTTGGACACCAGCACCTGCTGTGGCTTCACCCCGTAGGCTTCAGCTAATTTTGCCCGCAGGGCGGTGCTTTCCGGGTCGGAATAGAGTTGGAGTCTGCCACACTCCGCCGCCACCGCAGCGGCTACTTTGGGAGAGGGCGGAAAGGGCGATTCATTGGTATTCAGCTTCACATATTGCATATCTCTGGGCTGTTCGCCGGGGGTGTAGGGGGTCAGAGAGGCAAATTTATCTGTAAAATATCTGCTCATTTTTTATCCTCGAATCGAATGGTCGCGCTCTTGGCGTGGGCGTCCAGGCCCTCCTTGTGGGCAAAGAATGCGATCTTGTCTGCCACGGCCTCCAAAGCGCTTTGGGTATAGTAAGTAAATTGGGTCTTCTTCACAAAATCGTCCACAGACAAAGGGGAAGAGAACCGGGCCGTACCGCTGGTGGGCAGGGTGTGGTTGGGGCCGGCAAAATAGTCGCCCAGGGCCTCGGGACAGTACTTGCCCATAAAGATCGAGCCTGCGTGCTTGACCTTATCTAAGTAATCAAAGGGGTTGTCCACGCACAGCTCCAGATGCTCCGGGGCGATCTGGTTGGCAATGTCGATGGCCAGCATCAGATTATTCTCGGCCACGATGATCTTGCCATTATTGTCGATGGATGCCCGGGCAATTTCCGCTCTGGGCAGCTGCGGAATCTGCAGCTCTAATTCTTCACTGACCTTCTCGGCAAAGGCCCGGCTGTCAGTGACCAGCACCGCGCTGGCCATCTTATCGTGCTCGGCCTGGGACAAAAGGTCTGCCGCCACATAGCGGGGATTGGCGGTGGAATCCGCCACCACCAAGATCTCGCTGGGACCGGCGATCATATCGATGGACACCCGTCCGAAGACCTGCTTTTTGGCCTCTGCCACATAGGCATTGCCCGGGCCGACGATCTTATCCACCTTGGGGATACTCTCCGTGCCGTAAGCCAGTGCCGCCACCGCCTGAGCGCCGCCCACCTTGAAGATGCGGTCCACGCCGGCGATTTTCGCCGCTGCCAAAATGACCGGGTTCACCTTGCCGTCCTTGCCGGGCGGGGTCACCATCACGATCTGGGCGCAGCCGGCGATCTTGGCGGGGATAGAATCCATCAGCACCGTGGAGGGGTAAGCCGCCGTACCGCCGGGGACATACAGACCCACCTTTTCAATGGCGGTCACCTTTTGGCCGATGACCACGCCGTCCTTTTCATTGAGAATGAAGCTGTTGCGTACCTGCTTTTCGTGGTAGGCCCAGATATTGGCAGCAGCCTCCCGCAGGATCTCCAAAAATTCCGGCTCCACGGCAGCAAAGGCTTCGTCGAGCTCTGCCTGAGTCACTTCCAAGGCGGTCAGATTTACCTTGTCGAACTGGGCTGCGTAATCAAAGAGGGCCCTGTCGCCCTGCGCTGCCACGGTGGCGATGATCTCACTTACCACGCCCTCCACATTGGCAGAGATATTGTCCCGGGCGAAGATCTCGTCATTTGACACCTGCCCATAATTATAGATCTTAATCACAATTATTCACCTGGTTTCTTACTTGATCCAGCAGGCTTTCGATCTGCTGGCCCTTGAATTGGAAGCTTGCCTTATTGGCGATGAGTCTTGCGCTGATGGGCAAAATCGTCTGCATCACCGCCAGGTTATTTTCCTTTAAAGTCGTACCTGTTTCCACAATATCCACGATCACATCGGACAGACCCAAAATGGGGGCAAGCTCAATAGAGCCGTTGAGCTTGATGATGTCGATCTGCCGGCCGATGCCTGCATAGTAAGCAGCGGCGATGTTGGTAAATTTGGTGGCCACACGCAAGGTGCGGTTTTCATTATCCCGGAAGTCTGCCGGGGCAGCCACCGCCATACGGCACTTGCCTAAACCCAGATCCAGCAGCTCATACACATCCGGCTCGTATTCCAGCAGAATATCCTTGCCGGCCACGCCGATATCCGCCGCGCCCCGCTCTACATAAATGGCCACATCCGAGGGCTTGACCCAGAAGTAGCGCACCTGCTTTTCGGTGTTCTCGAAGATCAGCTTCCGGTTGTTTTCCTTGATGGAGGGGCATTCAAAACCGGCGGCCTCGAACATGGCGTAGACCTTTTCGCCCAGCCGGCCCTTGGGTAGTGCAATATTCAGCATAATGCGCCCTCCTTTGTCAGCTTCAAAAGTGTCCGGTAGCGGAGCTTCTGGGGGATGCTTCTCTGGGTGCTGACGGTCTTACCCTGGCTTGTCAGCTCTGCCACCGCCTTGGCAACCGCCATTTTGTCAGCATCCTCCTCATAGATCAGCAGCACATCTACATCATATTCCGCGTCCTCCGCAGGCAGCTGCTCCAGCAGATCCAGATATACCGCAAAGCCAACCGCGCCGGAGCGCCGTTCCAGCTTCTGCATCAGCTTATCGTACTGACCGCCGGCCAGCACGCTCTCAAAAATGCCGCTTAAGTACCCTTGGAACACGATGCCGTTATAGTAATTCATATTGTTGACCACGGAGAAATCGAAGATGATCTGCTCGCCCCAGGGCAGTTGGTCAAGAAGTCGGGACAGTGCTTTCAGCTCCTGCAAAGCCTCCTGTCCGCAGCCCAGGGCCTCCAGCTTTTCCAGCACCTTGGTGCGGGGGCCGTAGGCGCTGACCAGCTGGGTAAGCAGCGTATCCTCCACCCCGTATTCCCGGCAGATCCGGGACAGGTCGTGGGGATTTTTGCTTTTCATACAGCCGATGATCTTCTGCCGAAAGATCTCGTCCGGGCAGATTTTTTCCAAAACCGCGGACAAAATGCCCAAATGGGAGATCTGCAGCACGAAATCCTTGGAGATCAGCGCAAGACTTTGGGCAGCCAGGGAGACGGTCTCGAAAATATCGTACAGGTCGATATCGCCGATGCACTCCAAGCCCGCCTGCATAATTTCCTTGAATTGGTGAGTGTTCTCAGAGACCCGATAGACATTCTCATTATAATACACCTTTTGCTTGCAGCCGGGGATGTCCTCGCCGTTTTTGATAATGGACAATGTCACGTCCGGCTTCAGGGCCAGCAGGCGGCCATTGGTATCGTTAAAGGTGATGATCCGGTCGCTGACCAAAAAGTCCTTATTCTGAATGTAATACTCATAGGACTCGAACTTGCTCATTTTATAGGGCAGGTAGCCGTACTGCCGGTACAGCGCCCGCAGGGCAAATACGGCCTTTTCTTCGTTTTTCAAGATCTTGGTGTCAAGCATCGTCATTCTCCTTATTCAGCCGGGCGATCACGTTCTTATATCCCCCCGCGCCGTACTCATAGCTGCGGCTGACACGGCTGATGGTGGCCGTGCTGGCGCCGGTCTCCTTGCAAATGGTGGTGTAGCTGATGCCCTGGCTGAGCATTTGGGCCACCGCCAGCCGCTGGGAAATGTCCTGAATCTCCTTAATGGTGCAGATGTCCTCCAAAAACGCATAGCATTCCTCTTTGGTTTGCAGGGAAAGTATAGCTTTGCACAGATCCTCTGTGTTTTTGTTATACCAGTTTTGCATAGGCTACCTCTTTCGGCACTTTACTGTGCTAATGTGATAAAACAGATTATACACCATTTATATAAAATGTCAATAGCCATTTTCCTTGCTTTTACAAGAAAAAAGCCGCCTGTCGACGGCTTTTTGCGTTCTTATCAAATCAGCTGCTGCTCGTTGATGATGAGCTTGAACTGCAGGCCCAGCTTTTCCGCTGCCTTGCGGCACAAGATCATACGCTGCAGAAAAATTTCAAAATACTCCATCACCGAGCCGAATTGGGTATCGACGGTGAGCTTCAGCTTTACAAGGGTCTTGTCCTCGTTGATTTTGAGTGCAGATTTTTTCACAGAATAATTCACCCGGTCGTGGATATCGAAGGTGGACAGATCCTGATTTCTTACACGGCTGCGGCGCACATCGGCCTTGTCCGCCAGGATCATAGCGGCGGCCACCGCATTCACGGGTACGCCCGTGCCCTCATCGTGGTTGCCGATGGCGGTGACGATGGTGGCCATCTCCGCCGGATCGCAGCCCATATCGTTCAAAATGCTCCAGGCCATCACCGCGCCGGACTGGGAATGGTCCTTGCGGTTGACCAGGTTGCCGATATCGTGGAGGTAACCGGCAATTTTCGCCAGCTCCACGGTGCGTGCATCATAGCCTAAGGTCTGCAGAATATAGCCGGCGGTCTCCGCCACGTGCATCACATGGGCAAAGCTGTGCTCCGTATAACCCAATGCGCCCAAAGACTCGTCCGCCCGGATGATATAGGTGCGGATAGCCTCGCTTTTTGTAATCATCTCATAGGTCAGCATTTGCTTTCCTCCTTTGGGGGATCTTTTGCAGTTTATTGTACCATATTCGCAGCAGTATTGCAACAGCACCGTTCCGTTTTGGAACGGTGCTGCGATCTTTTGGAAATTATTGCAGCTGGGTGATCACCAGGTGGGCGGAAACAGGTCTGGTCCCCCCTGCCAGCGGGGTAATGGTCAACGCGGCAGCGGTACCCTCGGGATTCCGCACAGTCAGAACCGAGTCCGTAACGGTGGTTTCCACGATCGCCATTCCCACAATTTGGGATGCGCCTGTTGCGCGGCCAGCCACAGTATATGCCAGATCCTCGCCGTTTAAGGTCAGGATCAGCTGGCCTGCTTCGGTCACGCTGACCTGAAACAGCACCTGATAAGTGCCGATCTGCGCCAAGCTAAAGGAATCAGCGCCGATTCTGGCAATGCCGGTTCCGCTGTTGGGTCCGTCCTGAGGGAAGCTGACATCCGTTCCGGGCACGACGGCGGCAGCATTGTCGGGCGGCATCAGGGCATAGAAATCCGCAAAGCCCAGGACACCCCCGGTAGGCCCTTGCAGGCCGGCAGGGCCGGTTTCACCTGCAGGCCCTTGCGGGCCGGCAGGACCGGTAGCACCGGTAAGACCCTGAGGGCCGGCAGGTCCGGTTTCACCGGCAGGTCCTTGGGGGCCGGCAGGACCTTGCGGGCCGGCAGGGCCGGCAATACCGGCAGGTCCTTGGGGACCCACAGGACCGGTTTCACCTGCAGGCCCTTGCGGGCCGGCAGGGCCGGTAGCACCGGTAAGACCCTGAGGACCGGCAGGTCCTTGGGGGCCCACCGCGCCGGTTTCACCGGCAGGGCCTTGGGGACCCACAGGGCCGGCTACACCCGCAGGACCTTGGGGGCCCACAGGGCCGGCTACGCCGGCAGGACCTTGCGGGCCGGCAGGGCCGGCAATACCGGCAGGTCCCTGCGGACCAACCGGACCGGCTTCGCCTGTAGGACCTTGTGGGCCCACAGGACCGGCTACACCGGCAGGACCCTGCGGACCGGCAGGACCGGCAATACCGCCAGGTCCCTGCGGACCCACAGCACCGGTCTCACCGACAGGTCCCTGGGGACCCACAGGACCGGCCACGCCTTCCGGTCCCTGCGGACCTACAGGGCCTCTCACACCGGGAACGCCCTGCGGACCGGCTGGGCCTCTCGGACCTACCGGCCCCTGAGGGCCTGCAGGACCCGGCGGGCAATTGGTACAGCCGCACCCATATTCCCTTTCTGTACAGCCGTACTCCCTGGGATGGTGGCGTTTGCAGGAATCATCGTCAAATTGCGGTTCACAGCTTCTGTCATCGAATCCATTGTATCTGTTCAATATACTCCCTCCTCATATTCCGTTTGCGCTACATCTTATGTGTTTTCGGCATATTCTGACACATCGGCAGGCAGGTGAGCCCTCTTCTCTCTAACAGCACCGCCCTATTCTATGCGGCAGCGGTTACAGATGTGCTTGTACAAATTCTCCCTGCAGTGCTGCCGGTAAGCGCAGGCAGCTGCATACGACTTGATTTCCCGTTGCTTTTCATATATAATTACATTGGTTTAAAATTGCAAAGGGGATTTATTATGAAGAAGCTCTTACAGTCACTCAAGTGGAAAAATTTTATTTTCTTACTGATTGCAGGATGCGTCAATGCCGTTGGTGTGACCGTCTTCTTAGCGCCTGTAAAATTGTATGACAGCGGCATTTCGGGTACTTCCATCTTGCTTTCGCAAATCACGCCTGCATATTGGACGCTGTCTGTATTTCTCCTGCTCCTGAACATCCCGCTTTTCCTGTTCGGCCTTAAAAAGCAGGGCTTTGCCTTTACGGTATATTCCTTATTTACTGTCGCGGTGTACTCCATAGCGGCGTGGCTGATAACCGATATTTTGCCGATCGATGTCAGCATCGCTTCCCCCCTTGCGGGTCAGGATCTGTTGCTGTGCGCGCTGTTTGGCGGTATCATTTCGGGTATCGGCAGCGGTCTTACCATCCGAAACGGCGGCGCAATTGACGGCATTGAGGTTATGGCAGTTATCTTTTCAAAAAAGCTTGGCATTACCGTGGGAACATTTGTGATGATCTACAATGTGATCCTGTATGTCATTTGCGGAATCGTGAAACAAAGCTGGATCTTGCCCCTGTACTCTATCGTGACCTATGCCGCAGGCCTCAAAACCATCGACTTCGTCGTGGAAGGTATCGACCGTTCCAAGTCCGTTATGATCATCACGGACAGGGCAAAAGAAATCAATGCGGCACTTACGGAAGAATTCAAGTGCGGAACGACCCTGATGTCCGCAATCGGCGGATATTCCAATGCAGAAAAAACCGTTATTTACTTTGTGGTCAACAGGTTTCAAATTTACAAAATGAAGAATATCGTACACGCCATTGACCCTAAGGCTTTTGTAACCATCAGCGAAGTTGCGGATGTATTCAAAAGCAATGATTAACGCAAAAGGCAGCCGCCTGCAATCGTGCAGGCGGCTGCCTTGGTATTTGGGGTGTTGGTATCGGGCACAGGCCGTTCTTCAATAGAAAAAACCGGCGCCTTCGTGGACATAGCCGCCGCTTAGGTAGCGCTGTTTGATTGCCCGTTGCAGGCCGGTGTCTTCCGGTAAATTAGGGTAGTCCCGGTAGCCGATGGGCAGAGGGTACACAAAATCAAAAGCATCCGCGCCTGCGCTTTTTAAGGGAACTTTGATAAACCGGTTTTGGAACTGGAGAATCTTACTGTCCGGTTTCAGCATATCTTTTAAATCCTCGGATAGCAGCCAGGATTCGCAGAACATCGCCTTGAAAGGCATATCCGGGTAGCAGGTAGCGAAAATCACCCTGGCCCGGTCGATGGAAGCCTGCACGGTTTCCGCGTCAAAGCTGCCCTGGCGGGGAATGTGGATTCTCGGCACCAGGTCATCATCACACAAAACCTGTGTCCACTCCGGTTTGGAAAGCGTGATGGTTTCCTTTTCCACGATACCTTTAATAACCGGGTGGCCGGCGACTGCGGTTTCGGTTTCCGTGACGACCGCCGCAAAGCTATCCGCCGGATCGTCACAGCCGGCAGCGCCCAAAATTCTGCCGCTGCGGTGAAGGGTCAAACCGTCCGCCAGCACCACCGTTTCCTCCCCCTTGCGGAAGATACGGACATTCTCCAAAAAACGCCCGGGAATGTCATAGTTCAGCCGACCAATATTGATCAATCGATTTTCAATCACCGTACGCATCCAGCTGAGCAAGCGCACGGTCATCGTGGGACGACCGTCCCGATAGACTCCATCAGCAATACACCTGTCATACTCCTGCATCGTCCCGGCAATCACATCCTCCGGCAGAGCCCGGTCACGCAGGTATGCCACACTGTCCAGCATCGTGGGAATAGCCGGGTAGATGTACAGCAGGTCATACCCAATGCCCTCGCCCTTAGGGGGCGCATACTCCGGCCAGGCCGGGTCGCCGCCCTCTTTGAGCCAAGCCTCCAAAAGACAGACCAGCAGGCACAGGGCAGGATTCGCGCCAATGTCTTGCGCTCCCCGGAGAATTTCACTCCGGTAGGGCGCAAGGGCGTAACAATCTGACAGGGTCTGGCTGATAAAATCCTCGGACAAAATCTTCTCTGCGTGAGCTTCCCAGGTATCGGCCATCCCCCTGTAAAGGGCGGGAAAGGCTCTGGGAATCCGGGGCAGGGACAGCGCCCTTTGCATTTCATTCAGTGTCATAATCATTAGTCCACAACGCCGTTGGCGATGACCTTCTGGTAGTAGTACCAGCTGTCACGGGGGAAGCGCTCCTTGGTCTCGTAGTTGACCTGGGTCAGACCGAAGATATGGTCATAACCGCCGGAGCCCAGCTCGTTGGTGTCCATGACAGACCAGCAGAAGTAGCCCTTCAGAGGCGCGCCGGCTGCGATGGCCCGGGAAGCGGAACGCAGATGCTCACGCATATAGTCAATACGGTACTCGTCTCTGCGCTCTTCCTCGAAATTGCCCCACTTCTTCTTGGAAATACCGTTTTCGGTGATGACCATGGGAACGCCGGGGTAGGTACGGTGGACATACATCACCGCATCATAAAGGCCCTGGGGATAGCACATAAAGCCGTAGTCATCCTTGGGGATCTTGGGATTCTCAAAAGTCTTGTAGCGCATGGGCTCGTTCTCGTCGTAACGGGCAAAGTTGGGGTTATAGAGGTTAATGCCCACAAAGTCCATAGGCTCGAATTCCTCTGCCAGCTCCTTGGGCAGATTCTCGGGGACCTTTTCGGCAATGTAGGGCTCTTCCAGCAGCACCTTAGGGTACTCGCCCTTGAGCATAGTGTCCAGCCACCAGCCGGAGTAGTAAGCAAAGTAGCGCTCGGCAGCGGCCTCGTCCTTGGGATCGGTGGACAGGCTGTAGGTAGGCTCAACATGGATAACAGCGCCGATCTTGCCGGGCAGATTCATGCTCTTGTAGAGCTTGACGATGCGGTAGTGGGCCAGGAGCATATTGTGGCAGCCCAAGATCGCCTTAGCCTGGTCCTTGATGTAAGGCGCGGTCTTGCCGTTGGCGTAAGCAGCCATACAGTTGATGTTGGGCTCGTTGACGGTGGTCCAGTAGGCGACCTTGTGACCCAGGGCCTTGAAGCAGGTTTCTGCATACTTAACAAACCAGTTGGGGAAATCAGGGTTCAGCAGACCGCCCCGCTCCAGCACCCAGTAGGGGATGCAGCAGTGGTACAGATCGAAGTAGGGGGTGATGCCGGCTTCGTTCAGGGCGTCGATCATATCGCTGTAGTAGTCAAGACCTGCCTGGCAGACCTCTTCCGGGCCGTTGGGGAAAATACGGGCCCAGGCGATGGAGAAACGGAAAGCCTTTAAGCCCAGCCTCTTCATATCCAAAATGTCCTTGCGGTACAGGTAGTAGAAGTCAGCGGAGTTGGCAGGGTCAGCATTTCTCAGACGCTCCGGCTCGTGCTTGAAATAGTAGTCATAGTTGGTGACACCCTTGCCGCCTTCGGTGGGCGCCGATTCGATCTGGCAGGCAGAGCTGGCTGCGCCAAACATAAAATCTTCAGGAAACGGAAATCTCATAAGGATCGTCCTCCTTCATAAAATTCGCGTATATTATAGCATTTTGGGCTAATCTGTCAAGAAAGCCCAGTCCGTATCTTGTCGGATTTATTGCAATCCGTCCGGCGTTTATATCGTAGGGTGCTTCGTTCTTTGTCCCCTGCACGAAAAAGAATCCCGGGAAGGGTTACTTCCCGGGATGCAATTATTAAATAACGTCGGTCAGGGTTGCGGCCTTGATGGCATCGGCGGCCAGGCGCAGCTGCTTCAGGCTGTAACCGGCCAGGATCTTTTCGTACATAGAAAGGATTAGCTTGGCCAGCTCGCTGTCGGCAGACAGTTCGGAGACCTCTGCCAAAACGGCCTTCGCATTCTCCAGATTCTGCTCCATACCCTCAGCCTCGGCGATGTAGCGGCGCAGGCCGGCGGCCGCGCCCACGGCGATGTAGGCAGGGGTGATGCCCATTTCCAGAGCGGTGGCGGAAGAACCGATCAGACGGTCCTGGGGAGAGAGTTTGCGCTTGGGGTCGCCGCCCACCCGCTTGCAGGTATCCTTCAGCGCCGCGTTGGTAAAGCGGAACAGAAGGTCAGAAATGTGGTTCATAATATCGCCCAGCTCCACGCCATACTTCTTGGAAAGCGCCTGCGCACTCTCCTGCATAGCGTTGCGGACAAGAATGTAAACTTCATCCTTATCGATGGACTCGTAGATGTACTCCAGGCCCAGAATGTCGCCTAAGTATGCGCAGGTGGCATGGCCCATATTATGAATGTACAGCTTTCTCTTTAAATAGAAATCAAAGGGAGCAAAGGGGACCATATTCTTGATATCGGGAATCTCACCCTTGAATGCGTCCTTGTCCACAGGCAAAAAGCCGTAGCTTTCCACGCAGACGCGCATGGGGTCGCCGTCCTTCATCTGGTCGGTCTGCACGGGGACCATACGGCCGATGGAGGCCTCCACCAGGCCGATGTTCTCATCGAACCAGGCCTGCTCCTCGACCGTCAGGTGGGCCTTGAGCATACCCTCGATGACCTTGTTGGCATCCATCAGATTTTCGCAGATAATGATGTTCAGCGGACCGTTCCCCAGCGCCTTGCGCTTACGGATACCGGCGACGATGTTGCCGATGATGAACTTCAGCACATTCACGCCCACGGCGGTGGCCATAATGTCGCAGTTTGCGATGGCATCAGCCACAGCATCGCTATTGTTGCCGTTAACGGCCCGTACATTGGTCACATTGATATCCCTGTGGCCCTGGTTGGAGATGATGCGCACGGGGTAGCAGTGCTTTTCGTTGAGGGTGTTGACCACCGGCTCTGCCACATCCACAAAGGTGACTTCATAACCGGAAGCGGACAGGAGCATACCGATAAAGCCCCGGCCGATATTGCCGCCGCCGTACATAATTGCTTTTTTCATAAAAATCCTCTCCTTTGGTTGTTCTCGATGGCCTTATATTAGCACGGTAAATCCCAATTGTCAAAGCCTGTATGGGGAAAATTGCCAAATTTTCTGTCGCTCTTTTTTGCAAAATGTCAAAACCTAGAAACTTTTTTGAAAAAAGAATACAAAATACTATTGACTATTGATTTCGGTTGTGCGAAAATGTACAAGACCGCATTAATGTGAATACATATGGAAGGAGGATTATATTAATGCCGGTATATGAATCCATTAAGAATGCAGATAACAAAATCGTTATTTCTGCAGCAAACAAAGACAGTGTTGTCTTTGGCTGGGACGAAGTCCTGGACACCCTGGCCGCTAAGGTCAAGGCAGGTGCCGTCAACGTTGCTATCGACGGTTGGTATGGCATCAACTACGAAAAGATCGCTAAGGCTCTGGCTGCCAAGATTGGCGGCAAGGTCACTCTGATTGACGCTGTTAAGCTGTACAAGTCCAGAGAAGAGATCATCGCTTACAATCAGCCCTACGTCACCGATGACCCCGGCTTCGGCCGCGTCAACAAGACCGGTGTTGTTGAGGATCTGATGTGCGAGTGCGCCATCGCTGAAGTGAAGGCACAGCTGGCCAAGAAGGACGGCGTTACCATTATCTACGGTATGGGCGCTGCCATCAAGGCTTTCGAGGACGTTCTGTGCGTCAAGTGCTATGTTGATAACACCCACCAGAAGGTTCAGTGGGATATGTGGGAAGGCCGTCTGCCTACCTTCGGCTGCACCGAGCCCACCAAGGGCTACAACTGGAAGGAGTACAACTACTCCGACTACTACATGCTCAAGCGCCAGAAGGACTACATGTACACCGCTATGGACTTCTATGTAGAAAACTACTTCGAGGACGATCTGGTTCTGGTTCCCCGCGCTGCTTACGACGAGATCATGAGCACCCTGGTCAAGTACCCCATCCACGAAGTTAAGATCTTCTCCCCCGGTCCCTGGGGCGCATACCGTTACCACGATATGGACTACGGTGTTGAAGGCCTGGCCAACAACGCCTGGAACAAGATCGCCGGTCCCGAGCTGCGTATCCTCATCGACTTCGGCGGCAAGCGTAGCATCAACATGCCCATGCTGAACGCTATGCAGTACGGCAAGGAGCTGGTTGGCGAGCTGATCGACACCCAGTACCCCGGCCTGTTCCCCCTGGACATTTGGCTGGATGACGGCTGGCATCCCGAACCTCAGCCCGCTGAGCGTATCTCCATGCCCATGCACATCCACCCCTCCAGCAAGTACGTTGCTGACCACTTCGATGAGCCCCTCGGCCGTTACGAGACCTACTACATCGCTGAAGCTTACGAAGGCGCTAACACCTGGATGGGCTTCCACGATACCGCTGACATCGAAGAGTGGGAGCGTCTGTGCGAAGAGTCTCAGAACATCAAGCCCATTGAGAACTGGAAGGACTTCATCGCCAACTGGCCCAGCAAGGAAGGCGACCTGTACCTGATTCCTCCCGGAACCATGCACGGTCACGGCGGTAACCAGATGGTTCTGGAAATGGACACCAACCCCTCCATCAACGGTACCGAGTACTCCTTCTTCGAGTATGACTTCGCCCGTCCCTCTTGGGATGACAATGCTAAGACCATGACCGGCAAGCCTCTGAAGATGCACTTAGAGCACGGCCGCAACATGGAAAAGACCCGCAGAGCTTCCTGGGTTAAGGATAACCTCTTGTCCACCCCCAAGGTCATCAAGTGGACCAAGGAGTACTTCATCGATCAGTACAAGACCACTCCCGTTATGCCCTACCACGTAGAGCGTATCCACTTCGAGAAGCGCGGTGTTCTGGATACCGAGGGTAAGTTCATGCACATGCTGACTCCCACCGTAGCCACCAAGGTCACCGTTCGTTCTCTGACCAATCCCGAGCTGAAGGCTGAGTGCGACAAGTTCTCCACTCTGGTTGTCCCCGCTTGCTTCGGCGAGTACGAGATCATCAACGAGTGCGGCGGCCGCGTCACCTGTGTTGTTCAGCACTGGAAGAAGGGCTAATCCCATTATACTTATTGGCACCAACAGACCGCTTCGGCGGTCTGTTGTGCCATAAACCCTTTTGCCTGACCCATTTTCTGAGCTGCCGGATCGTCCTGACGCGGCGTTGCCTCAGAGCGATCCGGCAGTTCAGAAATCTGCAACCAAAATCATTGGTTTTGTGAAAATTTTACAACTACAGGAGGAAATGTTATGAATATTCTTGCTATCGGCGCACATCCCGACGATATTGAAGAATCCTGCGGCGGTACTTTAGCCAAGTACGCAAAGCTGGGCCACAAGGTCTTTACCGCTACCACCACCAACGGCAACATCGGCTCGGCTACCCTGCCTATGGACGAGATCGCCAAGATCCGCAAGGAAGAGGCCCGCAAGGCTGCAGCCGTCATCGGCGCAGAGTATGTTTGCTTAGACTACGACGATGAAATGTTCTTTGAGGACAAGGCCGCCCGGATCGCCATCATTGACCTGATCCGTTACTGCAAGGCCGATGTGATCCTGACCCACAGCCCCCGGGACTATAACCCCGACCACGAGCTGACCAGCAAGATGGTCAACGATGTGGCCGTTATGATCCCCATCGCAAAGATCGAAACCCGCAACAAGCCCTACGACAAGATCCCCAACCTGTTCTACTTTGAGCCGGTCCACGGCATCGGCTTCGACCCCACCGAGTATGTGGACATCTCCGCCGAGATCGAGCAGAAGCGGGAAATGTGCTATTGCCACCAGAGCCAGATTTCCTGGATGCAGGACAACTATAAGGATGCTGTGGGTGACGGTGACTTCTTCGAGGGTATGATGGCGATGGCCAAATTCAGAGGCATTCAGTGCGGCGTTCAGTACGCCGAAGCCTTCCGTATGGCATACAATGCTTTCCGTATCCCCCCCTACCGTCTGCTGCCCTAAAACATGAAATCTAACCGTCTGACAGACCCCCGATTTGGGGAATGTCTTTATGCCACCAATGGAATTGTAGAATTGTACATACCCCTGTCCTACGGAATCCGCATCGCCCATTTTTCCTTCTGCGGCGGGGAGAATGTCTTTTGGGAGCAGCCGGCGGATATGCAGGAGCTGACCAAGGACGGCTGGCGCATCCGCGGCGGCCACCGTCTTTCCGTCAGCCCCGAGGACAATCGGGCCTATTTTCCGGATAACGACCCCATCGACTGCCGTGTGGAGGGCGACACCATTTGCTTAGCCCAGCGGTCAGACCGCTTCCAAAAGGTCATCAAAAGTATGGCAATCACCTTTGGCGAGGACGCCTCTGTGCAGGTGGTCCACCGGATCCAAAACACCGATGCGGCGGACAGAGAATGCGCCCTGTGGCCCATTTCCGTCATGGCCCCCGGCGGCACGGAGCATATCCCGCTGAAGATCTGCGACAACGGCGATCACCCCAGCCACTGGTTTTCTTTGTGGGATCACACAAATTTCGGTGACCCCCGGGCGACCTACTTAAAGGACGAAATCATTTTGTCCCACCGGCGGTCAAAAAATGTGTACAAGATTGGTGTCAGCCGCATAAACGGTCCTGCGTGGTACGAAAATCACGGTGTGATTTTTGAAAAAGATTTTGCCGTGACAGACGGTATACCTTATCCCGACAACCAAGTTTCCTATGAGACCTTTTTGTGTGACTATATGGTGGAAATGGAGAGCCTGTCTCCCCTGTACCGCATTGCCCCGGGAGAAGCCCGGGAACACACCGAGGTCTGGCGTTTACGCTTAACTGAAAAAGGAGAATGACTATGAAAATCAATGTTGCTGCCGTCGGTCTGGCCCACCCCTTTGAGGTCGGCTACGATCAGGCACCTGCCCTGCTGAATCAGACTGCTGAGCAGCTGGCTGCCATTGGCGTTAACTGCGTCAACACCGGCGTTATCATGCACGACTTAAAGACCGTGCAGGACGCTGTCAAGGCTCTGAAGACCGTGGATGCCGATGTTCTGCTGATCTGCGTGGCTACCTGGAGTGAGGACCACCATCTGCTGGACCTGCTGGGTTATGTGGATAAGCCTGTTATTCTGCGGGCCTATCCCGCCCGTGACACCGGCTCTTTGTGCTGCGTGCATCAGATCGGTGCGGTGTTCACCAACATCGGCAAGGGCTATGAGTTCGTCTTCGGCAAGCCCGAAGATCCCGCCTGCGCTCAGAAGGTCAAGGACATCGCCGTGCCTTATGCGCTGGCCTCCACTATGCAGAACCTTCGCGTAGGCGCACTGGGCGGCCGCGTCAAGGGTATGACCGAGATCGCTTACGACGAGTTTGCCATCAAGCAGTATTTAGGCGCCCGCATCGTCAACTTAGACGAGACCGAGATGACCTCCAAGGTTGCCGCTATGACCGATGCCGAGGCCGACAAGCTGCTGGAAGAGAACAAAGATGTGCTCCGCCCCTGCAAGGTGACCTCCACCGCCGACGGTCTGCGGGAGTCCATCAAGTACTACGCTGCCCTGAAGGCTCTGTGCGATGAGTACGAGCTGGGCGCTCTGGCCGTCAAGTGCTACACCACCTATATGGGCAAGGTGTGCTTAGGCTACTCCCTGCTGGCCGAAGAGGGCATCACCGGCGCTTGCGAGGGCGATGTGCCCAACGCCATCACCATGAAGATGCTCTATGAGCTCAGCGGCAAACCCGTCAACAACACGGACCTTTTGGACTTTAACTACGGCGACAACTCCATCCTCTTTGCCCACTGCGGCTCCTCCGGCTTCTCCATTGCCGAGGGCGAGATCGAGCTGGCGCCCGTGCGTCTTGCCGAGACCGGCGTGTGCTGCAAGTTCCTGATGAAGCCCGGCAAGGTCACCGCTGTGGATATCTGCGGCAACGGTGACAATTTCCGTATGTCCGTTATGGTTGGCGACGCCATCCCCTGCGGTATGGAATTCCCCGGCAACCCCATGACCGTGAAGTTTGAAAAGCCCCTGGATCAGATCAACGAAGAGATCATGGAATACGGCTGCGGCCACCACTGGATGATCGCCTACGGCGACCACTCCGAGGCTCTGCGTCGGTTCTGCAAGATCAAGGGTATGAACTACTACCAGATTTAACAGAAAGGAAGTATCATTATGAAGCGTTCCGAAATCAATGCCATTATGCGCGATGCCAAGAAGCTGTTTGCCGATTACCGCATCAGCCTGCCTCCCTTTGTGCTGTGGACTCCCGACCAGTGGAAGACCAAGGGCCCCGAGGTCCAGGAGATCAAGGACAATATGTTAGGCTGGGATATCACCGACTTCGGTCAGGGTGACTTCAGCAAGGTCGGTCTGTTCCTGATCACCCTTCGTAACGGCAACCAGAAGATGAGTGACAAGTACCCCAAGGTATACGCTGAAAAGCTGATGATCGTCCGTGAGAAGCAGATCACTCCCATGCACTTCCACTGGAACAAGATGGAAGACATCATCAACGCCGGCGGCGGCAACCTGATCATCAAGCTCTACAACTCCACCCCCGACGAGAAGCTCTCTGACACCGATGTGATGGTTTCCATGGACGGCGTACAGCACACCTTCCCCGCAGGCACCGAGGTCTGCCTGAATCCCGGTCAGTCCATCACCCTGACTCCCGGTCTGTTCCACAGATTCTGGGGCGAAGAGGGCAAGGGCACTGTTCTCGTCAGAGAAGTGTCCATGTGCAACGACGACGCCAACGACAACTGCTTCTACGATCCCGCCGGCCGTTTCCCCGAGATCATTGAGGACGAGGCTCCCCTGCACCTGCTGTGCAACGAATATTAAGAGGTTTCGTTTATGAGAAAAGGTATTTGCTGCGCGGGCAATATCATTGTGGATATCACCTATCCCATTGCTACCTGGCCCAAGCAGAATGAGCTGACCCACATCACCGAGGGCATTACCAATTCCACCGGCGGTTCTGTGTGCAACACCATCACCGACCTTGCCCGGCTGGACCCCGAGATGCATCTGGTGGCCTCCGGCTTTGCCGGCCACGATGCCGAGGGCGATTTTGTCCTGGAGGAAATGGGTAAGTATAAGAATATCGACCTGTCCATGGTCAAGCGTGACGGCCGTACCTCCTTCACCGCCGTTATGAGCAACAACCAGACCAAGGAGCGGACCTTCTTCCAGCACGCCGGCGCCAATGCCTACTACGGCGAGGACGATATCGACTGGGACAATTTGGATGTGAACATCTTCCACATCGGCTACATCCTGCTGCTGCCGAATCTCGACCAGCCTGATGCCGAATATGGCACCAAGATGGCACGCCTGCTGCACAAGGCACAGTCTAAGGGTATGAAGACCTCCATTGATGTGGTCTCCGAGTCCGGCGACCGGTTCTGCAAGCTGGTGCCTCCCGCCCTGAAGTACACCGACTACTGCGTCATCAACGAGCTGGAAGCCCAGCAGACCACCGGTGTCCTTCTTCGTGACGAGGACGGCAAGCTCCACACCGAGAATATGCCCGAGGCACTGAAGAAGCTGAAGGAACTGGGCGTTTCCACCTGGGCTGTGATCCACTGCCCCGAGGTCGGCTGCGGTATCGACGAGAACGGTGCTTACTACGAAGTGCCCAGCCTGAAGCTGCCCAAGGGCTACATCAAGGGTACTGTGGGCGCAGGCGATGCCTTCTGCGCCGGCATCCTGTACTCTGCCGAGAAGCAGCTGCCCATGGCCCAGGCGCTGAAGATCGGCGCTTGCGCCGCTGCCGCCTCCTTAAGTGAGGTTTCCGCCTCCGACGGTGTGAAGACCGCTGCCGAAGTGCTGAAGCTTCACGAGCTGTACGGCTAATAAGATTTGTAGGGACACCCCACCGGGGTGTCCCTTATCTTGCGCGCACTCCACCGGCGTTTCTATTGTAGGCGATCACCGATCGCCCGCGGGCGGTTAATAACCGCCCCTACAAATGCATAACGACAGTTTCTTTTTATTGCCATATAGGATTTTTTCTGCTATGATGGAGAAAATACAGAAAAAGGACGATACATTATGAAGAAAGTTACCGATTCTGCTACCCAGCAGCAATATTTGATCCGCCCCACCCATATCAACCATTACGGCAGACTTTTCGGTGGGCAGCTGCTGTACTGGATCGACGAGCTGGCAGGCATCGTGGCCATGCGCCACAGCGGTGCCACAGTCACCACCGCCGCCATCGACAATCTCCGGTTCCAGGCCCCAGCCATTGAGGGCGATCTGGTGGTGCTGCAGGGACAGGTGACCTATGTAGGCCGGTCCTCTATGGAAATTCGCGTGGACACCTACACCGAAACCGCCGACGGCCAGCGGCAGATCATCAACCGGGCCTATATTGATATGGTCGCCATTAACGAAGAAGGCAAGCCCATCCCGGTACCGGGTCTGATTATCGAGACAGAAGAACAACAAGCTGAGTGGAATGCCGCCGCCAAGCGAAAGGCCCTGCGCAAGCAGCGCCGGCAAGAGGGATTTTAAGAAGCAGGAGGTCAAGGATGACCTCCTGCTTTTTTCGGTATATTTTTCTGCCCGTGGTAAACACTACCTGTGAACACAAAAACAGGAGGTTTTTCCATTGAAACAAGTTCGTATTATCAGCCTTGTCCTGGCGGCTTTCTGCCTGCTGGGACTGGGCCTCACCGCTAACGCCGTGGAGGTGGACTGCGATCAGGTCTACTGCTTTAACGGCCAGGAATTTGCCGAGGAGACCCTCTCCGGCATCTGCATTACCAAGCTTCCCGACCCGGCTGCCGGCACGGTGCTGCTTGGCACCCGGGTACTGCGGCCCGGTGACATCCTCACCGCCGACCAGCTGACCCAAATGACTTTCCAGCCCCTGCGCACAGTGGAAGATTCCCAGGCGGTCATCAGCTATCTGCCTATCTACTCCAATCGGGTGGAGAAGAACGCCACTATGACCATCGGCATCCGGGGCAAGGAGGACAACGCCCCCGTGGCGGAGGACTTCTCCATCGAGACCTATAAAAATCTGCCGGTGGACGGGAAGCTGAAGGCCAGTGACCCGGAGGGGCAGCAACTGACCTACACCGTGGTCCGCGGCCCCAAGCGGGGCAGTGTGGAGGTACGGGCCGACGGTGCTTTCACCTACACTCCGAAAAAGAACAAGGTGGGCATCGACTCCTTCACCTATACCGCCGCAGACCCGGCAGGCAATGTGTCCCGGGTGGCCACGGTGACGGTGCAGATCCTCAAGCCCACCGATGCCCGGCAGTATGCCGATACTGTGGGCCATTCCTGCCGGTTTGCCGCCGAATGGATGAAAAATACCGGCCTGTTCGTGGGTGAGCAGATCGGCGACAACACCTGCTTTCATCCTGACAGAACCGTCAGCCGGGAGGAATTTCTGGCAATGGTGGTGCAGGTGCTGAACATCCCCACCCAAAACACAGAATCCGCCCAGCTGCCGGTGACCACACCCCAATGGCTGAAGCCTTATTTAGCCGCGGCCCAGCGCAGCGGTCTGACCGCTGACTGGCAGACCGTTTCTATGGACCAGCCCATCACCGGCGCGGAAGCGGCCGTGATCCTGCAGAACGCTCTGGACCTGACCGTCAGCAGCGAAGCTTTGCAGGCAGTATCCCAACAGGAAGACACCTCTTCCCGGGCAGATGCCTGTCTGGCTGTAATGGCCCAATACGGCGTTGCCCTGGATGGTGCAGCGCCTATGACCCGGGCAGAAGTGGCCGAGACCCTGTATCGCATCAGCAAGCTGGCTGTGGATGCCCCCGGTATGGCGGTTTTCCGTATGCAGCAGTAATAACCAAAGCAAAAACCACCCGAAGTCTTCTTCGGGTGGTTTTGTCAATATACGCTATTATTTATAGGCAATATCGTGCTTGATGCCCACCAGCGCAATGTAGGTGGTGCCCACATCCAAGGTCAGCGGCGTGCCGTCTGCCAGGGTGTAGGTATAGTTGGTGCGCAGGCTGTCCCGGCTCCACTTGATGGGCACGATCTGGCCGTTGATGGCAGCATAGCCCTCGCCGGTGCCGATGGTATCATAGAACTTATGCATACCGTTGGTGTGGTAGGACTGCTTGGTGTAGATGGCGATCACATTCTTAAAGGTCACCACCTCGCCGGTGTTGCCGTCAATGTGATCCTGACCGTGCTGGTACATCTTGTAGGCCTGCTTTTCGGCATCAAAGGTGAAGGTAGTGGTCTTGCCGCCCTTGAACTTCACGGTGATCTCGTTGGCAGTCTCGCCGTTGAGGGTGATATCCTCTTCAAACAGCAAGCCGTAGGACTTGCCGTCGGGGGTGTAATAACCCTTTGCCTCAACGGCCTTCTGCATATCCTCGCCCTTGGTGAACAGGGTATGCTCCCAGGCGTAGCCGGAGCTGTACCGGTCCATATCCCGGAAGAAATACTGGCCGTTGCTACCCTGGTCAATATGCTGCCAATTGTCAATGGTATCGGCAGTTGCGCCGTAGCGGCCGGCCAGCGCCAGTCCGGGGCTGCCGCCGCAGTGTACCAGCGGCGCATCGTAGGACACAGCAAGGCTGTTAAAATATGTACGGGCGCTGCGGATCGGGCCGATCACATCCACTCCTTCAAAGCTGGAGAAGATGGCAAGACACCGGGTGATGTCACCCTCCACTTCCACCTCATAGAAGATATCTGCCTGGCTGATACCCCGCTGGGGCATTGCCTTTTTCAGGTTGTTGATGACTATGGCGGTAATCTGGCCGGACCAGGGCTGCTCCAGAGGCGCGCCGTTCAGCGGATGCCGGAAATATACCACTTTCTCCGCCTCGGTGCTTTCCTGAGTAGCTTCGGTCTGGGTTTCCTGGGTAGCCTCGGTGGATGCATCGGTAGGCTGGTCATCCGCCGGCTTTTTGCAGGCGCCCAAAGCCAGGCACATTGCCAGCGCCAATAACAGTGCTAAAATTCGTTTCATTTGGATCACTCCTCTTTCTCTGTACAATATAGCTATTGTACCATAAAGACTATGCCAATTGCAAGACGGAAATAACTGGCGGCGAAAATTTTCTTACATTTGTACGCAGATACCGAAACTAAGTTGAAAATCTATTATCTATTGTTGAATATCGCAACTTTTTTCTGTGAAAACCCTGGCCGGATATGCTATAATGCAACTATCTTGTAAAAATAAGATGGAATCGTGTAAAAATTCCCTACCTCACCCCCGCACAGTCTGTGGTATAATGAGCTATATTATAAAAGAAAGTAGGTCTTTGCTATGAAAACTGATAAGAAGTATCTGCAAGCCATCGATGCCGGTTGGAATCCCCCGGCTTTCTGCCACGACATTGACGGCTCCGTTATCTACCACGATTATGGCACCACCAAAGGCAAGACTGCACTGCTGGCTTCTCCCGAAGGCAAGCTGCCTGAGCTGATGGTGATGAACGACGGCACCCCCGTCACCGGCGAAAAGTGGCCACAGCGCCGCAAGGAAATTCTGGACATCGTAATGGAATACGGCTTTGGCTTTACGCCCCCCGCACCTGCCAAGGTGGATGCGGAGGTTCTGTACGATTCCACCTCCCTTCTGTACGCCGGCGTGGTGAAATCCTACGCAGGCAAGGCGTATTTCCAGCGGATCGAGCTGAGCTTTGACGGTCCTTACGGCCGGTTCTCCTTCCCCATCCAGTTCGTCCGCCCCATCTATGCGGAAAAGCCTCCGGTGATCATCAACTTAGCTTTCAATCCCTCCCTGCGGGATCTGCCCGTCAACGCCCATGTGGACAACAACTATGCCCCCGTGGAAGAGATCATCGACAACGGCTTTGCCTATGTAATGGTCAACTACAACGACATTATCGTGGACGACCTCCACGGCGATTACGAGACCGCTTTCGTCAAAAACGGTATGGGCGCCGCCTTCTGCAAGGGTACCCAGCGTGGTATCGACGAGTGGGGCAAGGTGGGTATGTGGGCCTACGGTGCCAGCCGGATCGTAGACTACCTGCTGACCCGGGACGATGTGGATCACGACTGCATCAGCGTGGCCGGCAACTCCCGTCTGGGCAAGACTGCCCTGTGGTGCGGCGCTCAGGATGAGCGTATTTTCTGCTGTATGGTCAACTGCTCCGGCTTCGGCGGCGCAGGTCTGATGAAATTCCTGAATCACGCCCGTCTGCGGGATATGGTCAACAACGGCGGTATCGACTGGTGGTGCGAGCGGGCCAAGGAATACGCTGACGACGGCACCAAGATGCCCTACGATGCGCACTTTATGGTGGCCGCCTGCGCCCCCCGGTACATCAGCCTGATTGGTGCCGACGGTGACTTCCCCCACTATGCTTTGGCAGACTTTTTGAGCGGTGCTGCCGCAAGCCCCGCCTGGGAATGTCAGGGTTTGCCCGGCCTTGTTTCCAACGAGGATCTGCCCCGCCAGACTGTTGTTTACGACGAGGGTCATGTGGGCTTTGCTATGCGACCCGGCTCTCACTACTTCTCCCGCTGGGACTGGAACCGCCACATGGAATTCGTTCTGAAGCACCGTAACGACAAAAAATAATCTGACATAAAAGGTGATAAAGATGGCCTATATTCTGCCCAACGGCAAGGAATTTACCCCCTGGTGCGACGAAACAAAATACACCAAAATTCTCCATGTCTCCCAAAAGACCGGCTCTTTGGACGGCACCGGCAGTGAAAGCAAGCCGTTTTTGACCATCGAGCAGGCTGTGCCTTATGCCACTCCCGGCACGAAAGTCATCATCCACGAGGGTGTGTACCGGGAGACCGTGCGGCCCATTTTCTCCGGCAAGTCCAAGGAGGAAATGGTGATGTTCTGCGGTGCAGAGGGCGAAATCGCGGAGATCACCGGCGCGGAATTACACCGTGGTTCTTTTCGGGAAAGCGAAGGCTGGAAGAAGCAGGAAAGCACCATCCAGGACAAGTGGGATTTCACCCAGCCGGACGCCAAGGTCTATATGACCAAATTCGACCGGAATCTGTTCATCGGTTGTAATCCCTTCAGCATGGCCAACGGCCCGCTGATCCCCTGGTACGCCTCCACCATCGGCAAGCTCTACCACGCCAAGCACACCCGCTCTCAGCGCTCCACCACCTTGCGCCGGGGCCTGCTGTTCTGCGGCGGTGGCTCCGGCCAGGCGGCAAGACTGTTTACTGTGAAAGAGAACATTATCTCCGACTGTGCCCGGCATATCACCCTGCCGGAGGCGCACAACACCGTTGACGGCAATATCTACGGTACTTCCCGGGAGGTCTCTCCCCTGCGGATGCTGATGCCCGTAAGCCATCACGACTTAAAGCACTGGCAGAAGAATTTCGGCTTCGACCTGCAGGGCAAAGAGGAAACCATTTCCTACGCCTTGGAAGATGACAAGCATCTGGCGCTGACCGTCGGTGACAAGACCTTCCACATCGACCTGACGGCGGACATCGTTCCCCAGATCGACGCTATTTTTGCAAATTAACCCAAACCGCCGGCAATGCATTGTTGCCGGCGGTTTTTTGACCCAAGCGGGCGGTCAATGACCGCCCCTACATTTTAGATTGCGGGATTTGGTCCCGCTATTTGGTGCCGCTGTCCTGTTGGGGTCCCCGATATCTTCCTCGCTGACAGAGCAGCTTCGTCAGCTATCGACCCCGGCCACTCGCTCAGGTCGCTTCATCTGCCACCGGCAGCGCTCCCCTCGCTCCCCGGAATCTCACCTGCGGTTCGATTCCGAGTGGTACAAAATTATCCCATATCCCCGATTGGGGATATGGGATAATTGGTGCCGCTGACCGGAATCAATTCGCATTTTCTCCAACGGAGAAAATATTTGTAGCCACCAGTGTTTGCACTGGTGGCAGCAAGTGTCCACCGGACACTTGCATTCCAATGGGTTCGATTCCGGTATTAACAATAAATAGCAGGATACCCCGAAGGAGTATCCTGCTATTTGGTGCCGCTGACCGGAATCGAACCGGTACGCTTTTTACGGCGAGGGATTTTAAGTCCCTTGTGTCTACCTATTCCACCACAGCGGCATATTCAATTGGGATTGCGCTATATCGTCCTGTTGGGGTCGTGCGCGTGGTTATAGTAGCACAAAAATGCCGCTCAGTCAAGAAATCCTGTCCCGGTTTTTCCGAAAATCTTCGTGAAATTTCCCAAAATTTCGTCTATTTCCTCGCAGGCGGCAGTATTTTTTCAAAAAGCAGTTGTAAGTTTGGCAAAAATGATGTAAAATAGTATAGCTCGTAGAATGCGAAATTCTATGCATTGAAAACATATACACAGAATCTGGAGGATTTCTTTTATGGATAAACCCATCGTATTAGTAATTATGGACGGCGTCGGCAAGGGCGACGGTGGCAGCGGTGATGCCGTGGTGGTTGCCAAGACCCCTACCCTTGACAAGCTGCTTGCCACCTGCCCCCATACATACCTGAAAGCCCACGGCACTGCCGTCGGTCTGCCCTCCGATGAGGATATGGGCAACTCCGAGGTGGGTCACAATGCCCTGGGCTGCGGTCAGGTATATTCCCAGGGTGCCAAGCTGGTGGGCGAGTCGATTGAAAACGGCAAGCTCTTCGCATCCGACACCTGGGTGGATTTGGTTGGCAATGCCAAGGCCGGCAAGGCAATGCACTTCATTGGCCTTTTGTCCGACGGCAATGTCCACTCCAACATCCATCACCTCATCGCCCTTTTGAAGGCCGCCCACACCGCCGGTGTGCAGAAGGCCTACTGCCATATCCTGCTGGATGGCCGGGATGTTCCCGCCACCTCCGCGCTGGAGTATGTGGAGATGCTGGAAAATGTCCTGAAAGCGCTGAACACCGACGGCTGCGACTACGCCATTGCCTCCGGCGGCGGCCGTATGCAGGTGACTATGGACCGGTATGAGGCCAACTGGGCCATGGTGGAAAACGGCTGGAAGACCCACGTACAGGGCATCGGCCGGCAGTTTGCCTCCGCCAGGGAGGCCATCGAGACCTACCGGGCCGAGACCGGTGTCATCGACCAGGACCTGCCCGCCTTCGTCATTGCAAGAAACGGCGCGCCCGTTGCCAAGATCGCCAATGGCGATTCCGTCATTCTGTTCAACTTCCGCGGCGACCGGGCCCAGGAAATCAGTCTCGCCTTTGACCGCAAGGACTTTGACAAGTTCGACCGGGGCGATTACACCGGCGTGAAATTTGCCGGTATGCTCCAGTACGACGGCGACCTGAACATCCCCGAAAACTATCTGGTGCAGCCCCCTGTCATTCAGAACACCCTGACCGAGGTGATGTGTGAAGCCGGCATCAACGAATTCGCCTGCTCCGAGACCCAGAAATACGGCCATGTGACCTACTTCTGGAACGGCAACCGCTCCGGCAAGGTATCTGAGGCCCTGGAGACCTATGTGGAGATTCCCTCCGATGTGATCCCCTTCGAGCAAGCACCGGCTATGAAGTCCAAAGAGATCACCGAGGTTATGGTGGAGGCGATGGCCTCCGACAAATACCAGTTCCTGCGGTGCAACTACCCCAACGGCGATATGGTTGGCCATACCGGCGTGATGGACGCGGTGGTATACGCAATGGAATGCGTGGATAAGGGCCTGGCGGCCATTATCGAGGCCGCTGACAAGTACGGCTACACCGTCCTCATCACCGCCGACCACGGCAACGCCGACCAGATGACCGAGACCAAGAAGGGCAAGACTTCCGTCCGCACCGCCCACTCCTTAAATCCCGTTCCCTTTATCATTTACGATAAGGCCGGCACCTGGACCGTTAAGGACGGCGAATTCGGTCTTGCCAATGTAGCCCCCACTGTAGTGAAAATGATGGGTCTGACTGCTCCTGCCTGCTGGGAAGAGAGCATTGTGTAACAAACAGGAGGTATAATATGATTCGTAAAGAGAATGAAAGCGGTTCCGTGGTGGTCAGCGCCAATGTCTACACCGACATTGCCGGCACCGCCGCCGCCAACTGTATGAGCGTCAAGGGTATGGTGGCCCGTTCCGTTTCCGACGGCGTGTACCACCTGCTGCGCAAAGAGTCTATGGGCAAGGGCGTGAAGGTCCATTTCAACGAGGACAACACCATCTCCATCGACCTGCACGTGATGGTGGGCGACGGCGTGAACCTGAATGCCGTGGGCAAGGCCATCATCGACGAGGTGCGCTATATGGTCACCAGCACCACCGGCACAGAAGTCAAAGATGTGAATGTGTTCATCGATTCCATCACCATCGGTTAACGGAGGGACGACAATTGATACAGACAGTAAACGGCGCTGATTTCCGAAGACTGATCATCAGCGCTGCCGCCTCTATTGAAATTAACAAACAGAAACTCAACGAGCTGAACGTTTTCCCCGTGCCCGACGGCGACACCGGCACCAATATGTCCATGACCATCAACGCCGCCGCTGCCGACCTGCGGAAGCTGGATAATCCCGACCTGAGCGCGGCTTCCGGCGCTGCTGCCTCCGCTATGCTGCGGGGCGCCCGGGGCAACTCCGGCGTGATCCTGTCCCTGCTGATGCGGGGTATCTCCCGGAAGCTCAAGGGTGCGACCGACTGTAACGGCGTTCTGTGGGCCGAGGCCCTGCAGGAGGGTGTGGATGCCGCCTACAAGGCCGTTATGAAGCCCGCCGAAGGCACCATTCTCACCGTGGCCCGTTTGGCTGCCGCTGCAGCGCAAAAGGCCGCCGCTGAGAACAACTATTTTGAACATGTCCACATTGCCGCCATTGAAGAGGCTAAGGTTGCCCTGGCCAATACCGTCAACCAGAACCCGGTGCTGAAAAAGGCCGGCGTGGTGGATGCCGGCGGCAAGGGCTGGCTGGTGGCGCTGGAGGCAATGCTCTGCGCTCTGCGTGGTGAGGATATCGTCGCCCCCGAGGGCGGTGCTGCCGATACCGCCGAGGAGGCCACCTTCTCCGATTTCGACACCGAGGACATTACCTTCACCTACTGCACCGAGTTCATCATCTCCCGGGAAAATGACTTAGACCCCGAAAAGCTCCGGGATTTCCTGAGCAGCTTAGGCGACAGCTTAGTGCTGGTGGATGACGAGGAGATCATCAAGGTCCATGTCCACACCAACGACCCCGGCAAGGCCCTTCATGAGGCTATGGACTACGGCTCTTTCGTCACGGTGAAGATCGAAAATATGCGCCTGCAGCACACCGAAAAGGTGCTGAAGGAGCAGGATGCCCCCAAGATCGCAGAGCCTGTCAAGCCTTTGGGCACAGTGGCTGTGTGCGCCGGCGACGGCCTGGCCGATGTGTTCAAGGACCTGGGCGTAGACGGCATCATCTCCGGCGGTCAGACTATGAATCCCAGCACCCAGGACATCCTGGAGGTGGTGAACAAAGTCCCCGCTGAGACCGTGTTCGTGCTGCCCAACAATAAAAATATCATTATGGCCGCCCAGCAGGTGGATGCGCTCACCCCCAAGAATGTCATCGTCATCCCCAGCAAGACTGTTCCCCAGGGCGTGACCGCGATGCTCAGCTTCAACCCCGACGGCACCCCGGAGGAGAACACCGAGGCCCTGACCGAGGCGCTCGGTACTGTGGATACCATGCAGATCACCTACGCCGCCCGGGATTCCGATTTCGACGGCCATCAGATCAAAGAGGGTGACTATCTGGCTATGTACGAGGGTGCGCTGTTCGGCACCAGCCGGGATATGAAGCCCCTCATTAAAGCCCTGGCCCAGAAGACTGCCAAAAAGGGCAAGGAGTATGTCACCATCTATTACGGCGCCGATATCACCGAAAAGCAGGCCAAAAAAGCTGCCGATCTGTTTGTGGACAACTGCCCCAACGCAGATGTGAATCTGCTCCGCGGCGGCCAGCCCGTATATTATTATCTGATCTCCGCAGAATAATTTACAAAGGCTCACTACAAACTGTAGTGAGCCTTTATTTATCAAGTATCTGTCATTGCGAGGGTGCGACAGCACCCGTGGCAATCCCCTCTTATGCCGGGGATTCCCACATCGCCTACGGCTCCTCGGAATGACCCGCAAGGGGGATGCCTTATGAACAAATCATCAAATCCGGGTATCTTGGAAAAAATCACCCATCTGATCCGCCACCTGTCCCGGCAAAAAGTCGCGCCCCACGCCGCCGCCACCGGCTATTTTATCGTCCTGTCGGTGTTTCCCCTGCTGGTGCTGGTGCTGGCGCTGCTACGGTACACCGGCTTGCAGGTGGAGACCCTGACCGACCTTTTGGAGGGCTTTCTGCCCGATGCGCTGATGCCGGCGGCCCGGCGGCTGATCTTAAGCACCTATCAGAACACCTCCGGCACGGTGGTATCTCTGTCGGCGCTGACCGGTCTGTGGTCGGCAAGCCGGGGGATCTACGGATTGCTCACAGGCCTCAATGCCATTTACGGGGTCAAGGAAGACCGGGGCTATTTCTACACCCGGGCCGTCAGCATGCTGTATACATTTTTGTTCCTTTTGATGCTGGTGGCAACGCTGGTGCTCAATGTGTTCGGCACCACCCTTTTGCATTGGCTGCCCCTTGAAAACACAGGGCTTTTGCAATTTCTGTGGGAGCTGACGGATTGGCGGTTTCTTTTGATGATGCTGCTGCAGACTGCCCTGTTTGCCGCTATGTTTATGGCCCTGCCCAACTGCCGCAACACCTTCCGCCAGTCCCTGCCCGGGGCGGTGCTGGCCTCTCTCGGCTGGCTGATCTTCTCGGATCTTTACTCTATCTATGTGGAAAATTTCTCCGGCTATGCCAATATCTACGGCTCGGTGTATGCGGTGGCGCTTTCTATGCTGTGGCTGTACTGCTGCCTGTCCATCGTTTTTTACGGCGGCGCGCTGAATCACTATCTGAAAACGAAAAAGCAGACACATCAAGTTTGATGTGTCTGCACTTTTATTTCTTTTCCGGCAGCTTGCTGCGACGGCGGCGGCGCTGGGCGCCGGAGGGCCTGCGCACCTCGGGGTCTGCCTTCTCCGCCCGGCGGGCATAGGCCTCGGCAGCCTCAGAGGTGGCTTCATAGGTCAGCCGACTGACCCGGATGGTGCCGTCCGGCTGGTCCGACAGACGCACCCGAATGAGGAATTTTCCGCAGGCCGGGCAATTGGCTAAATCCATATACCGGTGACCGGGCTGGGCAAACCAGCGGGTGCCGGTCATTTGCGAGAGACAGGTGGGACACTTGTTTTCCGGCCCGGACATAGCCCCCAGGGCCTCTTTTTTATCCCCATAGCCGTAGAAGACCTTCCGGCCGATGCAGCCGGGAAGCTCCGCCCCGTGGAAGCCGTTATCGTGGTCTTTCAATGCCTTTCCGTACTGGTCCATACCCTTTTTCAGATCCAGCCGGGCGCAGATCAGCGCCGTATGATAGGCATCGCCCAAGGCATCGTGGGCCGGGCGGGTGGCCTCGATCCCAAAGATCTCCATGGCGGTCTTCAGGGCCTTTTGGGAGGATGTCCCGTCGGTCTGGGCATTGAAGATCATCTGGGCATTGTACCACCGGGTGACCCAGCTCTCGTCCAGGCCGTACAGCCGGAGATTTTCCCGCAAAATGGTGATATCGTCAAAGCCCCAGGTCAGGAAAACCACATCCTCGCCGCACCAAGAGCGGAACTTTTCCATAGCTTCGACCATAGGCGCGCCGTTATCCCGCAGCTGGGCTTCCTTGATGCCGGTGAGCTTGCTGACCCGGCGGTTTAAGCGCTTATAATATTTGGGCTTGATGAGCACCTGAAATTCGTCGGCCACCTGCTGGTCTTCCGTCACCCGCACGGCGCCGATCTGAATGATCTCGCCCCGGATCTGCACCGGCAGCACCTTCTGTGCAGAGGGCGAGCCGGGCCAGGGCTGATTCCATTCCATATCCAAAACGATGTATTGCATACTTTCGCGTCCTTACTTTGTATTGCTCCTATCATACCATAGGCGCAAGGGTCTGTAAACAGGTATTTTTAATCGTAGGGGCGAGCATTGCCCGTCCGCTTGTACAGGTTTATTTTTGCCGTAACGGACGACCGATGGTCGCCCCTACATTATCCTTTTACCATTGGGGAATAAAGGCCGTATCGCTGGCAGAGCCCTCTTGCGTAAAGCCTTCCAAATCATTCAGATACATCCAGCTGAGGACCGCATCGTATTCCTCGTCGGTGATTTTTCGGTCATAGGGGGCGGGCAGGCCCGGCATGGGGGTATACTGGCGCATCAGACTCACCAGTACCTGTCCCGGCACAAAGGTTTCGCCAATCCAATCCAGTACTTTCAGGGAATTTTCCACCTGCCCCGGCAGGATCAGATGGCGGATCACCACACCCTTTTTCAGCTTTTCCCCCTGCCATTGGGCCGGGCCGGTCTGCCGCACCATTTCCCGGATGGCTTGGGAGGCCACTTCAAAATAATCCGGCGCGCCGGAAAGGGCTTTTGCCAAAGCGTTATCGGCATACTTCATATCCGGCAGGTAAATATCCACCAGGCCGTCCAGTTTTTGCATTGTTTTCACTCGCTCATAGCCGCCGCAGTTATACACCACCGGCACAGGCAGTTTTGGGGTCAGCGCCGGGATCACGGTAGGCAGAAACTGGGTTGGGGTCACCAGGTCTATATTCTCCGCCCCCCGGGCAACAAGGTCTTCCATCATTTTTCGCAAACCGGCAGAATCCACCGCTTTACCCACGGGCTTTGCCGAGATCGCCCGGTTCTGGCAATAGGCGCAGCCCAGGGTGCAGCCGCCGAAAAAGATCGCGCCGCTGCCGCCGCTGCCGGCAAGGACCGGCTCTTCCCATTTATGCAGCATCGCCTTGGCAACCAATGCGGTATCCGGACAGCCGCAAAAGCCATATTCCCCGGCTATTCTGTTTACCCCGCACTGCCGGGGACACAAATTGCAAGATGTGTAGTCCATAGAAACACCCAAAAATCAAAAAATGTAAGGGGCGGCGCCCTTGACGCCCCGAGGGCGATTCGTGAATCGCCCCTACAGTCTGCATTTTATCATAATTTACCATAAAATGCTACCTTCACAAAAATTTCATTTGCCATTGGCGGCATTTTGGCGTATAACTATATACGAGGTGTATTTATGATGCAAATTAACTCGTCTTCCTTACACCGGCAGGCCAAGGACCTGCTGCGCAAATACGGCCCTTCTCCCAAAAAATTGGTGCTGCTGCACACGGCAATTTCCCTCGGCGCCACACTGCTGGTAACGGTCATCGGCTTCCTGCTGAGCCGGGAAATCGCCGATACCGGGGGTCTGGGCGGCCTGGCCACCCGTTCTATGCTGTCCACCGCCCAATCTGTGCTGGAGCTGGCGGTGATGGTTCTGCTGCCCTTCTGGGAGATCGGCATTCTCCGGGCCGTTCTGAACTGGAGAAAAGGCGAAAGCGCCGGCATTCCCCATTTGACGGAGGGCTTCCGCCGGTTTGGCAGTGTGTTCGGTCTGCTGTTCTGGTCCGGCGCGCTGTACATAGCCGCAGGCTTTGCCATTTTCTATTTCAGTTTCTTTACCTTTATGATGACCCCCTGGGCCAAGCCGGTAACGGATCTGCTTGCCCCGCTGACCCAGGCCACCACAGCCGAGCAGCTGCAGGAAATGCTGACCCCGGAGCTGATGGACCAAATGACGGGCAGGATGCTCCCGCTGTTCATTCTCTTCGGCCTGCTCCTGGCGGCGGTGTACATCCCTCTGTTCTATCGGATGCGGTTTGCGGATTTCTTTGTGATGGAGGGTGACGGAGGCGTAAAGGCCATCGTCAAGAGCTTTCAGCTGACCCGGGGCAACTGCCTGCAGGTGCTGAAATTAGACCTGCATTTCTGGTGGTTTTACCTGCTGCAGGGGCTTTCCGTAGCAGTCAGCTACGGCGACGGAATACTGTCTGCTGTGGGGGTGACCCTGCCCTTCGGCTACCACGGGAATTTCTTCCTGTTCTATATTTTGGGTATTGTGATGCAGGGCATTTTGTTTTGGCAGTATAACGGCGAAAAGCTCACCGCCTACTGCCTGGCATTTGACGCATTCCAGTCCCCCGCACCCGTCCAATTGCCCCAGGAAATGTAGAAAAGCCGGTTTTTGTGCTCTGTGTCAAAACTTTTTCAAAAAATGTCCCGTATTTTTACAGTTTCGATACTTTACAAGAAGTTTTATATATAGTATAATGACATCGTATAGGGTCTTTCGACTCGATAATAAATATTTTTCTGCGAAAAGCAGTAAGAAATTGGAGGAAATTACCATGTCTGTAAAAGTTGCTATTAACGGTTTCGGTCGTATCGGCCGTCTGGCTTTCCGTCAGATGTTCGGCGCTGAGGGCTTCGAGGTTGTCGCTATCAACGACCTGACCTCCCCCGCTATGCTTGCCCACCTGCTGAAGTATGACTCCACCCAGGGTGCCTACGCCAAGCCCTTCGGTGCTCACACTGTCGAGGCTGGCGAGGACAACATCGTTGTCGACGGCAAGAAGATCACCATCTACGCCAAGGCAAACGCCGCTGAGCTGCCCTGGGGCGAGCTGGGTGTTGATGTTGTGCTGGAGTGCACCGGCTTCTACACCTCTAAGGCTAAGGCCCAGGCACACATCGACGCCGGCGCCAAGAAGGTCGTTATCTCCGCTCCTGCCGGCAACGATCTGCCCACCATCGTTTACAATGTTAACCACGAGACCCTGACCAAGGAAGACAACATCATCTCCGCCGCTTCCTGCACCACCAACTGCCTGGCTCCCATGGCTAAGGCTCTGAACGACCTGGCTCCCATCGAGTCCGGCATTATGTGCACCATCCACGCCTACACCGGCGACCAGATGATCCTGGACGGTCCTCAGAGAAAGGGCGACCTGCGCCGCAGCCGCGCCGGTGCTATCAACATCGTTCCCAACTCCACCGGCGCTGCCAAGGCTATCGGCCTGGTTATCCCCGAGCTGAACGGCAAGCTGATCGGCGCTGCACAGCGCATCCCCACTCCCACCGGCTCCACCACCATCCTGAATGCTGTGGTTGCTAAGGAAGTCACCAAGGAAGAGATCAACGCCGCCATGAAGGCTGCCACCACCGAGTCCTACGGCTACACCGAGGACGAGATCGTCTCCTCCGACATCATCGGTATGCGCTTCGGCTCTCTGTTCGATGCTACCCAGACTATGGTCAACAAGCTGCCCGGCGGCATGACCCAGGTACAGGTCGTTTCCTGGTACGACAACGAGAACTCCTACGTTTCTCAGATGGTCCGCACCATCAAGCACTTCTCCACCCTGCTGTAATCGAACATATCGCAATCAACCCCCGGCCAACAGGCCGGGGGTTGATTGCGATATGTAGGGGCTTTTCATCGCTCGTCCGTAACTGCAGAAATGCTATCGCTTAAGCGGACGACCAATGGTCGCCCCTACAATTATTTATCCAACAACAATTGAAAGGCACCGTAGACACCGGCGTCGTTGCCAAGGGAGGCTAAGGCAAACTGCGTATCCCGGCAGGCGTGAAAGCAGTATTTTTCAAAATACCGCCGCGCGCCCTCCAAAAGGGGCTGCCCTGCCCGGCTGACACCGCCGCCCAGCACCACGATCTCCGGGTCTGCCACGCAGCACACTTTGGCGATGAGCATTCCCAAATACCCATAGACCTGCTCCAACGCTTCGATTGCCGGAATGTCGCCCCCGGCGACCGCATCAAACACATCCTTGCAGGAGAAGTCCTTGCCCCGCAGCACCGAGGGAAAGGCCGACGCTGCAAGGTGTTTTTTTGTTAAGCGGACGATGCCGGTGGCCGAGCAATACTGCTCCGCGCAGCCCTGCTTGCCGCAGGTGCAGCCTTCTGTTTCCAAGGGATTGACGGTCATATGACCGATCTCGCCCCCGGCCCCGTGGGCGCCGTACAGGATTTTCCTGTCCACCACGATGCCGCAGCCAACACCTGTGCCCAGGGTCACCAGTGCCATATCCCGGCAGGTCCCTTTCCGGCATTCCCCCAAGGCTGCCAGGGACGCATCATTGCCGGCAACCACCCGCAGGCCCGTGAGCCGTACCAATTCTTCGCAGACATTGCATCTGCCCCAGCCTAAATTGACACAACGGTTGACCGTGCCGTCTGCTTCCACCGCCCCGGGCACACCGATGCCGATGCCGAAAATTTCCGCCCGGGAAAGCTGCCGCTTTTGCAGATACCCTGCCACCGATTCGGCAATATCCGGCAAAATGTAGCTGCCCTTTCCCTCTTTTCGGGTGGGAATTTCCCATTTTTCGTGCAAATTCCCCTCCGCATCAAAGAATGCGAGCTTCACCGTTGTGCCGCCCACATCGATGCCAAATCCGTAACCCATATAAAAACCTCCTGTAAGTGTATTACATATTATACAAAAATTCCCTAAAAAATACCACTTCTTTATGCTATAATAATAAAAAACAGGAAAGTATTTTTCAGTTTCGCTTGCATAAACTGCCAATGTGGTGTATAATACAGTGCAGGATCAAGAAAGGATGGGAAACCCCTTTATGATTAAAGTTGACATTTCCAATGTTTGGGGGCAGCTTGCGCTGCCGGACCTGCTGGCTATAGAGAAAGAAATTTTTGACGCCCATATGATGCTCACCGACGGCACCGGTGCCGGCAGCGAGCATCTTGGTTGGCTGCATCTGCCGGTCAAGGAAGAGACCGAGGAGATCCGCCGTATCCGGGCCGCCGCCGAGCGGATCCGCAAGAATTCCGATGTCTTCGTGGTCATCGGTATCGGCGGCTCTTATCTCGGCCCCCGGGCAGCTATCGAGCTGCTGCAGGGCTGCAACCATAATGTGGGCAAGGGCAAGGGCAATCCCCAGATCTACTTTGCCGGCAACACCCTGTCCACCCGGGCGTGGAACGAGCTGACCCACCTGCTGGAGGGCAAGGATTTCTCCATCGTTATTATCTCCAAATCCGGCACGACCACCGAGCCTGCCATCGCCACCCGGGCGCTGCGCTGGCTTTTGGAGCGGAAATACGGCACGGAAGAGGCCAAGAAACGCACCTATGCCATCACCGATCCCACCAGTGGCGCCCTGCGGCAAATGGCCACCGAGGAGGGCTGGGAGACCTTTGTGATCCCGCCCAATGTGGGCGGCCGGTACAGTGTGCTCACCGCCGTGGGCCTGCTGCCGATGGCAGTGGCCGGCATTGACCCTATGGCCGTGATGGCCGGCGCATACGCGGCCAGGGAGGCCTATGACATCCGCTCCTTCGAAAACCCCGTGTGGCTTTACGCCGCTGCCCGGAATCTGCTGTACCGCAAAGGCAAGGCCATTGAGGTGCTGGAGGGCTTTGACCCCGGTTTCCGGATGACCGGCCTGTGGTGGCAGCAGCTCTTCGGCGAGTCCGAGGGCAAGGACGGCAAGGGTATTTTCCCCGTGCCGGCTGAATTTACCACCGACCTGCACTCCTTCGGCCAGATGATCCAGCAGGGCCAGCGAAACCTCTTTGAGACTATGGTCCGTTTCGATCCCCCGGCCCAGCGGCTGACCATCAGCGGAGACTATAAGAATCTGGATAATTTGAACTATTTAGAGGGCAAAACCTTGGACTATGTGGACGAACAGGCGTATTTGGGTACGCTGGAGGCCCATGTAGACGGGGATGTGCCGGTGATCACTGTGGATATGGGCCAGCTGGATGCGGCGAAGCTGGGCGAAATGTTCTACTTCTTTGAGCTGGCCTGCGGCCTGTCCGCCTATCTTTTGGGGGTCAATCCCTTTGACCAGCCCGGCGTGGAGTTCTACAAGCGCAATATGTTCCGGCTTTTGGGCAAACCCGGCTACGAAGAATAACAAAAACACCGAGATGATTTGATCATCTCGGTGTTTCTTAGCCATCAAATCTGTCATTCCGAGCAAGCGCAGCGCGTCGAGGAATCTCAAATAAATTCCAGGCTGCCAACTACTCGAGAGATCCCTCGACTTCGCTCGGGATGACAGAATTGTCACTATTTGGGAATCGTGATGGTCAGCACGATCTCGTCTTCCGTTTCCCGGCGCTCGGAAATCGCGGAAATGCCGGAGAGTTGAATGCGGGCCAAGGTCTGATTCAGGTAGCTCAGAAATGCGCCCACATTGGCCTTTTTCCGGTCGCCGTCCTGCTGGGTGAGCAGGCCCTCTATGTACTGCTCCGTCCGGGCAACGCTCATATTCTGCCGGGCAATGGTGGAAATTGCCTGCATTTTCTGATACTCCGTAGGGAGCTTTAGCAGCGCCCGGGCGTGTCGCTCCGTCAGCTCTGCCTGCCGCAGGGCCTCCAGCACCTGCATGCTGTGCTTTAAAAGCCGCAGCTTGTTGGCGATGGCGCTCTGGCTCTTGCCCAACAGCCGCGCCACCTGCTCCTGGCTCATCTGAAACTGGCGGATCAGCAAATCGATCCCCCGGGCCTCCTCCACAAAATCCAGATCCTGCCGCTGAAGATTCTCCACCAATGCCGTCATAGCCGACTCCTGCTCGGTCATCCGCATCACGATACAGGGGATCTCCGTCAGACCCGCCCGGATGCCCGCCCGCAGGCGCCGTTCCCCGGCGATCAGCTCATAGCCGCTTTCCACCCGGCGGACGGAAAGGGGCTGCAGGATGCCGTGCTGGCGGATAGACTCTGTCAGCTCCCCTAAGGACTCCTCCCGGAAGATTTTTCGCGGCTGGGCCGGGTTGGGTGTAATGGCCTTGGCCGGCAAAAACACCACCCGGCCGGTCTCCATATAGGTTTTCAGTTTCTGGCATTGCATAGCTTGTCCTCCTTGGTTGTTAAGACCAGTTTAGCGGGAAAATGTTTAGAAAACCCACGAATTTGCACCCGTTCCCCGGAAAACTCATCGACAAACTTTCGTTGTAAACCGGCGCAATCTGTGGTACAATGGATAAAAACCGCTAAGGAGTGCAGGTTTTATGAAGACCGAAAAGCTATATTATAAAGATTCTCATTTGCAGACCTTTGCGGCCGTAGTTACCGGCTGCGCGGAAGTCAAAAACGGCTGGGAAGTGACATTGGATGCCACCGCTTTCTACCCCGAGGGGGGCGGTCAGCCCTGCGATACCGGCACTCTGGGGGGTGGCAATGTCCTGTCCGTCCGGGAAGACGGTGAGCAGGTCATCCACCTGTGCGACAAGCCTCTGACCGTGGGCGACACCGTGGAGGGCCGCATCGACTGGGTTCGCCGATTTGATCTGATGCAGCAGCACTCCGGTGAGCATATGGTATCCGGCCTGGTGCATAAGCTGTACGGGTGGCACAATGTGGGCTTCCATATGGGCGCGGAGCTGATGACCGTGGATTTTGACGGCCCGATCCCTGCCGAGGACCTGCAAAAAATCGAGGACACCGTCAACGCCGCCATCTGGCAAAATTTTCCTGTTAAATGCTACTACCCCACCGCCGAAGAACTCCCCACCGTCCCCTACCGGCGAAAAAAGGATCTTCCCTGGCCGGTGCGGATCGTGGAATTCCCCGGTATGGACATCTGCGCCTGCTGCGGCACACAGGTAAAGTACACCGGCGAGATCGGCGTTGTAAAGCTGTTCTCCTGCGTCAAATTTCACGAGGGTGTGCGCATCGAAATGGCCTGTGGTGGGCGGGCGCTGGCCATTTTAAGCGCCGCCTATCAGCAGAACAAGCTGGTCAGCCAGGCTTTCTCTGCCAAAATTTTGGAGACCGGCGCAGCCGCCACCCGTATGAACGAAGCCTTGGCGGCGGAAAAATTCCGCGCAAACGGCCTTGAAAAGCAGCTGTATACCACCATCGCCCAAAATTACGCCGGACAAGATATTGCCGTCCATTTTGAAGACGCCCTATCTCCCGCCGCCAACCGGGCACTGTGCGATACGATTGCAGAGTATGCTGCCGTAGCCGTAACCCTATCCGGAAGCGATCAGACTGGCTACAGCCTTTGCATCGTCAGCCAGACTACCGATGCCAAAGCCCTGGGCGCAGCAGCCACAGCCGCTTTGGGTGGCAGAGGTGGCGGCAGACGGGAAGCTTTTCAGGGAAATGTCCCTGCCGCCCGACAGGAAATTTCTGATTTTTTCACAAACCAAAAAATAATTTGATAAATCACCATTTTCCTATTGCAAAACCTACACAGAACTGGTAAAATTACAATACAGCAATTAGCTGGACAGCAAAGGAGGAATTTCCATGATTCAAGTTATTATGGGCCTGAAGGGCTCCGGTAAGACCAAGAGATTGATCGACGCTATCAACACCGCCGTTGCAAGCGCACAGGGCGATGTAGTCTGCATCGAGTACGGCAAGCAGCTGACTTATGATGTCAACTACCGTGTCCGTCTGGTCAACTCCAAGGAGTACGGCATTGATAACATAGATAAGCTGAAGGGCCTGCTCAGCGGTCTGCACGCAGGCAACTTCGACATCACCAATGTTTACATCGACAACCTGTACAAGACCATCGGCACCGACCGGGCTACCGGTGAGGCGTTCATCCTTTGGTGCGCTGAGTTTGCGCAGGCCAACAATATGAACATCACCATCACCGTGTCCGACGATCCCGCCGGCGCATCCGACGCCGTCAAGGGTTATCTGATCTGATTTTCCGTTACACCGCTGTTGAAATCAACGGCGGTGTAATTTTATTGTTTTCTTTTTGCGGAATCTGTGATAGACTATAGATAAGATCTACAAAGGAGCTGATCCTATGAAACAGACGATTTTTAAGGGTATGGCCACCGCAATGGTCACCCCTATGACCCCTCACGGCGTGGATTATGATACCTTTGCCCGGTTTATCGAGTTCCAGATCGCCTCCGGCATCAATGCGTTGGTTGCCGTAGGCACCACCGGCGAAAGCGCCACACTGAGTCCCGAAGAACGCAAGGCGGTGATCCGCTTTGCCGTCAAGCAGGTAAACGGACGGGTCCCGGTGATCGCAGGCACCGGCACCAACAATACCGAACACGTGCTGGAGTTTACCAAAAGCGCCTGCGGCGACGGCGCGGACGCAGTGCTGGTGGTCACACCTTACTATAACAAGGCCACCCAAAAGGGCCTTATCAACCACTACACCGCCGTGGCGGATGCCTCGGAAAAGCCGGTGATCATGTACTCCGTTCCCAGCCGTACCGGCTGCAACCTGCTGCCGGATACCGTGGCAACACTGTCCCAGCACCCTATGATTGCTGCCCTGAAGGACGCCACCGGCAATATGGATCAAACCGTGGAAACCATCGCCAAGTGTGGTGATAAGCTGGATATTTACTCCGGTGAGGACGCACTGACCGTTCCTATGATGGCTATGGGCGGCGCTGGCTGCATCAGCGTGCTGTCCAATGTGGTGCCGGGTATGGCAGTGGAGATGTGCGATAAGTTCTTTGCCGGGGATGTGGCCGGCGCGGCCGCGCTGCAATGCAAGATGCTGCCGCTGATCCGGGCGCTGTTCAGCGAGGTCAATCCCATTCCCGCCAAGGCAGCTGTGGCCGCTATGGGCTTCGGCGAGGAATATCTGCGGATGCCCCTGTCCTATTTGGAAGACCATAACCGGGAAAATCTGCTGAAACAAATGCGCGCACTGGGGGTAAAGGTATGAGAGCGGTCATCTGCGGTGCAAACGGCACTATGGGAAAATTGCTCCGGCAGCGGCTGGAAAAGGACATCGCCGGTCTTGTGAGCATCGACGGCCTGAACGGTGTGCCCCGCACCTTCGCCGAGCTGGGAGATGTGGCGGCAGAGATTGTTTATGACTTCTCCCACCACACCGCCATTTTCGATGTGACAGACTACGCGGTGAAGCACCGCTGCGCTCTGGTGGTGGCCGCCACCGGCCATACAGAAGAAGAAAAAGCGGCCATTTATGCCGCTTCCAAGGCTGTGCCTGTGTTTTATGCAGGCAATATGAGTTTAGGCATCGCGGTGCTGTGCAGTCTTGCCAAGCAGGCGGCCCAGAGCTTCCCCGATGCGGACATTGAGATCGTGGAGATCCACCACAACCGCAAGGTGGATGCCCCCAGCGGCACTGCCAAAATGCTCTTTGATGCCATCCGTGAGGTACGCCCCCACGCCACCGCCAACTGCGGCCGGGCCGGCGAGGGCAAGCGGGAAGCCGGCGAGATCGGCATTCAGGCTCTGCGAATGGGCAATATCGTGGGCATTCACGAGGTCCATATCACCACCGCCTCCCAGCAGATCACCCTGCGCCACGAGGCCTTTGACCGGGGTATGTTTGCCGACGGTGCGGCGAAGGCCGGTGCCTTTCTGCAAGGCAAGCCTGCCGGACTTTACAATATGGAAGACCTGCTGGAAGAAAGCTGATGGAGTTTTTGCATATGAGCGGCGCGGGCAACGATTTTGCCGTGCTGGATGCCCGGGGGAGATCTCTTGATTTTTCCGCCCTTGCCAAAAAATTGTGCAGGGAATTGGGGGCAGACGGATTGCTGGCCGCTGACAATTCGGATAAGGCGGATTTTCGCCTGCATTTCTACAACCCCGACGGCAGTCGGGGGGAGATGTGCGGCAACGGCGCCCGGTGTATCTGCAAATTTGCCTATGATATGGGGTTAGCCAAAAAAGCGATGACCGTGGAAACCGATGCCGGCCCGGTCTACGGCTGGCGTTTGGGTGAAAATCAATACCGGGTGCGGCTGAATAACCCCGGTCTGGTGGATTTGCAAAGGCTACCGGGTACAGCATACATTGAGTTAGGCGACCCGGGAATCCCCCACAGCGTCACGGAATATGACGCTGTGGAGTGGGCGGATAAAGAAACATTATTGCCCAAATTTTTGGCCATTCGGCACTCCCCCGCCTTTCCCAAAGGGGTCAATGTGAATTTTTACCGGTGGTTATCCAACGACACCGTACGAATGCTCACCTTTGAGCGGGGGGTGGAGGATTTCACCCTGGCCTGCGGCACAGGCAGCGCATCGGTGGCAGTCACATTATGGCTGCAAGGGCAGCTTCCCGGAGGACATCTCATTGCCGAAAACCCCGGCGGCACATTGCACATCACCGTGGAGGGTCAAAACGGCATTGTAAATGCCTTATACTTAGAAGGCCCGGCAGAAATCGTCGGAAAATATGACATATAAAAACACGCAGCGGTTGCTGCGTGTTTTTTCGCCCTTTTTGTCCATAATAAGGACAGGAGGGGATAAAAATGAAAGAAAATGAGAAAAAGCCAGCCACCCCGTGGGAATTCAAAGACCCCAAACCGCCGGTAGTACAATCCGGCCATATGGAAAACAGGATCCACCACAAAGAATTGTAGGGGCGACCAGCGGTCGTCCGCACAACATGAAGCTGCAAGTAACGGACGGGCAATGCTCGCCCCTACGAAAAAGGCTCCTCATCAGGAGGAGCCTTTCATTTGATTACTTATCCAGCAAATAGTGGACACTGCCCACGATCTTGCCGTCCTGCAGGTAGTACCGGGGGACGCGGCGGCTGATAGAGCAGACCACCTCATAGTTGAAGGACTGGGCGCCTTCGCCAAAGGCTTCGGCGGAGATGATTTCCCCTCCGTCCCGGCCGATGAGGGTCACAGTGTCCCCCACCCGGGCGTCAGGGATGTCCGTCACATCCACCATAAACTGGTCCATACACACCCGGCCCAAAATGGGCGCTTTTCTGCCCCGGATCAGCACATAAAACCCATTGGACAGCGTGCGCTTATAGCCGTCGGCATAGCCCACGGGGATGGTTGCAACTTGTGTCGGTTTTTCGGTGATGAATGTACCGCCGTAGCCGATTTCCCGGCCCGGCTCCAGGGTTTTGATATGGGTAATGCGGCTGCGCCATTGGAGCGCCGGCTGCAGATCAAGCAGACCGGTATCCACCTCGTTGCTGGGGTACAGGCCGTACAGGACGATGCCCGCCCGGACCATATCATAATGCCTGTCAAAATTCATACTGCCGGCAGAGTTGCTCAAGTGGCGAATCTTTACATTGACACCCCGGTCCTGCAGCATACGGTCAAAGGCCGCATACCGCTCAGCCTGGGCTTTCGCCCGGGTCAGGTCAATACTGTCGGCGGTGGCGTAGTGAGAAAACAGGCCCTCGGGAACAAGTCCCGGCAGGTCGCAGATGGCCTTGCACACATCCGCCTCTTCCTCACTTACCTGGAAACCGATCCGGCTCATACCCGTATCCACGGCGATATGGAAAGGGGCATCGAGCCCTAACTTTTGGGCAGTTCGGGAGAGAATTTCCCCATCCTCCAAGCGGAAGATCACCGGGCGGATATTCTCCCGGATGGCAATTTCAAAGGCAGCGGTGGGCATAGGCCCCAGCACCAGAATCGGCGCTGTGACCCCGGCTTTCCGTAATTCCAACGCCTCCTGCACCGTGGCAACACCGAAGAATTTGCAAACATCCTTTAGCCGCCTGGCAAGGGCCACCGCGCCGTGTCCGTAGCCATCGGCCTTGATCACCGCCATAGCCGGTACGCCGGTCTTTTGCTCCACCGCCAGAAAGTTATGGACAATGGCGTCCAAATCCACCAGCGCGTAGGAATTATCCAATTCCATTTCTTTTGTACTCATTCCTTCACCGTTCCGTCGGGATTAAACAGGGGCAGCTTCTCTAAGTACACCAGATCCTCCCGGTCCTGGGCATCGCCCTCGGCCAGGATGGTCATACGGCCTGCGATGATACCGCCTGCCTTTTCTACCAGGGCTTCCAACGCCAGCAGACTCTCGCCGGTGGAGATCACATCGTCCACGATAAGAATCTTTTTACCCTTCATTAAGGCTGCGTCCGCGCCGTCTAAGTACAGTGTCTGCTCCCGGGCGGTGGTAATGGACCGGACCTTGAACTCAATGATGTCCTTCATATACAGCTTGGGGGCTTTCCGGGCCAGCAAATACTTCTTATCACCGGCCTGGCGGGCCATTTCATGGGCAAGGGGAATGCCCTTGGCCTCGGCGGTGATAATATAATCGTACTGGGGGGCTTTTTCCAACAGCGCCTTGGCGCAGGCCACGGTCAGCTCCGGGTCACCGAAGATCACGAAGCCGGCGATATACAGCTCGTCCGTCACGGGACAGATGGGCAGATCCCGGTCCAGACCGGCAATATTCATACGGTAATACATGGGATTCGCTCCTTTTCTTTTTTCTTCATTATAAACCTTTCATTGGGAAAGTCAAGATTTACAGAACCTGTAAAATCCCATCCACCAGGCGGTGAAATTCGTCGTGGACCTTGGCGGCGGTCTCTACCACCTCGGCGTGGTTTAACTTCACCGGCAGGACACCGGCGGCCATATTGGTGATGCAGGACACGCCCACCACATCCATACCGCTGTGGCCGGCCACCAACGCCTCCGGCACGGTGGACATACCCACCGCATCTGCCCCCAGGGTGCGGAAGGCCCGGATCTCCGCCGGGGTCTCATAGTTGGGCCCGCTGCACATCAGATACACGCCCTCTTCCAGGGAAATACCCGCTTCGGCGGCGCGGATTTTGATTTTTTCCCGCAGATCGGCGGTATACAGGTCACTGACATCGGGGAATCGGGGCCCGAATTTTTCCAGATTGGGGCCGATCAGGGGATTTGCCCCGGAGAAATTGATATGGTCACAAATCAGCATCAGCGTACCGGGCTTGTAGCTGAGATTCACGCCGCCGGCGGCATTGGTCAGCACCAGGGTCTTCACGCCCATTGCTGCCAGCACCCGGACAGGCAGGGTGATCTCCTGCATTGGCAGGCCCTCATAGTAATGGACGCGGCCCTGGGCCACCACCACAGGTTTACCCTCTTTTTTACCGAAGACGAACGCGCCGGTGTGACCCTCCACCGTGGGCTGGGGGAAATTGGGAATTTCCGAATAGGGGATTTTTACGCTGTCTTCCAGTGTATCGGCATAATCGCCCAAACCGCTGCCCAACACCAGGGCAATGCCCGGCCGCAGGGCAACCTTCTCCAAAAGATATTCCGCCGCAGCGGTGATCTTATCCTGTAATGTCATGGTATCACCTCATTCAATTTTAAAAGCCCCCCTTGCCTAAAGGGGGCTGTCAAAAATCTCTGATTTTTGACTGGGGGATTCTTCCCGGCCAACAGATTCCCGAACAACCATATCTATATATTCGCAAACCCCTCTGAAATTTTCATTCACCGCATTATTGGGTATGCGAATAACAATTAAATCTCTGCTTTCGATTTTTTCCGTTCTAATTTTGTCCTTTAGCAATCCGTTTTCCTTGTAATGCTGCGATCCGTCAAGCTCGATTACAAGCCTTGCTTTGTGGCAGTAAAAATCCACAATATAATGATCGATTACCTTCTGCCGCAAAACCGTACAGAATGAGAACGCAGAAAATCATACCACAAATGCCGCTCTTCTTTTGTCATATTCTTTCGCAGCGCTTTGGCTTTATCCGTCAATTTGGCATTATGCTTTCTCTCTATAACGCACGCCTCCCTGTACCGATTTATATCCCCCAGTCAGCTTCGCTGACAGCCCCCTTTAGGGAAGGGGGCCTTTGGGTGCTGTTTTTAATATAGCATTTTATACCTTTATTTGCAAGGGATAGATAAAGGGCGGATGGTTTCATCCGCCCTTTGTATTAATATGCGCTATAAAACAGCACCAGGAAAATGACGGCAATGGCCATACACACGCCGCCGCAGACGAACAAAAAACCGTAGCCGGTGACCTTTTTCTGCCGGTGGCGCTGTACATAATCGTAGTACTTTTCCATTTTCCGGCGGCCGCCGGGGATCAAGGCCTTGCGGGCGATGTCCAGGCAGTAGCCGATGCCGTAGAAAAAGCCGTCATTTGATACCCACAGCAGCACACCCACGCACAGGGCAATCAGTCCCGGTATGGTAAAGCCGTCGCACAGGGTGCGATACTTTTCCACCGCTGTCATACCGCCAAAATCCCGCAGACCGCAGTAGAGAAGCGCAAGGCCCAGGCACACAGCGCCGGTGATGCCGTGTTTCAGCAAATTGGTTTTGCATTTCTCGCTCACAGACCCAACTCCTCTTGGTACGCCTTCTCCTCGGCGTTGTTGCAATAAACAAAGTGGCCGGGAGCGACCTCACGCATGGTGGGGGCTTCTGCGGAATAATCGTGGGCGGAGTCGGCATTGTAAGCAACTCGCACCCGCTGCTTTTCGCTGTGGGGGTCGGGCAGGGGGATAGCCGACAGCAGGCTCTTGGTATAGGGGTGCAGCGGATGGGCAAACAGCTCGTCGGCAGTTGCCAGCTCCACCAGCTTGCCAAAGTACATCACGCCGATGCGGTCGGAGAAGTACTTGACCACCGACAGATCGTGGGCGATGAACAAAATGGTCAGACCCAAAGCATTCCGCAGGTCATTCAAAAGGTTGATGACCTGGGCCTGAATGGACACATCCAGCGCCGAGATGGGCTCGTCGGCGATCAGCAGCTCCGGGCGCATAATCACACTGCGGGCAATGCCGATCCGCTGCCGCTGGCCGCCGGAGAATTCGTGGGGATAGCGGCCTGCGTGCTCCCGCACCAGACCCACCAGCTCCAGAATTTCATAGACCTTCTCGTCGATAGCCCTCTGATCCTTCATACCCTGGATCACCAGCCCCTCGGAGATGATCTCCTTGACGGTCATACGGGGATTGAGCGATGCGATGGGGTCCTGGAAGATCATCTGAATATCGGTGACCGTGCCGGAGGATGCGTGATCCTTCTTTGCCTGCTTGATCTCCGCCTTCAGCTGGGCGATTCTTGCCTTGCAGGCCTCGGCTTTCCCGGGATCTTCTTTCATTTCCCTGCGGCAGGTATCTATTTCATCATAGTAGGCTTTCGTGCCGGCGCAGATGCGCTTGCCGCCGAAATAAATGCTGCCGGAGGTGATGTCGTAGATCTTAATGATACTGCGGCCGGTGGTGGTCTTGCCGCAGCCGGACTCGCCCACAAGGCCGAAGACCTCGCCCTTTTTGATATCGAAGGACACATCGTCCACGGCCTTCACCGGGCCGAAGTACTGGCAGAGATTTTCTACCCGCAGCAGAATTTCTTTATTTTCCATTCTGCGCACCTCTCATTCTGGCGATGCGGTCGGTGATGATCTTGGGGATCTCCACCTTGGGGGCATCGGGGTGGAGCAGCCAGGTGGCTGCCCAGTGGGTATCGGACACGGGAAATTCCGGGGGCTGCTGCTCAAAATCGATCTGCATCGCATACTTATTCCGGTCTGCAAAGGCATCGCCCACGGGGGGATAGATCATATTGGGCGGCGTGCCGGGAATGGCGTCCAGCTTTTCCTTGGTGTCTAAGTCCGGCATAGAGGACAGCAGCGCCCAGGTGTAAGGGTGCCGGGGGTCATAGAACACCTCGTCCACAGTGCCGTACTCCACGATCTTGCCGGCGTACATCACCGCGATATCGTCTGCCATATTGGCCACCACGCCCAGATCGTGAGTGATGAACACAACGGACAGCTTCCGCTCCTTTTTCAGATTGTTGATGAGCTCCAAAATCTGGGCCTGGATGGTCACATCCAGAGCGGTGGTGGGTTCGTCGCAGATGAGGATCTCCGGGTCAGCGGCCAAGGCGATGGCGATGACGAGCCGCTGACGCATACCGCCGGAGAACTCGAAGGGGTACTGGTTAAACCGCATTTGCGGGTCCTTGATGCCCACCTCTTCCATCAATTTGATAGCCCGTTCCTTGGCCATAGCCGGGGTGACCACTGCATTTGCCTTGGCGGCCTTATCCTGCAGATAGGCGTGGAGGGTTGCGGTTCTTTCGGCGATGTTCACAGAATCCGCCTGGGAAATCACAGTTTCATAACGCTCTGCCAGCCGGTCGATCAGGTGGACAAGATTGCCCTTGAGCTCGGCTGGGTCATAGACATTCTTGGGCCGGACCTTCCAGTCCACGGTCTTGCCCTTGGCAATGAGGGCTTCCCGCTTTTGGCTCTGACGGGCATAGCGGGCCTCCTCCTTGGGGTTACTGCGCAGGACGGCAAAATACCGCTCGATGCCGCTGTTCAGACCGCTGCGCAGGGTATAGGCAAAGCTGTCCTTGACGGTTTCCAGCCGGTCGATGCTGTCCTCCACCCGGTCGCACAGGTCCTTGGCGTATTTCATCGCCTCGGCCTTGGTAAATTCTCCGGCGAAGAAGATCTTGGCCTCGGAAAGCAGAGGCAAAACGGCCTTTTTCTTCTCCAAAGCGGTGCGGAAAGCGTATTCCACGGCCTTTTCCGCGTCTTCAGAGCCGGCAGCAGCCATATTCTCCTTCAGCAAAGCGGTGATGCGGTGATGCTCCTTTTGGGCCTGGGTGCGGCTGGTCTTGTTCTTCAGCAGCATTGCCTCGGTGATCTGCTTGCCGATCTTCACAATGGGGTTAAGGCTGGACAGGGGGTCCTGGAAGATCATGGAGATCTCATCGCCCCGGATGCTGCACATCTCCTCCTCGGAGATCTTCAAAAGGTCCTTGCCGTCATAGATGATCTCGCCGCCCTCTACGATGGCGTTGCCCGCCAAAATGCCCAAAATGGCCTTGGAGGTGACGGACTTGCCGGAGCCGGACTCGCCCACGATGGCCAGCGTCTTGCCCCGCTCCAAATTAAAGGAGATGTTCCGGACGGCCTTGACAGTACCGCCGGAGGTGCGGAAGGAGATCTTTAAGTTTTTGACTTCTAAAATATTATTGCTCATATCAGTCCTCCACGCCTCTCAGTGCCGGATTGAAGGCATCCCGCAGGCCGTTGCCGAACAGGTTGAAGCAGATCATCAGCAGAGATATCACCAGCGCCGGGTACAGCATCAGATGGGGGTAATTTGTCCAGATTGCGCTGGCATCGGACAGGAGCGTACCCAAACTGGTCTGCTGGGCAGATCCCAGCTTGATAATGCCTAAGAATGACAGCATACTCTCTGTCAGAATCACGCTGGGGATCACCAGTGCAGAGGAGGTGATGATAGTGCCCAGGGTATTGGGGAAAATGTGCTTCCAGATGATCCGCCGGTCTCTTGCGCCTAAGGTCCGGGCGGCCATCACATATTCCTGGTTCTTAAACCGGTAGAACTGGGTGCGGACACGGCTGGCCGTGCTGATCCAGCCGGTGAGCACATAGGCAAAGAGCAGGCTGGGGATGGCACCCACCTTTTGCGCCAGATGGATCTGAAACAGGGTGGCCACCACGATAAAGGGCACGCCGGACAGGATATCCGTCACACGGCTTAAGATAATATCGGTGGTGCCGCCGTAGTAGCCCTCCACCGCGCCGTATGCCGCACCGATGAGGAAATTGATCACCGACACGCACACCGCCACCAGCAGGGAAAGCCGAATGCCGCCGGCGATCCGCAGCGCCAGATCATAGCCCTGGGAATCAGTGCCCAGCAGGTAGTTGGGTGCGCTGCCGTACAGGTACTGATAGTAGTTGTAATACAAAACCCTGACCCGCAGCTGGGCGGTATTTTCATCACCGCCGCCGATAAACTGGCTGTACACCAGGTTGCCGTTTGCGTCCCGCTTATAGTTATCCTCTAAGACCAGGTCCTCGGAATAGGTCAGCTGGACATCTCTGCCGGTGGCAGTGGACACGGGAATGCCCTTACCCTTGGTCTTATACCAGAAATTGGCATCCTCCGGCTCGAAGCAGTAGCCGTTCTGGGTGTCCACCAAGGGGTAGAGCACCTGCAGGCCGGTCTCTGTCTGCCAATCTAAGATCTTCTGATACTCCGCCTGCTCCACATCCACATACAAAAAGCCTACCTCCAAATAGGTATCCACGGTGGCGGGGAAATAGGTGGCCAGCTTCTTATTGGGCTGCTCCTGCTGGTAGGGCGTGCCGGTCTTCAGCACCGGGTGATAGGGGCTGTCCTTGGCCTGTCCTATACTGACCACCCAGCCGTCCTTGCTCTCAGCGCCCACAGCGATGGCGTGCAGCTTCACAAAACCTGCCTCACTTTGGGTGGTCTTTATACCGCCGGTGGCAATGCCCAGCTCCCGCAGCCAGGTGACCCGGCCCGGTTTTTTGGCGTAAGTGCCGCACATAAAGGCAGCATCGTGGGAGGTGATCAGCAGGGGCATCAAAAAGGAATACAGAATGATGCCGATGATAATAATCGCCGCCACCACGGAGGCCTTGCTCTTGCGGAATCGGATCCAGGCATCTTTAAAATAGCCCACCGGCTTATCTTCAAATTTTTTGTCGGAGATCCTTTGCCCTGCATTGACAAAGGCAAATTTCTCCTTGGGAATGTTGTATTTTTCCATATTATTTCTCTCCCATTCTGATTCGGGGGTCGATAAAGCCGTAGCTCAGGTCCACCACGATGCCCGCAAGCAGACCCACAAAGCTGTAGAAAATACAGTCGATCATAAACACATCATAGTCAAACAGCTGAATGGACTGGATATACAGCTGGCCCACGCCGGGAATGGAGAAGATCCGCTCGATGATCATAGAGCCGCTCATAACGCTGATGAACGAGCCGATGATCATAGGCAGGATGGGCACCATTGCGTTTTTCAGGGCGTGGCGGGCGGTGGCCTGTCCCCGGGACAGGCCCTTGGTCCGGGCCAGGAGCATATAGTCGGAGGTCAGTGTCTCCGTCAGCTCGGCGCGGGTGAACCGGCACAGACCGGCGATCTCACCGAAGGACAGAGCCAGGATCGGCGGGATCATGGAATAGAACATCTTGCCTGTAAACCAGCTGCCGCCGGCATCGGCCAGAGAGTACACCGTCAGCGGCAGCAGATCCAGCTTAAAATACAGGAAGTACTGCACCAAAAATGCGTACACATAGCTGGGCACGGACACGAATACCATAACACCGGTGCTGATAAGGGTGTCCTGCCACCGGTTCTTCTTGATGGCGGCATAGATGCCAAGCAGGATGCCGAAGGGAATGGAGAACACCAGCGCATAGGTGTTCACCAGCACCGTAGGTGCCAGCCGGCTCAGCAGCAGATCCAGCGCCGGCTCCCGGTACTGGATATACCAGGAAGTACCAAAATCCAGCTTGGTGAAGATGTTCTTTAGATAGATGCCGAACTGCACGAGCAGCGGCTCATTGTAGCCCAAAGCATCCCACCGGGCAGCGATAGCATCAGCCAGATTCTTGTCCTGGGGCAGCTCCCGGGGCAGAAGCCGGATCAGCATAAAGCAGATGGTGGTGACCACAAAGAACACAAAGAACATCAAAAGTATTCTTTTGAGTACATATTTGAACATTTTCATCGGGGATCTCTCTCCTTTTTCTTGGGGTGCAGGGGTCTGCTGTTCTTCAACAAGGGTTATACTTGACAGCCTTTGTTGCAAAACGGCAGGAAGAAGTCCGTTGTAGGGGCGACCATCGGTCGTCCGTTACCGCAGAATCGCTCTTGCTGACGGACGAGCAATGCTCGCCCCTACATCGGCGATTTTCGGTGTTTTATTGGCAACCGGGCCAGGGGAGCAAATTGCTCCCCTGGCCTTCGTGATGCCCGATAGGGATTATTCGTAGCTCAGGGTGCCGCCGGCAGTCTTCACATATTCTGCCCACTTGGCATCGTTATAGTTGTACCGCAGCAGCTCCATACCGCCAAAGCCGTACATAATGTTGTAGTCTTCGGTGTAGTAGCTGACCTGGTAGGACAGCAGGGATGCTGCACAGGAGGATGCCAGGGGGATCCGGTAGTACTTGGCCAGGAACTTCTCTTCCATCTCGGCGGTGACATCCAGCTTGATGCCCACGCTTGCGTTGGCGTACTCACCGGTGCCGATCAGCGCATTGGACCATTCCTTCCAGGTCTTGGTGACATTCTTGCCATCAATGGAAATAGTCAGCGTCTCGGTCGCAGGATTCCAGCAGGCAGACTCCTGGATATCGTACAGGTCATCGTTGCAGTAGACCTGCATATTCCGGAAGGGATAGAAGGCTGCGCCGCCCCATCCGCCGTAGCCGATGGCATACTCGCCGGAGCCGATCTTGCCGTGGCGGGAGGCCACATTGCCCACACCCTCTAAGGTGATCTTGCCGAAGCCGGAGCCTTCCATAGCAGCATTCAGATACTCGTTGAGCTTGGTGATCTGGTTCTGCTCGGAGGAGCCCAGCTCGCCGCCGGAGTAAGCCACCAGGATCTTGATGTCCTGGCCCTTGGTGTACAGGCCGGCCTGAACCAGCTCAGCGCAGGCCTGGGACATCAGCTCCTTGGCCTTGGTCAGGTTGTAGCCGGTGATGGAGGCGTAAGCCTCTTCCACGGTGCCGTAGAGGGTGCCGTCCACATAGTGTACGCCGTACAGGTCGCAGATGGCATCCATTGCGGCCTTGGTTCCACGGTAGGTGGAGTTGGGGTCGTTGAAGATATCGTAGTAGTACAGGTCGCTCATCAGCGCGTAAGCAGGCTTATAGCCGGCGGTGGCGGTGACCCAGTCGGCCCGGTTGATGGCCAGAGAGAATGCTTTACGGAACTTATCGTTGGACAGAACCACAGAGTTCTGGTTGCCCTTGGACTTATCCATTTCCTTCAGCGCGCTCAGATTGGTGTTGAAGAACAGGCTCATAGTATATTCTTCATCCACACGGTACATCTGGTCGGAGAAGTTGTAGTTAGCCATCTCGTCGGCAGAGGGGGTCCACTCGGACATCTCGCCCTTCAGGAAGGCCTGCTTGGCGGTCTCGTCGGTCATCTGGTCGATGACGATCTTGGTAGTCTGCCAGGCCTGGAGCTTCTCGCCGTCTACCTCATAGTCGGTCTCGGCGTACAGGGTGCCGTCTTCCTTCTTCTGGAACTGGTAGTGGTTCTCGTTCTGCACCAGCACGATCTGCTTACCCTTCTGCAGGGACTCGATCTTATAAGGACCGTAGGACATGGTGTTGGCCACATCGGTACCGTAGTTGGTGGTCACCAGCTTGCCGGAGGTATCCTTACCTGCTTCGTACAGGCTCTCGTAAACCAGCCAGTTGGAGCCGCAGGCGTTGAGGAAATAGTTGATATCGATCTGGGCCTGGGTGACATAACGGATGGTGTAGTCGTCAACCTTGTAGCAGCCCACGGTGGTATCATAGGCGGCGGCGTAGTTTTCGTTGTAGTTCTCGTTGGCCTTGTGCAGGTACAGCTTCAGCTGGCCGCTTTCAAAGCTTGCCTTGTTGTCCAGGTACAGCTTACGGCCGGAGATCACTTCCATACCGGCATTGTTGTAGATGGTCTCATCGGAAATGGACAGGTACTTGGGCAGCACATTGCCGTTGCTATCGGAATAGCCGGTGATCTTCATAGCCTCGGTATCCATATAGATCTTGCCGCTGTGCTTGCCGATCTCCTTGTAGGCAATGGTCTCATACAGGTCCTTGGACAGGGCGTAGAAGTAGGTGTAACCGCCGGCCACAGCGGATTCGCCGCTGTAGTAAAGGTTGGCGCGGTAGTTCATCATCTTGGGATCCAGCAGCGCCTTCATGGAGTAGATGTAGGTGTCGGCATTGATGGGGGTGCCGTCCTGCCACTTCATATTGGGGTTGAGCTTGATCTCAAAGACATAGCCCTTCTCAGTGCTGTCGGCGGTCTGGCCGGCAGGCAGAGTGACCTTATACTTGGTCAGGTCGCCCTTGTTGGCAGCGGTCACATCGGTGACAGAGACAGCTGCCTTATAGGCCCACTGGTAAACACCGTTCTCAGAGTCCTTGATAACGGATTCGACCAGGGGTGTCTCCAGATACTGCATAATGGTCTGGTCGTAGTTGGTATCCCATGCGTGGGGATTCCAGGTGGTACCCAGCTGGCTGATGTAGCTGCGGTAAGTATAGCCGTCCTTGGCAGCGGCAGGGTTGCCGCCCTCGGTGCCGTTGGGATCGCCGGAGGGCTTCTTACAGCCGGCGAACACGCCCAGGACCATTACCAAAACCAGCACGATCGCCAGGATTCTGGTGAGTTTCTTCATTGTGTCTTCCTCCTAACATATATTTGCCCGGATCTTCTGATCCGAAAATCTACCGGATTCCTCAAAACACGAAAAGGTATCGATAGCTATGGGCATTATAACATAAATACAATGTATAATCAAGAAACAATCTTGCCCTTTTGCGATTTTTTACATTTTGTTCATTTGCAGTATTCCCCATATCTGCGCAAAAATTGAGTGCAAAATGTAAAATGCTAAATACAAAATGAATGTACTGCCTGCGGCAATGCTTTAAATATGTCGCATAGCGACACCTTCACTTTGCACTTTACACTTTACACTTTGCACTCCACTGCGCAATTTACAGGGGATTTTGTTTGATCTTCGCAAAACGGCGGGGATACTGGGCCGGTGTGGGGGCGACTTTTTTCAGCACGATCACCGTATGGGCCGTGCTGTCGGCGGGAAATTCCGCCACCCGCTCTAATTGCAGGCCTAACTTTTTGATGGCATTTTTCGCCTCGGCCAGCTCCTCTGCCGCGGCCGTACCCTTCATTGCCAGCACCCTGCCGCCCACCTTGACATAGGGAGCGGTCAGCTCCAGCAGAATGTTAAGCCTTGCCACGGCACGGCTGGTTGCGATATCATAGCACTCCCTGCGGATGGCCACCGCCTCTTCCGCCCGGGCGGTGACGCATTCGGCATCCACGCCTAAGGTGGGCAGCACCGTCTGAAGCCACTGCATCCGTTTCCCCAGGGAATCCAGCAGCGTCAGCTTCACCCCGGGACAGGCGATCTTCACCGGCACGCCGGGAAAGCCTGCGCCGCAGCCCACATCGATCATCCGCTTGCCGGATAAGTCCTCCAGAGTCAGCAGGGACAGGCTGTCCAGCAGGTGGAGCTTTGCCACCTGGGCAGGCTCTGTGATGGCGGTCAGGTTCATCACCTTATTCTGCTCCACCACCGCCTGGCCGAAGGCGCAGAGGGTATCCTGTATTTCTTCACTTAAGGACAGCCCCAATCCGGGCAATCCCTTTACCAATGTTTCTTTCATCATCTTATGCATTCGGGTGGTCACTCAGATCCACCTGGGTCTTGTCCATCGGGTTAAAAGAGGACTCCTCCTCCACCAGGCCGGGCAGCACCACTTCCTGGATGTGCCAGCTGGTCAGCAGGTCATAGGCCATGGCATCGGTCTGCTCCCGGTCACCCAAAAAAGCGTCGCATTGCCTCAGATCCCGGTACACTTCACTGCTTTCCTTTTCCCTTAACCGGTCCACAGCACCGCTGCCGCTGACGCTCTCCAGCGCCTGCAGCGCTTTCAGGCAATAGCGATAGCCCATCAGCGCGCCGGAATACTGAAACCGCACATCGGGGTTATTGACACAGGCAAGGTATGCGCCGAAGGCCGCATCCCGCTCCACGGCAATGCTGGCTTGATGGCACATCTCCCGGCACATGGCGAAGGGCAGCAGCACCGCCGGTGTCCGGGGATTCACCCCGGCCTCGCCAGTCAGACCCACGGTCACGCCGGTAATGCCCCGTCTTGTATAGCTTTTTGCCCAGCTCAGCTCCTTCACCGGACCCATAGGTCCTGCAAACACCGACAGGGACTTCTCGTATACCAATATTTCAAAGCCCTCCGGCGCCTGTTCAGCCAGCTCCGCAAAGCTGCCGAAGATCACCTCGCCGCCGCTTTCGCGGGCAACCTGCGTCCCCAGTTCATTGGCCTGGTCCCGGTAGTAGGCAGCCGCTGCCTCCAGCTCGGAGATGTCGTAGGGGGTCTCGCTGAGGCGGATATCCTCCGCCAGAGAGCCGGAATACTTGTTCAGACCGTACAGGCAGGTGTTCAGAAAGATCAGCACCGCCACCGCCGCGCAGACCCAACCGCCCCACTGTATGGGATTCCATTTAAAGATGATCATCAGCACCGCGGTGACCAGCACCAGCGCTATTCCCACAAACAGCAGCGCCTGCCACAGGCAGAAATCCACGCCGCCGCTCCAATCCGCCAGAAATGTCTGGGCCATCCGGGTCACATAGGGGTAGACCATATCCACCAGCACCGTGTGACCTTTGGTAAAGGCGGTCAGCGCCCAGCCGCAAGCCAGCAGGATCGCCGCCGTCAGGTATCCTTTCCAATATTTCAAAAGGCAACGCCTCCTTTTTCCGTTTCTCGGGATAGTTAGTATATCACAGTTTGGCCGAATTGTCCAGTCTGCCCATTACGCCGTCTTTGTACAGGCCTGTAACAATCACCGGGAGAATCCGATTGTGCAAGTCCTCGCCGGGGACATATACTTTTATATAATCGGGGGTATGGCCTGTATAGTATGCCCCGTCCTGCTCCTCAAATAACACGGATACACGTTTTCCTATTCTGTGTTCCCGGTATGTACGGGACATCTCCTCCGCTACAGCAATTGCCGCCTTGCTCCGGGCCTCTTTTACGGCATTGCTCAGCTGGCCGGGCATTTTGTCCGCCGGTGTGCCGGGACGGCGGGAGTAGGGGAAAATATGCATATCCGCAAAGGCGCATTTTTGGATAAACGCCAGGGATTCCGCAAATTCCTCCTCCGTCTCTCCGGGGAAGGCTACGATCATATCGGTGGTCACTGCGCAGCCGGGAAAATATTTGTTCAGCAGCTGCACGCTTTCCAAGTACCGGGCGGTATCGTACTTGCGCTTCATTCGCTGCAAGACCGCATCGCAGCCGGACTGCATGGACAGGTGGAACTGGGGGCAGATGTTGGAGAGTTTTTGCAGTTTTTGACAGAACTCCTCCGTCACGATCCGCGGCTCCAGAGAACCCAGCCGCACCCGCAGATCCGGCACTGCGGCGCAGACCGCCTCCAAAAGGGCCGTCAAATGCGGCTTGCCCGGCAGATCCACACCCCAGGAGGCAATCTCAATGCCGGTGACCACGATCTCCTTATAACCCTGCGCTGCCAACGCCTTTGCCTGCTCCACCGCCAATTCTATGGGGGCGGAACGGACAGGGCCGCGGGTGTAGGGGATGATGCAGTAGCTGCAGAAATTCACACAGCCGTCCTGGACCTTCAGCATCGCCCGGGTGCGTCCCTCCAGACCGCCGGCAGGTAGCACCTCAAAGCTGCGGCGGCGCAAAGCTTCGTCCAGCACCCTGCCCTTTTGCCGGGTCTGCAGGGTGTCTGTCACCTGCTGCAAAAAGGCCTCCCGGTCACCGCTGCCGCCCAGCACATCGATGTCCAGATCCTCCAGCTTGTCGGCCGCGTGCTGGGGATAGCAGCCGCACACTGCCACCACTGCACCGGGATTTTCCCGGCGGCAGCGGCGGATCACCGCCCGGTTTTTCTTGTCCGCCACAGCGGTCACGGAGCAGGTATTGATAATGTAGGTATCACATTTATCGTGAAAATCGCCGATTTCGTGGCCTTTTGCCGCCAAAAGCTGCTCCATTGCCTGGGTTTCGTACTGATTTACCTTGCACCCAAGGGTGTAAAATCCGAATTTCATTGTATGATTCACCAATAATCGCTTTCTTTGCAGATTCTTTTTCTGATGCTTTCCCAATTGATATATGCATCGGTTTTATCTATAATATACCTTGTTATTATACGCGAATAAAACGCTTTTGTATAGCACCGGAGGCTATTTTTTATGAGTTTTCAAATTTTTCTTCGCTCCTACGAGCAGATCAAGACCTTTGTGGCGCTGGCGGCCCGGCAGAGCTTTGATGTAAAGGTATGCAATGACCGGCAGACCATCAACGGAAAGGACTTTATGGGTATGTGTACCCTGGATTTCTCCCGTCCTCTCAAGGTGCTGGCTGACTGCACCGGCGACGAGGCAACGGAATTCCGCAAAAATGTCCTGGCACTGCAAAACTGAATCCCACCGTCCCAGGAATCCCCGGGGCGGATTTTTTATAATGTCATTCCGAGCAAGCGCAGCGCGTCGAGGAATCTCACGGGATAACGGCAGCTGGGTGGTTACATGAGATCCCTCGACTACGCTCGGGATGACACATTCTTTTCGGACACCCGGGGACGGGTGTCCCTACATTTCAAAAGAAGATTTTTTCTAAAAAACAGTAGGCAAAACTAAACAAATGTGCTATGATAAGCAAAAAAGGAGGTGGCGGCTATGCGGATCTTGGGGATCGACCCAGGCTACGGGATCACGGGCTTCGGCCTTATCGAAACGGACCGGAATCAATTTAAGCTTTTGCACTGCGGCGCCATCACCACCCCGGCGGGTATGGATTTTTCCGCCCGGCTGGAGATCATCTATAACGATATGACAGAGCTTTTGCAGGTGGCAAAGCCCGACGCGGTGGCCATTGAAGAGCTGTTTTTCGGCCAGAATGTCACCACCGGCATCGGTGTTGCCCAGAGCCGGGGCGTGATTCTTTTGGCCATCCGGCAGGCCGGTCTGGAGGTCACCGCCTACAAGCCTATGCAGGTCAAGCAGGCGGTGGTGGGCTACGGTAACGCCACCAAGCATCAGGTGCAGGATATGACCAAACGGCTGCTGCATTTGGAGAAAATGCCCAAGCCCGACGATGCCGCCGACGCCATCGCCATCGCCCTGTGCCACGCAAGGTCAGCAACATCATTGCTTGCAAAAGTGCAACACCCGTAGGGGCGATTCACGAATCGCCCGCGGGTCATTCATGAATGACCCCTACAATTAAAGCCAAAGGAGTGTGCCTTATGTTATATTATGTTTCCGGGCAGGTTACCGTATTGGAGCCAAACTTGGCCGTTATTGAGGCTAACGGCGTGGGCTACGGCTGCCGGGTCACCGCTTATACCGCCGCCCAATTAAAATTGAATCAGCCGGCCAAGCTCTACATCACCGAATCCATCCGGGAGGATGCCTATGACATCTACGGCTTTATCAGCCGAGAGGAGCAGCGGTGCTACGACCTGCTGACCTCTGTCAACGGTGTGGGTCCCAAGGCCGCGCTGGCTATTTTAACCGCAGGCCCGCAGAATTTTACCCTGGCCGTGATGACCGGGGATGAAAAGCTCCTCACCGCCGCCCAGGGCGTGGGCAAAAAGCTGGCCCAAAGAATCATTTTGGAATTAAAGGACAAGGTCGGCGGCGGCAGCCCGGAGCTGGACTTCTCCGCCGGTCCTGTGGCGGCCGCTCCCGTCACAGGCAATAATGCCGGATTGGCCACCGCTGCTTTGCAGGAGCTGGGCTATTCCCCGGCTGAGATCGCCACCGCCCTCAAGGGCGCAGACCCGGGCGCCACCACGGAGGAACTGGTCCGCTACGCATTAAGAGCAATGGTAATGAAGGGTTAACCGATGGACATTCCCAAACGAAAACCCAACCGCCTGCCGGAATTTGATTACAGTACCCCAGGTGCTTACTTTATTACAATTTGTGTTAAAGGTAAAAAGTGCATATTGGCAGATATCGTAGGGGGCGGCGCCCTCGACGCCCCGCGAAAATATCTGACCCCATTGGGAAGGATTGCAGAAAAACACATCCTTTCCGGGAACCGTATACCCAATATCCGTGTAGACAAATATGTTATTATGCCAAATCATATTCATTTGTTGCTTGCGGTAACCGAAGCGGACGGGCCGCCGAAGGCGTCGGCCCCTACGACCGCCATCATTCCCCATTTTGTGTCTACATTCAAGCGTTTTTGCCACAGGGATGCCGGCATAAAAATATTCCAGCGTTCCTACCACGACCATATCATTCGCCGAGAAGCGGATTATCTGAAGATTTGGGAATATATTGACAACAATCCCGCAAAATGGGAAGAAGATTGCTTCTACCCAACACAGCCGTCACGGGGCGTCGAAGGCGCCGCCCCCTACAACACTCCTATGGAGGATTTGCTATGAGTCTTGAGTTTTCACAGGAACTGGACAGCCCCATCATTTCCCCCACCTTTGCGCCGCAGGATGCCGGCGAGATCGGTCTGCGGCCCAAACTGCTGTCGGACTACACCGGCCAGGAGAAGGCCAAGGGGAATCTGTCCGTGTATATTGAAGCCGCCCGGCTGCGGAATGAGCCGCTGGACCACACCCTGCTGTACGGCCCTCCCGGTCTGGGTAAGACCACCCTGGCCGGTGTCATCGCCAACGAGATGGGCGTGAACATCCGCATAACCTCCGGTCCGGCCATTGAAAAACCCGGCGACTTGGCGGCGCTGCTGACCAACCTGAATCCCGGCGACATTCTGTTCATCGACGAAATCCACCGTTTAAACCGAGTGGTGGAGGAGATCCTCTATCCCGCAATGGAGGACTTCGCCATTGATATCATCGTGGGTAAAGGCCCGTCTGCCAACTCCATCCGTCTTGACCTGCCCAAGTTCACTTTGGTAGGCGCGACTACCCGTGCCGGTCAGCTTTCCGCGCCCCTGCGGGACCGGTTCGGCGTGAATCTGCGGCTGGAGCTGTATACCCCGGAGGAGCTGGCCAGGATCGTCACCCGCAGTGCAACCATCCTGGGTATGGAGATCCACCCCGACGGCGCTATGGAGATCGCCTCCCGCAGCCGGGGCACGCCCCGGATCGCCAACCGCTTTTTGCGGCGGGTGCGGGATTTTGCCCAAATTATGTGCGGCGGTGTCATCACCAAGGAAGCGGCTGATCTTGCCCTGCAGCGGCTGGAGGTAGACGAATTGGGCCTTGACAACATCGACCGCCGTATGCTCACCGCCATTATCAAAAATTACGGCGGCGGTCCTGTGGGTCTGGAGACCCTTGCCGCCACCATCGGCGAGGAGGCCATCACCTTGGAGGATGTCTACGAGCCGTATCTGATGCAGCTGGGCTTTTTGACCCGGACCCCCCGGGGACGGTGCGTAACACAGCTTGCCTACCAGCATCTGCACATCCCCTTCACCGGGCAACTTCAGTTCGAAGTTTGAGTATTTTTTCATAAAAACACAAAAAATACCAGAAAAATCTTTATTTAGGATTGACAAAAGTTACCCACTTGTGTATAATCCCATTTGTGGCGAAATGTCGTCACCATATAACATTGACCCTGCGTTATACCAGTTAATATTTCACGGGGCATAAAAACCGAAGAGAGGTAACATCTAATGTACGAAGACAAGACTTTAGTTTGCAAAGAGTGTGGCAACGAATTCGTTTTCACCGCCGGTGAGCAGGAATTCTACGCAGAGCGCGGCTTCCAGAACGAGCCCCAGCGCTGCAAGGCCTGCCGTGACGCCCGCAAGAACGCTGCCCGCGGTCCCCGTGAGTTCTTCACTGCTACCTGCGCACGCTGCGGCGGCGAGGCAAAGGTTCCCTTCGAGCCCAAGTCCGACCGTCCCGTATTCTGCAGCGAGTGCTTCGCTCAGATGCGCGCAGAGGGCTAATAAACGCCAGCAAAAAGCAGCACCGATTTTCGGTGCTGCTTTTTTGCGTTTACAAGGGTATGCAGAAATGGGTGTCCTGCAAAATAAATTGACACCGCCGGGTTTTCCGTTTATAATGGCATCATCTTGGAAGAAAGCCGGTGACAGTATGGATCATACCTTAAGTTGGGATTTTACCATGGCGAACTACGGCCCTGTGTGGTCATTTTTGGTGCAGCTGGGCCTTTTGTTGCTGTTTCTGATGCTGGGCAACATTCTCCGCCGCACCATCCCGCTGTTCCGAAAATGTCTGATTCCCTCTGCCCTGCTGGGCGGCGGTTTGCTGCTGGCAGTGGATATCATCGCCAAGCAGTTTGACTTTATGCTGGTGGATAACCGGATGATGCAGGTCATCACCTATCACTGCTTAGCCATCGGCTTTGCCGCAATGTCCTTAAAGACAGAGAAAACCAATGTCAAGCGCAGCGGCGCGCAGGTGATGGAATTCGGCGCATTGCAGGGCGGCACGTATATGCTCCAGGCCTTTGCCGGGCTTGCCATCACCATCGTGTTCTTCCTGCTGACCCGGCACGGCGATAAAGTGATCTCCTACATCGGCGGTCTGCTGCTGCCCCTGGGCTTCGGACAGGGACCCGGCAACGCCCTGACCTGGGATATCAATTTCACCAACACCCCGGCCGCCCAGTTTGCCGGCCACGGCAGCGTCGGTCTGTCCTTAGCATCCATCGGCTTTGTGGTGGCATCGGTGTTCGGTGTTCTGCATATCAATATCTACAAAAAGCGCGGCAGCCTGAAGGTCCGCAACGATGTGCCCGCCGGCCGGTTTGTTGACCCCACCAACCCCGACGGCGACGAGATCCCCGACAACGAGTCCGTGGACAAGTTCTCCATTCAGATGGGCTTTGTGGCTCTGGCCTACGCCATCGCCTTCGGCTTTATGTTCCTGCTGGGCAAGCTGAGCAATTTCACCAACTCTATTGCCTGGGGCTTCAATTTCCTGTGGGCCTCTTTAGCGGCTATGGCCATCCGCGCCGTGGTAAAGGTCCTGCGGAAGAAGAATCTGATGCACAGAAATTACATCAACAATTATCAGATGGACCGGGTGTCCGGCTTTGCCTTCGATCTGATGATCGTCGCCGGTGTGGCCGCCATTGAGATCGACGATATCAAGGGTTATATCCTGCCCATCATTATCCTCAGCGCGGTGGGCGCAGCCATTACTTACCTCTACATCCGCAAGGTGGCAAAGACCTGCTTTAAGGACTTTGAGCACGAGTTTTTCCTGATGAGCTTCGGCACCCTCACCGGCACCGCCTCCAACGGTATGATCCTGATGAAGGAAGTAGACCCGGGTCTGAAGACCCCCACCTCGGGCCTTTACATCCTGTCCAACTTCCCGGCAATGGTGATGATCGCGCCGCTGCTGTTCCTGTTAAAATTCGCCGGCAACTCCTTTACCAATGCCTGTATTGCCTGCGGCATCTTCTTTGCCCTGTGGGCGGCATACTCTATTTTCCTGTTCCGGCGGAAGATCTTCAAAAAGCGTTTTGCAGACAAACCGGAAAATGTCTGGACCGAAGAATAACAAAAAGGCTTCTCGACAGAGAAGCCTTTTTTATTAAGCCTCCCTTGCCTAAAGGGAGGTGGCATTTTCGCAAGAAAATGACGGAGGGATAATTGCCCATAGAGCAATATGCCGCTTTGCGACATGGAATCCCCCAGTCAAAAATCAGAGATTTTTGACAGCCCCCTTTAGGCAAGGGGGCCTTTTCACCACTTTGTGGGCGGGATGCCGGTGAGCTGCTTAAAGCATCGGGAGAAGTAATATACATTGGAAAAGCCGCACTTTTGGGCGATCTCCGCAATGGTATACTGGTCCGTCCGTAATAGATTTTTCGCGTGGAGGATGCGGATGCTGTTTAAGTACTGAATGGGCGAAACCCCGTACACCTTTGTAAACTGCCGGGCAAAATGGGAGGCAGAATACCCGCTGCGCGCAGCCAGCTCCTCCACGGTGATCTTCCGGCGGTAATTCTGTTCCATATAATCCGATGCCGCTTTCAGGGAGCTTAGGGCGGTATTGCTGCCGAAATGCCGGGCAAAATTCTCCCGCAGCAGCTCAAAAAGGATCTGGCTGACGACGGCTTTGGTCTGGAGCTTATAGCCGAAGGCGCAGGCAGACCACACCGTATACGCCTGCCGGAACAGCTCCTCAAAGCGGCTGCCGTGGACCGCCTTATGCACCCGCTCCAAAGGGAATTCCCCCGGGTTTTCCGCGGTGCGGAAAGCGATGACGATATGCTCCCAAGGCTCTTTGGAAACCACCCGGGCGATGTAGCGGATATGGGGCGGAAAGAACAGAATATCCCCCGACTGGACCGTAAATTCTGTCCCGGCCAGCTCATACCGGGCGCTGCCGCCTAAGATCAGGGCCATGGTACAGTAATCCTGATCGCCCTTGGAGAACACGAAGTTCTGCGGCCGTTTCATACAAAAAATATACTCTGTGTCGGTGACGGTAATATCCCCGTCCGCGGGGTAAAACTGCATAGAATTCTCCATATCCTCCCTCCTTCTGTGTAAATTTTAGCAGGATTTTGGGGCAATGTCAATTCCCGGTGATGATAGGATCGTATAAAAAGACAATTATTTTTTATATTGCAATCCCAAACCCTAAAAAGTATAATGAATTTAATTATGGTCTGATTCTATGCAGACCACACGAAACCAAATACAAACAGGAGGCAAACTATGAACGCTGAACAAATCAAAAAGTTGGCGTACGAGTGCGGCGCGGATCTGTGCGGTATCGCATCTATGGACCGCTTTGAAGGCGCGCCCCCCGAGATGGACCCCCGGTTCATTATGCCCGAGGCCAAGAGTATGATCGTTATGGGCTTCCGGGTCATGCGCGGCTCTCTGCGGGGTATTGAGGAAGGCACTTTCTTCTCCAACTATGCCGCCATGGGCTACGGCGGTCTGACCTATATGTACATTCCCATGACGGTCATCAATATGTGCCGCGTCATTGAAGACCAGGGCTACGAAGCCATTCCCATCGGTCACCAGAGTGACTGGCGGGGTATCGACAACGAGGGTAACCGCCGTGAGCATTACTCCAAACCCGTCGAGCCCGGCAAGCCCCAGCCCGATATTATGCTCCACCTGCGAATTTGCGCATATCTGGCAGGTTTAGGTGAGATCGGCTACTCCAAGATGTTCCTGACCCCCGAGTTCGGTCCCCGTCTGCGTATCGGTGTCATCCTCACCGAGATGGAGCTGGAGCCCGATCCCATCTACAACGGACCCAAGCTGTGCAACAAGTGTAAGGCCTGTGTCCGGGAGTGCCCCGGCAACGCCATCAGCGGTGAGAAGACCGTTAAGGTCACTCTGGCCGGCCACGAGGTAGAGTGGGGCGAGCTGGACTGCGACGCCTGTGACATCGCCTTCCGCGGCGGCGAGCTGTGCGCCGAGGGCGAAGGCACTTATCAGGAGGGCCGCAACGATGTAAAGCCCGGCTCTCACTCCCCCTTCTACTTCAAGCCCGCAAACCTGTACAACACCGGACAGGCTGTCTGCGGCGCAAAGGGCTGTACCCGCGCCTGTATGATCAGCATGGAAAAGCGGGGTATTCTCACCAACAAGTTCCACAAGCCCTTCCGCAGAAAGCCGCTGTGGAGCGTGGACTGGTCCGACTATGAGCCTCTGGAGGGCGGCAACACCGCCGTCAGCGGTCTGGGCGCTATGGCTAAGGTCAAGGCTACCCCTAAGGACGAGCAGAATGCGCTTTCCAAAAAGCACGAGAAGGAAGCTGACTGATGAAGCTTTCCGTAGGCTATCAATACAATGAGGACCACCCCTTTGCCGAGGTGATCCGGGACTATAGCGAGCATATCGAATCGGTCTATTTCCCCTGGGTGGATACCGCCAGCGGCCGGTCTAAGCTTTCCGGCTTTGACGGCTATTTCGACTACAATCTCCAGGAGGCGCTGGTGCGGGATTTAGAGGCCATTAAAGGTCTGGGCATTGGTCTGAATCTGCTGTTCAATGCCAACTGCTACGGGGCGGACGCCATGAGCAAGGCCTTAGAGGGCCGGGTATGCAGCATCATCGACTATTTGGGCCAAAAAGACCTGCTGCCCAACGCCGTCACCACCACCTCCCCCGCCATCGCCCATATTATTAGGGAGCATTACGAGGATGAAATCGCCTTAACCGCTTCTGTGAATATGAAGATCGGCTCTATCAAGGGTATGGAGTATGTGGCCCACCTCTTTGACGGCTACTGCATTGCCAAGGAGTGCAACCGGGATCTGCCCCGGCTGACGGCTATGAAAAAGTGGGCGGAAGCAAACGGCAAGCGCATTACCATTTTGGCCAACAGCGGCTGTATGCGGGATTGCAGCGGCCAGATTTTTCACGACAATCTGGTTGCCCATGAAGCAGAAGCCTCCCAGCAGAAGAACATCCAGTTCCTGCCCTATATGTGCTACACCTATCTGAAAGACCCCAAGCATTTTGTGGCTGTGCTGCAAAACACCTGGATCCGTCCGGAGGATATCCACCGCTACGAGGGCCTTGCCGATACGGTAAAACTGGCCACCCGGGCACACCAAAGACCGGGCATGGTCATCGGCGCATACGCCAGAGGCTTCTATGCCGGCAATCTGCTGGATCTGTTTGAGCCCAGCTATTCCCCAGCCTTTGCCCCCTATGTCATCGACAGCTCCAAGATCCCGGAGCATTTCTGGGAGCATACCACCGCCTGCAACAAGGACTGCACCCAGTGTAATTATTGCAAGGGTGTATTGCAGAAAGCATTGGTCACCGCATTTTAACAAAACAACCGCCGTGTGGGGTTACCACACGGCGGGTTTGTTATTCTTCTGTTTTTTCTGTGGGTTCTTCAATTGTTTCTTCCGCTTCCTCCGCTTCGGCTGCTTCCATGGCCGCCACGCGGTTGACATGGAGCTTGGCGGGGTCGTGGGTACGGAAGGTCATAATAATCAGCACCGCCACTGCGGCAAAGCAGCTGATGGCCGCCAGCATCTGGCTGACCCGGAAGGGACCCCAGTACAGGCTGTCGGTGCGCAGGCCCTCGATAAAGCATCTGCCCAGTCCGTACCAGGCCGCATAGCCCAAAGCCACCTGGCCGTCATATTTGCGGCGCTTGGATAAAAAGTGCAGCAGCACGAAGCCTGCGATGTTCCACAGGGATTCATACAGGAAGGTGGGGTGGTGATAGGTCACCGCGCCGGAGACATGCTCCAGACCCATCCGCAAAAAGCTCTCCGTCTCCGCGCCGAAGGCCTCCCGGTTGAAGAAATTGCCCCAGCGGCCAATGGCCTGGCCAAGGAGGAAGCTCACCGCGGTAATATCCAGGGCCGTGCCAATGGGAATTTTCTTAAACAGGCAGTACACCACAATGCCGATGGCCGCGCCGATGACACCGCCGTAGATGGCGATGCCGCCGTTCCAGATATACAGCACCTCAATGGGATTTGCCTTAAACTCATCCCACGCGAAAATGCAGTAGTAGGCGCGGGCGCAGATGATGGCAAAGGGAATGATTATCATCGCGCCGTCCAGGATCTCGTCTTCTGTCAGACCGAAGGTCTTTTTGCGGCGCAGACCGTAAATGCAGGCAAGCAGCAGACCGATGGCAAGGATCACGCCGTAGAACCGGATGCTGAACGCGCCGAAGGTCAAACCTTCCGGGGGATTGATCTCAATTCCCAGCGCAGGGAAGAAGATGGGGGAAATGCCTTGGATCCATTTCATTTATTTGTCCTCCTCTTTTGGGTTGATGACCGCCAGACACATCCTGTCCGGTGTGATAACGGTCTGTAAAAATTGCCGGATATCCTCGCAGGTGACCTGCTCATAAATACCGGGGATACGGAAATAGTCAAACTGGGAGAAGTGATAGGCGCAGATGCGGAAGCAGGTGGACTCGAAGCTGTCCATTCCCCGGATCCGCCGTCCGAAGGCGCTGCGCTTCATTCGCAGGAAATCCGCCTCGTCGATGCCGGTTTGCACCAGCCGCTGCGCTTCCTGCAAAATGGCATCCCGCACGGCTTCCGGCGCTTCGCTGTCGCCGGAGGCGGTGAGCATCGCCATACCCTCCACGGTTTCAAAGCCGCCGCCGAAGGA
>JAZRIT010000063.1:0-9186 GCA_045645385.1 Faecousia sp.
ATGGAGGAGGAGTCCTCGGTAACGCCGATCTTGGTCTGGAACATCAGGTTAAAGTTACGGATGGAGGTAAAGTGGTGCTTGCCGCAGTTGGGGCAGACCACATCCTCGTGCTCGGCGATAAAGTCGTTCATTTCCGCAGGCTTCATGGCATCTACATTGACGCTCTTGCCGGACTCGGACTCCTCGATCAGCTTGTCCGCGCGGTGACGGGCGCCGCAGCCCTTGCAGTCAACCAAGGGATCGGAGAAAGAACCCACATGGCCGGTAGTGACCCAAGTGGTGGGGTTCATAATGATGGCGGCATCCAGGCCCACATTGTAGTCGGATTCCTGAACGAATTTCTTCAGCCAGGCCTTTTTTACATTGTTTTTGAACTCCACACCCAGAGGGCCGTAGTCCCAGGAGTTGGCAAGGCCGCCGTAAATTTCGGAGCCGGCATAGACATAACCCCGGTTTTTGCACAGGTTCACGATCATATCCAGGGTCTTTTCGCTGTTTTTCATTTTTTCTTTCCTCCGTATTCAAAATTTACCTAACATTATATCCGAAAAATCCGCCAAAATCAAGGGGTTTCTTGCAAAACCAGGTCCGGGCCCAGGTCTTCGGCCATCATCGCGTGGATTCGGCCGCCCAGCTCCACGGCGGTGATATCTGCAAATTCCTCCGGCGGGATCACCGTCAGCAGGTGCAGGTGGATGTCCGTGGGGGTCAGGATCTTGATATTTTTGAAGACCTTGTTGGTGTTTTGCACCGTACAGACCACGATGGGCACCCTGGCCTTCTGGGCGATCTTGAACACACCGCTGCGGAAGGGGTGCAGCAGACCGTCCATACTGGTATAGCCCTCCGGGAACACCGCAATGGACACTTCATTATTTTGAATCAATTTTATGCAGTTGATGATGGTCTTCAGCGCTTCCCGGTCATTTTCCCGGTTGATGAGCTGGCACATGGTCTTGTGCATCAGCTCGCCCACAAAGGGCTTCTGATCGTTTTCCCGCTTGGAGATAAAGGCCAGCTGGCTCTTTTTAAACAGGCTCAGCAGCAGCACCGGGTCCAAGTCGTTGATGTGGTTGCACACCAGCAGAAACCGGCCCTCTTTGGGCATTTTCTCCAGCCCCTCGGTATGGACGCGCATCCGCAGCAGCCACACCGCCACATCGGCCATCAGGGAGGTCAGTCTTCTGTAGTAAGGGCTGTCCTTGGGCTGGGGTTTTTCCGTATCCACCAAAACACAGGAAATCCAAAGCACCAAAAACAGCACCACCGCCATTGCCAAAAGGCTTCCCAAAAAGCCCGTCGGCAGCAGCCACAGCCAGGTAAGATCGGCAAAACCGCCCGCCCCCAGGCAAACGGTCACTGCCAGCACCAGCGCGAGAATCAACACAATATAACGCACCTGTCGTCACTTCCTTTTTCTGTATAGAAATTTATTTTCATTATACCTGCAAATACTGCTGGAAACAAGTGTAAATTTTCCAAAACAGGGGTAGAAATCCCGGCAAATGCTTGCTATAATAGTTTTAATAGTTTTCTTTTCCCACCGAGGAGGCACATTTATGAACAATCACTCCCAATCGGGCCTGTTCCCTTGGGTTTCTTTACTGACCGGCTCTGTAAGCCTGGCCCTGCGGTGCTGGCTGTTGTCCTCTATGGATCACAGCGGCCTGCTGCCGAAATATCACCTTGCCGGGATCCTGTCGCTATTGCTGCTGCTGCTTACCGCAGGTGTCACCTTTTGGAGCTTACGGCAGGCGGCGGCCTCCAACGCATACCGCCGGCTCTTCCCCCCTTCCCGGCTGGCTGCCGCCGGTACAGCCCTGGGCGGCGTGGGGATCGGCGTTTCCGCCTTTACCGTCCCCGCCGCCGGAATTTTGGGTATTCTGGTGCCTGTTTTGGGGATCCTCTGCGTAGGGACGCTGCTTTATGCTGCCTACTGCCGCCTCATCGGTCTGCGGCCCAACTGTCTGTTCCACGGGGCAATGGTGCTGTTTCTGGTGTTCCGGATCTTAGTCTGCTGCCGCAGCTGGGGTGCAGAGCCGCAGGTGCAGTTTTACCTGTTCCCGCTGCTTGGCTCATTGTTTCTGCTGCTGGCCTGCTATTACCGGGCGGAAGCCGATGCCATGGCCGGCGATTACCGGAAATATTTGTTCTTCGGGCAGGTGGCGCTGTTCTGCTGCCTTATGTGCCTGCCCGGCGATGATTGGCTGTTTTATATGTCCGCTGCTGTGTGGCTGGCCACAGACTACTGTGTCCTCCCCGCTGTATGGCGCCGCAGGTAACGCCTATGGAACTGTCTGATGCTGCCCGGCTTTGCTTAGATGCTCTGGAGCAGTCCGGATTCGAGGCCTATGCTGTGGGCGGCTGCGTCCGGGACTCCCTGTTGGGAAAACGCCCCCATGACTATGATCTGTGCACCAACGCCCTGCCGGAGGAAACTGCCCGGCTTTTTGCCGGATATACCCTGGTGCGCAGCGGCGAAAAGCACGGCACCATCGGCGTGGCCGTGGGCAAAGAGGTGATCGAGATCACCACCTTCCGCACCGAGGGCGGGTATCAGGACGGACGGCACCCGGACTGGGTGCGGTTTGTGCCCTGCCTGCGGGAGGATCTTGCCCGGCGGGATTTCACTGTCAACGCCATGGCCTACAGCCCCCGGCAGGGGTATATCGATCCCTTTGGCGGGCAGAAGGACCTGCAGGATAAGGTCCTGCGGACGGTGGGCAACGCCCGGGAGCGGTTTACCGAAGATGCCCTGCGTATCCTGCGTGGCGTGCGGTTTGCGGTACGCTTTGGTCTGACCCCGGAAGAACACACCCTGCAGGCGATGCAGGATTTGGCGCCTTTGATGGACAAACTGGCCCGGGAACGGGTGTTTGATGAGTTATGTAAACTATTGCCCTTGGTAACTGCCCGGGATTTGGTGACTTATGCCCCTGTTTTGACGCAGGCAGTGCCGGCTTTGGCCCCCTGCGTGGGCTTTGCCCAGCACAATCCCCACCACCAATATGATGTATATACCCACACCGCCCAGGTGGTGGCCGCTGCACCGGCTGACCTTGCGGTGCGCTGGGCAGCGCTGTTGCACGATTGCGGCAAGCCGGAATGTTTTCATATGGACGAAAATGGCATAGGCCATTTTTACGGTCACGCCAAGATCAGCGCCCAACTGGCAGAGCAGACTCTTTTGGCGCTGAAAGCCCCCACAGCCCTGCGGGAGCGGGTGTGCTTTTTGGTGGCCCACCATATGACTCCCTTAGAGCCGGACAAGAAGCGCCTGCGCAGGCAGCTGGGAAAGCACGGAAACAAGGCCATCGGGCAGCTGCTGGCGCTGCAGGAGGCAGACTTGCCTGAGCCGGACCCTCTGCGTTTCCGGGCCGTCCGCGCCTGTCTTGCGGAAATACAGGCAGAGGCAGCCTGCTTGCGCGTTCACGATCTGCAGATCAACGGTGCAGACCTGCTGACTGCCGGCCTTGCCCCCGGCCCGGAAATGGGCAGGTGTCTGCAATGGCTGCTGGAGCAGGTGCAGGATGAGATTCTCCCCAACGAAAAACAGGCTCTCCTGACCGCTTCCGCAAAATTCATACAGAGATAAAAACGCAGGCGGCACTTATTAAAGTGCCGCCTGTCTGCGTTCAAATTATTCCTGGTCTTTTTCGGCGATCTTGCTATAGATCTTTCCGTAGTAGCCGCCACGGTCCTTAATGTCCACCCGGTTGAGCACCACGCCCAGAATCTTGCCGCCGGATTTCTCCAGCTGCGCCTTCACCCGGCGCTCCATCTTGTAGCTGTTATGGGTGGCATCCACCACCATCAGCACACCGTCCAGCACCGGTGCGATCACTGCGCAGTCGATCACCTGGCCCAGAGGCGCAGAGTCCACGATCACATAGTCAAACACATCCTTCAGCGCAGTAATGAGACTGCCAAAGCCGGCGCTGCCCAACAGCTCCGCGGAATTGGGCACATAGGTACCGGCAAACATGATATACATACCCTGCAGATCTGTTTCGCACAACAGGTCATTGACATTGGCCATGCCGGACAGGTAGTGGCTCAGGCCCTCCACCTTGGTCTTGACCCGCAGGCGGTTGACCAGATTGCTCTTACGCAGGTCCGCATCCAGCAGAAGGACCCGCTTGCCAGCCTGGGCCAGAGAGGCTGCCAGCTGGAAGGAAATGGTGGATTTGCCCTCCGCGGCTACAAAGCTGGTCAGGGCCACGGCCTTCACATCCGCGCCGCTGAACATCAGATTGGTCCGCAGGGTCTTGATGGCTTCCGCAGTTTGAAAGTCTTTTGCGATATAACGCTTGACTGCAATTTTTTCCAAAGCACTGTTCTTCATTTTCTTTCCTCATTCTCAACGGCGGTGGGTCTTCCTCTTGCCGGTCTGTCTTCTATAGCCGAATTGATGTCCCTGCAATCCGGGATCACACCCAAAACACTCAGACCCAGGTAACGCTCCACATCCTCTTCTGTGCGGATGGAATCATCCAGAATAAACATTACGGTCATCACGCCAACGGCAGCCACCAGGCCCAATACCGCTGCCAGCAGCACGGCCTTCTTCGCGCTCATACTCACGGAGGCCACAGGCACATCCGCTTCATAGACCTGATGCACCGCATCTGCGTCCGTGATCCGCTTAAGCTCCTGCATTGCCACCTCACAGACCTTGTTGGCAATGTCAGCTGCCAGCTGGGGGTCGGTATCGGTCACATTGATCTGCAGCACACGGGTCTCCTCCGGCGCTGTAACAGAAATTTTGCTGCTCAACGCTTCCGGGGACATCCCCAAATTCAGCTGCCTGACCACTTCCTTGGTGACATTCTTGCCGGTGATGAGGACCTGGTAGTCCTGCAGCATATAGGTGGAGACCTGGTAATCCGCGCCCTGCACGCCGATGGTGCTGGAACGGTTAAGCACATACAGCCGGGTCTCAGCAACATATGTGGGGGTGACAAACAGGGCGCTGTACAGAAGGCCCAACACCGCAAATACCAGCACCGCGGCCATAACGATCACGATACGCTTCTTTAAATAATTCAATAGACCCATCAGATCGATCTCGATCTGCTTTTCCTGCTGCTCCATATTTTTCTCCTTATCACGATTCTTTCCGGGTAATGCTGCGGGCATTTTCGCAAAACACCTGCGCGGCATAATCCTGCCCGTATTTTTTGCTGACCCGTAAAAAGCACTTGCTCAGCAGAGGGGGACGGCTCTGGCTGTCGTGGGCATCGGTGGCGACAAAATCTGCCTTCCGGCCCTTCAGCAGTTTGTGGGAAAACCGCTTCACGGCGAATCCGTGGGCGCCCATAATGCTGTCGGCGTTGATCTGGATATAGCCGCCTAAATTCCGCACCTCATCCAGCAATGCCGGATTCGCGCGGAAGGTCTCACACCGCTCTGCGTGGGCAATGATGGGAACAAAACCGTAGCGCACCGTTTCCGACACGCCCATCAGGATCTGGGACTTCAGGGCCTGCCGGCCGAACTCCAGCAAAACAAAGTCGCTGCCGGCCATTGTCAGAAGTTTTCCCTGCAGCAGTTTTTCTGGCACATCGCTGTCAAAACGGATCTCCGTACCCAAATGCAGCCGTATATCCGGCACTTCCCGGGCCACCTGCTCCCGCAGTCGGGAAAATACTTCCTGCAGATTCCGGGCAGAATAGTCCCCGTAGTCACCGCGGTAATGGGGGGTCAGAAACAATGCTTCTGTGCCGTCCTGCCGGGCCATACGCACCAAAAGGCAGGCTTCCTGCATATCCGCGGCACCGTCATCTACGCCCGGCAAAATATGGGTATGGATGTCGATAAATCCGTTCATTGCGATCTTCCTCACAGCCCGGGCGCGCGTAATTTTGCATGCAACCCTCTTATTCTACCTAACCTTACAAAGCATACCACAAATCCGCTGCTGTGTCAATTGATTTGGGGGCAGACATTTTTAAACTTTTTCTTCCCTTTTTGGACATTTTCGTGTATAATAAGGAAAATTCTCCCTGGAGGTCACGCTATGCACAAGAAAAGCGCCACTTGGATCCACAAGGTACTGCACAGCTTGGAGTTCATCATCGCCATTATCACTCTGGTGGTGCTGGTGGGTATGCTGGGAATGGAAGTGTACCGGATGTTCACCGTGGACGGCTATTTTGCCACCATCAACACCTATCTGCATAATATTCTGACCCTGGTCGTGGGGCTGGAGTTCGTGCGGATGCTGCTGGATATGACCCCGGCCAACACATTGGAGGTGCTGATCGTGGCCATTGCCCGGCAGGTCATCCTCAGCCACGACAGTCCCTGGAGCAATGTGGCAAGCGTGCTGTGTATCGCAGGACTGTTCGCCATCCGTCGGTTCCTGATCCCCAAGGGCGAGATGACCATTGAGCTGTCCGAGGTGGAGGAAGATACCGCAGAATCCTACACAGAACAGGCAGAATCCGTGTCTTCGCGATAATTTGCCTTGATTTTTCCGCAAAAGGGGGTTGACAAACCCCCTTTTCTTGGTTATAATGATTCGTGCTTCGGACGATTAGCTCAGCTGGCTAGAGCATCCGCTTGACGTGCGGAAGGTCATAGGTTCGAGTCCTATATCGTCCACCAAAAAGAAAACCACACCGAATGGTGTGGTTTTCTTTTTGGTTTTGGCCGATAAGGACTCGAAGAGGGCGGCGACGGCTATGCCGTCGCAAAAAAGTGTCCGGGGGACACTTTTTTAGCCCGGGGAAGAGTCCTATTGAACACCGGTTGCAGGCATTCGCCTGTAAACGGTGTTCAATCTTTTTTGCTTTGGATGACGGACTCGAACCCATCTGAATGCGGCACGGATACGTGCCGCCGCCGACGGCTGGACGAAGGCGAACCTTTATTTTCTTTCGCAGGCGAAAGAAAATGCAAATCGAGTCCTATATCGTCCACCACGAAAACACCAATGCCCAACCGCGGGGAGGGGGTTTTCCTTTTTGTACGAAAGAAAACATCGTTTTTTACTATAATCGTAAGCATTTATTGTTGACTTTATTGCAGAAAAGTGGTAGAGTATAACAAATAAACGCGATGACGAAACATAGTACGCGCAACCGTTCTTCTTTCAGAGAGCTGCCGGCCGGTGCAAGGCAGCAGGAAGACCGCGCCGAATACCTTTCCGAGCGGCTCTGCTGAACATTTTCAGTAGGCGGAGACGGGTGCGCCCGATATTGCGCTTACGGTCTGCTGGGATCGGATGAGGCCGCGGTGAAAGCGGTAAATTGAGGTGGTACCACGGGGTAAACTCGTCCTCTGCTGAGATAGCAGAGGCTTTTTTATTTATATGCAAATTCGAAAGGTAGTATTTTTATGGTCATTACGGATTATCTGGAACGCAATGCCAGACTATACGGCGCAGAATCTGCGCTGGTGGAGATCAACCCCTCCGAGGAGCGGGACAACGCCGTTACCTGGCGGGACTTTAATCTGATCGAAAACGCCAATCCCGATGCGCCCTACCGCCGGGAAATGAGCTGGAAGGATTTTGACCGGCGGGCTAACCGCTTTGCAAATCTTCTGCTGAGCCGGGGTCTGAAAAAAGGCACAAAGGTTGCCATTTTGCTGATGAACTGCTTGGAGTGGCTGCCCATTTACTTTGGTGTTTTGAAGGCCGGCTGCATTGCCGTGCCTATGAACTTCCGCTATTCCTCCGACGAGATCCGGTACTGTCTGGAGCTGGCGGATGTGGAGGTGCTGGTGTTCGGCCCGGAATTTGTCAGCCGGACGGATGCCATTGCCGCAGATTTGGACTTTCTGAAAATGATGTTCTTTGTGGGCAGAAACGGTCCTGATTATGCGGAAGACTGTATGCGGCTGACCGGCTTCTGCTCTTCCAGCGCGCCTCCCGTGGCGCTGAACGAGGACGACCACGCCGCCATTTATTTCTCCTCCGGTACTACCGGCTTCCCCAAGGCCATTTTACACGATCACAGATCTTTGGTCTGCGCCTGCATGGTTGAGCAAAATCACCACAGCCAGTCCCGGGACGATGTGTTCCTTTGCATTCCGCCGCTGTATCATACCGGTGCCAAGATGCACTGGTTCGGCTCCTTGCTTTCCGGCAGCAAGGCGGTGCTCCTTCGCGGCGTGAAGCCCGAGTGGATCCTGCGGGCCGTAACGGAAGAAAAATGCACCATCGTTTGGCTGCTGGTGCCCTGGGCCCAGGACCTGCTGGATGCTATCGACGCCGGCCGCATTGACTTAAACGACTACTATCTGGATCAGTGGCGGCTGATGCACATCGGCGCACAGCCCGTGCCCCCCAGTCTGATCCGCCGCTGGATGGAAAAGTTCCCCCACCATCAGTACGACACCAATTACGGTCTGTCTGAGTCCATCGGACCGGGCTGTGTCCACTTAGGTGTGGAAAACACCCATAAGGTGGGCGCCATCGGCAAACCCGGCTACCTCTGGGAGGCAAAGATCATCGACGAATGGGGCAACGAAGTTCCCCAGGGCGAGGTGGGTGAGCTGGCTGTCAAGGGCCCCGGCGTGATGCTTTGCTACTATAAAAACCCCGAAGCCACAGGCGAGGTACTCAAGGGCGATTGGCTTTGGACCGGCGATATGGCCCGTATGGACGGGGACGGCTTCATCTATCTGGTGGACCGGAAGAAGGATGTGGTCATTTCCGGCGGTGAGAACCTCTATCCCGTTCAGATCGAAGACTTCCTCCGTGGATTTGACAAGATCAAGGATGTGGCAGTTATCGGTCTGCCCCATGCCCGCCTTGGCGAGATCGCAGCCGCCATCATTGAAATCAAGGACGGCGAAACCTGCACCGAGGAAGAGATCAACGCGTTCTGTATGGGTATGCCCCGTTACAAGCGTCCCAAGCGGATCATCTTCGATAAAATTCCCAGAAATCCCACCGGTAAGATCGAAAAACCGGTACTGCGAGAAAAATATTGTCAGGGTCGTCTGGTGGAAAGTCAGATCACCGGCTGATAGGAGGTAAAATAATGAAAACACTGATGCTTGGCAACGAAGCCGTTGCCAGAGGTCTGTTTGAAGCTGGTTGCAGTTTCGTGTCCAGTTATCCCGGCACCCCCAGTACCGAGATCACCGAATGTGTGGCCACCTATAAAGAAGTGTATGCCGAATGGGCACCCAACGAAAAGGTTGCTATGGAAGCCGCTTTTGGCGCCAGCCTGG
>JAZRIT010000064.1:0-82448 GCA_045645385.1 Faecousia sp.
ACTCCTTGGCTCACAGAACGACATGGCTACGATCCGACTTAAACGTTGGGAGTCAGACCGGACAGACGAGTCTTAACGTTCCAGAACTTCTCGAAGCCGATATCAGCAGCGAAGCCGGACTCGGTGACATGGTAGTCAAACAGCTCCAGAGCCAGACGGTCAGCGATAACGGAGGACTGGCCGATAGCGATGTTAGCGAAGGGGCCAGCGTGGATCAGCACGGGCTGATGCTCAACAGAGTAGCACATGGTGGGGTTGATAGCGTTACGCATCCAAGCGGTCATAGCGCCGGCAACATCCAGATCCTCACAGGTAACAGGCTCACCGCTGCGGGAGTAAGCCACAACGATCTTGCCGATACGCTCACGCAGATCCTTCAGGTCCTTGGCAACAGCCAGGATAGCCATCAGCTCGGAGCCAACGGCGATGCCGAACTTACTTTCCATCATAAAGCCGTCCAGACGGCCGCCGATACCGATGATGATGTTACGAAGGCTTTGGGCGCAGAAGTCAATGATCCAGCCCATCTCCACACGCTTGGGGTCGATGTCCAGACGCTTCAGGCCCTTCTTGGCCAGCCACTCGTCGTCGTTGTTGCGCTCGTGCTGCATACGGGCGGTCAGCGCGACCATAGCCAGGTTGTGGGCGTTCATAATGTCGTTGATGTCGCCGGTCAGACCCAGGGAGAACTCGGTCATGGGCATGAGCAGAGCGTTACCGCCGCCGGCTGCAGTACCCTTAACGTTCATGGTAGGACCGCCGGAGGGCTGACGCAGAGCGCCGCCGGCCTTCTTGCCGATGTAGCCCAGGCCTTCGATCAGGCCCAGAGAAACGGTGGACTTACCTTCACCGAAGGGGGTGGGGGTAACAGCAGTAACCTCGATGAACTTGCCGTCGGGCTTGTCCTTCAGACGGTTCATAACCTTGATGAAGTCGATCTTGGGGGTCTTGCCGTAGGGGATGATTTCCTCGGGGAGCAGGCCCAGCTTCTCACGGAAGAAGTCAACAGAGGGAAGAGTCTTTTCAGCTTCCTCTGCGATCTGCCAGTCAGCGAACTTGGTGGGGTCCAGCTTTACAAGACCCTTTTCGTCCACATATTTGCCATTTTCGTCGAATACGATTGCCATGATATGTTTCCTCCTTAAATTGGTGCTGCAATGCAGCAGGTTTTACAAATTTATTATACTACCGTCACATCAGCAGCCTCACGAATGAGACCCATGACTTTGCCGGTGAGTACGCTTCTCATAACTGCCTTTTCAAATTCCTCGTCGTAGTAGTCTTTCAGCTGCTCGACGGTCAGGCCATTGTTGCGGGCGATCACTGCCACTGCCTGGGCAAGATCTTCCTTGGTGGCTTCGATTTTTTCCAGCTCCACGATCTTGTCAACGGCGGCCATATTCTTCAGGGCGGCTTCTGCAGCAGGATAGGCATCCTTGCGCAGCTGCTCTTCGGTGGTCTGCATAAACTGGCAGTACATCTGCAGGTTCAGACCCTTCTGTGCCAGCTGGGCTTCCAGGTTCTGCAGCTGCTCAGTAACCGCCTTTTCCAGTTCCCCGGGGTCAACGGTATAGTCCAAAGTAGCTGCTGCCTGGCGGAGCAGGCGATCCTGTAGATCCATCTCGCCACGCTGATCGGAGTAGTCCTGCATACTCTTGCGAAGCTGCTCACGCATCTCTTCAAAAGTATAGCAGCCGCCGATCTCCTGGGCAAATACATCGTCCAGTTCGTATTCGGTCTTGACGCGGATCTCGTGGATCACGCAGCGGAACTCGGCCTTCTTGCCGGCCAGGTTCTCAGCGTGGTACTCGGTGGGGAAGGTGACCTCCACGGTCACAGGCTCTTCGCAGACCTTATCCAGCAGCTGCTCTTCAAAACCGGGGATGAACATGCCGCTACCCAGCACCAGGGTCTGATTTTCAGCGGTGCCACCGGCGAACTGCTCGCCATCGCAGAAGCCTGCGTAATCCAGCACTACCTCGTCACCGTTCTCGGTGGGACGGTCTTTCACAACGGCAATGCGGGGGTTCTGGCTGCGGACACGCTCGATCTGCTTGTCCAGCTCCTCGTCGGTAACGGTATGTTTGGTCAGGTCGGCCTTCAGGCCTTTGTAAGTAAAGCTCATTGGTTTTTCTCTCCTTAATAATATACTACCGAAATTGTAGCATATTTTCAGGCGGTTCGCAATCTTTTTGCGAAACACAAGCAGATTATAAAAATTTTTCTTGCAAAAAACAATATAGTTGTGATATTTTATTTATAGTTTGTATCTATAGATTCAGAGGTGCGCTATGAACTACAATTACCTGCGATATTTTTCCGTCCTGGCTCAGGTGGAGCATTATACTTTAGCCGCTGCCCGGCTGGGCATTTCCCAGCCCTCCTTAAGCAGCGCCATTCATAATCTTGAAGACGAGCTGGGCGGCGTGAAGCTCTTTGAAAAGGTGGGCAGAAATATCCGGCTGACGGAGGAGGGCCGGTATTACCGGGAGCAGGTGGATGCGGCGCTGCAGCAGCTGAATGTTGCCTCCCAGACCCTCCACGAAAGCAAGATCAGCGCCCCCGTGGTGATCCGGCTGGGACTGGTGTCCGGCGCGCAGGACACCCTGGTTGCCCAGGAGGTCACCAGCTACGCCCGGCAAAATCCCCGCATCCGCTTTCAGCTGACGGAAAGCTCTGCCGAAAGCTTGATGGATATGGTGCGGCAGGAAAAGCTGGATATGGCCCTGGTGGACACCACCAACCGGGACCGCAGTCTGCATTTCCGCAAGCTGTGCCAGCAGAATTTCTATGTGGCGCTGCCCGCCGATCACCCCTATGCCGCCCGGAAAAGCCTGCACTATCAGGATCTGCAGGGACAGCCTCAGGTGACCTTCCACTACGATATGGACAACACCTTTGAGCAATGGGCCGCCGGCAACGACGAAAAGAATGTCTGCGCCGTCAACACCGCCCAGACCGCGCTGAGTATGGTGAGTGCCGGCTTCGGCTACTGCTTCCTGCCGGAGAGCTGTGTACAGCCCCGGGAGGGGGTCACCTTTGTGCCTCTGCAGAACTGGCATCAGGCGCTGTATATGTGCATTTTGTATGACCGGTGGCTGGAGCCGCCGGTGTGGGGCTTCTGTGAGGGTCTTGTGAAGGTCTTCCGCAGCCAGCCCAAGCTGGAAAACAACAACTGGTATACGGATATATAATATAGCTTTTGTTGTCATTGCGAACCAGCCCGCAGGCTGGTGTGGCAATCTCCAGGATTGTGCTTGAGATTCCCACGCCAGTGTGCCCACTGGCTCGGAATGACAACAGAGAGATCTTTCTATGCAGCAAGCCCCGGGACGGTGTGTCCCGGGGTGTTTTTAATCTGCAATGCGGTAGAGCCGTTTGGCGTTTGCGGTGGTGATGGCGATGGCCTCTTCCACCGAAATGAAGCGGATCTCCGCTAATTTTTCTGCCATACGGGGCAGGTAGCCGGGGTCGTTCCGTTTGCCCCGGTAAGGCTCAGGGGCCATAAAGGGGCAGTCGGTCTCGATGACGATCCGATCCAGAGGGATGCTGGCGGCGGTTTCGACGGCCTTGCGGGCATTTTTAAAGGTCAGCACCCCGGTAAAGCCGATGTACCAGCCCAGCTTTACCAGCTGCCGGGCCATCTCCGCCGAGCCGGAATAGCAATGGAACACACCGGTGACGGCAGGGAACTCCTTGACGATCCGCATACCGTCGTCGTGGGCCTCCCGCTCGTGGACGATGACGGGCATATCCATTTCCTTGGCCAGCTGCATTTGCATCCGGAAGGCATTTTTCTGAATGTCCCGGGGGATATCCTCGTAATAGTAATCCAGGCCGATCTCGCCGATGGCCTTGATTTTTTCGTGCCGGCACAGCTTGCGGTACTCCTCGATAACCTCCTCATTAACCTCGTCGGCAGAGTCCGGGTGAGAGCCCACCGAGCCGTAAAGCCAGGGGTATTGCTCCGCCATTTTTACGATATCCCGGGAGCTTTCCAAGGAGCAGCCGGCATTCATCACATAGCCGATTCCTTTGGCAGCGAGACCGTTCATCAGCTCCTCCCGGTCCGGATCGAATGCCGGGTCATTTAAATGGGCATGGGTGTCAAATAACATAGGTATAATCTCCTTAATCGCAATGTAGGGGCGCATCATGAGCGATGCGCGGGCGATTCATGAATCGCCCCTACGGTTTTTCAATGACAGCGACCAAACAGCCGGAAAGCTCCTGCACACGGGGGTCAGAAAGGGAAAAATCCGTATGGTTGGGCCACAGCTGCAGACCTTCCCCGGTGCACTTCCCGGCGGCTTCTTTCAGCACCCAGAAGGCAAGCAATGCCAGACGCTTGTCCTCCGCTTTTTCAAATTGCGAAAATTCATTGGAAGACAGAATTTTCTCCGCCAAGCGCAGGTCGATCTCCCGGTCCAGCTCCTCCGCGTCGATGCCGATGGGCCGATCGGACAGGGCGGCGAATACATAGTTTTTGGTATGCGATACAGAAAAATGCAGGGGGGAATCGGCAAAATACGGCTTTCCCAGTTTCGTTCTGCGAATTTCCGGCAACGGGCCGCCGTATAGCTTTTCCAGCAGGGCAAGGCCGGCCTTATGGGCATCCGCCCCATTTAACTTGTCATATAAAAGCTGCACCGGCAATCCCCCCTTCTGCTTTGTCATTCCGAGGGCATTTATGCCCGTGGGAATCTCAAGGTCAACCCCCGGAGATTGCCACGCCCCTTTGGGGCTCGCAATGACAATCAATATAGTAGTATTGTACCACAGGTATTTTTCTTGTCAACGGCGCATATGGATAGAAAGAGGTGATATCTGTGACGGAACAAAAACCGGTACTGCCCCACAAGCTGATTTTAAATGAACGCAACCACCTGACCGTCACCGGGGTGACGGAGGTGCTGAGCTTTGATGCTGCCGCGGTGATCGCCCGGACGGAGCTGGGCACACTGGTGGTACAGGGCAAGGATCTGCAATTAAAGACCCTGCTGCCGGAGGGCGGGCAGGTTGCGGTAGACGGACACATCAGCGCCCTGGTTTACGAAGAGCCACGCCCTGCCGGCAATTTTTGGCGTCGGCTGATGGGCGGATGACCCCGGCGGCCCAGTGGGGGCGATTCATCACAGGCCTGGCCTTAGGGGCCGGGGTGGGGATCTTTTACGGATTTCTCCGCCCTGTATGGCGGAAAATTCCGTGGCTGGCGGACTCTGCTTTTGCCGTCGCAGCCATTTGGGTATATCTGTTTTACGGCTTTGCCGTATGCCAGGGAGACCTGCGCTTGGCATATCTTGCCGCCGGGGTGGCCGGCGCGCTGTTGTGGGACAACCTGCCGGGCCGGTGGCTGCAGCCGGTTTTTGACGGTTTTTGGCGGCTGGTAGGCAGTTTTTTGCGGCCTTTTTGGAAAATTTTTAAGAAAATCTTCTGTTTTACAAAAAAATTTCTTGCAACCGCAAAAAAATGGGTTACAATAAAATGGACAGAGAATTTGCCCGCGACCAAGACCAAAGGAGTACAATATGAAAACAAAGAGAAACCCCCTGGGTCATATCCGGTTTATCTATCGGCGCAGCTCCCCGCTGACCAAATGCGTGGTGCTGGCGGCCATCGTACTGTCTACCCTGGCGCTGATCTCCCTGCGGATCGCCATTCAGGCCCAGCATGGGCAGCAGCAAAAGCTGCAGGAGGAGGCCGCCCGGTTGGAGTACGAAAATTATCAGCTCACAAAGAGCATCGCCGAGCTGGGCACCGTGGAAAGCGTCCGACGCATCGCCACGCTGGAGCTGGGTCTGGTGGATCCTGACAGTCAGTTTTTTACACCAGGTAATTAAATCTTTATTGTCATTCCGAGCCTGCGATAGCAGGCGTGGGAATCTCAAGAATAATCCCGGAGATTGCCGCGTCGCTTTGCTCCTCGCAACGACAAAATAAGATGATATAACCGTTAAGCAAATGGAGGAAGCAAAACACACTATGGAGTTAACCGTTGGAGCAATTTTAGAAGGCAAGGTAAAATCCATTACCAATTTCGGCGCTTTCATTTCCCTGCCGGAGAACAAGACCGGGTTGGTACATATTTCTGAGGTGGCCAACACCTATGTCAGCGATGTCCGTCAGCATCTGACCGAGGGCCAGGAGGTCAGGGTTATGGTGCTGAGCGTGGAGGCAGGCAAGGTGAATCTGTCCATCAAGCGCTTAGAGGCCAGACCGCCGCGGGAGGACCGCCCTGCCCGCCCCGCGCCTGTCCGCACTGCTCCCACACCTCCCCCTGCGCCCAAGACCGCCGATCAGCTCTTCGAGGAGAAGCTGAAGGCCTTTATGTCGGAGTCCGACAGCAAGCTGTCCTCCGTGCGGCAGTATTCCGACCACCGCACCAAGAGCAGGAGAAGATAAACCCCAAAGATATCATTCCGTGCCAGTGTGCACACTGGCGTGGGAATCTCAAGTACAATCCCGGAGATTGCCACGGCTTGCAAGAAAGCCTCGCAATGACAAAGAAATGTTGGAGATTGTGTATGACAGTTGTAATCACCGGCGGCAGCCGGGGCATCGGCGCAGAGGCAGTGCGGCAGTTTGCCGCCCGGGGCGACCGGGTCTGTTTCCTGTATGAAAAGGAACACGAAAAAGCCAAGGCTGTGGCCGCCGAGACCGGCGCCACAGCCATCTGCTGCGATGTAGCTGACGGACAGGCCGTCAAAAACGCATTTGCCCGGATTCCCGATGTGGATATTCTCATTTGCAATGCCGGCATCTGCCACACCGGGCTACTCAGTCAAATTTCCGAAGACCGGTGGGACAGGCTGTTCGATGTGAATGTGAAAGGCATTTACCATTGTGTCAATTCCGCAATGCCCTATTTCCTGCAGAAGCAGGCAGGCTGTATTATCACCGTCAGCTCCATGTGGGGGCAGGTGGGCGCATCCTGCGAGGCGGCCTATTCCGCCACCAAGGGCGCTGTCATTGCCCTGACCAAGGCACTGGCTCAGGAATTGGGACCTGCCGGCATCCGGGTCAACTGCGTTGCCCCCGGGGTCATCGAAACGGATATGTGCGCCAATATAGACCGGTCAATTATGGAAGAACTGAAAGCGGAAACTCCCGTTGGCCGCAACGGCACACCGGCAGATGTGGCAAAGGCAATGCTTTACTTGGCCGATGCGGATTTCGTTACCGGACAGGTTTTGGCCGTCAACGGCGGCTTTATCATCTAAAAGCCTCCCTTGCCTAAAGGGAGGTGGCCGAGCAACGCGAGGTCGGAGGGATACAAAAAAAGAATCCCCCAGTCTGCTTCGCAGCCAGCCCCCTTTAGGCAAGGGGGCCTTTCAATAAACAAAAAGGAGATTCACTTATGAAAATTGCATTGGGTTGCGACCACGGCGCCCTGGCGCTGAAAAACGCACTGATTCCCCACCTGGAAAAGCAGGGCTATGACGTCAAGGATTTCGGTACTTACACCTTCGACAGCTGCGACTATCCCGACTTTGCCGGCGCAGCCGCCAAGGCCGTAGCCAGCGGCGAATGCGACAAGGGCATCGTCCTTTGCACCACCGGCATCGGCGTTTCCATCACCGCCAACAAGGTTAAGGGCATCCGCTGCGCCCTTTTGTCCGATGTGATGAGCGCCCGTATGACCCGGGAGCACAACGACACCAATATGATGGCCATCGGCGCTGCCGTGACGGGTCAGATGCTGGCCTTTGAGATCATCGACACCTGGCTGGGTACGGAATTCTCCGGCGAGGCCCGCCACCAGCGCCGCATCGACAAGGTGATGGCTTACGAAAATGTCTAAAAAAGCCATTGCGCTTGCAGCCTTATGCTGCCTTCTTCTTTCCGGCTGCAGCAAGGAGCCGCCCCATGAACATACCTTTGGGGACTGGACACTGAAGGAATCCGCCACCTGCGCCAAGGAGGGCGTGGAGGAACGGATCTGCGCCGAATGTCAGGCTGCGGAGACCCGACCCATCCCTAAGCTCCCCCATACTCTGAACGCCGATAACATCTGCAAAAGCTGCAAGTATGTGGCATTTGATCCGGAGACAGCCTTTGCAGAGTTGGGTATTTTCAGCAATTACTATTACACGAGCAGCACCGTTGCCAACCGCGCCTGGGATGTGAAGATCTGGGGCGATCTGGTCTATCGGGGCGCAGGCGATTATGATAAAAACGCCGGCACTGCCCCCATTTTGGCCTTCAACAAAGAAACCCAAAGCTGGGTGCAGATGGGCATCACCGCCGACCAGGCAGTCCACCGCTTTGTGGAGATCGACGGCACCTTGTACACCCCCGGCATCGACCCCAACGGAGGCTGGGAGCTGGGCAATTACTATGTGCTGGAGGGAGAAAAGTGGCAGCAGGTGCGTAACCTCCCCAACGGATTGCACAATTTCGATATGATCGAATTCGACGGCAAGATCTTTGCCGGTCTCGGCACAGAAACATTGGGGGACACCGTGGCGGTATCCCAGGACAAGGGGGAATCCTTCACCTTTGTGCCGCTGTATCGGAACGGCGCTGTCCTTGACACCTCCGGCTATGAATATTCCCGGACCTATGCGTTTGTGGAATACACCGGCGGTCTGTATGCTTTGGTGTCCTTCAAGAAAACAGGTTCCCTCAGCTACGACCGGTTTATTTTCCGCTATGCAGACGGAAAAATGGTGTATCAGTCCCCGGCCAACAGCCGTCTGACCGGCAAGACCGGCCGGAATTACTGGCAAGGGAAATTGGAGTGGAAGGGCGTTTGTTACCTGACCTCCACGGCATTGAATGCCGTTACGGATTTTGAAAAACCCGAGACCCACAAGCAGATCCCTATGCCCAATGAGGGCGTGGTTTCCGACATCCTGCTGCACAATGACCAGTTGTATGTGCTCAGCTACACATTTCAGGAGGATATGACCTGTAATGTTGTGATTTACAAGTCCGCCACCGGAGAGGAAGGCTCGTTCACAGAAGTCGTTTCCTTTGATTATGCAGGAATCCCCATTTCCTTTGATTTTGACGGAGAACATTTTTATATCGGCACAGGAATGTGTCCCACCGATTCCGCCAAAGTCGGTATGCTCCTGCGGGTAAAAGCATAACAGACAGAGCGCAGGGGCGACCATCGGTTGCCCGCGGGCGATTCGTGAATCGCCCCTACGAAAAATCTACCGGGAGATTGCCACGGCTTGCTTTCCAAGCCGTGGCAATGACAAGGGTTGGGTGGTAATTCTCAATTTTTAATTTTTAACTTTTAATTCTTAATTAAAAATCGCCTGCCATCACGGCAGGCGATTTTCTTATTTTTCCATTTGGGCGGTGAAGGCTTTTTTGTCGGCTGCGCCGAAGTAGGCAGAGCCGGCCACGAATACATCCGCGCCGTTTTCCTTGCAGGTTACCACGGTGTTCAGGTCCACGCCGCCGTCCACCTCTAAGTGGCATTCGGGGTTGACCTTGTCCAGCATCTGGCGGAGCTTCTTTACCTTGGGCATCATATCGGCCATAAACTTCTGGCCGCCGAAGCCCGGCTCCACGGTCATGACCAGCACCATATCCACCAACGGCAGGTACTCCTCAATGGCCTCTGCAGGGGTCTTGGGCTTGACTACGATACCGGGCTTAACGCCCAACGAGCGGATCAGCTCCAGGGTCTTGCGGATATTTTCCGGGGTGTCCGCTTCCACATGGATGGTTAAGTAATCACTGCCTGCCTTGCAGAATTCTTCCGCATACTTGATGGGGGTGTCGATCATCAGATGTACATCCAGCACCAGGTCGGTAACCGGCCGCATAGACTTGACCAAAGAGTAGCCAAAGGACAGGTTAGGGACAAAGTGGCCGTCCATAATGTCAACATGGAGCCACTTGACGCCGTTTTCCTTACAGGCTTCGAAATCCCGCTGCATATGCATATAGTCACAGGACAGAATAGAAGGTGCTAAAATAGCCATAGTTTTTTACCTCACAATTTTTCGTTATTTTCCAGCAAATCTGCCAGCGTGATGCCTTCAAAAAAGCTGTCGATCATAGCGTCCAGCTTATCCCACATAGGCTTGGTCTGACAACAGGCAGACCGTCCGCAGGCCGACGGACCCTGGCTGGTGCAGGATACCGCTGCCAAAGAGCCCTCCGTCAGCTTGAGAATGCTGCCCACGGTATATTCCGACGGCTTGCGGTTGAGCCGGTAGCCGCCGCCTTTGCCATGGACCGCGTCCACAAAACCGGCTTTAGAAAGCACAGTCATAATGGATTCCAAATATTTTTGGGAAATACCCTCAGACTCGGCAATTTCCTTCAGAGGAATATATTCCCCCACGCCCTTCATTGCAAAACACACCATCACCCGCAGGGCGTAGCGGCCCTTCGTCGATACAATCATAATTTAGTCGTGGCAGTGGCCGCAGTTGGCACAGTCGGGGAACTGGGTGTGATCGTATTCAATGCCGTTTTTATCGTAGTAGTCCTTCAGGGCATTCTTGATGGCTTCCTCTGCCAGCACAGAGCAGTGGAGCTTGTGGGCAGGCAGGCCGTCCAATGCCTCGGCCACAGCCTTGTTGGTCAGCTGCATAGCCTCGCTGATGGGCTTACCCTTGATCATCTCCGTGGCCATAGAGGAGGAGGCGATGGCAGAGCCGCAGCCGAAGGTCTCAAACTTCACATCCACGATGATATCATTTTCGATCTTCAGATAGATCTTCATAATGTCGCCACACTTGGCGTTGCCGACCTCACCGATGCCGTCGGCGTTCTCGATGACGCCCACATTCCGGGGGTGGGTAAAATGGTCCATTACCACTTCAGAATATAATGCCATAATATTGTTCTCCTAAATTCTCAATTTTCAATTCTCAATTAGAGAATAAATTCTCTCTTGCCGGTCTGCAGATCGCGCCACACGGGGCTCATATTCCGCAGCAGTGCCACAACCTCGGGTACGGCTTTGAGGATGTGGTCGATCTCTTCTTCCGTATTCTCGTGGCACAGTGACAGGCGCAGCGAGCCGTGGGCCACATCGTGAACTCTGCCAATGGCCAGCAGTACATGGCTGGGATCTAAGCTGCCGGAGGTGCAGGCAGAGCCGGAGGATGCGCAGATGCCCTGGGCGTCCAGCAACAGCAGCAGGCTCTCGCCCCCAATGCCCTCGAAGCAGAAGCTCACATTGCCGGGCAGACGGTTCACGGGATCACCGTTCAGGGCGCAATGGGGAATTTGGGAAATGCCGGCGATGAGCTTGTCCCGCAGGGCGGTCACCTTGGCATTATTATTATCCATATTGGCACAGGCATCTTCCAAAGCGGCAGCCATACCCACGATGCCGGGCAGATTTTCCGTGCCGCCCCGCTTGCCCCGCTCCTGGGCACCGCCCTCGATGATGTTCACCATAGGCAGACCCCGGCGGACATACAGCGCGCCCACGCCCTTGGGGCCGTGGAACTTATGGCCGGACAGGCTGAGCATATCGATATTCTGTTCCTTCACATCAATGTGCAGGTGGCCCGCCACCTGCACTGCGTCGGTGGGGGAGGGCACGCCGGCTTCCTTGCAGGCCGCGCCGATCTGGGCGATGGGCAGCACAGAGCCGATCTCGTTATTGGCGTACATGGTTGTCACCAGGCAGGTGTCCTCGCGGATTGCGTCTTTGACCTGCTGGGCGGTGACATTGTGGCCCTCTTTTACATCCAGCAGGGTCACCTCAAAGCCCTCTTTTTCCAGGGCGCTCAGGGTGTGCAGCACGGCGTGATGCTCAAAAGCGGTGGAAATGATGTGCTTTTTGCCCTTTTTTGCGCCATAGACGGCAGCAGAACGAATGGCCTGGTTGTCCGCCTCGCTGCCGCCGGAGGTGAAGTAGATCTCCCTCGGCTCGCAGCCCAAGCACTTGGCAACCCGGGCGCGGGCATCGTCTAACATTTCCTTGGCCTCCTGGCCTACGGTGTGCAGAGAAGATGGGTTGCCATAAAATTTTTCAAAACAGGGCATCATCGCGCTGAGTGCGTGTGCGCTGATCTTGGTAGTAGCAGCATTATCTGCGTAAACTTGCATTTTGATACCTCCTGATATTTACCTACTTGTTGTATGGGTAATATACCATTATTAACCTATGGTGTCAATAGGTAGAACCCATTTATATAAGAAATTTCTCCCAGTTTTTTCGACTTTTGCATCGGTTACAATCCGCCAAGCGAGGAATATTAACAGAGCAGACGACAAGTTTGTCATCGCAAATTGTAGGGGCGAGCATCGCTCGTCCGTTTACCGCAGAATCCGCATTGTACAAGCAGACGACCAATGGTCGCCCCTACTTTGGATAATATGCGGCTCGGAATGATTAAGGATAACAAGGAGGGGCTGATTATGAAGAAATTTTTGAATCGCACAGGATTATTCCTTATATTATTATGTTTCGTTTGTGTGGCCGCCAATGCCCAAAGCCTGATCCCCGGCGGGCAGGTCATCGGCCTGGAATTGGGAGACAACACCGTCACCGTTGCCGCCTTTGACGAGAATCTGGGGACCGATGCCCGGCAGGCCGGGTTGAAGGTGGGCGACCGGATCCTGGCCGTCAACGGCAGGACTGTGCATACCGCCGCCGATGTGCGCTATGCCCTGGAGCGGTCCGAGGGGACTGTGGAGCTGACTGTCCAGCGGAACAAAAAATCCGATACCGTCCGGTTTTGCCCCACCGTCACCGCCGACGGCCCGAAGTTAGGGGTCTATCTCAAGCAGGGGGTCACCGGCATCGGCACAGTCACTTGGTATGACCCGGACACAGGGCGCTTCGGTACGTTAGGTCACGGAGTCAACAATCCCCGGGGCGAGCTTTTGCAGATGGTCTCCGGCAATGCCTACCGGGCCTGCGTGGTATCGGTGCGAAAGGGCGCTTGCGGCAACCCGGGCCAGCTGATGGGAACCTTGCAGGACGCCGCGCCCATCGGCACATTATACAAAAACACCACCCGGGGCATTTTCGGAACTTTTGAAAAGGACTGGTCCGGCACAGCGATCCCCATCGGCACAGCCAAGGACGTCCACACCGGACAGGCCGCCATTCGCTCCACGGTGCAGGGCGACAGGGTGCAGGAATATTCTGTGGAGATTTTGAAGGTTTATCCCGGTGCAGGCGCTACCGGCCGGAACATCCTGCTGAAAATCACAGACCCCAACCTGCTGGAAGCCACCGGCGGCATCGTCCAGGGTATGAGCGGCTCACCGATTATTCAAAACGGCAAACTCATCGGCGCCGTGACCCACGTCCTCGTGAACGACCCGACTACCGGCTATGGAATTTTTATTGAGAATATGTTAGATGCAGCTGCCTGATAGATGAATATAAAAATCTTATTTTCCGGTAGGGACAATCCACAGGATGACCCTACCGGTTTTGATATTGCGATTGACTTTTCTAAAAACGTATGTTAATATATTGGATATTATTTGAAAAAGTTGGAGGTTATTGGAGTGTTAGCGGATAGGCGTCGAGACCAAATATGTGAGCTGATAAAAAGATACGGTGAAGTGGAAACAACAGAGCTTGCAAAGCTATTTGATGTATCCATTGAAACAATTCGCAAAGATTTTCTTTTTTTGGAAAAAGAAAAGAAACTACGAAAAACACACGGTGGCGCGGTTGCAACAGAAGAAATGAAGCCTATGCATAGTCTTTCTGCCCGGCGGAAAGAATATTTTGCTGAAAAGCAGGCCCTGTCTGAAGCTGCAATGCTGCATATTTCAGAAGGCGATATTATCGGTATTGACGAGGGAAGTACCGCCATTGCTTTTGCAGAAGCTTTGAAAAAGAACTTTTCCAATTTGACCATCGTTACATATTCTCTTGATGTTTTTAATATTCTATCTGACCACGAAGGATTTCAGTTAATTTTATCCGGTGGCAGTTTTATGAAAAGTGAACGAGCCTTTTGCGGCTTACAGACATTGGATGCATTGCGCAATATGTCTGTGCAGAAAGCGTTCATCTTCCCTACCGCCATCTCCCTTTCTTTTGGCATATGCGGTTATAACGACGATCTGCTGCAGGTGCAAAGGCAATTGATCGAATCTGCAACTACAACATACATATTGGCTGACAGCAGTAAATTTGAAAAGCGGGCACTTCTGCGGTTATGCGATACATCTGAGAATTATTACTATATTACTGACGGCAATTTGGATGAGAAAACAGTTAATCTGTATGCACAGAATCATATAAAGCTTTATATTGGAGGAGAAAAAATATGAGAACACTATTGATTCTTGTGGATGGAATGAGGCCTGATGCTATAACCCTAATCCCTGAAGCACAGCAAATCTTGAGAAAATCTCTATACACTTTGAATGCGAAAACCGTGTTCCCTTCCATGACACTTCCTTGCCATATGTCGCTGTTTCACAGTGTAGACCCGGCAAGACACGGAACAACCACCAACACCTATGCACCTCAGGTCAGACCGATTAACGGACTTTGTGAAGTAATTAAGCAAAATAAAATGTACAGTGCTTTTTTCTATGGTTGGGAGCAACTTAGAGACCTTTCCCGTCCCGGCTCGCTGGATTTTTCTTATTACTGTTCCGGAAGGCAAATCGGTCGCCCTGCTATGAACAACAAAGTAACCGAGATGGCAATCACCCACCTCAACAACAATTATACCGACTTTGCGTTTTTATACCTTGGTTATACCGACTGGGCCGGTCATAAGGACGGCTGGATGAGCAAGCTGTATATGGAGGCCATGGATAACAGCTGGAAGAACATTGTAAAGATTCTTGATTCTCTGCCGGAGGACTATGCGGTCATCATAACCGCAGACCACGGTGGGCATGACAGAATCCATGGCAGCGATCTTCCGGAAGATATGACCACTCCTTTACTCCTGTTAGGCAACGGCATTGATACCAGCAGAAAACTCAGCGATGTCAGCATATTGGATGTTGCCCCCACAATTACAAAGCTTCTGGGCATAGAGCCGGATGAGGACTGGGAAGGCAAAAGCCTGGTATAACACAAGCAAATCGTAAGGAGATATATAAAAATGGACACATTGCAAAATTTACATATCCATTCAACTTTTTGCGATGGAGCTGACACACCTGAAGAAGTTGTGGTCGCTGCGCTGGAAAAAGGTTTTTCCTCTGTCGGATTTTCCGGTCATTCTTATATGCCGTATTCGCCGCTGTTTATCAGGCAGGGAGATAAAACTGCAGCATATAAAAAAGGAATCTCCCGCCTCAAGGAAAAATACAAGGATCAGCTTGGGATTTATTGCGGATTGGAAGTGGATCTGTATTCCGAAGTTGATCTGACCGGCTTCGATTATCTGATTGGCTCTGTCCACTACCTAAAGTTTGGCGAGCGCTTTCAGAGCTTTGACCGGAATTTGGATGCAACCACCACCTATATTCGTGAGCATTTCGGAGGCGACGGACTGGCGTTTGCCAAGCGTTATTTTGAAACACTGTGCCTGCTGCCGGAAAAGGGACAATTTGATATCCTTGGCCATTTCGACTTGATCGCTAAAAACAATGACAAGGGTCATTTTTTTGACACCGCTTCCCAGGAGTATCTCACAGCGGGATTTGATGCCATTCATTCCCTGAAAGGGCGCATCCCCTTATTTGAAGTTAACACTGGTGCGATTGCCCGCGGTTACCGTTCAGCGCCTTATCCCCAGGCAGATTTCCTTAAGGAATTCCTTGATTGCGGTTTTGGCGCGGTGATCACCTCTGATTGTCACGACAAGCATTTTATCGATTGCCATTTTAAAGAGGCAACCTTGCTGCTGAAAAGCATAGGGTTCACTACAAAATGGATCCTCACTGACAGAGGCTTCCGGGAGGTGGCGCTTTGAATGCGATTCAAGTGATCATATTGGTATTTTCATTCCTTGGAGCCGCCGATAAACTGCTGGGAGACCGATTTGGCTTAGGCAAGGAGTTTGAACGGGCCTTTTCCCTGTTTACCCCCATGGCATTATCTATGCTGGGTATACTGGTGCTGGCACCGGCCATTGGCGTGTGGCTCACCCCTGCTTTTGAATGGTTTTACAAAATATTCAGGGTCGATCCCTCTATTCTCCCTGCATCTGTGTTTGCCAACGATATGGGCGGTATGTCACTGGCTCAACAGATATGCAAAACACAGGATATTGGAAATTATAATGCCTATGTGGTGTCCTCCATGATGGGATGTGTGATTTCTTTTACCATCCCCTTTGCCACCGGTATCGTCAAATCTGACTTGCACCAGGAATTGTTTTTCGGACTTCTTTGTGGCATTGTCACGATACCTGTGGGCTGTTTCGTGGCAGGCTTGCTTTGCAAATTGCCGTTTATGGTTTTACTGATAGATCTTTTGCCGTTACTGATTCTTTCAGGGGTACTCGCAGTGGGATTGCTTTTGCTTCCAAAACTGTGTGTTAAAGTATTTTCCATCTTTGGGAAAATAATGCAGATCGTGTCCATCACAGGCCTTGCTTGTGCGATTTTCACCTTCCTTACCAATCGCTCTGTCTGCGAACATTTTGACACTTTGGAAAATGCAGCCTTGATCTGCGTAAATGCCTGTATTACACTTTCCGGAGCGCTTCCTTTTATGTACGTGATTTCAAAACTGCTGAGCAAACCCATTGGTCGGTGGGGCGTACGGCTTGGAATCGACAGCCTTTCAGCTGTGGCGTTTCTTTCCACACTGGTTACCAATGCCTCAACCTTTGGCGTTATGGAAAAGATGAACAGAAAAGGAATCGTTATCAATTCAGCCTTTGCCGTTTCAGCATCGTTTGTGTTTGGTTCTCATCTGGCCTTTACTATGGCCTTTGATGAAACTTATGTACTTCCGATGATTGTGGGCAAGCTCATATCCGGTATTTGCGCAATATTTTTGGCTTTTATCCTATATAAACAGTCAGACTAGTTGATAAATCTGTTTTTCAAATCTAACGAGTCGCAGGCTACCGCCGGTAGCTTGCGACTTGCTTCATAATATACAAAAGAACACTTGCGCATCCCCCAAAATCGGAATTTGTCGAAAGTGAGAAAAAATTTAATAGCGACCGGTTTCGACATTTCATCTATGTCAAGTTAAGGACAGCGGTTGGAAGGTGTCAAAACCCGCCTTTTACCTGCGAAAACGCATAAAAACCGCGCCAAAAACACAAAATTCTTTTGTCCCCTGCTTGACACAGAAGTGAGTGGTAGTCCCATCATCCAAAACGGCAAGCTCATCGGCGCCGTTACCCATGTCCTTGTCAACGACCCGACAAGGGGTTATGGGATATTTATTGAGAATATGTTAGACGCTGCGGCATAGTGAAGAGATAAGGGGATCGCAACAAGAAACGGAAGCTTTTCTACAGCTTCCGTTTCTTGGTCATTTATGAGATGTCTTTTTTAATTCGGTAGGCGTTTGGCCGGTTTTTTGCTTAAAAACTCTTGAAAAATAATGTACAGAAGAGAAACCTAATTGTTCGGCGATCTGTGTCGTATTCAAAGCAGAGTGAAGGAGCAACCATTCTGCCTGTGCGATTTTCAAATCTGTAAAATAGGCAAGAGGGGATTGGCCGCAGGTTTGCCGCACCAGCCGCTTGAGGGAAGATTCGCTTAAACCAAGGTCCGTACATATTTCACGAACGGTCAGCGATTTACGGATATTGCGCATCATGTAGTCTGTGACAGCATTCATTTTTTGTACTTCATACCGTTCAGGCGGACGCATGAGATCCAGAAGGAATAATTCAAGCTCGTTTTTGATGCGTTGCACCCTATGGGGATCTATGTGCTTTTTCAGTACCATACCCCTCACGCCGACCCGGTATTCAAGCTGCGGGATCGTCTGCTGGACGATGTTGCGGAAGTGAATTACCTGCTCCCCCGTCAGCGTAATAACGCGATCACAATACTGCGCAGACAGAGGTTCTGCGGTCTCAAAACTGATAATTTCCGCGATCCCGCCGGTGCCTTCTCCGTGGACGGAACCCGCAGCATAAAGGATCATCTGTCCCGCTTTCAGGTCGTGCCGCTTTCCGTTTACGATGGTATGCCCATGGCCCTCTGCCATAAAGAAAATTTCCGGGAAATCGTGGGATTCGGTACCGGCAATGCGATTGCGCAGATCCGCCCGCAAGGCGGTAGCAATGCTTGTTACAGTCACAACATTGCTAACCGGCGACTTTGCATAATTTTTCATAGGCTCCCCTTTTTTGTACCAAATTGGTCTGTTTTGTGCAAATACAAGGCACTTCATTGCTCTTATAATTGCAGTATATCAAATTTGGAGGTACTTTACAATGACAAAAATTCGTTTAGGCTTAATCGGCTGCGGTAACATGATGAACATCCACGCAAAGGCCGTCAATGACTGCACCGAGGCGCTGGAAATCACGGCCGTGTGCGATGTGATCCGTCAGCGGGCCGAGGATGTGGCAACGGTTTTGGGCAACGACCCCTTCGTCTGCACTGACTATCGGGAGCTTACCGACAAGGTGGATGCTGTGCTGATCGCGCTGCCCCACGATCTGCACTATGAGTGCGGTATGTACTTTGCCCATCAGAAAAAGCATATTTTGATGGAAAAGCCCTTGTGCAACACAGAAGAAGAGTGCCTGAAGCTGATCGAAACCTGTGAGCAGGAGGATGTAACGCTGATGTGCGCTTATCCTGTCCGTTACTGGCCGGGCATCGTGAAGCTGAAGGAACTGCTGGACAGCGGTGAATACGGCAAGGTGTTTATGATGTCCGTCTGGACAGAACAGCTTACCTATCGTAACTGGGATCACTGGCCCACCACCGCAAGGCTGGGCGGCGGACAGCTCTTCTCCCACGGCTGCCACTATATTGACCTTTTATTGTGGTTCCTGGGTCAGCCTGTTTCCGGCACCCACACCGGCACCAACCTGGGCACACCCTGGATGATGCGCGAAGGCACCTCAGCAGTAACGATGAAATTTGCAAACGGTGCCGTTGCTTACCACGGTGCTACTTGGGGCGCAAGAGGCACCCGTATGGGTTATGATTTCCAGGTGCATACGGAAAAGGGCCTGTTTGACTATGATCATCACGCAGGCACCATTACCTATTATTCCAAGGAAGAAGCCCACGAACCGGGCAAGCCCTCCAAGAATACCAAGGAGATTCTCTGGGATGCAGGCACCGGAAAGAAGTACACCAACAACGAGATCGACCACTTTGTAGACTGCGTACTGAACCATAAGACCCCCTTGACCAGCGGCAGAACCGCCCTGGAAAGTCTGCGTGTCATCTGGAAGATTTACGACGCAGAAAAGAACAACACCGTAGCAGACCTGCGGGATATCAACCCTAATTCCTATCTGTAAGAAAATTGTAAGGAGCACAGATTATGAACACTTTACAAGCCGGTTTTTCCCGTGTTAACGTGACCCCTGCGCTGGGATGCAGTGTTTATGGCTACTTCATTCCTCGTTTTGCCGAAGAGGTACTGGACGAGCTGTATGCCAGAACTTTGGCTCTTTCCTGTGAAGAAGAGAAGGTTGCGCTGATCAGCATCGATAACGGCGGTATTACCAGAGAAACTTTGCTGCCGATTATTGCACGAATTAGCCAAGAAACAAGACTGCCTATGGAGGCTATTTACATTCACGAAACCCACACCCACACAGGTCCCTTCGCTGACATCCATTCAGACAATCCCTTAAATATGGAGTACCTACAGGAGCTGGAAGAAAAGCTTGTGGAAGGTGTAAAACTGGCACTGGAAGATTTAAAGCCTGCCCGGATGGGTTATGGCGTAGGCACTGCGCCTAGAATTGCCTTTGTCCGCCGTTTCCGGATGAAAGACGGCAGTGTGCAGACAAATCCCGGTGTGGAGAATCCGGATATTGTTGCGCCCATCGGTCAGGTGGACGAGCGCGTGAATGTGCTAAGGTTTGTCCGGGACGAGGACTCTCTCGTTTTGGTGAACTTCAGCAATCATCCGGATGTGGTAGGCGGCAGCAAGATCAGCGCCGACTGGCCCGGTTTCATGTGCAGCACCTTGGAACAGGCTATCCCCAATACAAAGTGCATTTTCTTCAACGGTGCGCAGGGCGATATCAACCATGTAAATGTCCATCCCCAAGGTGGTGACCTAAACGACCTTGTCAACGACTTTGACGATGTTACCCGCGGCTACGGTCATGCCCGCCATATGGGCAGAGTAGTTGCTGGCGGTGTGTTGCAGGTATTTGACAAGGTCTGCTATGTGGATGTCGACACCCTGTGCTACGGACAAAAAATGGTGCAAATACCATCCAATATGCCTGATCCTTACCAGCTGGCAGAGGCACACCGAATCAACAATCTTCACATTGCAGGCAAAGACGATCAACTGCCCTATAGCGGCATGATGCTCACCACTGTGGTGGCGGAAGCTGCCCGGATGGTTCTTTTGGAAAACGGTCCGGCCTTCTTCGAGATGCCCCTGTCCTCCATTGCCATTGGAAACATAGCATTGGTTGGTTTACCAGGGGAACCTTTTACGGAAATTGGACGGGGACTGAAGGAGGCAGAAGGCTGGGATCTTATTCTTCCTACCTGCGCCACAAATGCCTATGAAGGATATTTCCCAACGCAGGAAGCATATGATGAAGGTGGATACGAGGCAAGAAGCTCTAATTTCAAGGCAGGTGTTGCAGAGCTGTTGATCGAGGAAGGAAAAAAACTGCTTGCAGAACTCAAAAAGCAAGGTCGCAAATAATGAGAAAGGCCACTTCAAGACAACAAACATAAAACATTAACTTAAATGATGTGTTTACTTCTGCTGTTTTCCTTGCCGCTAACAGCTTGCAGACAGATTGTGTATCCGAAAAACACAGAAGATATACAGCCGTCCAGTTTCAAGTGGAATGACAAAATGAACATATTAGTGGTTTTCGACATTTCATCCATATCAACTTAGGGATTCTGGTCAAGCCATATAAAAGCCTGCCTTTTACCTGCAAAAACGCATAAAATCTGCAGAAAAACACAAATTTCTTTTGTCCCCTACTTGACATCAGCGTGTCCGGCTCGCCGATCATTCAGGACGGAAAACTGATAGGCGCGGTGACCCACGTTTTAGTCAATGATCCTACCATGGGCTACGCAATTTTTATAGAAAACATGCTGGAGGCAGCCGGTTAAACAGAATATTCGCAAAAAATTAAGTGCCAGACGGATTTTAAACCGTTTGGCACTTATTACATATACTCCCAAAATAATACCACAATAAAGTAAATTCATTATTCCATACTATCATAGAAAGGTCGTGAGATTATTATCTTGTCAACAGAAATTCGCAACACAACAATCAAACATACATTAGGAGGTAACAGTTATGGCAATTTTTAAACCTTTGACCGATTTGAAAGACACCACCGGTATTTGTGAGTATTGTCAGCAGCATTTTGAACCGATATTTATCACCCGGAACGGAGAACCAGAACTTGTCATTATGAATGCAGACTTTTTCAATAACCATTTTCGCTTCCGCGATGCAAATGGCAATTTAGATTTCGCGAAAGAATTCTCTGTGCCAATGACAATTCCAATTCGCGATATGAAACTGACCAGTCGTGTATCTGCCCTCTGCTTAGAAAGCGATCAACCGATCAGCATCATTAAGAACGGTGAAATCGCTATGGTTGTTATGAGTGTTGATGTATACAGACACCGACACCAAGAGCTAATGCGATTGTTATAGAAATAGCTACTTGACGCTCTTAACACACAACTGCTTGGATATTATGAGTGCATAAAGTGAGTTGTCAAGTAAAATCAGAATTTACTTGACAATCTACTTCTTACAGCATACAATAGTATGCAGAAAAGGAGGTGGAACGTATGACAAGTACCCATAAGGTCAGTCAGACCATTGAGCGAATCCCCGAAAACGAGCTAATCTTTGCTAGCAAACTATACACCCAGCAGCTCAGCAGCGAAGTCACAGAAAGTGCGTACTATAAAACGCTGGAACGTTTGTGCAAAGCCGGTGAACTTTGTAAGATTGCCAAGGGCACTTACTATCGTCCAAAAGCAAGTAAATACGGCATCGTTCCTCCTTCTCAAAAGGAGATCGTGTCTGCTTTCACAGAACCAGACAAAGGAACTGTTGTAGGTTACTCTCTCTATAACAACTTAAAATTAACGACACAGGTTTCAAAAACAGTAGAGGTATTCTCTTCTGCTTTGGAGCAGCAAACCAAAAATATCAGCAATGTTCTGTTGCAATTCTGCAACCTTGTCTATACACCAGAAGTTAAAGGTATGATCCACATGATGGAAGTGCTACAGAATTTCGGTGAGATCCAAGACCTGAACTATACCCAGTTTATTAAATTCTGCGAGCAGTTTGCCATCAACTACAACGACGAGGTCTTTGAACAAGTCTGCCGGCAAATGAAGTATCAAAAGAAGACTATCTCTTTCCTGCGGAATATCTTGGCGCACTATCATGTGCCGAACAACCTTAACAGATATCTTTCTTCTCTGTCGGAATACAAACACCCAACTATGGAGGAAATCTATGAAACTGCACACCTATCCTGAGGAATTTCGGGAGCTTATTACTGTTGTCGCCAATGACAAGCATATTTCAGAATCTGCTGTAGAGCGAGATTACTATATTGTAATGATGCTGAAAGCTCTGGCAGATAGCCCCTACGCAGAGCAGTGCGTGTTCAAGGGTGGTACATCTCTGAGTAAATGCTATCCCGGTTCTATCGACCGTTTTTCTGAAGACATTGACTTAACCTTCCTGGGTATGGAGTTGTCTGACAAGGCTTGCGACAAAGCCATCAAGAAGATTGAGGCTGTCATGTCTGTCGGTGCCCAAACCGAGAAGATCCCTCAAGAACGCTCTGACCGGAGCAAGAGTATGTATGTCTGGTTTGGAGAGCCGGAAAATCGGGTAAAACTGGAAATCGGCAGTACCGTCCGTCCAGATCCTTACAGTAAACGCACTGTCAAAACCTACATTCATGAGTTTTTAGAAAGCCATGGGTTCGCTGATGACATTGTCAGGTTTGAATTAACTCCGGTAGAAATCAACACGCTGAACATTGAACGGACATTTATCGACAAGATTATGTCTGTAAAACGCCATGCCATCTGCGGTTCTCTAGAACGCAAGGTGCGGCACATCTACGATGTAACCCGTCTCTACCAGATGCCAGAGATTCAAACATTCTTGTCAGATAAAGGCGAATTGAAGAGACTAGTGCAATTAACAAAGGCAACGGACTCCTTCTATATTGGCCGCCGTAATATCTCTGCTGAGTACGATCCTTCTGGTCCTTATAGCTTCCCTGCGTGGCAGCACCACTTTGACGCAGCCATCCGTTCCACCTACGAATCCCTGCACGAAACCCTGCTTTATACGGATGAAAAACAGGATTTTGATGTGGCATTAAACACATTTATAAAAATCAATTCAATTCTTTCAGAGATTGATGAGTAAAAGATTATAGCATAAGGAGAAGAGGGATGTTTCGAACGCAGACAGATAATATGTTTGGTATTTGCCAATTGGGTAAATGGGATACTTTTAGTTATAGCAATATCCAGAGCTATAACAAAAGGATTATTTATTTCTCAGCACCTTTTCCACTGTGGCTACCAACACTAGCAGAACTTAGTAATATATTTATTGTCTCCGAATTTGCATCCCCCGAAGATATTACCAACGCTCTTGACTTCATCAAAATCTGCAGAAACAACTTGATTTTTATTTCTGTGATAACACCGGCAACCAATAAGACACGCAGCGATTTAACGGAACTAAAAAACTGTGTTGATATCTTCTTGGGCATAGAAGATCAATATTGCGAAAACGAAATATATACTGATCCTGTTTCCTATGCGATTGATTTTTTAGCGCATGCCTTTGATGAATATATTGACAAACGAGATTTTAAACTGTGTTATGACGGCCCATTCTATGCGTTTTCACAATCAGGATGCGCAGAACTGGTAGTCTTTAAATTATTTAAATCAGATTATGATAAAAACAATAATTTCCAACTACCAGAAGCAACTGCTCGGATTGTGCTTGGAAAACGTCTCGCTTTTCTCTATATAAAGTCCGGCGATGACAATAGAATTTGGCCTAAGCAGTTAATTACGGACACGCTAAAAAAGGCATCGGGGAATATGCTTTTTGCTAGTTGGTGTTCCCGTAGAGATGCTAATATCGGAAAGATGACATGGGTAACGGCTATCGTTTCCGATATGGACAACCCAAATAACAGCTATGGAAGCAGCAAAAATAAAACCGCTTTCCAAGGAGGAATGCGGTAATGCCATTATTGGGGGCAAGAGTATAAGAAAAACTTGCATTTAGTTTTTCAATCAATATCGATCGTATTTTTAAATAAGGGCGTTTAATTGGACTATTCATCTGATATATTGCACATGAGAAACGCAGCATCTATACGCTATTATATAGCCATTCTAACTATGGAACCATATTGAATTGCCTGTAAACACCCGTTTTGCCACAGCACCCAGCCATCATTCCATTCTAATCTTACAGGGGACCATTTGCCCTCTGTGAAGCAAAGAAAACAATCTCCACAGTGCAGCCCGCCATAGGTTATCCCGTTATAGAAAGCAATATCTGGTCTAACCCCATCGTATATTAATATTCCATCCATTTTACACTCCTGTTGAGGTGGTATCCCCATGAAACTATTTGAAGCGATTCCATCTGAATTATTCTCTATTTTAGCATCTCCCAATCGCCATCTGTACGCAGATGCACTGGAAGTGCTCTATTGCACATATGGCGATAATCTAAAAATTCCAGAGGATATGCTTTACTCTATGCTGCGCTCACGGCTGGAGCAGCAGCTTGCAGATGCTACTTTCGAGGGAGAAGATATCGACGAAGAAGAACTGCGCGATATTTCCGGAAGAGCTCGGTTCCTTATGCGTAAGCTCTGCAGTAAAGGATGGTATGAAAAGCAACGCGGAGAAGACTTTGAGGAATATATCACCGTACCGGAATACAGCAGCAGGCTTTTGGAATTGCTACATCAGCTAACGGAAGATTCTCCCAAGCGTGGCTACTCCTATGTGTTCAGCACATACTCCTCTCTTAAGGTTGCCTACGACAGCGGAACTGCATACGAGAAGATGCTTGCTATTTACAGTGCTTATGATAACACACAGGCACTTAGAAAAATGCTGCAAACGGTCTACCACAATGTGAAACACTTCTTTAAGATCCAAATTGAAATGCAGGAAATCAACAAAGTACTCTCTTCCCACTTTGACGATTTTGGGCAACGAGTAATTGAGGCATACATCCGCCCCCTAAAGATCAAAGACTCCGTGCCTAAATACCGTATCCCAATTCAGACCATTCTGGACGCGTGGTTAACGGACGACGCGCTCCTGCTGGCCATGGCAAACAGCGCATATCAAGACAAACGCAAAGACAGTGTTGAGGAATGCAGACGTGATTTGTTAGAAAAAATATTCTTTGTGAAAGAACGATACGACACTTTGGAAGCAGACTATCTGGATGAGATAGATGATCAAGTGCGCCGGTACACACGGGCAACAACACAAAAAATAGAGAATTTGACAAATCGCGATCATAATGTGCGTGGTAATTTAAATTACTTGTTATCTGCATTGTCCAGAAATCGGCGAGCCAGCGAATTGCTGGATCAGCTTCAACCTATGTTTGAACTTTATGAACAGTCGTTCTTGTCAGAGAAAAGCCTATGGTATAGAAAAAGGCCACGCAAAAGAACAATTGTTGCACCGGTGGAGATTGAGGACACACCTTCTCCTGAAGTTGATTCTGAATTAATAGCCATGCTGCACTCCCGATATGGGAAAGCTGCTGTACTGGCATATATGCGCGAGCGCTTCGGCAATGAGGTTGTTCGCTACTCCAAGGATATGCAACTATCTGATGATACAGGCTATATTATGAGCTTGTTGGCTGTACTAAACAGCAACGATACCGGTACTTTTTATCATGTTGAAGAACTTGAAGGATCTTATAAAGAAGGCGTCTATTCGATTCCACAGCTGCGATTTGTTCGGAAGGAGGAAAAGAAATGAGCATTGAAGCAATCCGAGGTTATTCTCAAAGAGAATTGGAGCAATTTAAAACTGTCTGTAATCTCCTCCTCAGCCGCACTTATATTGTCCGCATGACATATCAACCGGACAAAGGATTGATTAGCAATCCCAATTATTTATTTTTAATGACACATAAACAGGAAGTTGCTGGTTATTTAAGTCTCCTGGACTGGACACTTCTGCACGATGACTTCAATGGATACTTTTATGTAAGAAATACCGATGAGGCAAATCGATGCTCGCTAAACAAGACGGCAACTGCAATTGTCCTGGCCTTGCGTATGATCTACGATGAAAATCAGGACAGAGCAGGACTTGAGCATGACGTAATCTGCACAGTGCGTGACGTTCTGGAAAAAGTTGTAACGGATTATGCAATTTTACCTACTCGGCCTAATATGGACGAAGTTAAGCGTGCGCTTACCATTATGGAAAATCACAGCGTTGTGCAACGCATTGAAGGAAGACTAAATCAAACCTCATGCAAATTTGCAATTATGCCAACGATTTTATCTGTCGTTCCAAGTGATAAGCTGGATGCGATCGTTCGAACTCTTAGAAAGGAGGATGACGATGAAGAAGTTGAAGAAGATATTGTTGATTAATTGGCTATATTTTTCCAAACAACTAATTGAGGTCGATGATATCAATTTTCTCACAGGCAAAAACGGTGCAGGTAAATCTACGGTTATTGATGCATTGCAAATTGTTTTCTTGGGTGAGTTAAATGCTCGAAACTTTAACAAAGCGGCCAACGAGAGTTCACAGCGTACATTGGACGGATATCTCAGAGCGGATATGGATCCCAGCAGTACGAAATCTCGTCGGGGCAAAGACTTTTCCAGTTACATAGCATGTGAGTTTTGCGATGAGCAGGAAGGCAAGCAGTTTGTAACAGGAATCGTCTTTGATTGTCATAGTGATGGCAGCAAGCAAAACAGGTTCTTCATTTATGACGGTACCATTCCGGAGTCATGCTATTTGGTAAATCGCCGAGCTATGTCGATTTCTGAGCTTCGGACCTATTTTAAGGCTATTCCGAATGCTCACTTTAAGTTCTACGAAACGGGGCCGCAATACCGAAGAGATATGTTGGCAAAATGGAATGTACACAGCGATCAAGTTTGCCGCATGATGAAAAAAGCAGTTTCTTTCCGGCCAATTGTTGATATTCAGCAGTTTATCACTGAAAATATTTGCGATATACCCAAGCGGCCCGATATCGAATCTATGCAGCAAAACATTCGTGACTACAAACGCCACGAACAACTTGCACAGCGTCAGGAAGAAAAGCTTACTGCATTGACAGAACTCAATCGTCTGTTCCGTGAAATGAACAGTGCGATTGACCGAATGCAGCAACAAAGCTTTCTGATTTTATGGGCTGAGAAAGTGCAGGCTGAAAATCAGATTCTGAAGCTGGAAGTGGAAAAGGAAGATTGTCAACAGGGAATCACTCAGGCTGCAGATGATTATCAGCGGCTTAGTAACGAAATAGCACAGAAAACTAAGCGCAAAGAGGAATTGATCGCAGATCGGGCAACGAGCAATGTATTTCAGGAAAAGAATCGCCTTGAAGCAGAAAAAGCGCAATTAGAGCAGGAACGCAACCGACTTGCTGCGTTGCTAAATAATACGGCATTAGAAATCAAAAAAGAGGCCCAGGTTTTGTGTTCAGTATGCAACAGCATAGCAGATTGGTCTTGTGATAGTTGCCTTGATGCTCTGCTGCAAGCTGCATCTAATATGGTGGAGGCATATGGCGCTCTGTGTCAGTGTACCAGCGACAGTTTCCGTAATGCATTGAGTCATTTTGAAACTGCGCAGCAAGTAACAGCACAGTTTTCTAAATGCCTGCGTGATGCAGCATATCACGTTGAAACTCATTTGGCAGATGTCGAAGGCAATATTGATTCTGCCGAAGCTGTGCTTTCCAATCTTCATCGGAATGTGAAACCTTATCCTAAGGGACTTCTTGACCTGAAAAAGAGAATTGAGGATCATCTGAGTCAGAAATCCACCCCAAGAGTCAACGTGGAAATATTAGCAGATGTCCTGGAAATCGCTGATGGTCAAGATTCCTGGCGTGGTGCCGTTGAAGGATATTTGAACACTCAAAAGTTTTATCTTCTGGTATCGCCCGAATTCTATCGGGATGCACTAACTCTCTATGACCGTATCAAGCACGATTATCCCCAACAATCCTTCGGCTTGGTTGATATTGGGAAACTGAGAGAAAAAGGCTTTGCGCCGGCATGGGATGATAGTCTTGCAAAAAAGGTGGATACCTCGAATCCGCTAGCAAGGGATTATATTGACTATCTTCTCGGACGCGTTGTGTGTTGTACACATGTTCAGCAGTTACGGAAACACAAAACTGCCATTACTGCTGACGGCATGGTATACTCCGGTTATGTTGCCCGCCCAATACCCAAGGATAGAATGGAAGACACCTTTATCGGCAAAAAGGCGGTTGAGCTTCGCATTGCACGTATAGAAAAAGATATTCATCAGCTTAAGGCTGAACAGCAACGCTGGTTGCCTATTCACGATCAGCTGAAAAAAGAGAAGAATCGTGAATTTCTCTTTACACAGCGCTTTGTTCAAGATGAGTTGGTCCAGCGACAGGCAGATTATTTGAACGGATTGGAAATCCTGCAAAGAATTGATAAGATCACTGACCAGATTTCCCATTTGGATCTATTTTGGGTTGCTAAGCTTGACGAACAGATTAACGCTCTCGAGAAAGAAGTCAAAGAACTGGAAGGTAAGAGAACACAATGCTCCGAGCAAAAAGGTAAGCTCGAAGCCCGTGTTTACGAACTGGAATATGACAAGTTACCAGATGTTTATCAGATTCTTACTTCCAGAGAGGATCGAATTAGTGAAGAGTTTTCGGCAACCTTCCGCGATACTATTGGTATTCCTCGCTATAACCAAGAACTGAGCCGTTTGAAAAAACCGGAAGTGATTCTGCGAAACTTTAGGGACGGCGGCGCATTTGCCCAAGCTCAAAAAGATGCGGATGCCAGTCGAAACAGATTGTTCCAGGCTCGAAGGAAATATGCTGACGATTTTAAGCCTTGTTCCTTCCGTGTTGAGGTTATGGACAACGATGAGTATGATGCTGAACGTCATTTGTTGGCTGAAAGTGAATTGCCGCAGTACAGGGAAAAGATAAAAAGAGCACGTGAAAGTGCTTTGGAACAATTCCAGAACGACTTCTTAGCTAAGCTGGGTTCCAGTATTGAGCAGGTCCAAGCGCAGGTTAAAAACCTGAACAAAGCGCTAAAACAGGCTCAGTTTGGCACGGATCGTTATCAATTCTGTGTTGGCAGTAATCCTGACTATGCAGATTATTACAACATGATCATGGCACCGGAAAACAGAGAAGGTGAAGGCGGAATTTTCGCCCTCGCGTTTCAAGAAAAATACGGCGCATTGATCGATGATCTGTTTGGTAGAATCACTGTTTCGGATGACACTCAGTTAAATGCCAGAAAACAAAGCGAACTTCAGCAAAATATCGATCTATATACAGATTACAGAACTTACCTAAAGTTCGACTTGGAAACTACGGACCAGAATGGCAATAAGCAGCTGCTGTCACAAACGCTGAATACCAAGTCTGGCGGTGAGACGCAGACGCCGTTTTATATTGCGGTATTGGCATCCTTTGCACAGCTATACCAAGTGAACAATCTATCCGGTGTTGCTAATAACACTGTTCGTTTGGTTGTTTTTGATGAGGCTTTCAACAAAATGGACAGTGATCGCATTATCGAAAGTGTTCGCTTGCTACGCAAGATGCATTTGCAGGCCATCATTTGTACCCCGCCGGATAAGCTGCCAGATATTGGCCCTCTGGCTGACAAAACGCTACTGGTTCGCAAGGATAAGTATAATATGAACGTACTTACTTGGAGCAAAGAAACGGAGTCTGCATGGAACGAAGATTGATTCTTACAAGACTGCTGGATAAGTACGAGAACAGCAAGCACCTTTTGGAGCCAGGCGTATCAAAGCGGCGTGTTGTGCTGCGCGTCGACAACAAGGATCTTCCTGAGTATTCATATGAAGATGCTGAAGTAAGAGATGCATACAATCAAGCAGCCGAGGAGTGTGAGCAGCAAGGTCTAATTACCATTACATGGATTTCAGGGCGGCCCGTTTTTTCTGAACTCATCCTAAACTTGGATCATGTTTACGAAGCATATGGCACAATTGGGAAAATGCATCCCAAGGATACCGCTTTGTCAGCTGCTGCTGAGATAGAGCAAGCACTTTCTGGTGTGTCAACACCATGGATTTTGAGTTGGCAGATGGAGACAGCGCAGAAAATTAGAAGTACATATCGTATTCCATCCTTCTTCTCCGACAAAGCGGGCAATCTGGGGGCCTTCCTTACTGTGCTGTTACAGTATGATGCACTTCATGGAACAGCTAGTACGATGCGTGCTTTCAGTATCCGTTGCTTCCAAAACAGCAAGCGTTTTGAACGGGATTTTCGGGATGAATTTCTGCGTATTGCACAGCAACATGATCTTGAGTTGAAGGAGCTCTGCCAGCATCAGGAGATGGGGTGGCGAGATAAATTAGCTTACTTGGGTATTTACGCCCGCCCTGAGAGTTACGAGATGTCTGGGATGTTCTCAATTATTACCTCAACAGGTATGGTTGATTGCTCGGCGCTGTTTCCTTGTGGACTTGCTATTTTGAGTTCTTCTGTTGATGACATTCAGGGATTCGATTTGTCCAACATTCGGAAAGTCGTGTTCATTGAGAACAAGACTAACTATGATGAATATCTGAATTCAGAAATCCAAGGATCTGAATTGGTAATCTATCATGGTGGTTTTCTCAGTCCACAAAAACGCAAGTTGATACAAAAAATCAGGGATTCCCTACCCCCCGCGATTCCTGTCTTTTTCTGGGCAGATATTGATTTGGGCGGCTTCCAGATGTTTTCCCATCTACAACAAATTATTCCGGAGTTGCAGCCGATGAGAATGTCCGCAGAAGATGTACGCAAATACTCGGGCTTCGGACTCGCGCGCACAGCAAAGTACCTTCGCAATTTGGAAGAAATGCTTCAAAACAGGGAATACCGGCTGTTTCATGAAGCGATCCGCGAAATTCTTAACTGCGGTAAAACAATTGAACAAGAAGTCTTTTTAAACGATCAATAGCAAATAAAGAAACTGAAGCTGCATTCTATACAGCTTCAGTTTTCTTCATCTCAGCAGATGAACTTGGTATATCAACATTGATATAGTGAAAAATAGTGTAAAAATAGTGAAATTCTTTTTGCATATGTAAAAACTTTGGATTGGGTAACAACGCTTGTTTAGAAATCTTGTCAGATATTACGCAATATTTCGTATAAAATCGAGCAGATCAGCAAAAAATATGGTGAAAAACTTTGTCCTATACTTGACACACTCGTGAGCGGTAGTCCCATCATTCAAGACGGCAAACTCATCGGCGCGGTGACTCATGTCCTTGTGAACGACCCCACCACCGGGTATGGCATCTTCATCGAAAACATGCTTGATGCAGCCGCATAGAGCAAAAGGCCCCCTTGTCTAAAGGGGGCTGTCAAAAATCTATGATTTTTGACTGGGGGATTCGTATCCCTCCGTCTTCGCCTTCGGCGAATCCACCTCCCTTTAGGCAAGGGAGGCTTGTCAGAAGAATGAAAGGAGAAATAATTATGGATTTCTACAACATCCCAATCGGATTTGGTCTTGCTCTTTCCGCAAACACAGCAGCCATGAACCGCTATACCCAGCTGACCGAAGCCCAAAAGCAGGCGATCCTCAACAAAGCGCACAATGTCCGCTCAGAGCGTGAAATGCACGACCTCGTGGCAAGCCTTGCAAACAGCACAATGGCATAATCTAAGGGCGGCTGACAGCCGCCCTCTTTTTCTTGACTTTTTCCCGTTTTTTGCTATATTCATAGAAAATAGGAGGTGCATAATATGCCCAACACATTGCAGCCATCCACAATCAGGCAAACAGAAAAGCAACCTCGCGATTACGGTTTTGATAATATCCGAGCAATTCTGATTGTTTGTGTTGTTATAGGCCATTTGCTGGAAGTTTGCACGCCGTTTCGCGGGCATCGGTTCCTCTATCAAACTATTTATTCTTTTCACATCCCGGTTTTTATTTTTATAACCGGTTATTTTGCCCGATATAATGTTAAGAAAATTTTATTTGGTTGGGTGTCCCCTTTCCTTATTTTCCAAATATTGTACATCACTGCAGAGAGGTTGCTGAATAATGACACGCCGTACCAATTTTCAACACCCTATTGGCATCTCTGGTTCTTGGTCGCATGTACCTTCTATCTGCTTTTGATCCCTGCATATGAAACCGATTCTATCCCAAAGCAGCTATTTGCTCTGATTTGCACAACTATCCTTTCGTTGGCAATCGGTTTTGATAAAACCATGAGCCACTATATGGCGTTGTCCCGCTTTTTTGTTTTTCAGCCCTGGTTTCTGCTTGGTTACTATTTCCGCAAGTACTCCGTGCGTCAGCCGGACACCGCAACTGCCAAACACAAAACACTACGCACAGGTGCTGTTATAGCAGCATTATGCGTAACTGTCATTGCTATTTACCGTTGCAAATTGCCCAACACTGCTTTTTACGGATCTTACCCCTATAGTAAGCTCCCTGCCGATTTGCTCTATCGCTTGATTATCATATGTGCATCTTTTGTATGGGTGGTTTTCGTTGTAGCAATATTGTGGCCCCTAATACAAAGAAAGCTTCCCTTGATAACCGCCTTAGGGCAAAATACACTTCCGGTATATATCCTTCACGCTTTTGCCACAAAAGGAATCGCCGCAAAATTCCCCCAATTGTTATCCTCACCGCTTTATGTTGTTATCATTACCGCAGGGATTCTCTTGCTGTTTGGAAATCCTATTATTGGAGAGCTTTTCCGTTTTTTCTTCTCTGATCGTATATTGAAAAGAGTCTTGAAGAACAGACGTAGGAAAGCACCTTGATCTTCCCACCTAAAAAATCCGTGCATTTTAAAAAATGCGCGGATTTTCGTTGTCCTATCCTTGACACACACACATGTCCGGCAGTCCCATCGGCGCTGGATGCTGCATAAAGAACGGGTGATCATTGCCCGCCCGTAAATGAAAGGAGAAATAATTATGGATTTCTACAACATCCCAATCGGATTTGGTCTTGCTCTTTCCGCAAACACAGCAGCCATGAACCGCTATGCCCATTTGACCGAAGCCCAAAAGCAGGTCATCATCACCAAGGCCCACAATACCCGTAGCGAAAAGGAAATGTACACCCTGGTGGCATCCATCGCCAATGGCTTGCAATAGCAAAAACCGCCCCGGTTCACAAGCCGGAGCGGTTTCAATTTAAGGTTTACGAATAAAGATATTCAGAATTAATGCCACGATGGTGAGGGAAAGGAGCATTCCGAAGGTGGCGGTATAGCCGCCGGTGAGCTCCAGGACCTTATTGGACACAGTGGCGATCAGCGAGCCGCCCATGACGGTGAAGGTCATCAGCGCCATATTGGTGGAGAAATATTTCATACCGAAGAAAGACGAGGTAAATGCGGCAGTGATAGTGGGGCAGGCGCCATAGGACACACCGGTCAGGCACAGGCCGGCAATGCACAGGGGCAGAGAGCCAACCCAAACCGCTACCAAAGTCACAGTCGCCGCGCCGATGGTGACCACATTGGCAAGGAGCATGGTCTTCCGGCGGCCGATGCCGTCAAACAGCGCGCCGGTCAAAATCCGTCCCACACCGTTGCACACGGACAGCACACCCACCAGGGACACCGCCAGCGCCTCCGGTGCTTTCACCGAAAGGGCCAGATCCTTGGCAAAGCTGATGACGGAGCTGCCCACGGCAGCCAAAAAGGAAATGCTGACAAAGGCCATCCAGAAAGCAGGGCGGCAGAGCATCTGAGCGGCAGTGTAGTCCCGCCGTTCAAAGTTTTCCGTGCTGGCTTTTTTCGCGGCTTTCGGCTGGGGCAGTTCCTGCCCATCGGGCTTTTTCAGCAGCAGGCCGGAAAGAATCAAAATCACACAAATGGCGCCACCCAAAATCATATAGGTACTGCGCCAGCCCAAATCGCTTTTGAAGAGCTTATCCGCGGCATTGCCCAGAATCAATGCGGACGCGCCGAAGCCCATCATCAGACAGCCGGAGCACAGACCTTTCTTATCGGGAAACCAGGCGCTGACCGTGCCGATGATCACATTATAGGCGATACCGATACCAAGGCCTGCCAGCAGGCCGTAGCTGATGTAGAGCAGCGCCACAGAGCCACCCCGCAGAGATGCGGTCCGGGCAAATCCCGCAAAAGCCAAAGCGGCAGCAATCAGCAGAGCCACTGTGTGACCTGCCCTTTTGGAAATCTGCGCGCCCAGCAAACCGCCGATGCAGAAAAAGCTCATAGCCAGGGTAAAGTTCAGGGCAAGGGCAGATGCGCCCCAGCCGAATTCCGCAGCCAACGGCGATTTTAAAATCGACCAGGCGTACAGCACGCCGGCAAAGAGCATGGCAATCACGCCAACGGCCAGATACAGCCACCGCACAGCGACGGCACTTTTCGTTTTTTGCATTGGTAAAACCCTCTTTATGTAAGGATATGGCTATTATACTACTTTTTCCCCAAAAGTCCAGCAACAAAAGAGGGCGGCTGAATCGCCGCCCTTACATTATTTATATACCCTTGCGGTGGAGAATATAGGAATAGACCGTCGGGGCAAGGACCATCACAAGCACGATGCCAAAGAATATCCAAAAGCCGCCGAAAAAGCCTGTGAGCATAATCACAAGGCCGCCAATCAGCCAGATCCTGCCAGCGAAACGGTGGGTTCTGTTCCAGTTTTCCTCGCTGTTCAGCGTCCAGGGAATTTTAATGCCGATGGTGTAGCTCTGCTTGCACTTGGGCAGGTAATTGCCGATGATGGCCAGCACCAGACCGATAAACACCGGCATCACCACTTCCATCCGCACCTCTTTACCCAATGCGACGGCATAGGTCAATGCGCTCAGCAGGCCGCTCAGCACCGGAATGATCCAAAGGACCAGGTGCAAAATTTTATCAGAATGGTTGTGTTTTTTTGGGTCTGCGGCAGTGCCCAACACGCACAGCCACTGGAAGCCCAACAGGATCAGCGGCATACCGAACACCGCAAAGGGCTTGCTGCTCCAGCCGTCGATTTCGCCGACCGCATTCCAATGGCTGGGGATTCTCTCCGGTAGCTGATTCCACAAAATCAGGCCTGCCACGATGGGCAGCAGAATGATTACCGATGTAATCGCCAGCGTTTTCCAGTTCTTCTTAATCATTTTTCCGCTCCTTTCAGGCCAACAAGCCACAGCATGACTTCCTCCAAAACAGAGGCGTTGAGTTCGTAGAAAATAAATTTGCCCTCCCGGGTGTCCCGGATCAGATCCGCCTCCTTCAGCACGGACAGGTGCTTGGAAACAGCCGCGCCGGTGACGGGGAATTTCTCCGTAATTTCACCGGCAGAAAGCCTGCCGGCTTTCAGAAGCTCCAAAATCTCCCGGCGGATAGGGTCGGAGAGGGCCTTCATGGTTTTTTGGATGCCCACGGTATCGCCTTCCTTTCATTTAACCTTTTGGTTAAATATAGTGTAGCATATCGATTCCTCGTTGTCAAGAAATATTTAACCGTTTGGTTAAATAAAAAGGACGCACAAATAGTGTGTCCCTAAAATTTTGCCCGGATGGCGGTGAGGCCCTTTTCCAAAGCTTCCTCTGTTACCCCGGCTTGGGCCAGGTAGCCCTCTTCGGTGGTGCTGCCGTGGGGGACGGCCCAGGCGCCGGCATCGGTACCGGCGGCCAGCAGGCCTCCCATATTATAGAATTTTTCCACATTTGCAAGGGCGCTTTCCAGGATTTTCTCCACATCGGCTTCCGAAAACCGACCCTTGCCCCGTAGGTTGCCAATGGTAGACAGGGTCGGCACCCAAACTGCGCCGTTTTCCGCCATAGCGCGCAGCGCCTCATCATTTAAATACGCGCCGTGTTCCACGGAATCCACCCCGGCCTCTGCCGCCGCCAGGACGGTTTCCGCCCCGTTGGCGTGGGCCATTACGGACATACCCTCTGCGTGGGCGATATGGATCAGTTCTTTTATCTCCTTGGGGTCAAGGCCCGGCTGGGTCAGCACCCCAAATTGGTCAAAGTCCATCAGGCCGGAGATCATAATTTTAATGAAATCGCCGCCGCTTTCCCGAGTCTTTGCCACCAAGGCAGCATATTCTTTTACATTATTATAAATAGCACCAATGAAGCTGCCGTAGTGTCCGGCTTTGCACAGGGGCGCAAGGGGCGTGCGGTAGGTGATGCCGTAGTCCTTCGCAAGCTCCCGGGCTTTCGCGCCTACACCCCATCGGTCGCCGCCGTCCCGCAGGTAGGTAAAGCCTAAGTCCCGGTAGATGCCCAGGGTCTTGCGGATAAATTTTTCATCCGGGGTCACACTGTGCCGCCCAATGGCCGCTTTCCACTCCACCCCGTCCAGCACCATATGCATATGACAGTCTGCTTTCACCGGAACACCTCGTTTCTAATCGTAGGGGCTTTTCTTCGCTCGTCCGTTACCGCGAATACAACCTTGTACAAGCGGACGACCAATGGTCGCCCCTACATCCCTCTGTTTTTCAGTATACCAAACCAGAAGAAAATTGTAAACTTTTTTATATGCCTCTTGCAATATAGCGGAGGTTTGATAGAATAGTACATTAGAGAAGATTTTCCAATAGGAGGAAACACCTGTGATAAAAACACTTGCCCGGAGCATCCGGGAATATAAATGGGCCTCTCTGGGCAGTCCCATCTGTATGGTGGGAGAGGTCACCATGGAGATCCTCATCCCCCTGGTCATTGCCAAGCTGATCAACACCGGCATCGAGACGGGCAATATGACCGCGGTGCTGCAGCAGGGAGGACTTTTGCTGCTATGCGCCCTGTGCAGCCTGACCTTTGGCGTGGCATCGGCATTCTTTGCCTCCTATGCCAGCACCGGCTTCGCCCGCAACCTGCGCCACGATATGTTCGCCAAGGTGCAGACCTTTGACTTTTCCAATATCGACAAATTCTCCTCCTCGTCCATTGTCACCCGTTTGACCTCGGATGTGGCAACGCTGCAGATGACCTTCCAGATGTCCATCCGGATGATCTTCCGGACGCCTGTTATGCTGGTGCTGGCGCTGATCATGGCCTTCCGCATCAGCCCGAAAATGAGCGTCATTTACTGCATCGTGCTGCCCCTGCTGGCCTTCGGTCTGATGTTTTTGGTGACCCGTGTCCACCCCATTTTCGAGCGGGTGTTCAAGACCTACGACAAGCTCAACAATGTGGTGCAGGAGAATATCCACGGCATTCGCGTGGTAAAGGCCTTCGTCCGGGAGGACAAGGAAGTGGAGAAATTCACCGGCACCTCCGACGAGATTTATCGGGACTTTGTGAAGGCCGAGCGGATCATGGCCTTCAATAACCCCCTGATGCAGCTGGCGGTCTACACCTGTATGATCGTGATCTCCTACTTAGGTGCCCGGCTGGTGGTGGGCGGTGAGCTGGACACCGGCGATCTGACCGCCATGTTTACCTACACCGGCCAGATCCTGAGCGGTCTGATGATGATGTCTATGGTGTTCGTGATGTACACCATGAGCCGCGCGCCGATGCGCCGCGCCTACGAAATTTTGACGGAAAACCCCGCCCTGGCCCAGCCGGAAAATCCGGTAGCAGAGGTGGCCGACGGCTCTGTTGACTTTGAAAATGTATCCTTCCGGTACAGCAAGACCGCCGGAAGAAACGCCCTGGACAGCGTGGATCTGCATATCGCCCCCGGTATGACCGTTGGCATTTTGGGCGGTACCGGCTCCAGTAAATCCACCCTGGTGCAGCTGATTCCCCGGCTTTACGATGTGACCGAGGGAACAGTGAAGGTGGGCGGCGTGGATGTGCGGAATTATGACATCACCGCCCTGCGGGACGCGGTTTCTATGGTGCTGCAGAAGAATGTGCTCTTCTCCGGCACGATCAAGGATAACCTCCGCTGGGGCAATCCCAACGCAACCGACGAAGAAATGGAGCACGCCTGCCGTCTGGCCTGTGCCCACGATTTTATCACCTCCTTCCCCGATGGCTACGATACCCACATCGAGCAGGGCGGCAAGAATGTGTCCGGCGGACAGAAGCAGCGGCTTTGCATCGCAAGAGCGCTCCTCAAAAAGCCCAAGATCCTGATTCTGGACGACTCCACCTCCGCTGTGGACACCCACACCGACGCCATGATCCGCAAGGCCTTTGCCGAGGAAATTCCCGGCACCACCAAGCTGATCATCGCCCAGCGGGTAGCCTCCGTGCAGGATGCGGATCTGATTTTGGTCATCGACGGCGGCAGGATCGCCGCCCAGGGTAAGCACGCAGAGCTGCTTGCAACCTCCTCCATCTACCGGGAGGTCTACGAATCCCAAGTGAAAGGCGGTGAGGAATAATGCCCCCTGTGAGAATGCGCGGTGACGGCCGCAAGGCCAAGGACCCCAAAAAGACCCTCCTGCGGCTGCTTGGGTATATGAAGCCCTACCGCAGCACCCTGATCGTGGTGGTGCTGTGTATCCTCCTGGCCGCCTTTGCCCAGGCTGCCAGCAGCAAATCCATTCAATATGTCATTGACGACTATATCAAGCCTCTCATCGGCCAGGAAAATCCCAGCTTCGGGCCGCTGATCGGATTTCTGTGCGTAATGGCAGGCATTTACCTGGTGGGTATGGTGTCTGCATTCCTGTACAATTTCCTCATGGTCAAGGTGGGCCAGGGCACCCAGAAGCACATCCGGGACGCTATGTTCCGCCATATGCAAAAGCTGCCCATCCGCTACTTTGACTCCCATCCGGCAGGCGATGTGATGAGCCGCTACACCGGCGACATCGACACCCTGCGGCAGATGATCTCCCAGTCAATTCCCCAGTGCATCTCATCAGTTGCCACGCTGGTGACGGTGTTCGTGATGATGCTGGTCACCTCCCCCATCCTCACCGGTGTTGTGGTCGTGACTGCCTCCGGTATTCTGTGGGTCACCAAGACCGTGGCCGGCAACACCGCCAAGTACTTCATCGGCCAGCAGAAATCCTTGGGCGCGGTGAACGGCTATGTGGAGGAGATGATCTCCGGTCAGCGGGTGGTCAAGGTGTTCTGCCGGGAGGAGACCTGCAAGCAGGAGTTCGACGGCATTGCCGAACAGCTGCGCATCAATGCCTACAAGGCCGGCTCCTTTACCAATATGATGGGCCCTGTGAACAACAATTTAGGCTACCTGCAGTACACCATTTTGGCGGTAATCGGCGGACTTCTGGCCATCTCCACCGGAGAGACGATGATCTCTTTGGGCGGCCTGGTGAGCTTTTTGGCCCTCAGCCGCAGCTTCAATATGCCCATCGGCCATGTGAGCAACCAGATAAACTCCATCGTGATGGCCCTGGCCGGCGCGGAGCGGATCTTTGAGCTGATGGACGCAGAGGTGGAGGCCGACGACGGCTATGTGACTCTGGTCAACTGCCGGGAGGACGAAAACGGCAACATCACCGAGTGCAACCAATACACCGGCCAGTGGGCCTGGAAGCACCCCCATCAGGCTGACGGAACGATCACCTACACCAAGCTTACCGGCGCTATCACCATGGACAGCGTGGACTTTGGCTATGTGCCGGAGAAAACGGTGCTGCACGATGTGACATTGTACGCAAACCCCGGCCAAAAGCTGGCCTTCGTGGGCGCTACCGGCGCAGGCAAGACCACCATTACGAACCTCATTAACCGCTTTTATGACATCGCCGACGGCAAGATCCGCTACGACGGCATCAACATCAACAAGATCTGCAAGGCCGATCTGCGAAAGTCCCTGGGCATCGTGCTGCAGGACACGAACCTCTTCACCGGCACGGTGATGGAGAACATCCGCTACGGCAATCTGGATGCCAGCGACGAAGCCTGTATCGAAGCGGCCAAGACCGCCAACGCCCACGATTTCATCACAAGACTTCCCGACGGCTACAACACTATGCTCACCGGCAACGGCGCCCAGCTGAGCCAGGGTCAGCGGCAGCTGATCGCCATCGCCCGGGCGGCGGTGGCCAACCCCCCGGTAATGATCCTGGGCGAGGCCACCTCCTCCATCGATACCCGTACCGAGGCCCTGGTGCAAAAGGGTATGGACGCGCTGATGCAGGGCAGGACCACCTTTGTCATTGCCCACCGCCTCAGCACCGTCCGCAATGCCGACTGCATCATGGTCTTAGACCACGGCAAGATCATCGAGCGGGGCACCCACGCCGACCTCATTGCCCAACAAGGCACCTACTATCAGCTTTACACCGGCGCCTTCGAATTGGAATAACAAAAAAGACCTGCTACGGCAGGTCTTTTTTAGTGGACAGTGGACAGTTTTGGTATTGCCTGCGGCAATGGATTTTAATAAGTCGGCGCAGCCGACACCTTAACTGTCAACTTTCAACTGTCCACTGTCAGCTAAAAAACCAGGGTATGCATACCCTGGTTTTTTCTGTTTACTTTGTGCCGAAGATGCAGGACGGTTCACAAATCCAGCAACTCTGCTGCTAACCGCACACCCACTTTTGCTCCTGCTTGAAACGCCATTTTCTCCTGCAAAACCGACAATGAACTGACTGCCGAAAAAACCACATCAAACCGATCCTCCGACAGCTCCGGCATACTATCGTATAGTTCGCGAAACTGCTCTTGCAGATCAGCATTATCCATTGTATTGGCCTCTGTATAGCACCAGTACAATTGTTCCAACAATGAATCTCCATCTGTATACTGCATTGGATTCTGATCTAAATACACCCGCAGTTTGTTTATGTAGTCACCCATAATTATCTCCTTTTGGTACATACTTATATAAGTATATACCTATATAAGTAAATTGTCAAGTGCATATATCTCGTCTAAAATATATTTGAGGTGAGAGGATGATAAAAATAACGCTCGATAGGGCCTTAAAAGAAAAAGGCATTAGCCGGTACGAGTTAGCCAAACGCACCGGCATACAGTATCAGATAATCGATAACTATTATAAGAACAAAGTTGTTCGTTACGACCGCCACATTCTGAACAAAATTTGCAATGCATTAAATTGTACAATTTCGGATATTATCGCTTATCAAGCAGATACATAAAAAGACCTGCCACAGCAGGTCTTTTTTAATGCTTAATTATGTTCAAACATTCTGCATTATGCATTATGAATTATGCATTCAAAAAACCAGGGTACGCATACCCTGGTTTTTTCTGTTTACTTTGTGCCGAAGATGCGGTCGCCGGCGTCGCCTAAGCCGGGTACGATGTAAGCGTGCTCGTTGAGCTTCTCGTCAATGGCTGCCACATAGATATCCACATCCGGGTGGGCCTCCTGCACGGCCTTCACGCCCTCGGGGCAGCCGATGATGTTCATCATAATGATGTTGCGGCAGCCGTGCTGCTTGAGAAAATCGATGGCGGCGATGGCGCTGCCGCCGGTGGCCAGCATAGGATCCACCACGAACACCTGGCGCTTGCCGATATCCTCGGGCAGCTTGCAGTAATACTCCACAGGCTGATGGGTCTCCGGATCACGGTACAGGCCGATATGACCGACCTTGGCAGAGGGGATCAGGTCCAGCATAGCGTCCACCATACCCAAACCTGCCCGGAGGATGGGGATGATAGCCAGCTTCTTGCCTGCCAGCTTATAGCAAGTAGCCTTTGCCACAGGGGTCTGTACTTCCACAGCCTCCGTGGGCAAATTCCGGGTGGCCTCATAGCACATCAGGCCGGAGATCTCGCCCACCAGCTCACGGAATTCCTTAACGCCGGTCTTCTTGTTCCGCAGGATGGCCAGCTTATGCTGGATGAGAGGGTGGTTCAGTTCGTGTACAACGCTCATTTTGATGCTCTCCTTTTATTTTTCTTTTTCCAGCCGTTCACGCTCGGCCTGGGACAGTCTTAAATAATTGGGTGTGAGGCTTGCGCCGTCGCCGGGGATACCGGCATCCATCATTTCCTGAACAAGCAACGCAACCCCCGCCGCCCGCTGATGGCGCCGATGCTCCGGGGGCAGCACCAGTCCGGGCACCTGCTCATTAAGGGTATTATAGCACAAAACTGCGCCGTCTCCAACTAAAAAAATCGGTTTTTCGCAATTTTTTAATTTTTCTCCCAGTTCTGCGACGGAAATCGCGCAATCGTCCAGCAGCCGGGTGAGCTTACCGCCCTCTGCCTTGAAAATGGCGGTGTAGGTCTGACTGCGGCGGGCATCCATACAGGGTACGACCGTCCCCTCCCAAATGCCCAGATTCCGAGCCATAGCTTCCAGTGTGGACACACCGTAGCAGGGAAGCTCCGCGCCCCAGGCAAAGCCCTTGGCCGCCGCCACACCGATGCGCACGCCGGTAAAGCTGCCCGGTCCGCCCGCCACCGCCACAGCGGTCACTTGGGACGGGGTCTTGCCGCAGGTTTTTAGCAAATTCTCTGCCATAGACATAAGGGTCTGGGAATGGGTCAGGCCGGTATTCTGATAGCTCTCGCCCAGCAGTGTTCCATTGTCCAACAGGGCAACGGACGCGGCTTTTGCCGAGGTCTCAAAGGCTAAGATCATAGCTGCTGCCTCCTGTTACGGTAATACGCCGGGCATCCTCCCCCAGCTTTTCGATGGTGACGGTGACCGGGTCTTCCAGGGCGTCTTCCACATTTTCGCTCCACTCCACCGCGCACACACCGCCCCGTTCCAAATAATCCTCCCAGCCGATGTCGAAGAGGTCATCGGCAGAGCGCAGGCGGTACATATCAAAGTGAAACAGGGGCATCCGCCCGGTTAAGTATTCATTGACGATGGTATAAGTGGGGCTGGTGACCTGCTCGGTACAGCCCAGACCCCGGGCCAGTCCCCGGGTGAAGGCGGTCTTGCCTGCGCCCAAGTCCCCCCGGTAGGCGATCACCGTCCCGGGACGCAGCTGCCCGGCAAGCTTTTCGCCCGCTTTTTCCGTTTCAATGGGTGAATTCGTAATAAAATCCATAGTGTCTCCTCAAGATCCCCGTCACTGTAAGGTTATTTCTTCCAAAATGTCCGGTTGAAAAATACCAGGTGGACCATCAAAATAATGCACCCGCAGGAGATAAAGCAGTCAGCCACATTGAAAATGGGGAAATCCATAAATTCCGTCCGGATCATATCCACCACATAGCCAAAGCGCACCCGGTCGATCATATTGCCCAGACCGCCGCCGTAGACAGCGGCAATGCACCACCATTCAAAGGCGGTAAAATTCATAGATTTTTTGCGGTATTCCCAAATGATGGCCGCGGTGAACAGGACAAAAATCACGGCAAACAGCCACTGCATTCCCTGAAAGGAGGAAAAGGCCGCACCATAATTGCGCACATAGGTCAGCCCCACCACCCCGGGCAGTACATCCACCTGTCCGTGCAGGGGAATGTTGGTAAGCACAAGATATTTGGTGATCTGGTCTGCCGCCACGATCCCGGCAGCAAACAGGGCCATAAACAGAGCCTGCATAGGGTCTCCTCCCGAAGGACATATTTTATATAGTGTAGCATTTTTAAGGCAATAAGTCAAACCCAAAGGCCCCCTTGTGTAAAGGGGGCTTTTAAGGTATCTGCAATATGCTGTACATACTTTTCCCAAATTGGGAAATACTGCTCCCAAAGAGGTGGATTTATGCAAGCGTTTTCCTGCAAGACAAGGATCATCTCCGGGCCGGGGGCTATCTCCGCGCTGGAGGAATTGAAGGCCGGGCGGCTGCTGCTGGTGGCAGACCCCTACTTTGCCAAGACTGACCTGCCACAGCGCATCCAAAAAGCGGCGGGAGCAGAGGCGATGGAGACCTTTTTTGAGGTAAAGCCCGACCCCACGGCCCAGTTGGCGGCCCAGGGAACGGCGGTGGTGCAGGCCTTTAAGCCCCATGCGGTGGTGGCCCTCGGCGGCGGCAGCGCTATGGACTGCGCCAAGGCCATGGTGTATTTTTCCGGAATGAAGGTCACCTTTGTTGCCATTCCCACCACCTCCGGCTCCGGCTCGGAGGTGACGGATTTTTCCATTTTGACCCACGACGGGGTCAAGCATCCATTGGTTGACGATGCTCTGCTGCCGGATATGGCGATTTTGGACGGCGACCTGCTGGCCACGCTCCCCAAAAGCCTCATTGCCGATGCAGGTTTCGATATTTTGGCCCACGCCCTGGAGAGCTATGTAGCCAAAAACGCCGGGGTCATCTCCCGGACGCTGGCGGCAGAGGCGGTGGAGATCACCTACCAGCTGCTGCCGGATTCCTTCACTGGGGACACCGCCGTCCGGCAGGATATTCACCTGGCGGCCACTATGGCGGGTATGGCATTTTCCCAGTCGGGACTGGGGCTGTGCCACGCAATGGCCCACGCCCTGGGCGGCAGATTTCACATTCCCCACGGCAGGCTCAACGCTATACTGCTTCCTGCGGTGGTGGAGGCCAACGCTGCCGCCAACCCCCAATATGCCCGGCTGGCCCGGGCGGCGGGCTTAGGCGGTACGGCAGACACGGTAGCGGTGCGGAATCTGAAAAACACCCTCATCCGCCTGCGGAAAGAACTGCAGCTGCCGGCAACCTTATCCCAGGCTGGCATTTCTCCCCGGCAGCTGCGGGAGTGCAGCGACAGCTTGGTGCAGGCGGCCCTTTCTGACCCCTGCTGCGCCACCAATCCTGTGACCCCGGACAGCGCAACAGTGCGGAAAATCCTACAGCAGGTGACGGGCATTGGATAAGCTGCGCAGCATCGGCTTGGATGTAGGAACGACGACAACCCAGCTGATTTTATCGGAGCTGTCTGTGGAGAACAGGGCGGGCGCCTTTTCCGTGCCGGAAATGGTTATCGGTGACCGGAAGATTTTGTACCAAAGTCCGGTGATCTTCACCCCGCTGATTTCCGATGAACGGGTGGACGGGGAGAAGATCTCCCGGTGGGTGACCGGGCAGTATGCCGCCGCGGGCATCACAAAAGATCAGGTGGACACCGGCGCGGTGATCATCACCGGGGAGACCTCCCGGAAGGAAAATGCCCGCCAGGTACTCCACCATTTGGCCGGCTTCGCCGGGGATTTCGTGGTGGCCACCGCCGGCCCGGACTTGGAAAGCACCCTCTCTGCCAAGGGCGCGGGGGCGGCAGAGTATTCGGAGAAAACCGGCCGGTCGGTGCTGCATATGGACATCGGCGGCGGCACCAGCAATCTGTCCTTTATCGAAAACGGGCGCATCACCGCCACGGGCTGCCTAAATGTAGGCGGGCGGCTGGTGAAATTCGCCGAAAACGGGGAGATAACCTATATTTCTCCGGTGCTGGAAGGCTTGTGCGATCTGGGTTCGGGAGAGATTCCTACCCCCGGCCAACTGGAAAAAATCACAGATATACTGGTGCAGGCATTGGAGATGGCGGCGGACCTGCGCCCGGCAACGGCGCTTTTGGCCAAGCTGACCACCAAGGAAAATATCGGCCACTGGCAGCCAAAAAAGGCGGAGGTCATCTCCTTTTCCGGGGGTGTTGCCGACTGCATCGAGACCTCCCATTCCCCCTTTGCCTTTGGGGATTTAGGGGTGGCCCTGGGGGCGGCCATCCGGCAAAGCAAGCTCTGCGCCGGCAAGTACCGCTTGGGGGCGCATACCATCCGGGCAACGGTGCTGGGGGCGGGCAGCCACTCTACCCAGCTGTCCGGCTCTACGGTGTTTGCTGACGGGGCGGCCCTGCCCAAAAAGAATCTGCCGGTGGCGATGCTGACTATGCCCATCACCGCCGAAAAGGTGCAAAATGCCTACGCCGGACAGGATGCGGACACGGTGGTGCTGGCCTTTGCCGGGTATAGCTCCCCCACCTATATACAGGTGCAGGAGCTGGCAAGAGCCATCGTCTCCGGCAGCGGTGACCGGGAGATATTGGTCTGCGTGGAAACGGATATGGCAAAAGCGCTGGGCAATGCCATCCAATTGCTGTCTCCCAAAGCCCCCTGCCTGTGCATCGACCGGGTACGGCTGCAACCGGAGAGCTATTTAGACATCGGCATGCCCGTCGGCCCGGCCCTGCCGGTGGTAGTCAAAACTTTGGTTTTAAGTCAAACACCGTAGGGGCGACCATTGGTCGTCCGCTTGCAAATGTTCTGATATGCCTAAACAGACGAGCAACGCTCGCCCCTACAAAATAAAAGGAATTGATGTTATGAAGCTGAAAACGACCCTGTTGGGAAAAACCTACACATTTAAGGATGTGAAAGACGTCCTTGCCAAGGCCAACGAGGAAAAGACCGGCGATAAGCTGGCAGGCCTTGCTGCCGAAACTGCCCAGGAGCGGGTGGCGGCCAAGGTGGTGCTGTCGGAGCTGACCCTGGGGGATCTGCGGGAAAATCCCGCCGTCCCATACGAGCAGGACGAGGTCACCCGCATTATCCAGGACGATGTGAACACCCCCGCCTACGAAAAAATACGAAATTGGACAGTGGCGGAATTCCGGGAGTGGCTGTTGGACGAAAACACCACCGCCGACCATATCCGCAAGGCAAGCCGGGGTTTGACTTCCGAAATGGTAGCCGGTGTCTGCAAGCTGATGAGCAACTTAGACCTCATTTACGCCGCGGCCAAGATTCCCGTCACCGCCCACTGTAATACCACCATCGGCCTGCCCGGCACCCTGTCCTGCCGCCTGCAGCCCAACCACACTACCGATGACCCCGACGGCATCACCGCCTCCACCTTGGAGGGCCTGACCTTAGGCGCAGGGGATGCGGTCATCGGTCTGAATCCCGTCACCGACTCTCCTGAGCAGGTGGGCAAGGTGCTGCGGCGATTCCAGGAAATCAAGGAACATTGGGAGATTCCCACCCAAATCTGCGTCCTCGCCCATGTCACCGCTCAGATGAAGGCGGTACGGGAGGGTGCGCCCTGTGACCTGATCTTCCAGTCCATCGCAGGTTCGGAAGCCGGTAATGCGGCCTTTGGCTTCAACGCCCAAACCCTGCAGGACGCAAGGGATCTGCTCCTCACCGACGGCACAGCCGAGGGCCCCAATGTGATGTACTTTGAGACCGGGCAGGGCTCGGAGCTGTCCTCCAACGCCCACCACGGCACCGACCAGGTGACCATGGAAGCCCGATGCTACGGCTTTGCAAAACGGTTTCAGCCCTTTTTGGACAACACCGTGGTGGGCTTCATCGGCCCGGAGTATCTCTACGATGCCCGGCAGGTTACCCGCGCCGGTCTGGAGGACCATTTTATGGGCAAGCTCACCGGCATTTCCATGGGCTGCGACTGCTGCTACACCAATCATATGAAGGCCGACCAGAATGCCATTGAGAATCTGGCCACCTTACTCACCGTTGCCGGGTGCAACTACTTTATGGGCATCCCCCACGGCGACGATATTATGCTCAACTATCAGACCACCGGTTTTCGGGAGACGGCCACCCTCCGGGAGCTCACCGGCAAGACCGCTATTGCGGAATTTGACCGGTGGCTGCACAAAATGGGCTTTTTGGAAAACGGCAGGCTGACGAAAAAGGCCGGCGACGGCTCGGCGCTGCTGTTTTGACCGGGCAAAAAGCCTCCCTTGCCTAAAGGGAGGTGGATTCGCCGCAAGGCGAAGACGGAGGGATAATCGCCAAAAGGGCGATATAAAATCCCCCAGTCAACTTCGTTGACAGCCCCCTTTAGGCAAGGGGGCCTAATAAGGAGGGAGCAAATTATGAACAAACAGGAACTAACCAATCTGGTGTCGGAAATCCTCAGTCAGATGAACGGCACCCAGCCCCAGGTAAAGGCCAGCGAATATAAGACCGTGGTCTATAACGAAGACCGGCCGGATACCGATGGGGCGGTGGACGATGTGTCCAAGCTCGACCTGCGGAAATTATATTTGGTGGAAGACCCTGCCGACGAAAAGACCTTTCGCCGGTTAAAGGAACGCACCCCCGCCCGCCTTGGCAGCGGCCGGGCAGGCCCCCGGTACAAGACCTTAACGATGCTTCGTTTCCGGGCAGACCACGCGGCGGCCCAGGATGCGGTATTCTCGGAATTACCCGATGATTTCGGCGAACAAAACGGCCTTGTTTCTGTGAAAACAGAGTGTAAGGATAAGGACGAATACCTGACCCGCCCCGATAAGGGTCGGCGGTTTGACAGCGAAAACGGGGCGAAGATCAAAGCCGCCATTCCCGGCGCGCCCCGGGTGCAGCTGGTCATCGGCGACGGCCTGTCCTCCGCCGCCATCGCCGCCAACGCCATGGACTGCGCAAGAGCCATTCGTGACGGTTTGACCGTCCGGGGTATCGAGCTGGGCAAGGGCATTTATGTGAAATACTGCCGGGTGGGCGCCGGCGACGCGGTGGGAGACATCACCGGCTGCGAGCTGGTGTGCGTGCTGGTGGGCGAGCGGCCCGGCCTTGTCACCGACAAGAGTATGTCTGCCTATATCACCTACAAGCCCCACACCGGGGTGTCGGAATCTGCCCGGACAGTGGTCAGTAATATCCACGCCCAGGGCACACCGGCGGTGGAGGCCGGGGCTTATGTTGCGGAGCTGATCGATACGATTCTCAAGAAGAAGGTCTCCGGTGTAGGCCTGCACACGGAGGAAAAGGTATGATTCCCGTAAAGATTTTAGCGGTGCGGTATTTGGCCAGCGCCACCGATTCGCTGTGCAAGGAATTGGGCGCGCCGGCAGGCTACCCTTGCTTGGGGCTGATCACCACCGACTGCGACGATGCCACCTATATCGCCTTGGACGAAGCCACCAAATCTGCCGATGTACAGGTGTGCTTTGGCAGTAGCTTTTATGCCGGGGCGGCCAACGCCTCCACCCCCAACGCCGGGGAGGTGCTGGGCATTTTATGCGCATCCACCCCCGGGGCGGTGCGCAGCGGTATGGAAGCGGCGCTGGGCGCGCTGGAGCGGATCGGTTTTGAATCGGCAGGGGAAGTACCCTATTTGGCCCATACCGTATCAAGCTGCGGCAGTTTCTTAGCCAAGGAAGCCGGAGTCACCGAGGGCAGCAGCTTGGCCTATCTGATCGCCCCGCCCCTGGAGAGTATGTACGCCATGGACTTTGCCTTGAAAGCAGCGGATGTAAAGTTATGTAAACTGTACGCGCCCCCCAGCCCCACCAATTTCGGCGGTGGTCTGCTTACCGGCACCCGGTCAGCCTGCGCGGCGGCCTGCGCCGCCTTCGCTGAAGCTGTTGCAGAAATTGCTGCAAAGCCCCAATGAATGGGTGTAGGGGCGAGCATTGCTCGTCCGCCTGTACAATGTGGGTATTGCGGTAACGGACGACCGATGGTCGCCCCTACAATAAATATTGAACAGGAGTGATGTTTTGGAACTGGATAAGGACTTACAGGCCCGGCAGCAGGCAAGAGAACTGGCCAAGGCCGCAGAAGCAGCCCAACAGCGCCTTGCCCAAATGTCCCAGCAGCAGCTGGACAGTATTGTGACGGCGGTTGCCAAGGCCTTTGCTGCCGCTGCTCCCGAGCTGGCGGAAATGGCGGTGCAGGAAACTGGCTTCGGTAATGTCAACGATAAAATTACCAAAAATGAGTTTGCCTCCCAGCGGGTACTTTCCGCCATTGAAAAGATGACCTGCGTTGGCGTATTAAAGGAAAACGAACGGGAAAAACTATGGGAAATCGGTGTGCCGATGGGCGTGATCTGCGCCATTGTGCCCAGCACCAATCCCACCTCCACCGTGTGCTATAAAACGATGATCGCCCTGAAATCCGGCAACGCCATCGTCTTCTCGCCCCACCCAAAGGCCATCGCCTGCACCACCCGTGCGGCGCAAATTGTGGCCAAAGCCGCAGAAGATGCCGGCGCGCCTAAGGGGTCTGTGGGCTGCCTGTCCATTCCGGCTATGGCCGGGTGCAAGGAGCTGATGGAAGCGCCCCAAACCAGACTGATTCTCGCCACCGGCGGCCCGGCAATGGTGAAAGCCGCCTACTCCTCCGGCAAGCCGGCCATCGGTGTGGGCGCGGGCAACGGCCCGGTGTATATCCACCGCTCTGCGGATATTGAAAAGGCCCTTTCTTGTATCTTGCGGTCCAAGACCTTTGACTACGGCACGGTCTGCGCCTCGGAGCAGAGTATTATTGTGGAAGCGCCTATGGAAGCGGAAGTCAGGGAAAAGGCAAGCCGAATGGGCTTTTATTTTATGAACAAGGACGAAGCGGGGTGTCTTGCCAAGCTTCTGTTCAAGCCCAACGGCACGCTGAATCCCGAGATCGTGGGCAAGGCGGCAACGGTGCTGGCGGAAAAGGCCGGCTTTTCCGTGCCGGCGTCAACCCGGGTGCTGGTGGCCCGGGAGCAGGAGGCCGGCCCGACCCGCCCCTATTCTATGGAAAAGCTCTGCCCGGTGCTGGCGTTTTTTGTGATGGAAAATGAGGACGCGGTCCTTGCCAAGGCCATTGAGGTGCTGATCCATGAGGGCAGCGGCCACACCTTTGCCATGCACGCGGAAGACCGGGAGGTGATCCGCAAATTTGCATTGCAGATCCCCGTTTCCCGGTTCTTGGTAAACACCCCGGCAGCTTTGGGCGGCATCGGCGCAAGCACAGGCCTGTTCCCGGCGCTGACCTTAGGCTGCGGCGCGGTGGGCGGCAGCTCCTCTTCCAATAATATTTCGCCGATGGATCTCATCAACATCCGCCGGGTGGCCTGGGGCACAGAGGAAGTCAAAAAGCAAACCGTGGATGCAGATCTGGTAGAAATCCTCACGGCAAAAATTTTGGAAAGACTGAAATAAAAAGGCCCCCTTGCCTAAAGGGGGCTGGCTGCGAAGCAGACTGGGGGATTTTATGCCGCAGAGCGGCATATCGGCCGTAGGGCGATTATCCCCCCGACCTCGCTATGCTCGGCCACCTCCCTTTAGGCAAGGGAGGCAGCGGCGGGACCAAGCCCCCCCCCTACGATAAGAAAGGAAGTAATTTTATGAACACAAATTCTTTAGGTATGATCGAAACCAAGGGCCTCATCGGCGCAATTGAAGCTGCCGATGCCATGGTCAAATCCGCCAATGTGCAGCTGGTGGGCAAGGAGCAGGTGGGCGGCGGCCTGGTGACTGTGATGGTCCGGGGCGATGTGGGCGCTGTGAAGGCGGCCACCGATGCCGGCGCAGCCGCTGCCGAAAAGGTGGGCGAGTTGATCTCCGTCCATGTCATCGCCCGCCCCCACACCGAGGTGGATAACATCCTGCCCAAGGGCAAATCCACCGGCTCTGCCCCTGCCGCCAAGTAATGCTCTGCAATCTGACCGCCGTCCGGGACAATATCCGTAACCGAGACGGCAAGCGGGTCTATTATTTAGCCAAGGGCGACCAGCTGACCTCAGACGCCCGGGATTATCTCACCCGGGAGCGGATCGAAATTTTACCGGCAGCCGAAGCAAGACCGGAGCGTTATAAACTGCTCTCCGGCGGCTATATGGAAACGAAACCGGAGCATATGACCCACCTGAACGCAGAGGTTCTTGTGGAAAAGACCCACCCCCGGATCGCCTTCCGGGGGGCGGTGGATTCCCTGGAAGCGGAATTGCTTTTATGCTGCCCGGCAGCTACCGGGGATATCCGCGCGCAGCTGGAGGAAGCATTAAATTATACCCGCACCCTTCTGCGCAACGAGGTTTTGGATGAGCCGGTGACAGCAGAAGCCTTAGGCGGTATGGACGAAAAGGCTCTGCGGGAGCGCAGCCACCGACCGCAGGATTTCTACGGCCAGCCCCATTTTATGCCAATGCCCGATGACGGAACGCTCCTGTTGCAGGTCAATCGCGCCCGGTGCTTGGCAAGAAATGCAGAGCTGAAGGCGGTGGCGGCATTTCCCGCCGGCAGAGAGGACCTGCTCCGGGCCTTCAACCGACTGAGTAGTTTCCTGTATTTGATTATGATACAGCTGAAAAATGAAATGTAGGGGCGGGCATTGCCTGTCCGCGGACGACCGATGGTCGCCCCTACAATGCTCCTTTAAGGAGGGATTCTTTGGACTTTGAAACCATTGCCCGGCAGGTGCTGGACAGAATTTTTATTGAATTGGAGGCCTCCGGCCGCCATGTGCATATTACGGAAGCCCAGGCTCAGGTGCTCTTCGGCCATAAGCTGACTCCCAAGCGGGACTTATCTCAACCGGGGCAGTTTTTGGCAAATGAGCGGGTCACCGTCATCGGCCCAAAGGGCGAAATAGAAAATGTGGCGGTGCTCGGCCCGGAGCGGGGCGACGGGCAGGTGGAGCTGTCTATGACTGATGCCCGGACTTTGGGGATCGATGCGCCGGTGCGTCAGTCCGGTGATGTGAAAGGCACTCCCGGCGCGACTCTCCGGGGAGAAAAAGGTCAGGTGGTCCTGCGACAGGGAGTTATCGTCGCCAAGCGCCATATCCACATCACCCCCGCCGACGCCCAGGTGATGGGGGTTGCGGACAAGCAGGTGGTGCGCCTGCAGACCTTTACGGCAAGACCCCTCATTTTTGACGATGTGGTGGTGCGGGCCAGCCCGGATTTTCAGACCCGTGTCCACTTAGATTATGACGAAGCCAACGCCTGCGGCTTCCAAAAGGGCGACTTGGGGAGGATCCTCCAATGCGGGCAAAGCTGATAGGCCGTGAGCCGCCCTGCGATTTGGGCTATGCCTACACCGACGCGCCTCCTTATGACGCGGTGGTCATCGGCTCGCTGACCATCGGGCAAGCCCTGTGCTTTGCCGATGAGCAGGTGCTTGAAGCATTGGCAGAGGGGAAAAGTGTGATCTGCTATGCCCCCGGCTTCCCCCAGTCACCGAAAAACCGGGCGTTGGGGGCGGCGCTGGCCTCCGCCCGGCGGAATATGAAAAATTTGGGCATCGTCTTTACCGACGGGGCGCAGAAGCGGCTCATCACCGCCGAGGAGGCGCGGGCATTGCGCCAGGCAGGCAAACAGCCGCCCCCCGGATCGGTGCTGACACCTTTAGCAAAGGAGATCTTGCAATGAAAATCGGAACAGTTACAGGCGCGGTGTGGTCCACCCGGAAGGCCACCTGCCTGCAGGGACAGACCTTTTTGGTGGTGGACACCGTGTTAGGCCCGGTGGTAGCGGCAGACCATGTGGGCGCAGGCAAGGGCGACAAGGTCCTGCTTGTCACCGGCACGGTGGCCAGCAAATTCTGCATGGAAGCGCCGGTGGACGCGGCGGTGGTAGCCATCATTGATCAGGAGGAGCGCCATGACAGTACCTGAAATATTGATCGGGGTGATGGGCATTTTTGCCGCTATCGGCGCCCTTGACCGGATCTTCGGCAACCGCCTGGGCCTTGGCCATCCCTTTGAAGAGGGCATTCTGGCTATGGGTACACTGGCGCTGGCTATGCTGGGTATTATCAGCCTTGCCCCGGTGCTGGCAAACCTCTTAAACCCCGTGGTGGTGCCGGTGTATCGGTTTTTGGGGGCTGACCCTGCCATGTTTGCAGGCACGATCTTGGCCTGCGATATGGGCGGCGGCGCATTGGCCCAGCAGATGTCCGCTGACCCGGATGCGGCGCTTTTGGGCGGCGTGCTCTGCGGCAGTATGCTGGGCGCGACCATTGTATTTACCATCCCCGTGGCCCTGGGCATTTTGCAGGAGCAGGACCGTCCGGCGATGGCAAAGGGCATACTGGCGGGCATCGTTACCGTGCCGGTGGGTGTGCTGGCCGGCGGACTGGTAGCAGGCTTTCCCCTTTTGATGGTCCTGCGGAATCTGATACCAATCGTCCTCATCGGCGGTCTGATCGCCTTAGGGCTGGTGTTCGCGGAAAAGGCAATGATCAAAGGCTTTGGCATTTTCGGCAAGGGCGTGATCGCCCTCATTACCCTTGGCCTGGGCGCGGCGATCCTGGAGGAGCTGACCGGCTTTACGGTGATTCCCGGCTTAGCCCCCTTAAGCGAGGGCTTTGCCACCGTGGGAGCTATCGCCATCGTGCTGGCTGGCGCGTTCCCTCTGGTGCATATCGTTACCAAAATCCTGCGCAAGCCCTTGATGAAGCTGGGTAAGGGTCTGGGCATCAACGAAGCCGCCGCCGGCGGTCTAATCGCCACTTTGGCCAATTCCATCGCCACCTTTGAGCGGGTGAAGGATATGGACGGCCGGGGCAAGGTGGTGAACATCGCCTTTGCGGTGAGCGCGGCTTTTGTGTTCGGCGACCATATGGGCTTTACCGCCGGGTTTGCGCCCCAAATGCTCCCGGCGATGATCGTGGGCAAGTTAGCCGGCGGCGTGACGGCCGTGGCGGTCGCCCTGCTCTTAACGAGGAAGAAACATTAAAAGAGTGAAAAATTCAAAATGATTGTGTCGGCTTCGCCGACGATTAAAAATCATCGCCTTTGGCGATACCTTCACTTTGCACTTTGCATTTTACACTTTGCATTCATTTTTCAGATTCGTATAACAGGTGTGTGCGAATATTGACAAACTCCCCTGTTTTTGGTATGCTAAAGTCACCAAAAACAGGGGGGTTTGTTATGAAACGCAAAGATTATATCACTTGGGACGAATATTTTATGGGCGTTGCCATGCTGGCGGCCCGCCGCAGCAAGGATCCCAGCACCCAGGTGGGCGCCTGCATCGTTTCCCAGGAAAATATCATTATTTCCACCGGCTATAACGGTATGCCCAAGGGCTGCAGCGATGACGACTTTCCCTGGGACCGCACCGGCGAGGACACCAAGTATCCCTATGTAGTCCACGCGGAGCTGAACGCGATCCTCAATGCCAATGGCCGTGACCTGCGGGGCAGCCGGATCTATGTGGCATTGTTTCCCTGCAACGAATGCGCCAAGGCCATTATCCAGAGCGGCATCCGGGAGATCTGCTACCTGTCCGACAAGTATGCCGATACCCCCACCACCAAGGCCTCCAAGCGGATGCTGGATGCTGCCGGCGTGCGGTATGTACAGCTGCGCACCGACGTAAAGTCCATTACCTTGGACTTAGTCCCCGAGGAAGACAAATAAAAAAGGAGCGGCCAAGCCGCTCCTTTTTGTCTTATGTAGGGGGCGGCGCTTATCACTCGCCCCGCGGGCGATTCGTGAATCGCCCCTACGATTAAAACTTATCGTAAATCACCAGCAAGCTGCCGTTTTCCACGGAAATTTCCGCTTCCTGTCCGATGAAGTGGTTGCTGATACCCAAGGGGAAGCCGGCGGTCAGCGTGCCGTTTTCCAAAGTATATTTCAGCCCCTTAATGGTGACCCCGTGGGCATCCACGCCCATACAGAATACGGATATGATGCCCGCTTTCTCTGCCGGGAAAGCGATTTTGCCGTTTTTTACTACTGTGACGATTTGGGTCTTGCCTACCAGCATACCCATTGCCCCCCGGTCTGCCAGATACTGCAAGGTCTGAAAATTGGCTATGCTATGGTCAAGGCGCGGGCCATCCAGGCTGCCGTAAAGCAGAAAATCCGTATAGCCCAACTCCAGTCCCTTTTTCACCGCTAACATAGCGTCGGTATCGTCCTTTTCCACAGGAAACACTTGGCTTCCCTCCGGAACATAGCCCAGGGAATCAAAATCTCCCAAAATCAGATCGGGCGTCACGCCCAAAGCCTCCGTATAGACAAGGCCGCCGTCAGCGGCAATGATATAATCGTCGGGGCCCAGCGGCTCCAGGAGACCTGCAAACCCGCCGGCGCAAAAAATCAGACACTTTCCCATAATACCCTCCGAAACATCGTTTTTGTTATTATAACAAAAAAATTAAAAATTGAAAATTAAAAATTATTTTATCCGTCGCGACAGTGACTCCTTAATTGTCCATTGTCAATTGTCCATTATTATGTTAAAATATACCTATCTTATCAAGGAGAATGCTATGCTGGATAAATTGCAGGCGGTGGAGAGCCGCTTTGAAGAGCTTTGCGCCCGGTCTGAGCAGCCGGATTTTTATAACGACCCCAAAAAAGCCGCTGCCATTTTACGGGAGCGGAACGATTTGGAGCCCATCATTGAGACCTACCGGGCCTATCGGCAGGCAGAACAAGATATGGCGGACGCCCAGGAGCTGATGAGCGACCCGGAAATGAAGGAGCTGTGCCAGCAGACCTATGTGGATGCCAAGGCCGCTATGGAGGAGCTCCACGGCAAGCTGCAGATTTTGCTTCTGCCCAAAGACCCCAATGACGAAAAAAGCGTCATTATGGAGATCCGCGGCGGCGTAGGCGGCGAGGAAAGCGCCCTGTTTGCCCACAGTCTGTTCCGGATGTACTCTATGTATGCCCAGAAAATGGGCTGGAGCATCGAGCTGATGAATTACAACGATACGGAGCTGGGCGGTGTGAAGGAAGCGGACCTCGTCAGCAATGGCCAGGGTGCTTACTCAAGGCTCAAATACGAGTCCGGTGTCCACCGGGTCCAGCGGGTACCGGAAACCGAATCCGGCGGCCGTGTCCACACCTCCACTGCTACCGTGGCTGTGCTGCCTGAAATGGAAGAAGTGGATGTGCAGATCAATCCTGCGGACATCGAGATGCAGGTCTACCGTGCCACCGGCGCAGGCGGTCAGCACGTGAATAAGACCTCCTCTGCGGTGCGGCTGATCCACAAGCCCAGTGGCATCGTAGTGGCCTGCCAGGAGGAACGCAGTCAGCTGCAAAACCGGGAAAAATGTATGCGAATGCTGGCCTCCAAGCTCTATGAAATTGAGCAGGAGAAGCAGGACGCGGCAGTAACCGGTATGCGCCGCAGCCAGGTGGGCACCGGTATGCGCAACGAGCGCATCCGCACCTACAACTTCCCCCAGGGCCGGGTGACGGACCACCGCATCGGCCTGACCCTTTATAAGATCGACCAGGTGATGGACGGCGCTATTGACGAGATCATCGACGCCCTTGCCACCGCCGACCAGGCCGAAAAGCTGAAAAACAGTCAGTAATTCCTGCCCTACTGTATTTTTGGGAGACTTTTATGATCTTTGTTGCCGATGTTTCCGGGGAGCGGCTGGACGCCTTCCTGGCAAGGGTTGCCGAGGGACTGACCCGCTCCGCTGCCCAGAGGCTCATCGAAGACGGTTTCGTAAACCGCAACGGTAAGCCCGGAAAGAAAAATGACAAATTGAATATGGGCGACGAGATTTCTGTGGAAATTCCCGAAGCCAAGCCGGTGGAGATCACCGCCACGGACATTCCTTTGGAGATCGTCTACGAGGACGAAGATGTACTGGTGATCAACAAGCCCAAGGGGCTGGTGGTCCATCCCGCCGCCGGACATCAGGAGGACACTTTGGTTAACGGTCTGCTCTTTGCCAGAGCTGACCAGCTTTCCGGCATCAACGGCCAGCTGCGCCCCGGCATCGTCCACCGCATTGACAAGGACACCTCCGGCCTGCTGGCAGTGGCGAAAAACGACCTTGCCCACACGGTTTTGGCGTCCCAGTTAAAGGATCACTCTATGGCGAGAACTTATGAGGCCATCGTCTGCGGCAGCTTCAAAGAGGATTCCGGCACGGTGGACGCGCCCATCGGCCGTCACCCCTCGGACCGGAAGAAAATGTGCGTCACCCAGCGAAACAGCAAGCGTGCTGTGACCCATTGGGAGGTGGTAGCCCGGTATCGGGGCTACACCCACATCCGCTGCCGCTTAGAGACCGGCCGTACCCACCAGATCCGTGTGCATATGGCACACATCGGCCACCCTATTTTGGGCGACACCGTCTATGGCCGCAAAAAGCCGGAGTTGGGGCAGGACAGCCAATGCCTCCACGCAGGGATTCTGTGCTTTGCCCACCCCCGGGACGGCCGGCCCGTGATGGTGATGGCAGATTTGCCGGACTATTTTAAGGAAGTTTTGCAAAAACTCACCCCGACTGAATAGCAAATTTTAACCCTCTCCGTCTGCCCTCTCGGGCAGCCACCTCTCCCAAAGGGAGAGGCAAGAGGGGCTCCTGTAAATAAGAGAGGAAAATACAATGGCGCTTTTTGACGACATTTTGCTGACCGTGGACTACGACCGCACCCTCACCGGCCCGGATTCCAAAATCCCCGCCCGAAATTTGGAGGCTATCCGCTATTTTACGGAAAATGGCGGCAGCTTTACCTTAAATACCGGCCGCAGCACCACCACGATGAAGGACCTCTTCCAGATTGTACCGGCCAATGCGCCGTTTTTGCTGTATAACGGCTCGGCCACCTGGGAGCAGGGCGTACTGACCCCCCTGCAGCTCATCGACCTGCCCCTGTGGGAAACGCTGGACGCGGTCCGGGAGGCTTTTCCCGAGATGAACTGGGAGATCCAGGGTGTGGACAACCATTACCTCATCGACCCCCGGGGAAATTTTATCGCCATGTACGACAAGATGCACTGGGGCTGGGCCCCTGCCGTCCACGGCAAAGACCACGGTCCTTTTATCAAATTCGCCGCCTACGGCCCGGTGCGCCGGGTGGCCCTTTCCGATATGTTCGACTGCACGGAAGCGGACGAGGCCCGCTTCCGGGAAATGGAGGATTTTATCCTCAGCCGCTGGGGGGACAAGGTAGAGGTGTTCCGGGCATCTCCCCGGATTTTGGATGTGCAGGCCAAGGGTGTATCCAAGGGCGCAGCCGCCCGTACCCTGCAGGCAAAATTGGGCAAAAAGATCCTTGTGTGCGTAGGGGATGCGCTGAACGACATCACCATGCTGGACGCAGCAGACTACGCCTTTTGCCCTGCCGACGGGGTGGTGGCTGACCGGTACGAAACCGTTTGCAGGTGCGCCGACGGCGCCGTCGCGGATGTCATTTACGAAAAAATTCCGGAAATTCTCCGGAATTCACCTTGACAGATTGGAATTGGTGTGCTACTATCTTATAGCTGAATCGCACAGATCAGGCGGATTCGCGGGTGTAGTTCAATGGTAGAACACCAGCCTTCCAAGCTGGATACGCGGGTCCGATTCCCGTCACCCGCTCCAAAGATGCGCCAGTAGCTCAGTTGGATAGAGCAACTGCCTTCTAAGCAGTAGGTCGGGGGTTCGAGTCCCTCCTGGCGTGCCATTCAAGCTACGCAGTCGGATAGGACCACCGCATTATCAGGTTCATAAAATCCTTCTTAGGACTCGAACCATTTAAATGCAATATGCCGGTGGCATATTGCTGACACCAGTGCAAACACTGGTGGCTACCTTGATTTGCGAGTCCCTCCTGGCGTGCCATTTAGAATGCAAAATGCTGAATGCATAATGATTTCAGTGAATATGGTGGGTATAGTTCAATTGGCAGAGCACCGGATTGTGGTTCCGGGCGTTGTGGGTTCGAGTCCCATTACCCACCCCATAAAAAAAGACAGCCTTGAAGGCTGTCTTTTTTTATAGGATGGGTAATATTAGGCCGTGGGAGAGTCCATTGATGTCGGAGTGCAGACCGTAGGTCTGTAAAACGGCATCAATTTTTCTTCTTTCGGTTTTGGAATGCTTCTTTCACCTTGGCCTTCATCTGCCGCAGCACCGCCAAGGTCTTTTGATCCCTGGGAAACAGCCATTTCAAGAGCGCGATGGCAATGGCCACCGTGGCCAGCTTCTCCGGGGAGAAAGGAAACCACAAAAAAGCCAGATAGCTGCCGGCCACCGCCACCATCCAACCGATGCCAAAGTATGTGCCTATCCCAAAGAGGATATATGACCAGCCGTTGGTGATGATCCACGCAATGCCAAAGCAGAACAAAAGCCGGGGATTCAGCAAAAACTGCACCGCAATTTTCAGCCAGGTTTTGATCTTCTCCTTCATCGTTTCCCTCCTTTCCTTTTCTCATCATAGACCCAAAAGCCACCCCTGTCAAGATTCCGGTTGAAAGCCGCCGAATTCTTTGCTATAATAGGCAAAAAGGCAAGGCAGGTGAGGCGCTTGGCAAGCAAAACCGATAAGATCGCCGTATTTGACTCCGGCGTGGGCGGCATCAGCGTCCTGCGGGAGCTGGTGAAGCTGATGCCTGGGGAGGATTTTCTCTACTTCGGCGATTCCGCCAATGCCCCTTATGGGGACAGGGCCACGGAAGATGTCCGCCGGCTGACCCTGCAAAACGCCAATATGCTTCTGAATCGCGGAGTAAAGGCCCTTGTGGTGGCCTGCAACACCGCCACCTCCGCCGCCATCGGCGATCTGCGGCAGCGATACCCCGATGCCATCATCGTAGGCATTGAGCCGGCATTAAAGCTGGCCGCTGACCGATTCCCCACAGGCACTATCGGCATTATGGCCACCCAGGTAACCCTGCGGGAGGAAAAATTATCCCAGCAGCTTGCCCGGTTTCCCAATGCGCAGGTAGTCAAGCTCCCCGCCCCGGGGCTGGTGGAGCTAATCGAGGCCGGCAAGGCCGATTCCCCGGAGACCCAGGCCCTTTTACGGGATATTCTTGCGCCCTATGTGGGCAAATTGGATGCGCTGGTGCTGGGCTGCACCCATTACCCCTTTGTGCGGGACAGCATTGCCGCCATTTTGGGGGAACAGACCCTGCTGTTGGACGGCGGCGCGGGCACTGCCCGGCAGACCCGCAGGCTTTTGGAGCAGGCCGGTTTGCTGAACAACGGCCTCGGCTCTGTGACCGTAGAAAACTCCCTGGGCACGCCGGAGCTGCTGATGCTCTCCTACAATCTTCTGGACAAATAAAAGATGTAACCGTCGGGGAGGGGCACTGCCCCTCCCGAAAAAACCGTGTCATTCCAACCAAGTGCAGCGCGTGGGGGAATCTCCCGTAAACTGCCAATGCGACAAAAGAACACAGATCCCTCGACTACGCTCGGGATGACAGAGGTGTTTTTGCGGGCGGATAATATCCGCCCCTACATTTTTATGGGACATTTTCCGTTTGCAATTTATTTTTGGTTATGTTAAAATAAAAGCACCAAATTTAAGGAGTATCTTAATGGCCAAGTATCTGACGATTTTTCTCGTTTCCATGGTGCCCATCATCGAGCTGCGGGGCGCGATGGTAATGGCGATGGCCCCGGGTATGGACATTCCATTCCCCCTGGCGCTGGCCATTTGCGTCATCGGCAATATGATTCCGGTGCCCTTTATCTACTTTTTCGCCCGGAAATTTTTGGTGTGGGGCGCAAAGCAAAAGCACATCGGCAAGGTTTGCAATTTCTTTCTCACCAAGGGCGAACACGCCGGCCAAAAGCTGGTAAAGACCACCGGCCGGGGCGGCTTGTTTATTGCGCTGATGCTCTTCGTGGGCATTCCTCTGCCCGGCACCGGCGCCTGGACTGGCACACTGGGCGCAAGCTTTTTGGATATGGGCTTTAAGTCCACGGTTTTGTCGGTTTGCCTGGGCGTTATTTTAGCCGGTATTATTATGGCCCTGGCCAGCACCGGCGTATTTGCGGTATTATTTTAGGAGGTTACATTATGGACTGCATTTTCTGTAAAATCATCGCCGGGGATATCCCCTCCGCCAAGGTCTATGAGGACGAGCTGGTGTATGCCTTCCGGGACATCAACCCCCAGGCGCCCACCCACATTTTGGTGATCCCCAAGGCGCATATAGAAAGTGTCAATGCCGTTTCCGCTGAGAACAGCGGTGTGGTTGCCCATATTTTTGAAGTGATCCCTGCCATTGCCAAGGCCGAGGGCTTAGAGGGTGGCTACCGGGTGGTTTCTAACTGCGGCGCAGACGCCGGTCAGACGGTATTTCACCTGCATTTCCACATTCTGGGCGGCAAGGCCCTTTCCTTAGAAATGGCTTGACAAATTCTGTCAAAGTATTATAATGTAGTCAATCGCATACACAACTTAGTCTTCGGGGAGCCGATGCATCGGCTGAGATAGGGATTTGTAGCCCTGACCCGTGAACCTGATACGGTCAGTACCGTCGTAGGAAAAGATGCACAAATGAGATACGCCTGTATCGCATTGCACCTTAGACGGTTGCAATGCGATACATTATTTTTGGGAGGTATCTCTATGGAAAGAAAAACAAAAAGCGTCATCAACCGGCATCATCTGCTCCTGTCACTGTGCGAGGGTGCCATCTTCATCGCGCTGGCAGAGATCCTGAGCTTTCTGCCATTTTACCGCTTCCCCTGGGGCGGATCGATCGACCTGGCAATGCTGCCAATCATCATCATCTGCGTCCGGTGGGGCTTTGGCCCGGGTGTGATCGCCGCCGTTGCCCACGCGATCCTGCAGACCCTGTTTGAGGGGGGTATCGCCATCGGCTGGCAGAGCATTTTGGGCGATTTTCTCATTGCCTATTCCGTGCTGGGTGTCGCCGGTCTGTTTCGGGGTAAGTTCGTCCCTGCCACGATCGTTTCCTGTGTTGCCCGTTTCCTGGTGCATTATGTGGTGGGCGCTACCATTTGGGCAGAGTATATGCCGGAGGAATTTTTCGGTATGACCATGACCACTCCGTGGATCTACTCAGCGCTGTATAATGGCGCGTATATGCTGCCGGATATGGTGATGGTGCTCATTGCCGGACTGCTTCTGATGAAGACCCCGGCGAAAAAATACCTGTTAGGACAGAACCTGTAAAAACACCGGGAGAGTCGCAAGACTCTCCCGGTTGTTTTGCGGACGGCCAATGGCCGCCCCTACATATTCTATCGGACATTTCGTAGGGGCGAGCATTGCTCGTCCGTTTTTTACATTGTCGCCACGAAGTAGCCCAAGACGATAATGCCCAAGGCGATGCGGTAGATGCCGAAGGCCTTGAAGCTGTGGCTGCGGACATATTCCATCAGACCGCGGATCACCAAAAGGCTGACGATAAAGCTCACCGCGCAGCCGACCAGCAGTACGCCCAGCTCCGTGCCGGTGGGCATCGCCGCCGCGCCCTGGGCAATATCCAGGCCGTATTTGGCCACCTTCAGTGCGCTGGCGCCCAGCATGGTGGGGATGGCCAGGAAGAAGGAAAATTCCGCGCCAGCAGGCCGGGCAACGCCCAGCAGGATCGCGCCCAAAATGGTAGAGCCGCTGCGGGATGTACCGGGGATCAGGGCAAGGCACTGGAACGCGCCGATGAGCAGGGCGGTCTTATAGTCGATGGCGTAGACATCTGCAATGCCCTTGGCTTTTCCCTTTTCCAGAAACAGAAACGCCACACCGTAGACCACCAGGGCGATAGCCACCACCACATAATTATAAAGGTGCGCGTCCATCCAGTCGTCCAGCACCAGGCCGATGGCCGCCGAGGGCAGCACCGCCACGATGACCTTAAGCCACAGACTCCAGGTGTCTTTTTTCTGCAGGTCGTTTTTCTTTTTGGAGAACGGATTCAGCTTATGGAAAAACAGCACCAGCACCGCGGCAATCGCCCCCAGCTGGATCACCACCTGGAACATCTCATAAAAATCCGGGGTGACCTTCAGCTTGATAAATTCGTCCAGCAAAATCATATGGCCGGTGGAGGAGATGGGCAGCCACTCGGTCACGCCCTCCACGATGCCAAAGAGCACCGCCTTGAGCAGTTCAATAAATGTATTCATATATGCCTCCTTGCACCAACTGAGTGCAAAGTGCAAAGTGTAAAGTGCAAAGTGAAGGTATTGCCTTCGGCAATAATTTTGATTCGTCCGCTTTTCCGACACATTCATTTTGCATTTTGCATTATGCATTTTGCATTCTCATTATATCAACAAACCCATTTTCTGGCAAGATAAAATATGTCGTTCACATTTCGGGGGCATACAATTCACAAAAAGTTCACCGCAAAAGGCAAAAATGCGTTATAATAGAGTAAATGAGAACTTTAGGAGGTTTTGGCTATGGCAATTTCCGTACTGGTAGTGGAAGACGATCCCAACATCCGGGAGCTTTTGCAGCTGTATCTGGAAAAAGAGGGCTACGCAGTGACCCTGGCAGCCGACGGCGGACAGGGTCTGGAGAAATTCCGGGCGATCCGTCCCAATCTGGTGCTTTTGGATCTGATGATGCCGGTGATGGACGGCTGGGAGGTCTGCAAGGCCATCCGGGAGGAGGGCAGCACCCCCGTCATTATGCTCACCGCCAAGGGCGAGACAGACGATAAGGTCACAGGCCTGAAGGCCGGCGCGGACGATTATGTCACCAAGCCCTTTGAGATGAAGGAATTGCTGGCCCGGATCGAGGCTGTGCTGCGCCGGGTGGACCTTTGTGCAGAGAAAACCCAGGCCCGGCGGCTGGTATTTGATAAGCTGGTCATCGATATGGACGCCTTCGAGCTGACCGTGGACGGCAAAAAGGTAGACACCCCGCCCAAGGAGATGGAGCTGTTATTCTACCTGGCCTCCTCGCCCAACCGGGTCTACACCCGCAATCAGCTGCTGGACGAGGTGTGGGGCTTTGACTATTTCGGCGACTCCCGCACTGTGGATGTGCACGTGAAGCGCCTGCGGGAAAAATTAGAGGGCATCTCCGAAAAATGGAGCGTCAAGACCGTCTGGGGTGTAGGCTATAAATTTGAAGTTCTTTGAACTTCAAATTTAACTAAATCCACCCTTGCGGGTGGGTGAAATCATCTTCGATGATGAAATCCTCTCTGCGGTCGGATGAAATCGCTGTGGCGGTAGGTGGATTTAATTTCATCTGCGAAGCAGATTTCATCGGCATCAGCCGATTTCATCCTTGCGGAAGCAAGGATTTCATTAAGAAGATTCGCATACAGCGACATGTTTTCGCTCAAACTCAACATCACTATTCTGCAAGCAAAAAAACTACCACAAAAACTACCGCACTACTGACATGAAATAATCTTTCTGGTGGTAATTGCGGTTAAATGCGGTAACAGCGTGAAGAAAATGAGGTCAAATCATGCTAATGATGTATGTTAATGTTTGCAGATTGCGTTATAAATTTGAAGTGCTGTAAAATTCTATAAAAAAAGTGCTTGCTATGCAAGCACTTTTTTATTATGCATTTACGAAAAACCACCAATCAGCCACGGCCGTGGAGTAAATCAACCAAATCTTTCACAACGCCAAATTCCTCCGCTGATAGTTCAGACAATTTCGCGACGGTTTCCCCCATCTGCACCTCTGTCCGCTTGCCGCAAAGGATGTAATCTGTGGTTACACCCAAGTGAAAACACAATTTCACCAGGTTTTCAGGACGGATTGCTTTTTTGCCCAGTTCAATACAGGAAATCGTTTGCAAGCTGACGCCCATCTTTTCCGCAAGCTGTTCCTGCGTAAGGTGCTGCGACTTTCTGCACTGGGCTATGCGCTGACCCATATTGACCAAAAAAGAATCACTTACCACCCCAATCACCCCGTTTCTCCTGAATACCTATATTGTATAGAATTTATCCTCAAATTATAACCAATCATAGCACTAACAACTTGACATTTTATAACTATGGTTGTAAAATCGGTTTGGGTTACAAAGGTTTTCGACAAAAACAGAAAGGAGATCCCTATGAAAAAAGTATTATCGCTGTTTCTTGTTTGCGTTATGCTGCTGACTTTGGCAGCCTGCGGCAAGGACGAACCCAAGAACAGCGAACCTGATCCAACTGCAACCAACAGTACTGAAACAACCACAAACAGCACAGAGGAAACCGTTGAAACAACGCAGGCTTCCACAAATGCTTCCACCGCAGCACCCGGTCAAACCACCACAGATCGCAACGAAACCCCCGACAAACCTACTGAAACACCCAATAAGCCCACAGAAAACACCCCTGCCGCTTGCAGTCACAGTTGGAACGCAGCAACTTGTTCCAAACCCAAAACCTGTTCCAAGTGCGGCGCTACCGAGGGAAGCACCGGCGCCCACGACTGGAGTGCTGCAACCTGTAAAGCACCTAAAACTTGTAAGAACTGTAAAGTTACAGAAGGTGCATTGGCTGCACATAGCTGGAAAGACGCAAGCTATACCGCACCGAAGACCTGCTCCGTTTGCGGTGCTACCGAGGGAAAAGCGCTGCCTGTAACCTGGACCTTTACAGATGGCGGTGACCACATCATCGCCACCAGCCAGGCCGGCACCAAAAACATCCCCCTGGACACCTCCCATCTGCCCCAGGATTATGAAGATGAAACCACCATTCAAACAGTGACAGCACATAGAAGCGATTTTCGCTACATAAACGGCTGGGTCGCATTCTTTGAGTCCTACACAGGCTCTGTAATCGACAAAATCAACAATAATAACCCAGGACTTGTCGGAACTATCGGTACTGTGCTCGTCAAAATGGATGGCAGCAAGCAGTTTATACTCTCATACGCACTGCCAGAATTCGGCCCTACCGATTATGTTGCCGGCTATGCTGACGGATACCTGTATTACATAAAAATCGAAGGAATCAGAATGATGGGCCAGACAGAACGTCATCAGCTGTACAAGCGCACCTTCTCTGCAGATGGCATATTGGGTCAAGAGATTCTTGTTGCAGATTTAACCGGCATTGACAACGAATTTTTTGAATCTTCCTGGATTGAAGACGGCTGGGTATTTTACTCCTGCTTCTATCCCTTTGGTGACGGGATTAGATCTACTTACAAAATCAGGCTGGACGGCACACAGAACCAGCAAGTAACGCAATAGCAAAAAAGACAAGGGTTTTTTACCGCCCTTGTCTTTTTTGTATGTCAAAAATGTAAACTTTTCTCTGTTTTATTGAATTGTCGGCAGCTTTTGATTATAATATTTCTACACAATTATAAAGACAATCGATACCATGCTCCCGTCTGGGGTGTGGGGTATAAGTTTGAGGTACTGTAATAAAGCCTCCCTTGCCTAAAGGGAGGTGGCAACCCGAAGGGTTGACGGAGGGATAATCGCCCAATGGGCGATATGCCGCATAGCGGCATCAGAATCCCCCAGCCTCATTGCATTCGGCAGCCCCCTTTAGGCAAGGGGGCCTTACGGACGACCACCGGTCGCCCCTACATTTGATTTGAGGTAAATCTATGAAAACCACTTTCAGCCGGGCGTTTTTCCCGGCGGCTATCGTGCTGATGGCAGCCCTTTTGGTGGTGGGCGCGGCATTCCAGCTGCTGGTGCGAAATCTTTTGACCCGCCAGATCGAGGACGGCCTGCAGGAGGACTGCGCCGCCATTGTGGACTTAGCTGCCGCCTACTATACCGGCGGCTCACTTTCTACACAGGATTTCTTCGTGAACCTGTCCATCGCCACCCGGGTCAGCGATGCTGACGCGGTGATCTGCGATGGCCGGGGACGGCTGGTGCTCTGCTCCGATTCCCCCATGGGCTGTCCCCACCGGGGTATGGTCATCGACAGCAGCTATCTGCAGCAGGTATTCCGGGAGGGAACGGTCCGGGACACCGGTATGGTGGAGGGCCTTTACGAGGAATCCCGCTATGTGGTGGGTATGGCCATTCCCGCGCCAAACGGCGCGCCGGTGGGCATCGTCATCGTGTCCACCCCGGTCAACTCCGCCCTGTCCATATTGGATAAGCTGTCGGACGCCTATCTGCTGGTGTCGGTATCGGTGGTGCTGGGCGCGGTGATCGTCATTACCGTGATGGCCCGGAAGCAAAGCTCCCCCCTGCAGGAGCTGGCCCGGGCTGCCAGCGATTTCGGCCACGGCCGGCTGGAGGCACGGGTGGATGTGGATGCCGGCGACCCCCAGGAGGTGCAGGAGCTGGCCCTGGCCTTTAACAATATGGCTGCCTCCCTGCAAAAAAGTGAATATCAGCGCCAGGAGTTCGTGGCCAATGTGTCCCACGAGCTGAAGACCCCCATGACCACCATTTCCGGCTATTTAGACGGTATGCTGGACGGCACCATCCCCCCAGAAAAGCACAGCCATTATATGCGCCTGGTGTCCGACGAGACCAAGCGGCTCAGCCGCCTGGTGCGCAGTATGCTGGACATCTCCCGTATGCAGGACCAGGGATCGATCCCCCCGGAGGCCCTTTCCCGGTTTGATGTGTGCGAATGCGTGGGGCAGGTCCTCATCACCTTTGAGCAGAAGATCGTCAGCAAGGCCCTGGAGGTGGATGTGTCCTTCCCGGAGCATCCGGTCTACACTCTGGCAAGCCAGGACGCCATCACCCAGGTGGTGTACAATCTGCTGGACAACGCGGTGAAATTCTGCCCCCGGGAGGGAATGCTGAACATCGCCATCCGGGAGGGCGACAGCAAGGTGTATGTATCCGTGGGCAACGACGGCAAGACCATCCCGCCGGAGGAACTGCCCCTGGTATTTGACCGGTTCCACAAGACTGACAAGAGCCGGGCGGAAAACCGGGACGGCTGGGGGCTGGGCCTGTACATTGTAAAAAATATCATCGACCGCCACGGGGAGAACATCTCCGTTTCCAGCCAGAACGACCGCACGGCCTTTACATTCACACTCCCTTTGGTCAACTGAGAATGTAGGGGCGAGCATTGCTCGTCCGCTCCACAAAACTGTTTTATCTCAGCGGACGACCAGTGGTCGCCCCTACAAACCCTGCAAGGAGATTTCCTATGGACGAACAACGATTTGAATACCGTACCGGGCGCACTGCTCCCCGGCAGAAGCACAACGGCATCATCGCCTTTTTGCTGATCCTTGTGATCTTTCTGGGTGGACTTGTCAGTGTCCTGGGACTTCTGAATATCCACCTGTTCCGGCAGCTGCAGCAGCAGGATAAGTCGCCCCTGTCCTTTGCCCAGGGAGACCTTGTGCCTGTGGAGCCGGAGGGGGATTCCCTCGCCGTAGGCGGCATCACGGTGCAGGAAATGCCGGCGATGTATCAGCAGCTATATGACCTGCCGTCCGGCCTTTATGTGGTGGATGCCCCGGAAAACGGGCCGGTGGCCCCGGGGGATGTGCTGATCGGCTTCGGCAATTCCGTCGTCGGCTCCCTGGCTGTGCTGAACGCTTTGCAGGACACCTGCCAGGCCGGCCAGCGGGTCGAGCTTATGTTCTACCGGCAGGGCGAATACTTCACCCACACTGTTACCTTAGAAAAATAGGAGCGCTTATGAAACCCATCTATGAAATGCAATTTGCCCTGTCCCATATCCACACCGACTGCTTCGGCTACGCAAAGCCCTCTGTGCTTTTGTATATGGCCCAGGAGGCGGCAGGGGCGCACTGTACATTATTAAATGTAGACCGGGAGCATCTGTCCGGCAAGCACCTGTTCTGGGCGGTGACCCGGACCCGGGTACAGGTGACCCGCCTACCCCGGTTAGGGGAGACCGTCACCGTTAAGACCTGGCCTATGCCCACCACAAGGGTGGCCTATCCCCGGTCGGTGGTGGCCTATGACGCAGAAGGCCGGGAGCTGTTCCGGTCCATAAGCCTGTGGGTGCTGATGGACGAACGGACCCGGACTATGGTCCTGCCGGGGAAAAGCGGGGTGCTGGTGGACGGCACGCTGACCGGACTGGAGCTAACCGTTCCCCACGCCATCGCCGCCCGGCCTATGGCCAGCACCTGCCGGAAGCAGGTGACCTACTCCCTGCTGGACCAGAACGGCCATATGAACAACACCCGGTATATGGACTGGCTGGACGATCTGCTGCCCAGCGGTTTTCATAAGGATCACCGGGTACAGGAATTTACCCTGTGCTATATGAATGAAGCCCTGGAGGGGGACGAGATCGACCTGCATTTTGCGCTGACCGACGGACCGGTGCTGACGGTAGATGCCCAGCGGGAAAGTCCTGCCGGCGCGGACCGGGTCTTCTCCGCCCAGGTGATATTTTAGCAGTGTTCTGTAAACCTGTAAAAATCCGCCGATTCTTGGTAAAAAAACCGCATATTTCAAGAAACCCCCTGTAAATTCACGGTTTACAGGGGGTTTTCCTGTGGACAAACCTGTGGAAAATGTGGATAACTCCCATTTACATAACTACAAAATATGTCATAATTTCGCATTTATGTAAACCGATATTCCGTCACATATATTCGTAGGGGCGATTCACGAATCGCCCGATGGTACATTGCGCCATTCGTTGCGCCGGGCGATTCGTGAATCGCCCCTACAGCTCTTATTCTTTGCCAAATTCTATGACTTTTCGCCATTTTTCGTTTTTTTTAAAAATTTTATGCAAAATATAAAAAATTTTATGGACTTTCTTTTTTTTATGTGATAGGATATATTCGGTGGAAATTGGATTTCTTTCAAAAACCACCGACTTTCCATAATTAAGCGGCGCTGCCGCATACCATTTTATAGGAGGCAACCGATATGAAGATCAACCTGGAAAAGTACGGCATTACCGGCACCACCGAGATTGTCTACAATCCCACCTACGAGCAGCTTTTTGAGGCTGAAATGGATCCCAGCCTGGAAGGCTTCGACAAGGGCCAGCTCACCGAGCTGGGCGCTGTCAATGTTATGACCGGTATCTACACCGGCCGTTCCCCCAAAGATAAGTTCATCGTGATGGACGAAACCTCCAAGGACACCGTGTGGTGGACCTCCAAGGAGTTCGGCAATGATAACAAGCCCGCATCCGAAGAAGCCTGGAAGGCTTGCAAGGAGCTGGCTCTGAAGCAGCTTTCCAATAAGAAGCTGTATGTCATGGACCTGTTCTGCGGCACCAACCCCGACTCCCGTATGGCCATCCGGTTCATCGTGGAGGTGGCATGGCAGGCCCACTTCGTAAAGAATATGTTCATCACCCCCACCGCCGAGGAGCTGAAGAACTTCGAGCCCAACTTCGTCATCTACAACGCTTCCAAGGCTAAGGTGGAGAACTACAAGGAACTGGGTCTGAACTCCGAGACCGCAGTTCTGTTCAACCTGACCTCCCGTGAGCAGGTCATCCTGAACACCTGGTACGGCGGCGAGATGAAGAAGGGTATGTTCTCCATGATGAACTACTACCTGCCGCTTTCCGGCATGGCTTCCATGCACTGCTCTGCCAACACCGATATGAACGGCCAGAACACCGCTCTGTTCTTCGGCCTGTCCGGCACCGGCAAGACCACCCTGTCCACCGACCCCAAGCGTCTGCTGATCGGTGATGACGAGCACGGTTGGGACGACAACGGCGTGTTCAACTTCGAGGGCGGCTGCTACGCCAAGGTCATCAACCTGGATCCCGAGTCCGAGCCCGACATCTACAAAGCCATCAAGCGCAACGCTCTGCTGGAGAATGTTACCGTTGACGAAAACGGCAAGTGCGACTTCGCCGACGGCTCCGTCACCGAGAATACCCGCGTTTCCTACCCCATTAACCACATTGAGAATATCGTGCGTCCTGTTTCCGCAGGCCCCGATGCCAAGAATGTCATCTTCCTGTCCGCTGATGCCTTCGGCGTTCTGCCTCCCGTGTCTATCCTGACCCCCGAGCAGACCCAGTACTACTTCCTGTCCGGCTTCACCTCCAAGCTGGCCGGCACCGAGCGTGGCATCACCGAGCCCACCCCCACCTTCTCCGCTTGCTTCGGCGCAGCATTTTTGGAGCTGCACCCCACCAAGTACGGCGAAGAGCTGGTGAAGAAGATGGAGAAGTCCGGCGCCAAGGCTTACCTGGTCAACACCGGCTGGAACGGCACCGGCAAGCGTATCTCCATTAAGGATACCCGCGGCATCATCGACGCTATTCTGGATGGCTCCATCCTGAAGGCTGAGACCAAGAAGATCCCCTACTTCGACTTCGAAGTTCCCACCGCTCTGCCCGGCGTGGACTCCAAGATTCTGGATCCTCGCGATACCTACGCAGACGCTGCCGAATGGGACGCCAAGGCTAAGGACCTGGCTGCCCGCTTCGAGAAGAACTTCGTCAAGTACACCGGCAACGAAGCCGGTAAGGCACTGGTCGCCGCTGGCCCCAAGGCTGAGTAAGTAACCTGTAACAGCCGGGGGAAACCCCGGCTGTTTTTCCAAAATTCGTAGGGCGGGGGCTTGCTCCCGCCGGAAGGCCCCCTTGGTGCGGAGGTAAGCCCCTGCCCTACGATCACATTACATATAACAAATAATGGAGGAATCCTTAACTATGGCAAGAAAAGTTCAGTTTGTGGAAACTGTTTTGCGTGACGCAAACCAGTCTCTGATCGCCACCCGTCTGCCCTTTGAAAAATTCGAGCCCATGCTCGCCACCATCGACAAGGCCGGCTTCTACGCCGCCGAGTGCTGGGGCGGTGCAACCTTCGATGTGTGCCTGCGGTACTTAAACGAAGATCCCTGGGAGCGTCTGCGTAAGATCCGCGCCGCTATGCCGGGCACCAAGCTGCAGATGCTGCTGCGGGGTCAGAATGTGCTGGGCTACTCCCACTATCCCGATGATTTCGTTAAGCTGTTCGTAAAGAAGGCTGTTGAAAACGGTATGGATGTGATCCGTATCTTCGACGCGCTGAACGATGTGAAGAATATGAAAGTGGCTATGGAAGCTACCGTTAATGCCGGCGCGATCGCCTCCGGCACCATTTCCTACACCACCTCCCCCGTCCACACCCACCAGAAGTTCGTGGAGATGGTCAAGGAATTGAAGGAAATGGGCGCTTCCACCATCTGCATCAAGGATATGGCCGGCATTATGGGTCCCCAGGAAGCTTACGATATGGTCTCCGCTATCAAGGACGCTGTGGATATGCCCATCGACCTGCACACCCACTCCACCACCGGTCTTGCCTTCATGACCTATCTGAAGGCTGTGGAAGCCGGCGTGGACATCATCGACACTGCGATTTCTCCCTTCTCCGGCGGCACATCCCAGCCCGCTACCGAGACCATGGCTTACGCCCTGCGTCAGCTGGGCTACGAGGTAGATCTGGACGATGCCTGCACCAAGAAGATGTCCGACTATTTCAAGACCGTCCGCGACGAGTTCATCGCCGACGGCACGCTGATCCCCAAGGCCCTGGCCACCGATACCCAGTGCCTGACCTATCAGATCCCCGGCGGAATGCTGTCTAACCTGATGAGCCAGCTGAAGCAGATGAATGCTCTGGACCGCCTGGAAGAGGTTATGGTGGAGACCCCCAAGGTTCGCGCCGATATGGGTTATCCCCCTCTGGTCACCCCCACCAGCCAGATGGTTGGCGTGCAGGCTGTTACCAATGTGCTGCAGGGCGAGCGGTACAAGAAGGTCTCCAAGGAGATCACCGCTTACTGCCGCGGCGAGTACGGCACCACCCCCGCCCCCATCGACGAGGCTGTCAAGGCCAAGATCTTAGGCGACGAGAAGCCCATTGAGGGCCGTTACGCCGACACCTTAGAGCCCGTTGTGGAAAAGACCCGCGCGGAGCTGGGTGATCTGGCCAAGTCCGACGAGGATGTCCTGTCCTACATCGCATTCCCCAACCTGGCTGAAAAGTTCTTCGCAGACCGCAAGGCCAAGGAAGAAAACGAGGTCACCTACACCATCGTAGAGGCATAAGGAGGATACACTATGTCTTTCTTAACTGCTGCTCCCACCCAGCTGGATAATATCCTGACCCTGGGTCTGGTGGGTCTGCTGGCGCTCATTGTCATCATTGCCATCATCCGCAAGGCGGTTTCCAACAAGAAAGCCGCCGCCAATGTGGTGGCAGAGGAAGTAGCTGCTCCCGTAGCAGAAGCCCCCACCGCTCCCGGCTCTGCAGGCAAGCTGAAGCTGCACAGCGTAGAGCCCAAGACCGCTGCTATGCTTATGGCCATCGTGGCCGACAAGCTGGGCAAGCCCATTAACGAACTGCGTTTTGTTTCCATCAAGGAGGTAGCAGAGCAGGGAGGCACCGAGCGCCGATAGGTTTTCGGCGGCCGCTTTCCGCCAATACTGCGGAAAATCCCTTGCAAATATCTTCTGGCAAGGCAAGGAAGATAAACAAAAATTCAAACGAAAGGACGGATGTGAGGCTGTCGTCGCTCGATGCCTCACTGCTCATTATGAAATATAAAGTAACGCTCAATGGCCGCACCTACGAGGTGGAGGTCGAGGCCGGCAAGGCAATGCTCTTAGACGAATACGAAGCCATCGCACCGGCTCCCGCAGCCGCTGCACCCGCTGCTGCCCCCGTGGCCGCTCCTGCTGCTGAGGCCGCTCCTGCTGCTGCCCCCGTGGCTCTCGGCGCAGGCGAAGTGGTCGCCGCTCCCATGCCCGGCACCATTCTGAAGGTCAATGTCACCGCCGGACAGGCTGTGAAGGCCGGCGAAGTGCTGTGCGTGCTGGAAGCTATGAAGATGGAAAACGACATCACCGCCCCCAAGGCCGGTACGGTTACCCAGGTCGTTACCTCCAAGGGCGCTTCTGTGTCCACCGGTGATGCGTTGGTAGTCATTGGTTAATTGGAGGGCAAAATGGATAATTTTGCTATTCTGTATGAAAATCTGCTGAAGTTCGGCTGGCAAGACATCGTGATGATCCTGCTGGGCTGCCTGCTTATTTTCCTGGCCATCAAGAAGGAAATGGAGCCGTCCTTGCTTCTGCCTATGGGTCTGGGCACCATTTTGGTGAACATTCCCGGCTCCACCGCTCTGATCGGCCCTATCGCCGAGCTTTACGAAGCCGGTATTGCCAACGAGCTGTTCCCGCTGCTGCTGTTCATCGGCATCGGCGCGATGATCGACTTTGGCCCGCTGCTGACCAACCCCAAGCTGATGCTCTTTGGCGCAGCTGCCCAGTTCGGTATCTTCTTTACCCTGTCTATGGCCAGCATCTTCTTCCCCGAGGCCAAGGACGCCGCCTCCATCGCCATCATTGGCGCCGCTGACGGCCCTACCTCCATCGCGGTTGCCAACACCTTAGGCTCTAACTATGTGGGCGCGATCACCGTTGCCGCTTATTCCTATATGGCTCTGGTGCCTGTCATTCAGCCCCCGGTCATCAAGGCGCTGACCACCAAGAAAGAGCGTATGATCCGGATGCCCTATGAGCAGAAGTCCGTTTCTAAGACCACCCGTATCATGTTCCCCATCATTATCACCGTGGTGGCTTCCGCCATCGTGCCCGATGCTACCGCGCTGATCGGCTTTTTGATGTTCGGTAACCTGATCCGGGAGTGCGGCGTGCTGGACAGCCTGTCCGACACCGCCCAGAATGTGCTGGCAAACCTCATCACCATCTTCTTAGGCATTTCCGTTGCCTTCAATATGGTGGCTGACAAGTTCCTCCGCGTGGACACCCTGCTGATCATGGGCCTGGGCCTCATCGCCTTCATCGTGGACACCGCCGGCGGCGTACTGTTCGCTAAGCTCATCAATGTCTTCTCCAAGAAGAAGATCAATCCCATGATCGGCGCGGCCGGTATCTCCGCGTTCCCCATGTCCGGCCGTATCGTCCACAAGATGGGCCTGGCAGAAGACCCCCAGAACCACCTGCTGATGCACTCCATCGGCGTGAATGTTTCCGGTCAGATTGCTTCCGTTATTGCCGGCGGCATCATTCTGAGCATGTTTGGAGGTTAAGCTATGGACTTTTACTTTAATCCGGCTGGCTTTGTAAGCCGTCTTTCCAACATGGGTGTTGGTATGCTGGTGATCTTTGTGGTCATCGGATTGATTATCCTCACCACCCTGCTGATCAACTGGTTATTTTCTGAGAAGTAATAACTGCGGGGTTGGTTTTTTCAAGCCAACCCCCTTTTTATACCCCTTTTGGTTATGTAGGGGCGGCCATTGGCCGTCCGCTGCCGCAGCCCGATGTTGTACAATCGGACGAGCAATGCTCGCCCCTACATCACATCTATGATCCCCCGCAAGGAGAAAATTATGATTCTGACTAACACATTTGATATTTCTATCGGAGATGCCGGCATTACCGCGCTGCTGGGCTACGGTGTGGTTTTCTTCGGGCTGATCCTGCTGATGATCGTAGTGATCTTACTGGGCAAGGCCTTTGTTGCCGCCGAAAAGAAGAATGCACCCAAGCCTATTGAACCCGCGCCCGTCCCTGTAGCTGCCAAGCCTGCCCCCGGCAGCGCAGGCAAGCTGAAGCTGCACAATGTGGATGCAAAAACTGCCGCTATGATTATGGCCATTGTTGCCGACAAGCTGGGCAAGCCTATCAATGAGCTGCGCTTCATTTCCATTAAGGAGGTAGACGAATGAATATCGGACAAACCCTCCTAAACCTGTGGAACGACTCCGGCTACGCAAAGATCATCTCCGGCTTTCTGGCCGACGGCGGCTGGCAGAATTTAGTTATGCTGGCCATTGGCTGCCTGCTGCTGTACTTTGCCATTGCCAAGAAATTTGAGCCTCTGCTGCTGACCGGTATTGCCTTTGGCTGTATTCTCTCCAACCTGCCCGGCGCGGGATTGTACCACCAGGAGCTGTGGGACAATTTTATGACCGAAGGTCACGCTGCTTACCACTCCTACGGCGCGATTTTGAAGGAAGGCGGATTGCTGGACTTCTTCTACATCGGTGTCAAGACGTCCATTTACCCCTGCCTGATTTTCCTGGGCGTGGGCGCTATGACCGACTTTGGCCCGCTGCTGAGCAATCCCAAGAGTCTGCTGTTGGGCGCGGCCGCCCAGATGGGCGTGTTTGCCGCATTTGTTGGCGCTGTTTTGCTGGGCTTTACCGGCCCGGAAGCCGCATCCATCGGCATTATCGGTGGCGCTGACGGCCCTACCGCTATTTTCCTTACCAGTAAGCTTGCACCCCATCTGCTGGGCGCCATCGCGGTGGCCGCTTACTCCTATATGGCGCTGATCCCCCTGATCCAGCCGCCCTTTATGAAGCTGCTGACGACCAAAAAAATGCGTGAGGTCAAGATGGAGCAGACCCGAAATGTGTCCAAGACCGAAAAGATCGTGTTTCCCATTCTGGTCACCCTGTTTGTAGCGCTGCTGCTGCCGGATACCGCGCCGCTGATCGGATGCTTAATGCTGGGCAACCTGCTGAAGGAGACCGGCGTGACTGAGCGTCTGTCCGATACCGTGCAGAACGGTCTGATGAACACCGTCACCGTGCTGCTGAGCCTGTCCGTGGGCGCAACCATGGTAGGCTCCAACTTCCTCACCATTCAGACCCTGTCCATTGTGGTGCTGGGCGTTGTGGCATTTATCCTGTCCACCTGCGGCGGATTGCTCGGCGGTGTTGTGATGTACAAGCTCACCGGCGGCAAGGTCAATCCGCTGATTGGCTCGGCAGGTGTTTCCGCTGTGCCGATGGCTGCCCGTGTGGCCAACAAGGAAGGTCAGAAGGCCAACCCCTCCAACTTCCTGCTTATGCACGCCATGGGCCCCAATGTGGCCGGCGTTATCGGCTCTGCTATCGCCGCAGGCTTCCTGCTGATCGTATTCGGTTGATAGAAAAACCTCCGCTTCGGCGGAGGTTTTTTATAGGAATCGTAGGGGCGAGCATCGCTCGTCCGCTACCAAACAAACAAGATTGTACCAACGGACGACCAATGGTCGCCCCTACATATTCTAACGAACATTTCCCTTGACAAATGTGGGAAAAACAGGGTATAATACCAAGGATATGTAAAGACTGGGAACAGAAGAGTACGCAGAAATATCTGTTCAGAGAGCCCCGGCTGGTGGAAAGGGGTACAGAGAATGCTGCCGAAGATGGTCTGGGAGTCGGTGGGTCGATAGGTAGGCCTGCCCGGGTGCGCCCGTTATTGCGTTTTGAGGCAGATTTATCTGCGAATCAAGGTGGTACCGCGGCTTTATGCTCGCCCTTGCATCGTCAAGGGCGATTTTTTGTTTTGTACCAAAATTTTATTATAAATTCGTCGGCATCGCCGACACATTCATTCTGCATTATGCATTATGCATTCTGCATTTTGTTCAGGAGGAATTTTATATGTCTAAAGGTAACTACTATATCACCACCCCCATTTACTACCCCTCTGCCAAGCTCCACATCGGCCACACCTACTGCACCGTGGCCACCGATGCCATGGCCCGGTATAAGCGGCTGACCGGCTACGATGTGATGTTCCTCACCGGCACCGACGAGCACGGTCAGAAGATCGAGGACAAGGCAAAGGAGGCCGGCTGCACCCCCCAGGAATATGTAGACAACATCGTTTTAGGCGAGGGCGGCGTGCTGGATCTGTGGAAGCTGATGAACATTTCTAACGATCGTTTTATCCGCACCACCGACGATTACCATGTGGCCGCCATTCAGAAGATCTTTAAGAAAATGTACGAAAACGGCGACATTTACAAGGGTAAATACACCGGCAAGTACTGCAAGCCCTGCGAGAGCTTCTGGACCGAGAGCCAGCTGGTTGACGGCAAGTGCCCCGACTGCGGCCGTGAGGTGCAGGACGCCGAAGAAGAGGCCTATTTCTTCCGCCTCTCCAAGTACGCTGACCGGGTGCAGGATCTGCTGGAAAACACCGATTTCTTAGAGCCCAGAGCCCGTGTCCACGAGATGGTCAACAACTTCATTAAGCCGGGTCTTGAGGATCTGTGCGTATCCCGTACCAGCTTTAGCTGGGGTGTTCCCGTGGATTTCGACGAGGGCCATGTGGTCTATGTGTGGATCGACGCGCTGTTTAACTATATGACTGCCCTGGGCTTCTGCAACGATGCCAAGGATGGTCTTCAGAAGTTCTGGCCTGCGGATGTCCACTTTGTGGGCAAGGAGATCGTCCGTTTCCACTCCATTATCTGGCCGGCAATGCTCATGAGCTTAGATCTGCCCCTGCCGAAAAAGGTTTACGGCCACGGCTGGCTGCTTTTAGACGGCGGCAAGATGAGCAAGTCCAAGGGCAATGTGGTAGACCCCTACATTCTGGCCCAGCGGTTTGGCGTGGATGCTCTGCGGTTCTTCCTGCTGCGGTCCTTCCCCTTCGGCAGCGACGGCAATTTCAGCAACGAACTGCTGATCTCCACCACCAACACCGATCTTGCCAACGACCTGGGCAACCTGGTTTCCAGAACGGTTGCTATGGCGCAGAAGTACTTTGGAGAAAAACTCCCCGAGCAGCAGCAGGTCAACATCGAGATGGACCGCGAACTGGTGGAAATGGTCTGCAGCCTTCGGGATATTTACCAGGAGCAGATGGAAAAGTACGCCTTCCAGAATGCCCTTTCCGAGGTCTTCAAGGTTATTTCCCGGGCCAATAAGTATATCGACGAGAATGCGCCTTGGGTACTGGCTAAGGACGAGGCTAACCACCCCCGTCTTGCGAAGGTTCTGTATAACCTGCTGGAAACTGTCCGTATCTGCGCAGGTCTGCTTGCGCCCTTTATGCCCGACACCGCTGTCGAAATCGCAAAGCGCCTGGGCGGCGTAACTATGGATTGGGATTCTTTGGAGAACTTCGGCGTGCTGCCCGTGCAGGTACAGACCGTTGCCGGCCCTGCTCTGTTCCCCCGGATCGATGTGGAGAAGGAGCTGGCCGCGCTGGAGGAGATGTCCAAGCCCAAGAGCGAGATCGAAATCGAGCCTTACGCCACAGAAAATGTGGATTTCGACACCTTCTGCAAAAGTGACTTCCGTGCGGTGAAGGTCAAGGACTGCCAGCCGGTGAAAAAGAGCGACAAGCTGCTGCAGTTTACCCTGGACGATGGCACCGGCACCGACCGGCAGATCCTCTCCGGCATTGCAAAATTCTACAAGCCCGAGGAGCTCATCGGCAAGACCCTGGTGGCCATCACCAATCTGCCTCCCCGGAAGATGATGGGCAAGGAGTCCTGCGGTATGCTGATCTCCGCCGTCCACACAGAAAAGGGCGAAGAGAAGCTGCACCTGCTGATGGTAGACGATGCCATCCCCGCCGGCGCAAAACTGTGCTAAACAAAAAAGAGCCTACTTTTGTAGGCTCTTTTTTGTAATGCTGAATGCATAATGCTTAATGCATAATGAAATGCTACGAGAAAATCATTCAGCATTATGCATTATGAATTATGCATTCAATGAAATAACCCCTGACTTTCACCGTTCGGTTTCTGTCAGGGGTTATTTCATTGAATAGGTGGGTTCCATCTATGGTTAACCTCGCTTTCTATAGATTCATATCCCTTTCCTGTTTTGTCAGAGTTGCTTCCGTGAACAATATTTTCGAATACTTCTTTTCTTCGTTTACTGATTTGCTCTCGTTTTTTTCTTACTTTTATGTGATCGGAATTTTTTAGGAAAGCGGATATGGCTTGGGGGTTTTTACCTGTACATTGGTATCACCTCTTTGTGTCTATATAATAGCACAGGTTTTTGCCCCGCGCAAGATGGCGTATTTCATAAAGATCAGACCGCATTTTTGTGAATTATAGAGAAAGTAATGTTAAATGTAACATTCTATTGACAAGCTTGTCGGGATTTGCTATGATAAATATGTTGGGCGTCACCATGCGGTGACGCCCATTCATTATTTTAGTCGTTTTTCCAGGGTTGCGGTGTTTAAGGCGGACAGATGCACCCGGTGGAAGCCGTACTCCGCCGTCAGCACATATGCCTTGGGCAGATCGTCGCAGGGAACTACATTGCCCTCCCGCTCGGCCTGCTCTAAAAATTGGCGGGTGCGCTTGGAGGTGGAGGTGTTGTCCATATCAAAAATGCCGATGATGGAGGTGTCCCGCACCGCCATATCGTTACCGATGGATAAGTACATTCTCCTTCTCCTTTGTCATTGCGAGCCAGTGCGCACACTGGCGTGGCAATCTATTCTAAAATGTCGTTATATAATTCTGTCCAATGGGGATTTTTGCTTTCAATCAACTTATTTTTGTGTTTTCTGTTCCAACTCTTAATCTGCTTTTCTCTTGTTATCGCTACATTTACATCAGTCGTACATTCATAATAAACCAGCTTATTTATATGGTATCGCGATGTAAAACTCCTGGGATCAAAACTGTTTTTGTGTTCATACACCCTGCGAATCAGATTATTTGTCACACCGGTATAAATTACCTTATTATCGTTAGTAGCAAGAATATAGATATAATATTGCATCGTTCTACCTTCTTTTAGATTGCCACGCCAGTGTGCGCACTGGCTCGCAATGACAAAAAGGAAATACTCAATTAAATTTCTTGCTCTCTGCCACGGCCAGCGCATCGCAGCGGTTATTCTTAGGGTTGTCGGCGTGGCCCTTGACCCAATGGTAGCGCATCCGATGGATATCGGTCAGATCTAAGAGTTTTTCCCACAAATCGGGATTCAGGGCCGGCTTTTTATCGGCCTTGCGCCAGCCGTTTTTCTGCCAGGAGGCCGCCCAGCCTTTAGACAAACCGTCGATGACATACTTGGAATCCGAGTATAATTCCACGATGCAGGGCTCTTTCAGGGCAGACAGGCCTTCGATCACCGCCGTCAGCTCCATCCGGTTATTGGTGGTGCTGGCTTCCCCGCCGGACAGCTCCTTTTCGGTGCCTTGGAACTCCAGAATGGCACCCCAGCCGCCGGGGCCGGGGTTGCCGGAACAAGCGCCGTCTGTATAGAGGGTCACTGTTTTCATTCTTCAGTTTCCTCTGCTTCCACTCGCTGGATGGCCACCAGCTGGTTGCCCTCCTCAATGCGCATAATGATAACGCCCTGAACATCCCGCTTGTAGATATTGATGCCGGAGGCCTTGACACGGATGATAACGCCGCCGTTTTCAATCAGCATCACATCATCCTCTTCCGCCACGGTGCAGCAGCCAGCCACAAAGCCGGTCTTGGGGGTGATGTTATAGTTCTTCAGACCCTTACCGCCTCTGCTTTGGGGAATCTTCTCCCCCTCCGGGCCGGTACGCAGGTATTCGGCCAGCTCAGTCCGCTTGCCGAAGCCGTTTTCGGTGACGGTGAGCAGGGTCTTGCCGTCCTCCCACTTCTCCGCGCCGCTGACATAGTCCTCGCCGGTTAGCATAATACCACGCACGCCTGCCGCGTCACGGCCCATAGGCCGCACATCGTTCTCGTTGAAGCAGATGGCCATACCCTCACGGGGTGCAAGGATAATATTGTCGTCGCCACCGGTGCGGATCACATTGATCAGCTGGTCGCCCTCGTCCAAGGTGATGGCCCGGATACCGGTTTTGCGGCGGGTATTCAGAGCAATGAAGGGAATCCGCTTGACCGTACCCTTTTGGGTGACCATCATCAGATATTCGTCCTCGTAGAACTCACGGGTGATCACCGTTGCGGTGACACTTACACCCTCTTCCAGAGGCAGAATATTCACCATAGCGGTGCCCCGGGCAGTACGGCCTGCCTCGGGAATCTGATAGCCCTTACGCAGGTGGACACGGCCCTTGTCGGTGAAGAACAGCAGGCAATCGTGGGTAGATGCCACATACAGGCTCTTCACATAGTCCTCGTCCTTCAGATTCTGTGCGTTGACGCCACGGCCACCACGGCTCTGGGTCCGGTACATATCCACGGGCATACGCTTCACATAGCCGGCATTGGAGATGGTAAAGGCGCAGGTCTCCTCTTCAATGAGGTCTTCGATGTCGATCTCGTCCTCGATCTCCTGGATCTCGGTGCGGCGCTCGTCGCCGAACTTGTCCCGAATAGCGATCAATTCCTCACGGAGCACAGCCTGCAGCTTTTCTCGGTTGGCCAGCAGATCTTCATAGTAAGCGATGCGCTCCT
>JAZRIT010000065.1:0-16223 GCA_045645385.1 Faecousia sp.
CCGTATCGACCGTCTGGCGCAGCTGCGCAAGATGGAAGAGGATGGCACCTTCGCTATGCTGCCCAAGAAGGAAGTTATCAAGCTGCAGGGCGAGATCGAAAAGCTGGAGAAGTACCTGGGCGGCGTGAAGGAAATGAAGAAGCTGCCTGCCGCGCTGTTCATCGTTGACCCCCGCAAGGAGCGCAACGCCATCGCCGAGGCCAAGAAGCTGAACATTCCCATCGTTGCCATCGTTGATACCAACTGCGATCCCGACGAGATCGACTATGTCATCCCCGGCAACGACGATGCTATCCGCGCCATCCGTCTGATCGCCGCCGCTATGGCTTCCGCTGTGATCGAGGGCCGTCAGGGTGAGGACGCTCTGGTGGAAGCTCCCGCTGAGGAAGCTCCCGTCGCCGAAGCTACCGAAGAGTAATTAAAAACAAACATCTCGTTGTCATTGCGAACCAGCGCGCACGCTGGTGTGGCAATCTGAACTGCATACTTGAGATTGCTACGTCGCCTTTGGCTCCTCGCAATGACATATTTACAATATTTTAGGAGGAAATAATTATGGCATTTACTGCACTGGATGTTAAGAAGCTCCGTGAGATGACCAACGTTGGTATGATGGACTGCAAGGCAGCCCTGGCTGCTACCGACGGCGATATGGACAAGGCTGTTGACTGGCTCCGCGAAAAGGGTCTGGCCAAGGCCGCCAAGAAGGCTGACCGCATCGCCGCTGAGGGCGTTGCTTACGCTACTGTTGTGAACGGCGTGGGCGTTGTGATCGAAGTCAACTCCGAGACCGACTTCGCCGCCAAGACCGACGCTTTCCTGGACCTGGTGAAGAACCTGGCCGAGGTGGTCGCTACCGCTGACCCCGCCGATGTGGAGGCTCTGAAGGCCGCCAAGTACCCGGGCTCCGACCTGACCGTCACCGAAATTATGCAGGAGAAGGTTATGTCCATCGGCGAGAATATGCAGATCCGCCGTTTCGCCCGCTTTGCTGAGAACACCTCCGTTGCTTACGTTCACGCCGGCGGCACCCACGGTGTGCTGGTGAACCTGGCTGTGGAGGGCTGCGACGCTACCGAGATCGGTAAGAACGTGGCTATGCAGATCGCTGCTATGGGCGCTAAGTACTGGGACAAGTCCCAGGTTCCCCAGGCTGAGATCGACAAGGAGCTGGCCGTTCAGGTTGCTCTGATGGACAACGATCCCAAGATGGCCGGCAAGCCCGCCGAGGTCAAGGAAAAGATCGCTGCCGGTAAGATGAACGCCTTCTACAAGGAGATCTGCCTGCTGCAGCAGGAGTTTGTCCGCGCTGACCTGTTCAAGGGCGATGTGGCCGGCTACATTGCCGACGCTGCCAAAAAGCTGGGCGGCAAGGTCACCTTCGTGGACGCCATTCACTACATCAAGGGTGAAGGCATCGAGAAGAAGGAAGAGAACTTCGCAGACGAAGTTGCTGCGCAGATCGCCAGCGCCAACAAGTAATTCTATCAACAAAAACAGGAGTGCGAATGCACTCCTGTTTTTTATTACAAATTGAGAATTGAGAGTTGAGAATTTGCACAAACGGAAAGTTTGCAAAAATAATTCTCAATTCGTTGCGCAGCAACTATGCCACCATTGTCAGCTTCTGCAGTACCCGGCGCCAGATCTGTCCGAAAGTGAGCCGGGGGACGGATTCCGCAGCCACCAGGGGGATTTCTTTGAGTACCTGCTCTCCCGACTTAATATATAATGTACCCAGCCGCTGCCCGCAGCTAACCGGGGCATCCACGGTGTCGATCAGCTCAAGGCTCTGATTGATGCCGCTTTTTTGCGCCTTTTCGATGAGCACCGCATCCTCCCCGGCGGGGACGGCTATGACAGAATCCGCTGTTCCCAATTTCACGGGGATTTCCGATTTTTCTGCCTGGGGTGTGATGAGCGCGTAGGTGGCAAAGCCATAATCCAGCAGCTGCTTGCAGGCGTTGAACCGTTCCTTGGAGGATTCGCAGCCCATCACCACGGCGATCAGCTCCATATCCTCCCGCATAGCAGAGGAAGACAGACAATACCCGGCCTGAGCGGTAAAGCCGGTCTTCAGCCCCGTTGCCCCGGGGTAGAAACGCACCAGCTTATTGGTGTTGGACAGGCCGAACGCGCCACCCCGCACGGTGTCCATCCAAATCGTCGTGAATTTTTTGATGTCCGGGTGATTTTTTAAGAGATGTGCGGACATCAGGGCGATATCGTAGGCGGTGGTCTTGTGGTCCTTTGCGTTGGGGTCATCGTCTAAGCCGGTGCAGTTGACGAAATGGGTGTTATCCATGCCCAATTCCTTGGCCCGTGCATTCATCATATCTACGAACGCCGATTCGCTGCCGGCGATATGCTCGGCCATAGCGCAGGCGCAGTCGTTGGCAGAGCTGACAGCGATGGATTTGACCATATCGGACACGGACATCTGCTCCCCTACCTTCAGGTACACCTGGCTGCCACCCTTGGCGGCGGCGGATTCGGAGGTGGTGACAGTATCGTCCCAGCCGATGCGGCCAGAGTCGATGGCCTCCATAATCAGCAGCATAGTCATCACCTTGGTGACGCTGGCAGGGGCTAAGGGGGTATGGGCATCCTGCTCATAAAGCAGCGTGCCGGTGGCCGCATCCAGCAGCACCGCGCTCTTTGCCGGCAAATCCATATCCACCGCCTTTGCCGGAAACACCGGCAAAAACAGCAATACACACAGCAAGCATATAAGTCGTTTCATATCCATACCTCCTGGGGAATTGAGAATTGAAATTTGAGAAATGAGAATGATTTTTACGGGTCTTAAGTTCTCCATTCTCAATTCTCCATTTTCAATTTATGCGGCCTGTCCGGTTTTTAGAACTTTTCTATTGTGCATTGCCGTTTTTTTTGGTATACTATTAAAAAATGATAAAATGGATGTGTTATGCTTTGAAATACGGAATTTGGAAAACCTCCCCACCGGCGCCGGACGCGGTGAATGCGCTGGTCCGGGGTGGCTATGCGCCGCTGGCGGCTATGGTGCTGGCCGCCCGGGGCATCGAGCGCAAGGAACAGGCAGACCGGTACTTAGATTGCAGTGCCCCCCTGTTGGATCCTTTTTTGATGACCGATATGGCCCCTGCCGTCCGGCGGGTGCGCCAGGCTATGGAAGATGGCGAAAAGATTGCCGTTTTCGGCGATTATGATGTGGACGGCATCACCGCGACCTGTCTTTTGACGGACTTTCTCCGGGGGCGCGGCTGCGACTGCGTGCCCTATATCCCCGGCCGGCTGGAGGAGGGCTACGGCCTGAATCCCATCGCCATCGAATATCTCCACGGCTTAGGCGTGAAGCTGATCATCACCGTGGACTGCGGCATTACCGCCGTGGAAGAGGCCCGGATGTGCAAAGCTCTGGGCATCGATTTAGTGATCACCGACCACCACGAATGTAAAGAAATTCTGCCCGAGGCGGTGGCAGTGGTTGACCCCCACCGGCCCGACGGCGGATATCCCCATAAAATGCTCTCCGGCGTGGGCGTGGCCTTTAAATTGGCGGCGGCTCTGTCCGGCGATCAGCAGGCAATGCTCCGGGAGTATGCCGATATGGTGTGCTTGGGAACGGTTGCGGATGTGATGGTATTGCAGGGGGAAAACCGCGCCATTGTGGCAGCGGGCCTTGCTATGCTGAAAAATACCCGCCGACCCGGTCTTGCTGCGCTGCTTGCCCAGTGCGGCTGTGAGCCGGAGAATGTGTCCGCCTCCACCGTGGGCTATATGCTCTCCCCCCGGATCAATGCCGCCGGCAGAATGGGGAGAATCGACTTAGCCGTGGAGCTGTTCCTCACCGATGACCCCGCCCGGGGCGAGGAGGCCGCCAAGGCCCTGTGTGAGCTGAACAAGCAGCGGCAGGCGGTGGAGTCAGAGATCTACACCCAGGCGGTGGAGATGCTCCCCGACGGCAAAGTGCCGGAGGCTATCGTGCTGGCCGATGACAGCTGGCATCAGGGTGTGGTTGGCGTGGTGGCCAGCCGCATTGCGGAGGAATTCTGCTGCCCCACCATTTTGATTTGCCTGGACGGGGAACACGGCAAGGCCAGTTCCCGGAGCTTCGGCGGCTTCAACCTCTTTGCGGCGCTGACGGAGCTGTCCCACCTTTTGGAAAGCTACGGCGGTCACGAGCTGGCGGCCGGCTTTACCATCGGCCGGGAGCAGATCCCGGAATTCCGCAGGGAGATCTGCCGGTTGGCAGGGGAATTTGCCTGTGGCAGCGGCCCGGAGGCCCAGCTGGAGGCGGACTGTGTTATCCCGCCGGAGATGCTGACCCTGCACAATGTGGAATCCCTGGGCAGCTTAGAGCCCTGCGGCAACGGCTGCCCCAAGCCGGTGCTGGTGATGGAAAATCTCACCGTGGAGCGGCTGAGTATGGTAGGCGGCGGCCGGCATATGCGCCTGCGGCTGCAAAACGGCAGCCATAGCTGGGGCGGTATATTCTTCTCCACCTCTCCCGAAGCGGCATCCGTTGCCCAGGGGGATCTGGTGGATGTGGCCTTTGTGCCCCAGGTGAACGAATACCGGGGCGAGCGGACGGTGCAGATGAATCTGCAGGATATTCGCCCGGCCTGTAAGGCAGAGGTCTGCTGCGACTTGGCGGGCTACCGCCGTCTGCGGGCCGGCAATTTGGACCGGGTTACCGCGGAAAATTTGCTGCCGGACAGAGCCACATTGGGAATGGTTTACCGCTACCTGTCTGTCCAAACGGGCATCCTGCAGGACACCCCCGTGTGTCTGTGCCGGAAGATCGTCCGCTGGTCCGGGCTGCCCCTGGATCTGGGAAAAATGCTGGTGTGCTTAGACATTTTTGCCGATGTGGGCCTGCTGGAGCTGGGCAGAGTCCATAAGAATATCACCGTGCGGCTGCTGCCGGCCCAGGGAAAGGCCGATCTGGAGACAAGCGAGACTATGCAGCGGCTAAAAGGAGCAATTTGATGGAAAGCTATGCAAAATATTACGGGTCTATGTATCAGACCGTCAGCCGCTGTCTGCCCGGGGCAGATATGGAGCGGATCGACCGGGCTGTGGAATACGCCCGGGAGAAACATAAGGATCAGAAACGCAAGGACGGCTCGCCCTACATCATCCATCCTCTGGCCACGGCGGAGATCGTGGCGGATATGGGCCTGGACGAGGATGCCGTTTTAGGCGCGCTGCTCCACGACTGCATCGAGGATACCGATGCGTCCTTTGACGAGATCGTGAGGCTCTTCGGCGCTACCACTGCCCAGCTGGTGGAGGGGGTCACCAAGCTGACCCGGGCCAACTTCTCCTCTTCCGAGGAGGCCCAGATGGAAAACCTGCGGAAGATGTTCATGGCCATGAGCAAGGATATCCGGGTGGTGATGATCAAGATCGCCGACCGGCTCCACAATATGCGCACCATGCAGTATCAGACCCCGGAAAAGCAGATCAGCAAGTGCCGGGAGACCATGGATATCTACGCACCCCTGGCCCACCGGCTCGGTATGCAGAAGCTCAAATGGGAGCTGGAGGATATTGCTCTGCAGTACCTGGATCCCGGCAGCTACGGGGATATCTTAAGCTATCTGTCCGCCCATAAGGAAAAGGACGAGGCCTTTATGCACACCATCGACCGGAAGATCTCCGAGCGTCTGTCCGCAATGGGCATCCACAGTACTGTCTACGGACGGATCAAGCATGTTTACTCCATCTACCGGAAGATGAATGCCCAAGGCAAGACCATGGATGAGCTGTATGATATCTACGCCTTCCGGGTGGTGGTAGATACCATTCCCGACTGCTACAATGTGCTGGGCCATATCCATGACCTGTTTAACCCCGTGCCGGGCCGGTTTAAGGACTATATCTCCACCCCCAAGCCCAATATGTACCAGAGTCTGCACACCACCGTTATCGGCAATCAGGGCATTCCTTTCGAGGTGCAGATCCGCACCTGGGATATGCACGAGACCGCCGAGTACGGCATCGCCGCCCACTGGAAGTATAAGCAGGGCGCAGGGGACGGCGCGGAGAAGGATTTCGAGTGGGTGCGCCGGCTGCTGGAAAGCCAGCAGGACACCGACGCGGAGGACTATGTGTCCTCTATGAAGATCGATATGTTCGATGATGAGGTGTTCACCTTCACCCCCAAGGGTAAGATCGTGCCCCTGCCCGCAGGCGCGACCCCCATCGATTTTGCTTACGCCATTCACTCCGGCGTGGGTAACTCTCTGGTGGGCGCCAAGGTCAATGGCCGGATCTGCAATATCGATACTACACTGCAAAACGGCGATATCGTGGAGATCACCACCTCCAAGGCTGCAAAAGGCCCCAGCCGTGATTGGCTGAACATCTGCCAGTCCAACCAGGCGCGGACCAAGATCAAGCAGTGGTTTAAGAAAGAAAAGCGGGACGAGAATATCGTCCACGGCCGGGCCTCCTTTGAAGGGGAGATGCGCCGGGTGGGCCTGCCGCTGTCCATTACCGTAGACCCGGAGGTCAGCCCCCAATTGCTCAAAAAGCTGGGCTTTGACACCTGGGAGGATATGTACGCCGCCATCGGCTACGGCGGTCTGACTGCTGTGAAGGCGGTGGGCAAGGTCCGGGACGATATCAACCGGGCGCTGAAGCTCCAGACCCAGGAGCAGCGCAGCTTCCTGAACACCAAGCCGGACACCGCCGTCAAGGGACGGCACAGCGTCAACGGCGTGATCGTGGAGGATATCGAGTCCTGTATGATCAAGTTCGCCAAGTGCTGCACCCCCGTACCCGGCGACGGCATCATCGGCTTTATCACTAAGGGCTTCGGCGTGTCGGTCCACCGGATCGACTGTCCCAATGCCCAGAATCGGGACGAACCCCATCAGGCGGGCCGCTGGGTGCGGGTGTGCTGGGCCGATGCCGACGATCAGCCCTTTGAGACCACTCTGGAGATCGACTGCATCACCCGGGACGGCCTTTTGTTGGATGTGGCCACCACGATGACCACCGCCCGGGTCCGGGTGAAGGAGATCAACGGCAAGGATCTGCCCGGGGGCAGAAGCGTATTTACGGTGCGCTTCGAGGTGAAGGATCTGAGTGAGCTGGATGCCATCCGCAATAAACTGCTGAACATTCGGGATATCACCGGCATCCGCAGAGGACAGAACTGATGCCCTTGCGGGCAAATGCAAAATTGAAAAGGCAAAATGCAAAATTAAAATCCGTTGCGAAGCAACACCTTCACTTTGCACTTTACACTTTGCACTTTGCACTCTAAAAGGAGAAGTGTTATGCGAGCAGTACTCACAAGAGTGAAGTCCGCGTCGGTGACCATTGACGGTGAAGTCACCGGCAAAATCGGACAGGGATTTTTGATCCTGCTGGGCGTCGGCCCGGAGGATAACGAAGAGAAGTGCCGGTATCTGGCGGAAAAGGCGCTGGGCCTGCGGATCTTCGAGGACGAAAACGAAAAGATGAATTTAAGCCTTGCCGATGTGGGAGGCTCTGTGCTGGTGGTGAGCCAATTTACCCTGTACGGCAACTGCCGCAAGGGCCGCCGGCCCAGCTTTGCGGGGGCGGCAAACCCGGAATTGGGCAATGCCCTGTATGAAAAATTCCTCTCCTGCTGCGAGGAATTGGGCTATCCCCCCCAGCACGGCCGCTTCGGCGCGGATATGCAGGTGGAATCCGTCAACGACGGCCCGGTGACCATCATCCTGGACACTGACCAGCTCATGGACACCCCCAGACGATAATGAATAATTAAGAATTAAAAATTATGGAAATGTATCACGAAGTGACACATGCATTTTTAATTTTTAATTGAAAAGGAGATCAATTATGTTTAATATTCGCACTCTCCCGTTGGGAGATTATCAGACCAACTGTTATATCGTATGGGGGGAAGGCGCCCAGTGGTGCGTGGTCATTGACCCGGGCGACTGCCCGGAAGCCGTGCTGCAGGCCACTGAGGAGGCCGGCGTGAAGATCGATTCTGTGCTGCTGACCCACGGGCATTTTGACCATGTGGGCGGTGTGCGCACCATTGCGGCTCGCACCGGCTGCCGGATCTACATCCACAGAAAAGAGGAACTGCTGCCCGATGCTATGACCGGCGGTATGCTGTTTTATTCCAATGCCTACTCTGAGGGCGATATGCTGAAGATCGCCGGCCTGGAAATTCAGGTGCTCCACACCCCCGGCCATACCCCCGGCGCGGTGTGCCTGGTGGTGGAGGATGCCATGTTCTCCGGCGATACCCTCTTTGCCGGCTCCATCGGCCGGACGGATTTCCCCGGCGGCGATGTGCCGGATATGAAAAAATCCCCTGCCCGGCTGGGAAGCCTGCCCACCGATTACCGGGTATTCCCCGGCCACGGCGAGCCCACGACCCTGTTCGCGGAAAAGGAACGCAATCCCTATTTAAGATAATTGACAATGTAGGGGCGACCGTTGGTCGTCCGCAAAGCCTCCCTTGCCTAAAGGGAGGTGGATTCGCCGTAGGCGAAGACGGAGGGATAATCCCCCAGTCAAAAACCAAAGATTTTTGCCAGCCCCCTTTAGGCAAGGGGGCCAAAGGGTGAAAGCTATGAACTTATCTATATGCGGTCACGAGGACCGTTACGGGGTGGAGCAGCTGCTGCAGAGCCTGTTTTCCCAGCAGGAAATAACGGCGGTTTCCCGGCTGAGCCGGGGGAAGGTATGGCTGACCGCCACCGCCGAAATTGCATTAAACGGAAAAAAGACTCGGGCCGTCCGGCGGCTGAAGCTTGTCGATGAAACGGTCCGCCTGCGCCGGCGGTGCTTACAGCAGAGCATATATCTTGCCGCCCTGCCCCATTTGGCAGAAGTCCCTGCCTGGGGCGCGCTGGCCGGGGTGCGGCCCACCAAAATCTCCACCAAGCACCTTTTAAACGGCGGCAGCCGCAAAAGCGCGGAAAAAGAGCTGAAATCGGTGTATTTCGTCACAGAACCCCGTCGGAAATTGGCTCTGGACTGCTCGGATTCTACCGTGGCGGCCATCCGAAAAACCGCAGACACTGATATTTCCCTGTACATCGGCTTCCCGTTCTGCCCCACCCGGTGCAGCTATTGCAGCTTTGTCAGCCGTACCGTGGGCAAGCGCCCGGAGCTGATGGACCCCTATCTGGAGGCGCTGTACAAGGAACTGGCCCACACGGGAAAGCTGTTGGAAAATTCCGGCAAGACCCTTCGTACCATTTATATAGGCGGCGGCACGCCCACCACCCTGACCCAATCCCAAATGGCAAAGCTGCTGGACACGGTCCGGGCGGTGTTCCCTATGGACCGGTGTATTGAATTTACCGTGGAGGGCGGCCGACCGGATACATTGAGCGCAGAAAAATTGCGTACCATCCGCTTATGCGGCGCGGACCGGATGAGCATCAATCCCCAAACCATGGAAGATGCGGTCCTCCGGGCCTGCGGCAGACCCCACACGGCCCAGGATATCCTGCGGCGGTACAGGGAAGCGGAGGATGCGGGCTTTGCCGCCATCAATATGGACCTGATCGCCGGCCTGCCGGCAGATTCCTATGACGGCTTTTGCCGGTCGCTGGATGCGGTGGCACGCTTAAATCCCGCCAATATCACCGTCCACACCCTGGCCCTCAAAAAGGGGGCGGATCTGTTTGAAAAGCAGGTGACCCTGCCCGGCTGCGGGGAGGTTGCCAAAATGGTGGCATATGCGGAAAACACTCTGCGCGCCTTGGGCTACAAGCCCTACTACCTCTACCGGCAGAAATATATGTCCGGCTCTTTCGAAAATGTGGGCTGGAGCCGGGACGGGCTGGACTGCCTGTACAATATTTATATGATGGAAGAGGTCCATACCATTTTGTCCCTTGGGGGCGGCGGTATGAACAAGGTCAACCTCCCCGACGGGTCCCTGCAGCGATTCCACAATCCCAAATTCCCAGAGCAGTACATCACGCAAATTGACGATGTCCTCCGACAAAAAGAGGAACTGTTCCAATTGCTTTGATATCCCTTCGATAGAAATCGTAGGGCGGGGGCTTGCTCCCGCCGAAACCGTATTTTTTGCGGCGGGACCAAGGCCCCGCCCTACAATATCCTTTCCAAAGGAAGTGTTAGTTTGGATACTTTGATTTCCAATGTCACGATTGTGACGATGAATGAGAAAATGGATGCGCTGTTCGGCGCATATTTGGGGGTAAAAGACGGCAAAATAGCCTATATCGGCAAAGAAGCGCCCGCTGAGCAGCCCAAGACCATCATCGACGGCACCGGTATGGTGGCTATGCCCGGCCTGGTGAACTGCCACACCCATCTGGCCACCTCTGCGCTGCGGAATTTCCTGGACGATGCCACCAAGGCTGAAGCGCTGCAGCAGCTGCTTGTCCGTCAGAGCAAGATGGACGAACGCGCTGCCAAGGCGGCGGTGCAGCTTTCCATCGCCGAGTGTCTGCGTTTTGGCGTGACCTCCGTGTCCGATCTGTACTATTTCCCGGATTCTGCCGCCCAGGCGGTGGCGGAAAGCGGTATCAAGGCCAATATCGCCCTGGCGGCTACCCGGTATGTGGATCAGAGCGAGGATTTTGATTTTGAGACCGACCCCCAGTGCAAGGAGCTTGTCCGCTTGATGGAAAAGTGGCACAATTATGACGGCGGCCGCATTAAGATCGACGCCGGCATTCACGCCGAATACACCAGTAATCATCAGCTGTGGGAAGGGCTGTCTGCCTATGCCGCGGAACAGGGCCTGGGTATCCAGTTGCACCTGGCGGAAACGGCCCAGGAGGTTGCTGATTGTGAGGAACGCACCGGCCTGACCCAGGCGGAGCTGCTCTCCTGCCACGGGGTGTTCCGTGTGCCTGTGACCGCAGCCACCTGCGCCCATTTGACCGCCGAGGAGCGGAAAATGCTGGGCAAAGCCAAGGCAACTGCCGTTGTCACCCCTGTTGCGGCAGCAAAACAGGGCTATTGCGCCACCCCCATCACCGATTGCGTCAAGGCCGGGATGAATGTGGCTTTGGGCACGGACAGCGCCGTTGCCAGCGGCAATCTGGATATGTTTGAAGTGATGCGTTACACCGCTTTGCAGACCCGGCAAGCCGGCGGCGATGGGAGTGTGCTGCCGGCAGCGGCCTGTCTGATGGTGGCTACCGTTTGCGGCGCAAGAGCCCAGGGCCGTGCCGACAGCTGTGGTATGCTGAAAGAGGGAATGGACGCAGACATCGTATTGGTGGACTTCTCTGCGCCTCACCTGATGCCCTGCCATAATGTGGTTTCCGGTCTGGTGTTCTCCGCCAAGGGCGGCGATGTGGCTATGACCATGGTCCGGGGCAGGATCCTTTACCAAAACGGCCAATTCCCCACCTTGGATATGGGCAAGATCGTTTCCGAAATGATGGAATATGCCATCCCTAAGCTGATGAAGGAGGAAGTATGAGCGGAGCAACGAAAAAGCAGACCTTTCTCCACGGCGCGGCCCTGCTGGCGATGGCAACTGTTATCGTGAAGGTCATCGGCGCGTTTTATAAGATCCCGCTGAAAATGATCATCGGCGACCGGGGCTTCGGCTATTTCAACACCGCCTACAATATTTACGCGGTGCTGCTGCTGGTGTCCACCGCCGGTCTGCCCATTGCCATGAGCCGGATGATCTCCCAGGTCACCGCCACGGGACAATATAACCAGGTCCGCCGGGTCTATGCCACCGCAAGGGGCATTTTCTTAGGGCTGGGCGTGGTGAGTACAGTGCTGATGATGGGCTTTTCCCACCAGCTGGCGGCATTCCAAAAGCAGCCGGATGCCTGGGCGGCCATATTCTGTTTAGGACCCTGCGCCTTGCTGATGTGTGTTATGTCAACTTGTCGGGGATTTTTCCAGGGGCAGGGCAATATGCGCCCCACCTCCAATTCCCAGATAATCGAGGCGTGTTTCAAGCTGGCCGTGGGCCTAGCCCTGGCCTATGCGGTGATGCGGATGACTAACTCCGTGGCCTACGCCGCCGGCGCGGCCATTTTGGGCGTGACGGTGAGCTGCCTGGTGTCGGCGGTCTACTTAAATCGCCAGCAGCGGCCCGCCTACCGGGAGCTGCCCGTCACCGATGATGTGCCCTTAAGCTACGGCAAAACCGCCCGGCAGCTGCTGGCCATCGCCGTACCCATCACCATTGGCTCTGCCGGCCTGCAGCTGCTCACCGTCATCGAGACCAACCTGTATATGGGCCAGCTCCTCACCGCGGGGGGCTTGAGCCAGGGCGCGGCGGATACCACCAAGGGCATCTACGATATGTGCTTTACTGTGTTCAATATGCCCTGCTCCTTTATGGTGCCCATCACAACCTCGGTGCTGCCGGCCATCACGGCCCTCCTTGCCACCGGAGACCGTACCGGCGCCCGGGCAACAGAGGAATCCGCCGCCCGGATCACCGGTCTTTTGAGCCTGCCCTGCGCAGTGGGTCTGACGGTGCTGGCCCAGCCGGTGATGGCGCTGCTGGGCGGCTATTCCGGGGAGTATCTGCTGCTGGCCGGAAAAATTTTAGCGGTGCTGGGCGTCAATGTATTCTTCTACGGGGTGATCCAGTACACCAATGTGGTGCTGCAGTCCCACGGCTACGCCCACATTCCCGTCATCAACACATTGCTGTGCGGCGGTGTGAAGTTAGCGGTGGTGTATGTGCTGGTGGGCAACCCGGCCATCGGCATTTTGGGCGCACCCATAGGAATGCTTTTGTGCTATGCCTGCATCGGTATGATGAATCTCATCGCCATTCGCCGGGTCGTACCCAAGGACACAAAAATTTTACAAAATCTTCTCCGGCCGGTTTTGCCGGCTGCGCTGATGGGCGCCGGCGTTTTGGGCGTGAAGTATCTGCTTCAGCGCCTGCCGAGTGTTGCTGAAAGAACTGTGATTTTATGCGGTTTTTCCGTGATCGTGGGTGTCATAATTTACCTGATTTGTGTGATTTTCTTCAAAACTATCCGTCGTGAAGACTGTCTGCTTTTGCCAAAAGGTGATAAAATGGCGAAAATTTTGCACCTATAATTGTGTATTTTTGTAAAAAAATACTTGCAAAAACTAAAAAAAGGTGATAATATTACAATATCCATTAAAAATATTGAAAAGAGGTAATTTTCTTATGAACAAGACCGAACTGATTGCTGCCGTTGCTGAAAAGACCGGCCTGACCAAGAAGGACGCAGAGCGCGTGGTTTCCGCAACCTTCGAGACTGTTACTGAGACCATCAAGGCCGGTGAAAAGGTTAGCGTTTCCGGCTTCGGTATCTTCGAAGTCAAGACCCGTGAGGCACGCGTGGGCCGTAACCCCCGTACCAAGGAAGAGATCAAGATTCCTGCAACCAAGCTGCCCGCATTCAAGGCCAGCAAGACTCTGAAGGACGTTGTCGCTAAGTAAGAATGCGTCTGGATAAGTACCTGAAGGTCTCCCGGCTCATTAAGCGCCGCACCGTTGCCAACGAAGCCTGCGACAATGGCCGCATCAGCGTCAACGGCCGTGTGGTGAAAGCCAGCTACGAGGTCAAACCCGGCGACAAGATCGAGATCGCCCTGGGCGCCCGGACCGTAGCCGTGGAGGTCCTGGTGGTCGCCGACAATGTCCGCAAGGATGATGCGGTGACGATGTACAAGGAAATTTGAAAAAAGAGGCGTGCTTCGGCACGCCTCTTTTATAGTTGAGAGTTGAAAGTGTACAGTGGACAGTTTCGGTGTCGGCTACGCCGATAGATTTTAATAATCGCTGCAGGCGATACAATAATTGTCAACTGTCAACTATCCACTGTCAACTGAAAAAAGCGTGCCTTGTGGCACGCTTTTTCCTATTCGTCGTATTGGTTGGAAACAGGCGTCACAATGGGAGTGCCGTCCTTGTTCAGCAAAACGGTCATGCCGCCGCCGTAACCGGCGCTGGCATACGCATAGTTTACACCGGTTTGTTTGTCTACAAGAACATAGATGCCGAGTCCGGTGAAGCCACCGCTTTGGGTTTGGGTTACGATAAAACGCTTTTCTTTCTTTTCCTTAGCCATTATTCCTTCACACCTTCCACGATGCCGTTGGCCAGACCCACCAAACCCTGCATTTCGGAGGGAATGATGATCTTGGTGGCCTTGCCGTCGGCGACCTTTTCCATGGCCTGAATGGATTTGAGCTTAATGACCTGGTCGTTGGGGGCTTTTTCGTTCAGCATACCCATGGAATCGGCCAGCGCCTGCTGGACCTTGCGAATGGCTTCGGCCTCGCCCTCTGCCTTCAAAATGGCAGACTGCTTTTCTGCATCGGCCCGCAAAATTGCGGATTCCCGCTCGCCTTCCGCAATCAGAATGGCAGATTTCTTCTGACCCTCGGCCTGCAGGATGGCCTGCCGGCGGTCGCGCTCAGCCTTCATCTGCTTTTCCATAGAGGACTGGATGTCCGCCGGCGGCAGAATGTTCTTCAGCTCCACACGGTTGACCTTGATACCCCAGGGGTCGGTGGCTTCGTCCAGGATGGCCCGCATCTTGGTGTTGATGATGTCGCGGCTGGTCAGGGTCTGGTCCAGCTCCAGATCGCCGATGATGTTACGCAGGGTGGTGGCGGTCAGTGTCTCCATAGCGGTCATGGGCTTTTCCACGCCGTAGGTGTACAGCTTGGGGTCAGTGATCTGGAAATACACCACGGTGTCGATCTGCATGGTTACATTGTCCTTGGTGATCACCGGCTGAGGGGGATAGTCCAGTACCTGCTCTTTAAGGCTCACCCGGCGGGCGATGCGGTCAATGAAGGGCAGCTTGAAATGCAGACCCACGCCCCAGACAGCCTGGAACGCGCCCAGCCGCTCAATGACGAACGCCTTGGACTGCTGCACCACAACGATGCATTTGATGATGATAACAAACAAAATAACGATCAGTGCGATAATAAACGGCATAATCCTTCCTCCTTATTTCACTGCCACCGTGACCGGTGTGACATATACCTTCACGCCCTCCACCCGGTCGATCTTCACCTGGGTGCCGGCGCTGATGGGCTCGCCGCTTGTGCTGCGGGCGGACCACTCCACATCGCCGAGCTTCACCTGTCCCCGGGAGGCCGTATTGTCAATGTCGGCGACGCACAGGCAGATCTTGCCGGCGAGGGCATCCACATTGGTGCGGGTGATGCGGGGGTTAAAGTGCTTTTTGACGATGGGCCGCAGCAGACCCAGGGTCACCGCGGACACGGTGATAAATACCAGCACCTGCAGCCAGATCTCTGCCCCCAGCAGGGCAACTGCCAGTGCGGCCAGCGCGCCGGCGGCAAACCAGGCAGAGACCATACTCACAGTGCCGGCCTCCACCAGAATAAACAGCACCAGCAGGCCAAACCATACAAAATTCATCGGGCAAAACCTCCTTTTTACAACGCAAAGACCAATGTAGGGGCGAGCATCGCTCGCCCGTTGCCGCAAAAGCAGATTTATACCGGCGGACGACCAATGGTCGCCCCTACGGTGTGCGGCATCCTTCCAACTACACAATAACAGAAAACTGCCGTGTAGTAAAGCATTTTTTGCGTTTGCCGGCAGGAATATTTTGCAAAAACGGTTGCCAAGCGGAAAATGCTATAGTATAATTAAACTGTAAAAATACGGGCTTCGGCCCAAAAAACAATGGAGGAATCATTATGTTCAACAAAATGATTGAAGTTCTGAAAGCCAACCCCCGGAAGATCGTGTTCACCGAAGGTCACGATGCCCGGATCCTGGAAGCAACCGCTCGCCTGGTGGAAGGTGGCTTCCTGACCCCTATTCTGGTGGGTAATGTGGAAGAGGTCAAGCAGAACGCAGCCAAGGGCGGCTTCAACATCGAGGGCGTGGAGATCCTGGATCCCGCTACTTACCCCGGTATGGACGCTATGGTCGAGAAGATGGTGGAGCTGCGCAAGGGCAAGATGTCCGCTGAGGAGTGCAAGGCCGCACTGTCCAAGGGCAACTACTTCGGCACTATGCTGGTGAAGATGGGCTATGCTGACGCTCTGCTGGGCGGCGCTACCTACTCCACCGCTGATACCGTCCGTCCCGCTCTGCAGCTGGTCAAGACCAAGAAGGGCGCAAACCTGGTGTCCTCCTGCTTCATTATGGTCCGCGGCGAAGAGAAGCTGGCTATGGGCGACTGCGCCATCAACCTGAGCTACGAAGACAGCGTGGACAAGGAAGGCAATGTGACCGTTTCCGCAGCCCGCAAGCTGGCTGAAGTTGCTATCGAGACTGCCAA
>JAZRIT010000066.1:0-27177 GCA_045645385.1 Faecousia sp.
AAAAGCAGTTTGACCAAGGAGGTGTCATCCATGGCTGTCCCTAAGTGTAAAGTGTCCAGCGCCCGTCGCGATAAGCGCCGTGGTTCCAACTGGAAGCTGTCCGCCCCCAGTGTGGCTGTTTGCCCCAAGTGCGGTGAGCCCACCCAGCCTCACAGAGCTTGCAAGGCTTGCGGTACCTACAATGGCCGTCAGGTCCTGGCCGCCAAGGCTGACTAAGGCTGGAAAAGAGCGTAAGCTAAGAGGAAGGCGTCTGGCCTTCCTCTTTTTCCGTATTTTGTGAAATAATTGTAAAAGTTGTTTTGTTCGGGCGCTTTCCCGTTGAATTGTTAATAATTTCGTGTAAAATGAAAGCAGAGAGGAGTGATCCCCCTATGGCAAAGCCTTTGGTAGCGATCGTAGGCCGGCCCAATGTGGGCAAGTCTATGCTGTTTAATAAGCTTACCGGCCGCAGGACCTCCATCGTGGAGGATACCCCCGGTGTCACCCGTGACCGGATTTACGGGGACTGTGAATGGTGCGGCAGGACATTTTCTTTGGTGGATACCGGCGGTATCGAACCGGGTACAGAGAATGATATGCAGAAATTTATGCGCCGTCAGGCGGAGATCGGCATCGAGCTGGCCGATTGCATCGTGATGGTGGTGGATGTCCGTTCCGGCGTCACCGCCGCGGACCAGGATGTGGCCACAATGCTGCGCAAATCCCGCAAGCCTGTGGCGCTGGCTGTGAATAAATGTGACACCATCGGTCCTGTGAATCCTGATGTGTACGAGTTCTACAGCCTTGGTATCGGCGATCTGTTCGAGGTGTCTGCCGTCCACGGCCACGGCACCGGCGATCTGCTGGACTGGTGTTTGGAGCAGTTCCCCGAGGAAGAGGAACAGGAAGAAGAATCCGATATTATCAATGTTGCCATCGTGGGTAAGCCCAATGTGGGCAAGAGCAGCCTGCTTAACCGCATTTTAGGCGAGGAGCGGGTCATCGTGTCCAATGTAGCCGGCACCACCCGGGACGCCATCGACTCGGAATTCGAGAACGAGACCGGCAAGTACTGCTTTATCGACACCGCCGGTATGCGCCGCAGGAGCAAGGTGGATGACATCATCGAGAAATACTCCAATATGCGCACCGTTGCCGCTATTGAGCGGGCGGATGTATGCCTGATCCTCATCGATGCCAATGACGGCGTCACCGAGCAGGATACCAAGATCGCCGGCCTGGTCCACGAGGCAGGCAAAGCAGCCATTATCGTGGTCAACAAATGGGACGCGGTAGCCGACAAGGAGACCAACACTATGCGTGACAAGGAGCTGGCGGTCCGGGACGGCCTGAGCTATATGACATACGCTCCCGTGGTGTTCCTGTCTGCCCTCACCGGCTCCCGTGTGGATAAGCTGTTCCAGGTGATCCAGGATGTTCATAAGCAGAACACCAGCCGTACCACCACCGGCGCGCTGAACTCCATTCTGGCAGAGGCCACCTCCCGGGTGCAGCCCCCGTCGGATAAGGGCCGCCGGCTGAAGATCTACTATATGACCCAGGCCGGCACCAAGCCGCCCCATTTCGTGATCTTCTGCAACGATGCCCGGCTGTTCCATTTTTCCTATCAGCGGTATCTGGAGAACCAGATCCGTGAGGTCTTCGGTCTGCAGGGCACTCCTGTGCGGATCACCATTCGCCAAAAGGGCGATAAGGAGGAGTAATGTATGTGGCTTTCTGTGCTGCTGACAGTTCTGACAGGCTATTTGTTGGGTAATCTCAACGGCGCGGTCAGTATGTCCCGGCTGCTGGACAATAAGGATGTCCGGGAGCAGGGCAGCGGAAACGCAGGTCTTACCAATTTTATGCGGGTGTACAATCCCGGCAAGGCGGTACTGGTTGTGCTGATCGATATGGGCAAAGCCTTTTTGGCCTGCCTGCTGGGCCGGCAGCTGCTTGCCCCCTTCGGCTATGCCCAGGAGGGTGTGCTGCTGGGCGGTCTTGCGGTGAATTTAGGCCACGACTTCCCGGCGCTGCTGGGCTTCCGTGGCGGTAAAGGCGTTCTGTGCGGCATTTCCGCTGCGCTGGCTGCCGATTGGCGCTGCGCACTGGTGGTCATCGCTGTGTTTGCCCTTAGCCTGTGGCTGACCCGCTATGTGTCCCTTAGCTCCATCTTAGGCAGTTTGACCTTTGTTATTATGTATCCGCTGCTGCATAGAGGCAAGCCTGCAGAAATGATTATGGGTGCGCTTTTGGGTCTGTTTATCATCTTTATGCACAGAAGCAATATCGCCCGCCTGCTGAAGGGTAATGAGCGAAAGGCCACCTTCAGCAAATTCCGCAAGAAGAAGTAAGCGCTGTCCGGAAAGGAAAAAACTATGCTGCAACTGAAAAATATCGTAAAAAACTATGCCGCCGGCGACAATGTGGTCCGGGCGCTGCGGGGGATCGACCTGCAGTTCCGTCACCACGAGTTCGTGTCCATTTTGGGACCCTCCGGCTGCGGCAAGACCACTATGCTGAACATCATCGGCGGTCTGGATAAATATACCTCCGGCGACCTGGTGATCGACGGCCGTTCCACCCGGAATTTCAAGGACCGGGACTGGGATGCCTACCGGAACCATTCCATCGGCTTTGTGTTCCAGAGCTACAATCTGATCCCCCACCAGAGCGTGCTGCAGAATGTGGAGCTGGCGCTGACCCTGTCCGGCGTGTCCAAGCGGGAGCGCCGCCAGCGGGCCAAGCAGGCACTGGAGCAGGTGGGTCTGGGCGACCAGCTTCGCAAGCGGCCCAATCAGCTCTCCGGCGGTCAGATGCAGCGTGTGGCCATTGCCCGTGCACTGGTCAATAACCCGGAGATCATTTTGGCCGACGAGCCTACCGGCGCGCTGGATACGGAAACCAGCGTGCAGGTTATGGAGATCCTCAAGGAGGTGGCCAAGGACCGTCTGGTGATTATGGTCACCCATAACCCGGACCTGGCCGATACCTATTCCACCCGTATCATCCGTATGCTGGACGGCAATATTACCAGCGACTCCCAGCCCCTGACCGAGGAAGAGCGCAGACAGTGCCGGGAGGAGGAGCAGCGGGCCATCTTCGGCAAAAAGCAGTCTGTTCGCAAGCCCTCTATGTCCTGGGCCACCTCTTTTGGCCTTTCCTTAAAGAACCTGTTCACCAAAAAGGGCCGCACGGTGCTGACCTCCTTTGCCGGCTCGATCGGCATTATCGGCATTGCGCTGATCTTTGCGGTGTCCAACGGTATGACCACCTACATCAATGCGGTGCAGGAGGATACCCTGTCCTCCTATCCGCTGACTTTGGAAGCCACCACAGTGGATATCGGTACGCTTATGCGGACCTTTATGGGCATCGATTCCGATGGGGACGACGCCCACGACAGGGACGCGGTGTATTCTCAGTCCGTAATGGCGGAGATGATCAACGCCCTGAACAATATGGAATCCACGGAAAATGACCTGAAGGCATTTAAGGAATACTTACAGAAGGAACTGAAGAACGAGGAAAGCGGTCTTTCCGATGCCCTCACCGGCATTCAGTATACATATAATATGGACCTGCTGGTCTATACCAAAGATCCCGACGGCAATATCATCTATTCCGATACCCAGGAGCTGCTGACCAAGGCTCTGCGGGAAAATATGGGTATGGATATGTCCTCTATGATCAGCATGGGCGAAAGTATGGGCGCCAATATGGGCAGCACGATGATGCCCGGTATGGAGGTAAACCTGTGGTGCGAAATGCTGCCTGGCAAGGACGGCGGGCCCATCAACCCGGTGCTGGAGGATCAGTACGATGTGGTTTACGGCAGCTGGCCCAACAGCTACGATGAGATCGTGCTGGTGGTGGATAAGAATAACGAGCTGGACGATATGACCCTGTATGCCATGGGCCTGGAGTCCCACGATAAGATCGAGGAGACCTTTGATACCATCCTCTCCGGCGGCCAGATCGATACCACCCAGCGGAAGTGGTCCTATGCGGAGATCTGCGGCAAGGAATACCGGGTGATCCTCAACGGCGATTGCTACCGGCAGGACGAGAATACCGGTTTGTATGTGGACCTGCGGGAGACGGAGACCGGCCTGCACTATCTGTACGATAATGCTTTGAAGCTGAAGATCACCGGCATTATCCGTCCCAGCGAAAAGGCATCGTCCTCTATGCTTACCGGCTCTATCGGTTACACCAAGGCGCTGACGGAATATGTGGCACAGAAGAATACAGATTCTGCAGCCCTTGCTGCCCAGAAGGCCCAGACCGGCACGGATATTTTTACCGGCCTGCCTTTCCGTGACAACGAAAATCTGACGGATGCGGAAAAGGAAACTGCATTCCGTAATTACATTAGCGAACTGACTGTGGAGGAGCAGGCAAAGGCCTATGTAAAAATTATGGGCATTCCCTCTGCCGACCAGCTGAAGGCGATGGTGGACGGCCAGATGGCCCAATTTGACCGGGCGACCATGGAGCAGACCATGATCTCCGCCCTCAGCCAGCAGGCGGGTATGAATGTGAAGGAGATGGAAAAGTACATCCTTTCCATGTCCGATGAGGAGCTGACGAATCTGTTCCGGCAGATGCTGGAGCAGCAGGTGAAGCAGCAGTATGCCGCCCAGGTCAAGCAGCAGACAGCCGGTATGTCCGCTGAGCAATTGGCCGGTGCTTTGCAGATGGCGCTGCCTGCCTATACCACCGAGCAGTGCGCCGGCTATTACGGAGAGGTCCTGGAATTCTCCGATACCACCTACGAGCAGAATCTGCGGGATTTGAGCGATGTGGACCTGGACGACCCGGCCACCATCAATCTGTTTGCTTCCAGCTTTGAAAATAAGGACATTCTGGAAGAGGTGATTGCAGATTATAACGACTCTGTGGAGGAGCTGAAGCAGATCCGTTATACCGACTATGTGGGCATTATGATGTCCTCCATCACCACCATCATCAATGCGATCACCTATGTACTGATCGCTTTTGTGGCGATTTCTCTGGTGGTGTCCTCCATTATGATCGGCGTGATCACCCTGATCTCCGTGCAGGAGCGCACCAAGGAGATCGGCATCCTTCGGGCCATCGGCGCATCCAAGCGGAATGTTTCCGGTATGTTCAACGCCGAAACTATGATCATCGGCTTTACCTCCGGTGCGCTGGGCGTGGGCGTGACATATCTTCTGTGCATTGTTGTGAACATCATTTTGTTTGCACTGACGGATATCGCCAATCTGAAAGCTGTTCTGCCGCCGGAAATTGCGGTGGTGCTGGTGATCATCAGCGTACTGCTGACCCTGATCTCCGGCATTATCCCCTCCAGAAGCGCAGCCAAGAAAGACCCGGTCGTTGCCCTGCGAACCGAATAAACCAAAACTCCGAAAGGCAAATGCCTTTCGGAGTTGCTTTTTGCAAACCTTCCCTTTGTGGGTAATGTCATTATGTTAGCGGTCATTGCGAACCAGTCCGCAGACTGGTGTGGCAATCTCCTGCACATAAATGTGGGAATGACGGTTTGTATTTTAGAATGTGTCCGTAATCGTGCCGCTGCCTACCACCGCATCCCCCTGGTACAGCACAACGGTCTGCCCCGGGGTGATGGCCCGCTGGGGCGCATCGAATACTACCCGGAAGCCGTTTTCTGCGGGGTATACCGTGGCGACCTGGGGGATATGCCGGGAACGGGCCTTGGCCTCCACCTGCATCGGCTCGGTAAGGGTGGGGAAGGGGAACCAGTTGGCATCGCCCGCCAGCAGGGCAGTGGTGTACAGCATTTCCTCCGGGCCGACGGTGACGGTGTTGGCGGCCATATCCTTGCCGCACACATAAACCGGCGCGCCCATGGCAAGTCCCAGTCCCTTCCGCTGACCTAAGGTGTAGCCCATAGCCCCTGCGTGCCTGCCGATCACATTGCCTTGCAGGTCTAAAAAGTCACCGCTTTCAAAATCCCTGCCGGTGTACCGGCGGATAAAAGACATATAATCCCCGTCGGGGATAAAGCAAATATCCTGGCTGTCCTTCTTTTTGGCGGTGAGAAATCCCTGCTCCTCCGCAATTTTGCGGATCTGCTCCTTGGTGAATTCCCCAAGGGGAAAACGGGCGTGACTGAGCTGCTGCTGGTTGAGACAGGCTAAAAAATAAGACTGATCTTTGGCACTGTCGGCAGCTTTGTATAGCAGATACCGCTCGGTGGCTTCGTCCTGCCGGATCTTTGCGTAGTGACCGGTGACCACGGTATCGTACCCCAGTTCCAGCGCTCTGTCCAGCAGAAAGGAAAACTTGATGTGCCGGTTGCATTGGACGCAGGGATTGGGGGTCAGACCCTGTTCGTATGCGCAAATGAAGTTGTCCACCACCGCCTGTTTGAAAGCGTCCACCGCTTCGATGATATGAAAATCCATATCCAGCCGACGGGCAATGGCCTGCGCATCGGCGATGTTTTGCTGAAAATCCCCGTCCGTCAGCGTTCTGTCGCACATCCGGGCGATAGCGCCGGCGCAGGGAAAGCCTGCTTTCTGCGTCAGGTATGCGGCCACGGAGCTATCCACACCGCCGCTCATAGCAACCAGCATTTTCTTTGTTTCCACAGCCCATACCTCCTTTAAAACGGTAAACTTATCATACCATAAGCTTGCCCAAATTGCAACGAAATTGCCGTGCAAGCAGCAGAAAATGCATTATGTAAACTGGTGGTTTTAATATATTTTACCAAAATTTGACAATATTAGCACAAAACTATATAAAATGGAAACATTTTGACCGCCAAAAAGGTTACAATTATGTAATAAAGATGAAAAAAGGGTTGCAATAATACATTCTGTCTGTTATAATATGTCGGTAACCAAACGGAAAGGAGAAAAAACCAGTGAAAAAACGTTTGATTAGTTTTTTGCTTGTAACGGTTATGTTGCTTGGCTTACTGCCGATCGGCGTCCTTGCCGCTGACGGTGAGACTACCGGGACAACGGAAAACACGGCAGCTGCGGACACTACGGAAGCAACGGCAGAAACCGATGCAACTGACGCAACGGAGGAAACGGAGGAGACGGATCAGACCGAATCCACCGAATCGACAGCGCCTGTGATACCTGTTGTCCAGATTCGGACCAGCGACGCATGTATAAATATCCTGAAGCAGGAGGAAGGCTTCAGCAGAACGCCCTATTGGGATTTTACCCAGTATACTGTAGGCTACGGTACCAGATGTCCCGACGATATGGTGTCCTATTACACCCAGAATGGCATCACGGAGCAAGAGGCGGAAACCCTGCTGCGCAACCATCTGGTATCCGTTGAGCGGGATATTGAAGCTAAGATCATCGAAAAATACGGCCTGGAGCTGACGACCAATCAGTTTGATGCCTTGGTGCTGTTTTCCTATAACTGCGGCACCTCCTGGTGCTATGAAACAAACGGCACATTCCATACGGCCATCGCCAGGGGAGCAACCGGCAACGATCTGATCCGGGCCTTTGCCCTGTGGTGCAGTGCCGGCGGCCAGATCCGCACCTTCCTGCTGCGCCGGCGTCTGAGCGAAGCCAATATGTACTTAAACAATCAGTACAGCCAGACCCCGCCGGAAAACTACTGCTATGTGCTTTACGATGGTAACGGCGGCACCACCAGTCCCCAGAGTCAGGGCTACGACGCCAATCTGACTGCCGCGCCCTATCCGGTACCCACCAGAGCCGGCTACACCTTTAACGGCTGGTACACCGCCAAGACCGGCGGCACCAAGGTGACGGTGCTGAACGCCTCTGTAAAGAATATGACCCTTTATGCCCAGTGGACTGATTCCCAGGGCAACACCTCTTCCGGCAACGATACCACCTTGGCAAACCCCGTAATCGTCACGGTTACCGCAACCGATGTAAATCTGCGGCAGGGCCCCGGCACCAACTATACCCGTGTCGGCACTGCGAACAAGGGCCAGAAGCTGGTCATCACCGAAACTGCCTCCGGCACCGGCTATACCTGGGGCAAGTTCGACGGCGGCTGGATCGCTCTGCAGTATACCGACTATGACGCCGTTGTCAACGGCAGCACTCAGCAGCCGAATCCGGAGCCTACCCCGGAGCCGACACCTGAGCCTACGCCCGATCCGGAACCCACCAAGGTCACCGGTACTGTAAATGTGCAGGATCTGCTCCGTGTCCGCAGCGGCCCCGGCACATCCTATTCCATCGTTGCCTATCTGCAGCCCAAGCAGAAGGTGGAGATCCTGGAACAGTCTACCGTCGGCTCCACCAAATGGGGCAAGATCGCAAACGGCTGGATTTCTATGGACTATGTGATTCTGGATAAGACAGAATCCTCCGGTGGCAACACCGGTAATAGCGGCAGCTCCGGTAATACCGGCACTACCGGCTGGACCGGCAAGGTCATTGCCGATGAGCTGCTGATCCGCAGCGGCCCCGGCACCAATAATTCCATCCTGGGCTACCTGACCTACGGCACCAAGGTGATCGTTACCGAAAAGGCCTCCGGCGGCGGTCTGGAGTGGGGTAAGATTTCCAAGGGCTGGATCTGCCTGAACTATGTGCAGCTGGATGCCTCCGGCAGCACCGGCGGCTCTTCTGACAGCGGTTCTTCCAATACCGGCTCTTCCAATACCGGCACCTCCGGCTCTGTTACCGGCACAGTCAATGTCAAAGACTGGCTCCGTGTCCGCAGCGGCCCCGGCACTTCCTATTCTGTGGCTGACTTCTTAGGACCTAACGAAAAGGTGACCATTACCGAGCGGAAAGTGGTTGGCGGTGTAGAGTGGGGCAAGATCTCCAAGGGCTGGATCTCTATGGAGTATGTGATCCTGGATAATAACGGAAACACCTCCCAGGCGGTGACCAAGACCGTTACCGCCGATTGTCTCCGTGTCCGCAGCGGCCCGGGTACCAACAATACCATCGTAGGCTTCCTGTACTACGGTGCAAAGGTGCAGATTTTGGAGACTACCTCCGACGGCACCTGGGGTAAGATCTCCACCGGCTGGATCTCGATGGACTATGTAAAATAATTGATTTAGGCACCTGCTTTGTTAAGCAGGTGCCTTTTTGCGCATAAAAATCAAAACGCCACTGCCGAAGCAGTGGCGTTATTCGATGCAGGGAAATTAGACAGCCCGCTCCACCTTGTTGGAACGGAGGCATCTGGTACAAGCGTACACATGGCACGGAGTACCGTTGACAACGGCCTTGACCCGCTTTACATTGGGCTTCCAGGTCCGGTTGGAACGTCTGTGGGAGTGGGAAACCTTAATACCGAAGGTAACGCCCTTGCCACAATAATCACACTTCGCCATACTACTGCACCTCCTATCTGCATAATAAAATCAATTCAAATCTGTGTCTGCACACAGTCGCTTAGATATGATAGCAGAGATTGTCACAAAATGCAAGTGTTTTTTATAAAAATTTTCGTTTTTTAAAATAATGTTGCTATTTGGCCCGCCGACCGCTATAATATCAGTAAATAAACTGGGAGAAAAGGGGGTACAGCCCTATGTTTCAGGTATACAGCGTGCCGCTTACCACACTGGTAAAGGAATTTGAGCTGGAGGTTGCATATAAAGCCAGCGACTATGACGCTATCCAGCTGACCGTTGCGGATGTGGCAAGACCCGGTCTGCAGCTGGCAGGCTATTTTGACCATTTCGAGCCTATGCGGCTGCAGGTTATGGGCAATGTGGAGATCAGCTATCTGCAAAAGCTTTCCCCGGCAGAGCGGCTTATGACATTGGACCGTTACTATGCCTATAAATTCCCGGCGCTGCTTGTGACCCGTTATAATCCCCTGGAGCCTGTGTGTATGGAGCTGGCAGAACGCCACGATATTACTATTCTCCGCTGCAAAGAGGCCACCAGCACCGTTGTATCGGCCATCATTGCTTATCTCTCTGCGGCCCTTGCGCCCCGGATCACCCGCCACGGGGTGCTGATGGAGGTCTACGGCGAGGGCATTCTCCTTACGGGCGAAAGCGGTATGGGCAAGAGTGAGGCGGCGGTGGAGCTTTTAAAGCGCGGTCACCGTATGATCGCCGACGACGCGGTGGAGATCCGCAAGGTGTCCGGCAGCAAGCTGGTGGGCACTGCCCCTGACTTGATCCGGGACTATGTGGAGCTGCGGGGCATCGGCATCGTCAATGTGGCCAAGCTCTTCGGTATGGGCGCGGTCAAGGCGGAGAACGAGATCGACCTGGTGGTCAATATCGTCCCCTGGAAGGAACACGAGGCCTATGACCGTCTGGGCGTGGAGGAGCAGTATCTGGAGATACTGGGTGTCCAGGTACCTATGAACACCATCCCCATCACCCCCGGCCGGAATCTGGCGGTGATCCTGGAGGTCGCCGCGATGAACAACCGCCAGCGGAAGATGGGGTATAACCACGCCAAGGAATTCACTGACCAGATCGACAGCCACTTCAAGCAGATGGGGTGAATTATGAAGGAATTTACCATTGGCCCCAATGACAGCGGCCAGCGGCTGGACCGTTTTTTGAGCAAAACAGTACCACTGCTGCCGGCGTCTTTGGCGCAGAAGTACATCCGCATCAAGCGCATTAAGCTCAACGGCGGCAGAGCCGAGCGGGATACCCGGCTTGCGGTGGGCGATGTACTGCAGCTGTATATCAACGACGAATTTTTCGAAAAACCCCGGGAGGATAACGCCTATCTGACGGTAGCCACCCCCAAGCTGAACATCGTTTACGAGGATGAGAATATCCTCCTTGCCGATAAGCGCCCGGGCCTTGCGGTCCACCCCCACGACGGCGCGGAATACGGCAGGACCCTGATCGACCATATCCAGGCCTACCTGTACCAGAAGCACGAATGGAGTCCCAGAGGGGAGAATTCCTTTGCCCCGGCTTTGTGTAACCGTATCGACCGGAATACCGGCGGTATCGTCATCGCAGCCAAGAACGCAGAGACCCTGCGGATATTAAACCAAAAGATCAAGGACCGGGAGCTGGACAAGCGGTATCTTGCCATAGTAGAGGGGACTCCCAAGCCTGCCAAGGGTAGTTTAAAGGGCTACCTGTTCAAGGATGCCAAGAAAAACCGGGTGTTCGTCACCGATACTCCCCAGACCGGCGCCAAGACCTGCCAGACCAACTATATCACCCTGGCAAGCAGCGGCGGCCTTTCCCTGGTGGAATGCGAGCTGGTCACCGGCCGCACCCATCAGATCCGCGCCCAGTTTGCCCATGCCGGCCACCCACTGCTTGGCGACGGAAAATACGGCAAGCTGAATAAAAATTTCGACCGCACCTATCAGGCGCTCTATTCCTACAAGCTGACCTTTACCTTTAGTACCGATGCCGGCTGCCTTGCCTACCTAAACGGCAAAAGCTTTCAGGTGGAGCAGGTGGACTTTGTCCGGGAATATTTCCCCAAGATATCTATAAAATAAAAAGTTCCGGGATACACCCGGAACTTTTTGCGTTTATTGAAGCTTAGGCCTCGAAATCAGCCTCGTTTGCCTGTACGGTGTCGGTGTAGAATTCCTCATCGTAGCAGCAGAAATTATCGCCGCGGAGCTTTGCCAGCAGGTCTCTTGCCCAGGCAACGATCTTCTCACCGTAGGTAGCAGCCACATAGACAACACCCACGATGGCGGCCAGGATAGCCAAAACCTTCAAAATTGTGTTAAAAGTTTTCATAATGATAACCTCCGTTCAAGTTTATTTCTAAGTCTATTATAACCAATCCCGGTCAAAAAAGCAATATAAAATTACACATACCCGCATATTCCACGGACGCTGACCTCTCCAAAGCTGATAACCTTTTCTGTACCGTCGGCAAAACGCACCAGAAGACCGCCATCCTGATCCACATCCAAAGCAGTGGCGGCGCATTTTGTGTTATTTTGGATGACCGCAATTTCTTTGCCCAATGTAATGCAGTGCTGCCGATAAGTTTCCATTAACTGTTCCTTTTTGGAGAAAAGCGTCCAATCCATATGGAAAAGCTGCTCTGTGAGGGCAGCTGCCAATTTGGCAGGGGAGATGTTTTTGCCGGTCTGCATCAAAATTGATGTGGCGATATCTCTTAATTCCTCCGGAAAATCCTCTGCCTGCTGACAGCAGTTGATGCCGATACCCACAATGGCATAATCCACCACATTCCCGGAAAAAACCAATTCAGTCAGAATACCGCCCAGCTTCTTGCCGCCAAAGACCAAATCGTTTGCCCATTTGATGTCCGGGCAAACACCGCATACTGCCTGCACAGCTTTCATAGCAGCCACACCTGCAGCGCAGGTTAGATGCATCAGCTTGTCAGCCGTGCAGCCAAACCTTAAAATTACGGACAGATAAACACCCATACCCTCAGGGGAGGAAAAGCTGCGTCCCATCCGACCCCGTCCGGCGGTTTGATTCCCGGCAATGACTACTGTGCCGTGGAGCGCGCCGGCTTTGGCCAATTCCTTGGCCCGGGTGTTTGTGGAGTCAACGGTGTCATACCAATACACCGTGTCCCGCCAGGGACACGGTGTGGGAATATGCGATAAAATACTTTGTATCATCAGTCAATATCCTTCTGGACCTCCTCGGGAGGCAGGTCCAATTGCTCCGGGTGGTGAATGATCCGCTTGAAGTGCTTGAAGAAGGCGGCATAGTAGAATCCGTCTGCGATCCGCTCGTCCATAGAGAACTTAAAGTCCAGATACTTTTTCTGTACCACAGAGCCGTCCTCCTGAATTTCCAACGCCCGCCGTTTGCAGCCGAAGGAGCAGAACACAGGCAGGTTGCCGAAGTCATACAGATGGTGATAGATGGGCGGGATGCCTAAACTGCCCATGGAGGTGAAGAACACACTGCCGTGGAAGGGGCTCAGCTCCAGCAGGAACTTGGGCAGCAGACCGAAATAATCCATGGTTTTCAGCAGCCAAACGGTGAATTTCAGGAAGATGCCGGGAATCAGCATAAAGGTATGCGCCAGATTGTCAAAGCTGGAATCCAGCGGTGTATTTTTAACGTTTTCGATCTCTTTATTCACCTTGTTGTAAACATCCTCGGCGGTATCGGTGGGCGCAAGATGCACCTTGATGACCGTTTCCGGGGAGGAGGAGGTCATCTCCTTTTTGATGGTCATACAGAACTGGATATCATCGCCGTGGGTGTAGATCTTCTGACCGGCAATGAAGCGGTTCAGCGCCGGATACCGGCACAGCGTCCGGCAATAGGCCGCCAGCAGAACGTGCATCAGACCGAAAGAGGTCAGACCTTCCCGCCGCTTTTGGCGGATGTACCGCTCCACATTGGTGATCTCAAAGGCCTCTGCAAACAGATTCATGGAGGTGCACTTGGTGACCATGATGTAGGGAGATACCTGATTCATAGGCGGCTCGGTGCGGATCCGCCGGCCGTCGGTGCGGTCGCCCCAGGTGGGATGGTACTCATTGGCCGGATGAATGCCAATGGCAAACACAACCAACAGAAGGCCCAGGGTCATCAGCGCGTCCGGCAGCAGGAAGTGGAGCGCCTGCCAGTCTGCTGCCAGGACTGCCTCTCGGTTCAGATACAGCAGTGAAGCCAAGGGGAATGCGGCGATAGGCAGAATCAGCGAGGTGGCTGCCACCTTACCGCAGGTGATCTGGGTGTACAGCACGGCAACAAAAAGCATTGCCACGACGAACAAACCGCCGATCAGGGTGTCGAACTTGCCGAAATCAAAGCCAAAAAACAAAAATGCGTAATAGGCGCACATCAGCCAAACGGGAATGGCAGTTTTGTAAAACTGCTCCTTACCCATCAGCAGGCAGATGAGAGCGTAGAGTATGGCAGCTGCAACCGGCAGAAGGATTTGGCTCCACGGCTCGGTGCCTTTCCCACCGAACATAACAATGCGGGCCACTGCCGAGCTGACCATACAAAGGGCGACCAGCCAGGTCATAACATTTTTCAGACTGACATAAAAATGTGTTTTCTTTTCCATAGCGACTTTATTATAGCAAAGCACCTTCGCTTTGGCAACAAAAAGTTTTCCGTGCCGCTGAAAAGTTGTGGGGAGAAAATCCAAAGAAATCCTTGCAATTTTGGGTTTTTTCAGCTATAATAAACTGAATAATCTTTACTATTTCGACAAGGGGTTTTTACTGTGTATTTAAAATCTTTGGAGGTGCAGGGCTTTAAGTCCTTCCCCGACAAGACCCTCATTCGCTTCGGCGACGATATTACGGCCATCGTCGGCCCCAACGGCTCCGGTAAATCCAACATTTCCGATGCCATTTTGTGGGTCATGGGCGAGCAGAGCACCAAGACCCTCCGTGGCGCCAAGATGGAGGATGTGATCTTCGGCGGCACCCAGAAGCGTTCCGCGGTGGGCTTTGCAGAGGCAACGCTGACCCTGGATAATGCCGACCGTGCGCTGCCCTACGATTCCGACGAGGTGATGATTACCCGCCGGTATTACCGCAGCGGTGACAGCGAATACTATATCAACAAGCAATCCGCCCGCCTTCGAGACATCAACGAGATGTTTATGGACACCGGCCTGGGCCGGGAGGGCTATTCCAACATCGGCCAGGGCAGGATCGATGAAATTCTTTCTCTGAAGAGTGCTGACCGCCGGGAGATCTTTGAGGAAGCAGCCGGTATTTCCAAGTACCGCCACCGCAAGGAGGAGACCGAGCGGAAGCTTGCCCATACGGAAGATAACCTGATGCGTATCGGCGATAAGGTCTCGGAGCTGGAGCTGCAGCTGGAGCCTTTGCGTGTCCAGTCCGAAAAGGCCACCAAGTACCTGGCACTGCGGGAGGAGCTGCAGGGCGTGGAGGTGGCCGTATGGCTGGATAAGTTGGAAAAGCTCTCCGCTGATGCCAAAAAGGCAGAGGAGGACCATACCTCCGCGGCTTTTGTGCTGCAGCAGGCCCACGAGGAGCTGGACAAGCTCTATATCTCCACCGAGCAGATGGCAGCCCAGCTGCGCCATCAGAATGGCGCAGTAGATACCCTGCGGGATCAGATCTCTATGCTGGAGGGTACCCACCAGCAGATTGAGGGTCAGATTGCTATCCTGCGCAGCAGCATCGCCCATAACGAAGAAAATATCCGCCGCAGCCGGGAGGATCTGCAGGGACAGGAGGACCGCAGCAGCGGCATTACCGTCCAGCTGGAGCAGGCCAATGCCCGTATTGCGGAAATTGAAGAGATTATCGCCCAAAAGGCCGAGGAAACAGAACAGCTTCAAAAGAAGCTTTTGGAAATGTCCGCCGATGCCCAGGGCCTGACCCGGCAGTTTATGGAGCTGCGCACCCGGGAAGTGTCCTTGACCGGCGAAGTGGCGGCCAAGGAATCTGATGCCAAGGCACTGGAAGCCGGTATGGCGGAAAGTGTCCAGCGGATCGAGCAGCTGCAGGCAGATATGCAATCCGGCAAAGAGCGGATGCAGCAGGCAGAAGCGGAGTTGCAGGAAGCCCAAAAGGCTTTGAAAGCAGCACAAGAGGAAGTCACTGCCAATCAGAATGCCATTGCCGGCTATACCATGCGCCAGCAATCCCGTGCCAAGCGCCGGGACGAGCTGAGCCAGCAGGTGCAAAATCTTCACAGCCAATTGGAGAGCATCTCCGCCAAGGTGGGCGTGTTCCGGGCCATGGAGAAGGATTTTGAAGGCTATCAGAAATCCGTCCGCACCGTTATGCAGGAGGCTAAGCGGGGCGGCCTGCGGAATATCCACGGCCCTGTTTCTCAGCTGATCCGTACAGAGGACGATTATACCGTCGCCATCGAGATCGCCTTGGGCGGCGCGTTGCAGCAGATCGTTGTGGATAACGAACAGGACGGCAAAGCTGTACTGAATTATTTGAAGCGCACAAACGGTGGCCGGACAACGGTCCTGCCCATCTCCACCGTGCGGGGCAGAAAGCTCCAGGAAAAGGGCGTGGAGAATTGCCGCGGCTATGTTGGCATTGCCTCTGAGCTTGTAAAATTTGAATCCCGATATGCCGGCGTTATCGACGATCTGCTGGGCAGAATCGTGGTAGCAGAGAATATCGACTGCGCCATCGCTATGGCCAAGCAGTACGCTAACCGCTTTAAGATCGTTACCCTGGACGGCCAGGTTATGAACGCCGGCGGCTCAATGACCGGCGGTTCTGTGAATAAGGAGGCCGGCATCCTCAGCCGGGCCAACGAGCTGGATAAGCTCACCGCCCGGGAAACCGAACTGAAAGAAAAGCTTGCAGGTATCGAAACCGAATTCCAGGAGGCCCGCCGTGCAGCGGATCAGGTGGAATTCCAGCTGAATACCGCCAAGGAGCAGCTGCAGGAGGCAGAAAAGCAGGCACTGACCCAGGAGGGTCTGGTGCGCCAGCGGGAGATCTGGCTGCAGGCCATCAATGAGGCGGCAGAGGGTGCAAACCGGGAGTTGGAAAGCTTGCAAAAGCGCACCGCCGCCGACCGGGAGCAGCGGGCTGCATTGCAGGCGCAGATTACCTTGTTGACTGCACATTTGTCCGAGACCCGCCAAAAGATCCTCTCTTTGGAGGGTGTCCAGTCCGAGGCGGATCAGGCCGTGGCAACGGTCACAGACCAGATCAATGCCCTGCGTACGGATGCTGCGGCGCTGGATGCCGAGCGCACCACCGCCAATGCCCACATTGCCGACCTGCGTGTACTGCAGGCAGCCACCGAGGGCGACAAGACCAAAAAACTGGCTGACATCGATGCCATCGGCGAGGAAAACCGCCGCCTGGAGGCAGAAATTGAACGCCAGCAGCAGCGGCAGACAGAAAATGCCGCCGAGATCGCCCGTGTGCGCCAGTCTATGAACGATGCGCTGGGCGAGTACGCCCGTGTGGAGGCCGCCAAGTCCAAGGCCGAGGGCGACATCCAGGAGAAGAACAAATCTATCCTCACGATGGAGCGCACCTGCGCCCTGCTGGAAAATAAAAAGGAAACCACCCAGATCGAAGAGCGCAACACCATCGATAAGCTGTGGGAGACCTACGGCCTGACACCGGGTACTGCCGGTGAAAAGCGGGCCCAGATCGAATCCGTTGCCGCCGGCAACCGCTTGATCGCCGAGCTGAAGCGGAAGATCTCTGCGCTGGGCACACCCAATTTAGGCGCGATCGAGGAATACGCCCGCATCAACGAGCGCTACACCTATCTGACGGAGCAGCGGGACGATGTGCTTGGCGCCAAGAAGGACCTTGAGGGTATCATCAAGGAGATCACCACCCAAATGACGGAGATCTTCGTGACAGAATTTGCCAAGATCAACGAGTATTTCGGCAAGGTCTTTGAGGAGATGTTTGGCGGCGGTAAGGGCCAGCTGCTTTTGGAGGATCCGGAGAATCCCCTGACCTGCGGCATCGAGATCCGCGTCCAGCCTCCCGGAAAGCAGGTCAAGACCATCACCCTGCTCTCCGGCGGTGAAAAGGCCTTCGTGGCCATCGCCCTGTACTTTGCCATCTTGAAGGTCCGTCCCACCCCGTTCTGTATGCTCGACGAGATCGATGCAGCATTGGACGACCGGAATGTGGAGCGCTTCTCCTCTTACTTACGGAATCTCAGCAGCAAGACCCAGTTCATTGTCATCACCCACCGCCGCGGCACTATGGAAGCCTCCGATGTGCTTTACGGTGTGACCATGCAGGAGCAGGGTATCAGCAAGCTGATCCGTCTGGACCTGAACCAGATGGAAACCTATCTGGGCATTATGGAATAAATTGTTGTGCCATTGCGAGCCGGTGCGCACACCGGCGTGGCAATCTCCAAGCAATAGGAAAGGAAACAACTATGGGCTTTTTTGACAAGATCAAAGCAGGTCTTACCAAGACCAGAGATGCCCTGTCCGACACCTTGGGCAGTGTGTTTTCCGGCTTTTCGGAGGTCGATGACGATTTCTACGACGAGCTGGAGGAATGTCTGATCCTTGCGGATTTAGGTGTGGATACGGCGGTGAAAGCCACCGATTCCCTGCGGAAAACCGTCAAGGAGCGGCACATTAAGACCACCGAGGAAGCCAAAGAGGCCCTTAAGGAAATTCTGACGGAAATGGTCAGCGTGGGCGATTCTGCCCTTGACCTGTCCACCACCCCCTCTGTGGTGCTGGTGATCGGCGTCAACGGCGTTGGCAAAACCACGACCATCGGCAAGATCGCTGCCCGGCTGAAAAGTGAGGGTAAAAATGTGCTGATGGTGGCAGGCGATACTTTCCGGGCTGCCGCGGCGGATCAGTTGGAGATATGGGCCCAGCGGGCCGGCTGTGGTATCGTCCGTCAGCACGAGGGCGCAGACCCTGCCTCCGTTGTCTATGACGGCATCCAGTCCGCCAAGGCCAAGGGCGTGGATGTGATCCTTATCGACACCGCCGGCCGTCTGCACAATAAGCAGAATCTGATGAACGAGCTGAATAAGATCAGCCGCATCGTGGAACGGGAGCTGCCCCATGCCGCCAAGGAGGTCCTGCTGGTGCTGGACGGTACTACCGGCCAAAACGGCCTTATCCAGGCAAAGCAATTCAAGGAGATCGCCGGTGTCACCGCCGTCGTCCTTACCAAGCTGGACGGCATTGCCAAGGGCGGTATTGTCATTGCCGTGGCAGACACGCTGCAGATCCCTGTGAAATTTGTGGGCGTGGGCGAGCAGGCCGACGATCTGATGCCCTTTGAAGCCCGTGATTTTGTAGAAGCTCTCCTGTAACCATCCTTTTCTTTGTCATTGCGAGCCAGTGCGCACACTGGCGTGGCAATCCCTTGTGTACCCCCCCCGTTGTCATTGCCAGGAGCCAAGCGACGTGGCAATCTCCGGCATAACACAGAACTGAGGAAAATTATATGAAAGTAGTTCTTGCAAGCAAAAATAAGCACAAGCTGATTGAAATCAGCAAAATTACGGAAAAATTTGATATGGAGCTGGTGCTGCAGTCCGAGCTGGGCGTGGATATCGATGTAGAGGAAAACGGCTTAAGCTTTGAAGAAAATTCTCTTATTAAAGCTAAGGCGGTTATGGAGGCCACCGGCCTGCCTGCTCTGGCAGACGATTCCGGTATCGCGGTGGACGCGCTCAACGGTGAGCCGGGCATCTACTCTGCCCGCTACGGCTTTGACGATTCCTTGGACGATTGGGGGAGACTCCAGCTGCTGCTGAAGAATACCGAGCATGTCCCCGACGGTCAGCGGCAGGCCCAGTTCGTGTGCGTCATCACTATGGTGACCCCCGAGGGCAAGGTCATCCAGGCCCGGGGCGAGATCCACGGCGAGCTGCTCCGCGCGCCGGTAGGGGAGAACGGCTTCGGTTATGACCCCATTTTTTACTATCCGCCTATGGGCAAATCCACCGCGGAAATGTCCCCGGAGGAAAAGAATCAGGTGTCCCACCGGGCAAATGCCCTGAAGGTGTTTTACGAGAAACTGAAGGAGGCAGGCTATGCTGACAAGTAAGGAACGGGCCGACCTGAGAGGTCAGGCTACCACCATTGACACTACCTTGATGGTGGGCAAGGGAGGCGTGACCGATGCGGTGATCGCCGAGGCGGAAAACCAGCTGACCACCCGGGAACTGGTCAAGGGCAAGGTGCTCGAAGGCGCAATGATGACCCCCAGAGAGGTCTGCGACGAGCTCTGTGCGGCCACCGGCGCTGAGGGTATCGGCGTTATCGGTACAAAATTTATCATTTATCGCTTCAGCGAAAAGCTGCAGGCCGAGCGCAATCAGTCCGGCAGAGCCAAGCGTAAGGAAACGCCCCATGGCAAGAAAAATCCTGTCCGCAAGGGCGCGCAGGCCCGCCGGCAGGCGGCCAAAAAGGTGCGCGAGCAGCGGAACGAGTATTTCAGACAAATGGCCATCGATAAGGCCATTGAACGGGACCGTGAGCGGCAGCTGAAAAATTCTGACTGACAGAAGGGGGCGATGATATGGATCGGATCGGCATTTACGGCGGAACCTTTAACCCACCCCACATTGGGCATATCCGTGGGGCGAAGTATGCCATCGAGGCACTGGGTTTGCAGAAAATGCTGTTAATTCCGTCCTGTGTTGCCCCACATAAGGCGTTGCCGCCCAATTCGCCCACCCCGGCCCAGCGGGCAGAGATGCTTCGTATTGCGGCAGGGGAGAAGATGGAGGTCTGTGATATCGAATTGCGCCGGGGCGGCACCAGCTATACCTATGAAACGGTGGAATCACTGGCTGCCCAATACCCGGATAAGGAACTGGTTCTGATTATAGGAACGGATATGTTCCTGTCCTTTCCCAGCTGGAAAGAACCCGACCGCATCCTGCAAAAAGCATCCGTCGGCGTTCTTTACCGAGGGGACAAAGGCGAACTGGAACAGATTGCCGCCCAGAAAAAAGTACTGGAAGAAATGGGCGCTAAGGTCTATCTTGCGGAAAATCCCGTCACCGCCATTTCCTCCACCCAACTGCGGCGAATGATGACCTTCCGTTGTGCAGGCCCGTTCCTGCCGGAGGGAATCGAAAAATATATCCTTGAGAATAAACTCTACGATACCGCTTCCGATCACCGTGGCCTTTCGATGGAAGATTTGGAACGGGCGGTGATAAACCTGTTGAAACCCAATCGGGTGGCCCATGTGTTAGGCTGCCGGGATACGGCGGCAGAGCTGGCAGAGCGCTGGGGCGCAGACCCTGTCGACGCTGCCCGGGCGGGTATGCTTCACGATGTGACCAAAGCCCTGGACGATAGTCTGCAATTGACATTGTGCCGGGAATATGGTATTGTACTGGGTGAATTTTCTCAAAAAAATCCCAAGACCCTCCACGCGCTCACAGGCTCTTTGGTGGCGGAGCGGATTTTTGGAGAGAATCCCGCGGTGGCGGAGGCGATCGCCAGCCACACCACCGGCAAGGCCGATATGACCACCTTGCAAAAAATACTCTATGTTGCCGATTATATGGAGCCGAACCGGGATTTTCCCGGGGTAGAGCAGCTCCGTCGGCTGGCATATACGGATCTGGATAAAGCGCTGAAATTGGGTCTGGAAATGACCCTTCAGCTGCTCCGGGAAAACAAACAGGACATATCCCCGGAATCTGCACAGGCTCTGGCCTACCTGCAGAGGACCGGTGTATAAGCGAATGGAGAGGAAGAAATCTATGTTAAGTGCAAAAGAAGTTGCTTATCAGGTAACCAAAGCTTTGGATGAAAAGAAAGGGCAGAATATTAAGCTGCTGAAGATCGACAAGGTCAGCTCCCTGGCGGACTATTTTCTGATCTGCACCGGCACCTCCAACCCCCATGTCAAGACCCTCTGCGATTACGCGGAGTTCACTCTCGACAATTTGGGCGAGCCGATGCTGGGCCGTGAGGGCCACCGTGGAAATTCCTGGGAGCTGCTGGATTACGGCAGCGTGGTTGTCCATGTGTTCACCGAGGAAGCGAGAGAATTCTATTCCCTGGAGCGCCTGTGGGCCGATGCCGAGCAGGTGGATCTGCGGGAAATTGTGACAGAAGAGTAAGAGAGGGTTAACGGCAATGATTTATGAGCATCAGAATGTAGAAGCCAAGTGGCAAAAATACTGGGAGGAGCACGATACCTTCCATACCGATGTTTGGGATTTCTCCAAACCGAAATACTATGTTTTGGATATGTTCCCCTATCCTTCCGGCGTAGGCTTGCACGCCGGTCACCCGGAGGGCTATACCGCCACCGACATTATGTCCCGTATGAAGCGTATGCAGGGCTATAATGTCCTGCACCCCATGGGTTACGACTCCTTCGGTCTGCCCGCCGAGCAGTATGCCGTTTCCACCGGCAACCACCCCAACGGCTTCACCCAGCAGAATATCGAGACCTTCTCCAAGCAGCTCAAGGAGCTGGGCTTTGACTATGACTGGTCCAAGATGATCGCCACCTCCGATCCCGACTACTACAAGTGGACCCAGTGGATTTTCAAGAAGCTCTGGGAGGCAGGTTTCGCCAAGCGCATCGAGATGCCTGTCAACTGGTGTGAGGAGCTGGGTACGGTGCTGTCCAATGACGAGGTCATCGACGGCAAGTCCGAGCGGGGCGGCTATCCCGTTGTAAAGAAGAATATGATGCAGTGGGTCATCGACCAGCCTGCCTTTGCCGAAAAGCTGCTGGAGGGCCTGAACGAGATCGATTGGCCCGAATCCACCAAGGAGATCCAGCGTAACTGGATCGGCAAATCCACCGGTGTGGAGGTTGACTTCAAGCTGGTCGGCGGCGGTGAATTCTCCATTTACACCACCTGTATCGAAACCATTTACGGCATCACCTTTATGGTCCTGGCCCCCGACGGCAAGATCACAGAGAGCCTCTTAGACCGGGTAGAAAACCGGGCAGAGGTGGAAGCCTATATCGCCGAGTCTGTCAAGAAGTCTGATATGGACCGTACCGAGCTGAACAAGGGCAAGTCCGGCTGTAGGCTTCAGGGCGTCTACGCCATCAACCCCGTCAACGGCAAGGAAGTGCCTGTGTTTATCGGTGACTTCGTGCTGGCCAGCTACGGTACCGGCGCCGTTATGGCTGTCCCCAGCCACGATCAGCGTGACTTTGAGTATGCTATCGCCCATAACATCCCCATGATCCAGGTCATCGAGGGCCGGGATGTATCCGAATGCGCCTTTGAGAAGCAGGATTACTTAGGCAAGGGCTGCAAGCTTATTAACTCCGAGGAGTTCACCGGTCTGACTGTGGAGGAGGCCAAGGAGGCCATCACCTGCAAGCTGGAAAAACTCGGCGTTGCCAGAAGAAAGGTCAACTACCACTTCCGTGAGTGGATCTTCGCCCGTCAGCGTTACTGGGGCGAGCCTGTTCCCTGTGTCTACACCGAAGACGGCAAGACCGTATTCCTGCCCGACGAGGAGCTGCCGCTGATCCTGCCGGAACTGGAGGATTACAAGGGCAAGGGCGGCAAAGCGCCTCTGGAAAACGCCACCGAGTGGAAGCAGTACGATCAAAACGGCATCAAGGGCCTGCGTGAAACCTCCACTATGCCCGGTTCTGCCGGTTCTTCCTGGTACTATCTGCGCTATATCGACCCCAAGAATGACAAGACCTTCTGCGATCCCGAGCTGATGAAGCACTGGCTGCCTGTTGACCTGTACATCGGCGGTCCGGAGCACGCCGTGGGCCACCTGATGTACTCCCGTATCTGGAACCGCTTCCTGTACGATAACGGCCTGTCTCCTGTGAAGGAACCCTTTAAGAAGCTGGTCCACCAGGGTATGATCTTAGGTGAAAACGGCATCAAGATGGGCAAGCGCTTCCCGGAATTCGTGGTCAACCCCAGTGATGTGGTCAAGGAGTACGGCGCTGATACCCTGCGTCTTTATGAGATGTTTATGGGTCCCCTGGAAGTTTCCAAGCCCTGGTCTACCACCGCTGTGGCCGGCGCAAGAAAGTTCATTAACCGCGTCTTTACCTTCTTCACCGAGCCCAATAACCTCACCGACACCGATGACGGCAAGCTGACCAAGGTCTACCACCAGACCGTCAAGAAGGTGACCGGCGACTTTGAGCAGCTGGGCTTCAACACCGCCATCGCCCAGATGATGGTCTTCGTCAACGAGGTCTATAAGAACGGCACCTGCCCCAGGGCCTATGCCGAGGGCTTCATCAAGATGCTCTCCTGCATCACCCCCCATGTGGGAGAGGAGATCTGGCAGGCTATGGGCCACACCGATACCATCGCTTACGAATCCTGGCCTACCTATGACGAGGAAAAGTGTAAGGACACCGAGGTGACCTTCGCTGTGCAGGTCAACGGCAAGATGCGCGGCACTGTGGTGATGGATGCCGACTTGGATAACGACACCGTTCTTGCCAATGTGCTGGCCGATCAGAAGATCAAGGCCTTCCTGGAGAAGAACGGCGGCAGCATCGTTAAGACCATCGTGGTCAAGAACAAGCTGGTCAACCTGATCGTCAAGTAATTTGCACAATCATTCTGTGTCATTGCGAGGAGCGAAGCGACGTGGCAATCTCCCGGATTGATAAAGAAATAAGCATTAACCTGTCAAAATTGCGAAAAATTGTCTTGACAATATGCTGGTATTGGCATATAATAATCGAGCCGATATGGCCCTGAAAGTGTCCAGGAGATAGCCGGACACCGTCGGAGGGAGGGAAAACAATGTCTGAAATTCGCGTTAAGGAGAACGAATCTCTGGAGAGCGCTCTGCGTCGTTTCAAGCGCAGCTGTGCCAAGGAGGGCGTGATCGCCGAAGTGAAGAAGCGTGAGCATTACGTCAGCCCCAGTCTGAAGCGTAAGCAGAAGTCCGAAGCTGCCCGTAAGAACAAGAGAAAGTTCTATTAATTTCTCCCTCTTGCTATTTGCAAAATGACCCCGCAAACACCCGGCTGCGGTGGGTTTCTTTATGGCTCCCTTGTGTAAAGGGAGCTGTCTGATTGCCCGTATGCGGCAATCAGACTGAGGGATTGAACTGTATCAGTTCCTGGTACAACCCAACTGCCTCCAAAACACCCAATTGCTTCGCTTCCTGTGCCAATGCGCACAGGTCGTTCTTGGTGCGCCGCAGGGTAAAAACCGCCTTATCCGGGAATACTTCTATATTGTAGTGACAGTGCAGCCGTTCGTCGTTTAAAGACAAATCTTCTGCATAAGGGATAGGCAGGGCGGTGCAGCCGTCCTCTGTGACGGTAAAGCGTGTGACCACAGGGGCGATCTCCAGGTATACCCCCTGCTGCAGCCAAGGGGTAATGTGATCTTGCAATGCCATATTTACAGGTGTTGGGGATAAAAACACAGGACAGCCCAGCACTTTTGCGTAATCCTCCGTTACTGCCACAGGACAGGGCAGTGCGCCGGTTAAATGCCGGGCCATATCCATACTTTCTTTCTGTATTTTCCCTTGAAAATCCATTAGCACTGCTGCAATATCAAACCGCCCAATGAGCGCTTTCAATTCCTTTTCCACGACCCCGGGATCGTGTCCGCTTGGGGGCATACTGTCATCCAAAAGCAAAATGCTGCCCGCCGGGAGCTGCTCCGGCAAATTGGAAAGCCCCACCCCATAGGGCGAGAAATGACAGGCCATGTACGCCGTTTTGTCGGCGGAGAATCGCCCCGTTTCCTGTTTGGTCATAGCAAGAAACACATCACAAAACATAGACAAATCCCTCCTGCTATGCTATACTGTACTGGATATTATGAAAGCAGGTTTTGGAATATGCATTTTCCGCTGTTTCCCACCTATAAGACCCCCGCGGTCACCGATCTGACACCCCGTTTGCTGCAGGAAAAGGGTATCGCCCTTTTGATGCTGGATTTTGACAATACCATTGTCCCCTATACCACCAACCACCCCACCGAGGAAATGGCCCGGTGGCTGCGGGAGCTGACGGTGGCGGATATTGCCGTATGCGTGGTGTCCAACAGCAAGCGGGATCGGGTGAAGGTGTTTTGCCGGACTTTCGGACTGGATTGCATCACCTACGCCAGGAAACCCTTCCCCAAAGGCATCAAAGAATGCTTGGCAAAATACAACATCCCCGCTGATCAGTGCGCCCTGGCCGGCGATCAGATCTATACCGACGTGCTGGGCGCCAATTGCTGCGGTGTGAATTCCATTTTGGTAAAAGCCATACATAATCATAATTTCTGGCTGAAGGCCCGGCATATCTTGGAGCTGCCCTGGATCCTCCTTGCCGGAAAAAGGAGTTTTGAGCAATGAAAAATCTTGAAAAGTATCTGTCTTTGCTGAACGGAGAGGTGAACGGCCTGCTGCTGACCAGCCGGTTTAGCCGCCACTACGCCGCAGAATTTGACATTGCCGAGGGTTTGGCTATCGTGAGCCGTAAAGGCTGCCGCTACTTTACCGACAGCCGGTATATTGAAGCCGCTCAGAACGGTATCAAAGGCTTTGAAGTGCGGATGGTGGACAGAACCAATCCCTACACCAAGCTGATCAACGAAGCCATTGCGGATTTTGGCATCACCGCCCTTGGTTACGAGGAGCATTACCTCACCGTAGAGGAAATGGAAACCTACGAATCCAAGCTGAATGTAAAGATATTTGTTGCTATGCACAGGCAAATCAGCGGCTTCCGTGCGGTGAAAGAGGATTGGGAGCTGGCCCTTATGGAAAAGGCCCAGGCAATCACCGATAAGGCCTTTTCCGAGGTCTGTACCCGCATCAAAGCCGGTATGACGGAAAAGGAGCTGCAGGCAGAGCTGATCTACTGCCTGTATAAAAACGGCGGCGAGGGTCTGTCCTTTGACCCTATCGTGGTGTCCGGTCCCAACACGAGCCTGCCCCACGGTGTCGCCACCGACCGGGTGATCCAGGCAGGTGATTTTATCACAATGGACTTTGGTGTCCTGTATAAAGGCTACTGCTCCGATATGACCCGCACCGTGGCGGTGGGATATGTGACCGAGGAGATGGAAAAGGTCTACAACACCGTTTTACAGGCCCAGCTTGCCGGTATTGCCGCCACCCGCGCCGGGGTCAAGGGTAAGGAGATTGATGCAGCTGCCCGCCGGGTCATTGCCGATGCCGGCTATGGCGAATACTTCGGCCACGGCTACGGCCATAGCTTAGGCCTGGAGGTCCACGAAGCCCCTAACTGCAGTCCCAGTGGTGAAACCGAGATGCCTGCGGGCGCAGTGTCTTCTGCCGAGCCGGGCATCTATCTTCCCGGTAAATTCGGTGTCCGGATCGAGGATGTGGTGGTTTTCACCGCCAATGGCTGCAGAAATATCACAAAAAGCCCGAAAAATTTGATAATTGTTTAACAAAATTCCATTTTCCTCTTGCAAAATAGGTGACTTTCGGTTAAAATATATCAGCTAACATATTTATAAAATCGCCCAATAGGGCATACACTTAGGAGGATATAAAAATGATTTCTGCAGGTGATATTAGAAACGGTGTAACCTTCGAATTGGACGGCAAGGTTATGCAGGTTATCGAATTCCAGCACGTTAAGCCCGGCAAGGGTGCAGCTTTCGTCCGCGTCAAGATGAGAAATGTCATCACCGGTGGCGTGACTGAGACCAGCTTGAACCCCTCTGCCAAGTTCCCCACTGCTTTCATTGAGAGAAAGAAGATGGAGTACTCCTACAACGATGGCGACCTGTACTACTTCATGGACGGCGAGACCTACGAGCTGGTTCCCATCAACAAGGACGCGCTGGACGATTCCTTTGCTTTCGTGAAGGAGCAGGATGTCTGCACCATCATGAGCTACAAGGGCAATGTCTTCGGCGTGGAAGTTCCCAACTTTGCT
>JAZRIT010000067.1:0-7605 GCA_045645385.1 Faecousia sp.
GTAGCGGCGCAGGGAGGAACATTTGCGATGTCGCCGGACTGACCGAAGGTACCGTTCAGGGAGTTCTGCATAATGGTCATGGGGTGCAGCTTGACGATCTGAGCGGGCTGATTCAGCCACTCTTCGATGTCGCCGGAGCCGATGAACTCGGGGATGGGATCCACGAAAGCCATATGGCCGGCCCAACCGGGAGAGGTGGAGGCGATGTCAGCGCCACCCTCGGAGATGTCGTTGATGATCTTGGAATAATCCTTAATGTTGGCGTTGGTGGGGAAGTGCACATTCTCCATGGGCATACGCAGCTTCTCGTCGATCTGATAGTAGAAGTACTTGATCATGGAGTGAGCAAAGCCTGCCTCATAGGTGATGGGGGCGATGTTACCCTGATCGTCAGCCCACTCGTCCTCGGCAAACAGGTGGACCTTGGAGCAGTCGACCTGGAAGTAGTTGATCAGCTGAGCCAGGGGGATGTATGTATCGGGCTCGGGGTTGCCCAGGATCATAGTGAAGGTCTTACCGGCCTCGGAAGCAGCCTTCAGGCGGGAGAACAGGGTAGCGATCAGAATGGGATGGGGGTTCATAATAACCTTAACATCGAATTCGGGGTGCCACCAGGGCTCACGCTTTTCCAGATCCTTGCCGCTCAGGCTGCGGACATACTCGCAGACCTTCTTGTCCTTGAAGGGGACAAAATCGTGGGGCTGGAAGTCAAACTTGGTTGCGGGATCGGTGATGAAGTCTTTCATTTTGCGATTTCTCCTTTAAAAAATACTTGTTTCACATTCATTTTGTGATCAACAACAACTAAATCTGCGCGGTATCCCTTGGCGATCATACCGCGGTCGGTAAATCCCATCACATTGGACGGATTTGTGGAGGCATAACGGAATACATCCACGATGGATGCGCCGGTATGCTTCATCATATTCCGGCAGGCAACATTCAAGGTCAGAATGGAGCCGGAGATCTCACCGGTATCATCAAAGCAGATATCGGTAATATCCGCATATTCCGGAGGGGTGGGGGCCTCAATGGCAACGCTGTCGGAGATCAGGATCAGACGGTCCTCGCCCTTGATCCTGCGGATCAGGCGCTGCATATAGGGATCCACATGGATACCCATACTGTCGCAGATCATTTCCGCATAGATCTCACGGTTGTAGTTGACGGCCTCGTCCACGCACACACCCCGGCACTCGGGGTACTTGGGGCGGTCGCCGGTTGCGTTGGTATGGTGGGTGCCGATGCACAGACCGTAAGGCATCAGCGCCTCGATCTGCTGGGGAGATGCCTCAGAGTGACCAACGGTGAACTTGACTGTTGGGTTATCCTTTCTGGCAGCCATCACGAACTTGTCGATATTCTCCCGCTCGGGAGCCAGTACCCAAGCCTTGACATCGGTGCCGGCGGCAGCGATCAGCGGCTCGTAATCTGCATGGTCAATGGGGCCAACCCAGGGGTTGTTCACACGCTCTGCGCCGTAATTGGGGTTCATGTAGGGCGCTTCCATATAAAGGCCGGCAATATTCTTACCCTCAGGCTGCTTCATTGCCGCACGGATGATGCCGATCTGCTCTATCAGCTCGTCTCTGTTCATATTGAAGTACAGAGCCGGCAAAACAGTGGTACTGCCGTGCTTCAGGTGATCGACTGCTGCCTTGAGGGGCTGGTCATAGAACCATACGCCGTCACCGGCATGGGTGTGGATGTCCACCAGGCCGGGGCCCACATACAGACCCTCGGCATCGTAGATCCGGCAACCGGCAGGAATGGGAGTAGAGCGCATTTCGCCGTAGTCCTTGATGATGCCGTCTTCTACAAAAACTACTGCATCAGGGATCAGATGATCCTTCATAACCAGTTCAGCATTGATAATTGCAAGCATAGTTACACGCTCCTGTCATTAACCATCCGGGTAAAAATAAAGCCTTTTATTTTACGCTTTCTCCCTTTAAGAACACCTGTTTCACATTCATTTTGTGATCAACAACAACTAAGTCGGCACGCTTGCCCACGGCGATCTCGCCACGGTCAGTCATACCATAGCATTTTGCCGGATTGTAGGATGCAAAGTTAAATACATCCACCAGAGAAGCACCGGTGTGCTTCATCATATTCCGGCAGGCTACATCCAGGGTCAGCTTGGAGCCGGCGATCTCGCCTTCGAAATCGAAGCACAGATCGGTCACGCCGTCATAGCCATCGGGCACAGGGCCGTCAAATACGCAGGAATCGGACACCAGCATGATCCGGTCATCGCCCTTAATGCGGCGGACCAGACGCAGCATATAGGGATCCACATGGATGCCCCGGCTGTCGCAGATCAGCTCGGCATAGATCTCCCGATTGTAGTTGACGGTCTCGTCCACGCACACGCCACGGCACTCGGGATACTTGGGCAGGTCACCGGTGGCGTTGGTATGGTGCGTGCCCACCTTCAGACCGTAGGGCATCAGCGCCTCGATCTGCTGGGGAGACGCTTCAGAGTGGGCAACAGTGAAGATCGCCTTGGGGTTGGCCTTCTTGGCATCCCGGACGAATTCCTCGATATGCTCCCGTTCGGGGGCGACACACCAGGCGTAGGCAGCATCACCGGCAGCATCGATCAGTTCCTGGTAATCCTCCTTGCAGATGGGGCCCTTCCAGGGGTTGCCCTCCCGGTCAGCGCCAAACTTGGGATTCATATAGGGCGCTTCCATATACAGGCCTATGAAGCTGGCGCACTGGGGGGTCTGCATTGCTTCCTTCATAAGCGCAATCTGCTTTAAAAGGTTTTCCTTGTTCTGGTTAAAGTATAAGGTTGGAAGCATTGTGGTGGTGCCGTGCTTCAGATTAAACTGCGCGGCGTGGGCAGGGTCTTCAAAGACCCATTTGCCGCCACCGGCGTGGTTGTGGGTATCGATGAGGCCGGGGCCAACATAGGCACCCTCCACATCAACGATCTCACAACCGGCAGGAATGGGGGTATTGCGCATTTCACCAAAGCCCTTGATAATTCCGTCCTCTGCGAACAGAACTGCCTTGGGGATGAAATGGTCTTTCATAATGAGTTCTGCATTGATAATTGCAAGCACAGTTTCACGCTCCCGTCATTAACGAAGGGTAGCCAACAGAGCCTTACCCTCTTCGATGAGTTGTTCTGCGGCACCTGCCTTATAGTTGGAGGTTTTTGCTTCGTAGCCGCCCTCATCGTAGGCATCCTTGGTGGGGAAATAACCCTCACGGCCATTGGTCATACAGCTGGGCATGATCATATCCCAACCCTCTGCCTCTTTGACGCCCTCGCCAACAGCATTGAAGGGTTCTGCGGGGTAGCCAACCAGGGCCACCTTGCCAACAGCCAGGCCGCTGATGGTCAGATCAAAGAACTCAGGACCGTTCTCCAGACGGACCTTACGGTTGGAGTCTGCGATCACGGTGGTCAGTTCCATGCCCTTGAAGGGGATCTCATCGTCACGGCCTTCCTTATGCAGCTCGTAGTACTTACGGGCAAGAGGCATTTCCTCGGGAGTGGGCATATTGGAGGGCATATGGACGGTTCTGCGGGCAAACCGCAGGTTATCCACATCGGTGTAGTTGACCTTCTCGTAGACCTGCAGCACAGCACCGGTCAGAGTGTAGCCCATATGACGGGCATGGCCATAGCCACGGGGGCCGTCGGAGAAGTCAAAGCTCAGGTGGTTCAGTTCGCCGTTTTCGGCATAGAAGTTCACATGGTTCAGGTCGCCTTCAACGCCGTTGATGAACATAGCCTTTACATTGTCAATGGCCTTCTCCAGCGTTCTGCGGAAGAAGCCGGGGAAGTCAGCAGAGAACAGCTTACCGCCGATGCAGTCAGGGTGGGTGCCGAAGTTGGCGATGACCAGGGTGTCGCCGCCCTCACGGTCGATACGCACAACATTGACACGCTCGTCCACGTTGCCCACAGGGCATACCACATTGGGGTCGCCGCGGTCGGGGTTGGTGTGAACAGAGCCGTCCTTCATACGGAAGCGGCGGGAGTAGGAAATGTTGGGCGCCTGGCTCACTGCCCAGCCCATCTTGGCAGGCTTCAGGTCGGCCAGTGCATACTTTGCCGTATCCACAAACCGTCTGCGCAGGAACTCGGTATAGTGCAGAATGACCTCCGTCTTGGAACGGAAGCTGATGGAGCCGGCCGTGTGGGTATGGATGGCGTGGATAATGATGGCTTCCTTGGGAAGTCCGGTAGCTTCGGAGATATTCTCGATAAATATATTGACATCGTAGGTCTCGATAGCGCCGGCATCCAGGGTCATCAGCAGAGCCTTCTTTTCGCCGCAGGCCAGGGCGATGGCGTTGATCTCCAGATCGTCCAGCACGCCTTCGGCCAGGCGCTCTTCAAAATAGCCACGCATATGAATGCCGGTGGGCGGGGTCACATTGGCCCTGGCAAATCCGGCTTGTAATGTATTCATGGCAACCTCCGATTATACGCGGCCTTCCAGCTGGTTATCGTAGTGCAGGTCGTAAGCCTTTTCCTCAGGAGTGAACTTACGCAGGGTGTTGATGGTCTCGCCGTTCTTCCACTTACGGTCGTTGACATCCTCGGTGGTGCCCATAACGGTGATGTTGGCCTGACGGGGACGGGCGCGGACATGATCCCAGTCGATGAAGTAGATGTGTGCGAACTCGCCGCCGTCCAGCTTACCATCCTTGATGGTCAGGGTCTCGGAACGGCCGAAGAACACGGAGCGCAGGTGGCCGTCGGTATTCATAGAGGTGTAGTTGCCGGGCTCGTCAACATAGCGGCCGAACTGGGCGTGGATGGGGCCGGGGTGACGGTAATCGCCCTCGTTGGTGTAGTCGGGGATCATCTTGCGCATGATGTCCAGCAGGTCGTGCTGCAGGTACTCCAGGTCGAAGGTGTCGATATCGTGGGAGCACTCCTGAACCATAACGGAGCAGGTGGTGTGGTGAGAAACCACAGCAACAGTACCGTTCTTAACACCGGACTCTGCAACGATCTGCATAACTTCCTTGGAAATGTCGTGGAAGGTGGGGATCCAGCCACGGCTCTGCAGCTGCAGTTCTTTCTGATATACCTTGAATTCCATAGTATGTATCCTCCAAAAATTTATTTATTATAGCAACCAGCGGTTACTTGTAATACGGATTTATATTTTGATTAGGCGTGGCGCTCGTCCCAGGCCTTACGGACAGCGGCGATCATCTCGTCCACCATAGCGGCCCGGTCTGCGGCCTTGGCAACACCGGAGGAAGAACCGGTGGCATCTGCGCCGGCGATGATGGTGTTATACACATCGGTGCCGTTAGCGATACCGGCGGCGGTCAGGACCAGGATCTTATCGTTGACGCTCTTGACGCACTTGGTGGCGGCTTCCACATACTCAGGGCCAACGCTGACACCGGTACCGATCAGCTCAGAGGGCTCAGCAACGATGATGTCGGGTGCCAGGGTAGCGATCCTGGAAGCGTCTGCCATGGAGTCGGCGCAGACAATGGTCAAAAGACCTACCTCCTCGGCGCGCTTGATGGTCTCGGCCAGAACCTCGAAGGTCACAGGCTTTTCCACATGGTTGTGCATAACACCCTCGGCGCCGGCGGCAACCAAAGACTCAGGCAGAATATCTGCCAGACCGCGGCCCACGGGGATGGGGTCCATATGGGGGGCGAATACATGGATGTGCTTGGTGTTCTCCTTGACACGGCGGATATCCACCACCGGGCAGGTGAAGATGATGTCCACACCGTACTTTTCCGATGCGGCATCTGCAGCCTTGGCCAGGTCCAGGATGTCGTCACCGTACAGGTAGGATTTGGGGCCGATCTCAAAGAAAGGCGCTTTGATGGTGCATTTTGCGTTCATATTGTTTCATCTCCTGTATGTATTTTGGCATAGTTTTACTTATACATATAATAACCTCCAAAAGACAGTTTGTCAATTGTTACCAAGTGTTTTCCCGGGTTTTTGACGAATAATTTTTGTCCGGCCGGATTTGTCGGTTTGTAAAATTTCTTTGTACCGCTTGAAGGCGGGAAAGTTTTGTGCTATACTGGGCAAAAAGATAAATTTTAGGAGGGTTTTTATGAAACCGGAAAGTCTGAAAGCAATTCGCGAAGCCTATGTTATCGAACGTGACTGCATCAACGAAATGATGGATTACATTGACGACGAGCAGTTTGGCAAGGCAGTAGACCTGCTGAGCAAGGCGCCCCGCATCGGCACCTGTGGCTGCGGTCACTCCGGCATTATCTGCCAGCATATGGCCCACCTGATGTGCTGCATCGAGCGGCCCGCCCGCTTCATCTCCCCTGCCGAGGCTGTCCACGGCGCCACCGGCTTTTTGCAGGCAGGCGATGTGATGATCTTCGCCTCCCGGGGCGGCAAGACCAAGGAGCTGCTGCCCATCGTGGACATCTGCAAGACCAAGGGCGTATCCATCATCACCGTCACTGAAAATATGGAGTCCCCCCTGGCCCAGGCCGCCGATGTGGTGCTGAAGCAGCATGTCAACAGGGAGACCGACAAGTGGAACGCCCAGGGCACCACCTCTACCACCGCCCTGTGCATGATCTTCCACGCCCTGCAGGCAGCCATCATCGAAGAGACCGGCTACCGGGCCGAGCAGTTTGCCCTGATCCACCCGGGTGGCGCTGTGGGTGAGCGGCTGAACAACAAGGCGCTGTAATATGAAACTGATCGAAAACCTCAAAACCAGCTGGAAAACCATCATGGAGCAGCCCAAGGAGGAACGGTTTTCCTACTTTTGGGATTACTACAAGTGGCCGGCTATCATCGCCGTTGTGTTGGTTATTGCGCTCATCAGCACCGTTGTCAGCGTCATCAACCGCAAGGAGACGGTTTTCACCGGGTATATCCTCAACACCACTTCCACCCCCAAGGACGAAGAATTCCTCCAGGGCTTTTTTGATTACGCAGGGCTGGACAGCGAAACCATGGAGGCGGCCATCTACACCGATATGTATCTCCATCCGGGACAGCGGCAGAAAAACGCCGAGGTGTTCCAGCGGATCATGGCGGGTATTGCCATCAACGATGCGGATGTGATCGTTGGCCAGGAAGAACCCTTCCGGATGTGCGCCTACAACACCAGCCGGATCTTTATAGATCTGCGAAAATTCCTGGATGCGGAGACTTTGGAGAAGCTCTCCGACCGGCTTTACTACATCGACGGCGCACTTTTGGAGAAATTAAGCGCACCTGTGGGCGAAACGGTAAACACCGCCGGAATCATTTATCCCAACCCCCACAAGCCGGAGCTGATGGAAGATCCCATTCCCGTGGGACTGGCCGTGGGCGACCGGGAGGGGCTGCGGAGCGCTTACTACTACGACCCCGACACGGTGCTGTACATGGGTGTGATCGTCAATACCCCGCGGCCGGAGCTGGTAAAGCAATTTATCAACTACCTATTTTCCTGAAAACGGCAAAGGAGGGGCACTGCCCCTCCCCTACAAAGACAAAACCTCCGGCTAAGCCGGAGGCTTGATTAAGCCCTAGAAGGGCTTTTTACCGGCAGGCATCTAAAGATGCACTGAATTTCTGACGTCTGCATCAACTGCACTGCCGCCCCTAAAGGGGCAATGTATCTTTCTATTCTA
>JAZRIT010000068.1:0-8597 GCA_045645385.1 Faecousia sp.
AATGTGGTGGCGGAAGGACTTGACCGTCAGTTCAAAAACTGTGTTCAGCGGATTATTGTTACGACCTTCGCTTCCAATATGCACCGTATCCAGGCGATTGTTGCTACGGCACAGCGCTACGGCCGCAAGGTGGCTGTCACCGGCCGGAGCATGGAAAATATGCTCAAGGTCGGCACGGAGCTGGGCTACCTGAAGGTGCCCGCGGGCTGCATCGTCGACCTGACCCAGATCAAGAGCCTGCCCAAGAACAAGGTGGTCATCGTCTCCACCGGCAGCCAGGGCGAAAATATGTCCGCCCTGTACCGCATGGCCTTCAACACCCACAAGCAGATCGACATCGTGGCGGGCGACCGGATCATCATCTCCGCCTCCGCCATTCCCGGCAACGAGAAGTCTGTCAGCAAGATCATCAATGAGCTCTACCGCAAGGGCGCGGATGTGGTCTATGAAAAGAGCGAGGGTCTCCACGTCTCCGGCCACGCCTGCCAGGAGGAGCTGAAGATCATTCACGCGTTATGTAAACCAAGATTCTTCATCCCCGTCCACGGTGAGCAGCGCCACCTGCAGATCCACGGCAAGCTGGCCGTCGCAATGGGCCTGCCTGCCAAGAATGTGCGGGTAGGCGAGATCGGCTCAGTCTTTGAGCTGACCGGCAAGACCTGCAAGGAAAACGGCACGGTGCCTGCCGGCAAGGTCTTTGTGGACGGCACCGGCGTGGGCGATGTGGGCAGCGTGGTGCTGCGGGACAGAAAGCATTTAGCCCAGGACGGTATGATCGTGGTGTGCATCAACATCAGCGCCCAGGACGGCAGCTTGATCTCCGGCCCGGACATCATTACAAGAGGCTTTGTCTATGTGAAGGAGTCTGAGGAGCTGATGGAGGAGCTGCGCAGTGTGGTGCTGGAAACCATCGACCGCTGCGGCCGCAGACGGATCCGGGACTGGACCACCCTGAAGACCTCTATCAAAAACGATCTGAGCGGTTATCTGTTCAAGACTACCAAGCGCAATCCGATGATCCTGCCGGTGATTATGGAAGTGTAATTCCCGCGGGCGGATGTGGGCATCCTTCCCTACTTTAAAAAGACTCCCTGCTGTGCATCACGCATAGCGGGGAGTCTTTTTATTCCTTTTTATCAGCCGGCAGTCATACTTACCTGGCCCAGAACGATCTTTTTATACGCAATGTTGGCGGGCCACTTTTCCTCGGCTTCCTCCAGCATATTATCCGTTTTCTCAGACAGGACCGCAGCCTCGGTCTCATACTCCCAGATGGGGTAGGTCTTGGACAGGTACATAATATGGTAGCCCTGGGTGGAGCTTTCCGTATTCTTCACGATGCCGGTATCGCCCGGCTTTCTGCCCTCTTCCAGATACCAGTTCTTGAAATCGGCAATGAAATCCGTATCCTTGGTCAGCTGGCTGTACAGACCGCCGTTGGAAGCAGAGCCGGGGTCGGCAGAGACTTCCTTTGCCCGCTGGGCGAACAGCTCCTCCGTACCGCCGTCTGCCAAAAAGTCGTTCAGCACATTCTGCGCCTTGGTCAGGCACTCTTCCCACTGCTTATCGGTATAGGTGGGAATGCCGTCAACCTCTCCCGGCTCACCGTCGATGGGGATCAGGATATGGCGGACATCGTAGTACAGGCCGTCATCCTTGGACAGCTTATTCTCTATAAATTCCGCTTCGTGCTGGGCGTAGTAGGCATCGATCTCTGCGCTGTCGGGCAGCATGGTCTCGTAAAGCTTATCGTAGTAGCAAACCGCCTTCCAGGTGATGGCATTATAGCTCAGATAACCGGCCAGGGAGCTGCCGGGATAGAACTTCTCGTCAATAAACTTTTCCACATCGGTGTAGCCGTTTTCCTCTGCCATTTTCTGAACAGATGCCGGCAGATCATCCAGCTGCTTCTGCTGCTCAGCGGTCATAGTAAAGCCTGCATCGTCTGCCATCTGGGCGACGGTGGCATACCGCCGCCAGCTCTCCAGCGCATTCTCTAAGAACCACTGCTGATAGGTTTTGCCGGTCTCCTTGTCATAGATCTGCTCGTCAAAGGGCTTGGAGGTATCCAGACCCATGTAGCTGACATATGTGCCGTAGTAATCCAGGAAATCGTAGACGCTCATCCAGTAGTGGGCCTGCAGCTCGGCATTGGTCAGCTTCTGGTTGCCCAGGGTGGCCACCACCACTTCGGACTTCTTTTCCGCCTTTTCATTGCTGACGGTATAGGAGATCTTATTGAAAATGTCGTTCTTCACGCCGATGCCCAGCAGCCGCTTGACATCGATCACATCCATAAAGTGCAGCACTGCGCCGGTGAGGATCGCCCCCAGCAGCACAAGGCCGGTCACAGCCAATGCGATCTTCAGGCCCTTGCCTTTTTTCTTCGGCCCGGCGGGAAGTTCTTCGGTTTCTTCCTCAACGACTTCTTCTGCGACTTCTTCTGTAACTTCTTCTGCGATTTCTTCCGCCGTTTCCTCTGCAACAGTCTCTTCGGCAGGTGCTTGGTCTGCTTCTGTCAATTCCTTGCCGCATACAGGGCAGACGGTCACATCCTCCTCGATCTCGGCAAGACAAAATTTACATTTCATAATCGTTCCTCTTTCTCCTGTTAACAGGTAGATTCTTATACACTCTACCATATCTTCCCCACAATTGCAAGGTTTTTACCAAAAGTTAACATTCCCGTAAAATTCGCGCCTACACCTTGCAAAATGCCAGAAAAAATGTTATGATTCTATATTGAGAATTTATAGCCTCAAGGAGCAACCCTATGAAGGAAAAAACCACGGTGATCACCCGGGAGCAGCTGGATGCCCAGCTTGCCTTTTGTAATGAAATAAAAGCCTACTGGCAGGGGCAGTCCATCACCCCCAAGGCCTATGTGGAAACCTACGGCTGTCAGCAAAATGAGGCGGATTCCGAACAGCTCCGGGGTCTGCTGGTGGAAAGCGGCTACGCCATTACCGATACCGCCGAGGGGGCGGATGCGGTGGTGATGAACACCTGCGCCATCCGGGAACACGCCCAGCAGCGGGTCTTCGGCAATTTGGGCGCGCTGACCCATGTCAAGCGTCGCCATCCCCGGCAGAAGATCTTCCTGTGCGGCTGTATGGCAGGCCAGGAGCAGGTGGTTGCCCGCATCAAAAACAGCTATCCCCATGTGGACGGCGTATTTTCCACCCATCATCTGTGGCAGTTTCCCGAGGTTTTGCGCCGGGTGCTGTTTACCGGCAAGCGAACCTTCTTCACCGCCGACGAGGCCGGCTCTATCGCCGAGGGCATTCCCCATGTGCGGGACAGCAAGCTCAAGGCCTGGGTGTCCATTATGTACGGCTGCAACAATTTCTGCACCTACTGCATCGTGCCCTATGTACGGGGACGGGAGCGCAGCCGGCAGCCGGAGGATATTTTGGCAGAATGCAAGGCCCTGATCGAAAGCGGCGTGAAGGATATTACCCTGCTGGGTCAGAATGTGAACTCCTACGGCAAGGATCTTGGACAGGAAACGGATTTTGCAGACCTTTTGGCGCAGATCGCCCGGATCCCCGGAGATTTCCTCATTCGCTTTATGACCAGCCACCCCCGGGATGCATCCCAAAAATTGTTTGATACCATGGCGGCCAATCCCAAGATCGCAAAGCAGCTGCATCTGCCCTTCCAGTCCGGCTCGTCCCGGGTGCTGAAGGCCATGAACCGCCACTATGACCGCAAGACCTATTTAGAAAAGGTCCGCTATGCAAAATCCGTGATGCCTGAGCTGGTGCTGACCTCCGATGTGATCGTGGGCTTCCCCGGGGAGACCGAGGAAGAATTTGAAGAAACGATCTCTCTGATCGAGCAGGTCCATTACGATTCGCTGTTTACCTTTATCTTCTCCCCCCGGCCCGGCACGCCCGCGGCAAAAATGGACGACCCCACGCCCAAGGAAGAGAAAAACCGCCGGTTTGACAGGCTTTGCGCGGTGCAAAACAGCATTTCCGAGCAGCTGCACAATGCCTACATCGGCAAGACCCTGCGCTGCCTCATTGACGGCACGGATAAAGAATATCTCACCGCCCGGACCGAGGGCGGCAGATTGGTAAGACTTATGGGCGACCCCGCCCTGATCGGCAGCTTTGCCGATATCACCGTCACCGGCGCTACCACCTGGAGCCTCATTGGAGAGCTTGGAAAGGATTGAGTTTTATGGCCAAGGAAATGACCCCTATGCGGCGTCAGTATTATGAGATTAAAGAGAATAACCAGGACTGTATCCTATTCTTCCGTCTGGGCGACTTCTATGAAATGTTCGACGACGATGCCCGCCTGGCTTCCAAGGAGTTAGACCTGACTCTGACTACCCGTGACCGGAACAAGCCCGAGGAGGAGCAATCCCCCATGTGCGGCGTTCCCTATCACAGTGTGGATTCCTATATTGCCCGGCTGGTGCAGAAGGGTTATAAGGTGGCCATCTGCGAGCAGACCGAAGACCCGGCCCAGGCCAAGGGTATCGTCCAGCGGGAGGTCACCCGGGTGGTCACCCCCGGCTCTGTTACAGAGAGCTGTATGTTAGAGGAGAGCCGCAATAATTATATGGGCTGCGTATATGGCGAAAGTGACCGGCTGGGACTGGCCTTTTGCGATGTGTCCACCGGCGCGTTCTATGTGACCGTGTGCGCAGACGCTCCCTCTGCCGCTTCGGAGCTGGGTCGTTTTGCCCCCTCGGAAGTCATTCGTTTTGGCAAGGGCGCTTACTGCGATCTGCTGAATGAGGCGCTGTCTTTGCGGCTGCGCTGCTGCGTAGACGAGGGCAAGGCAGAGCAGTTCCAATTGGATGCGGCGGAGGCGGTTTTGGAGCAGCATTTTGGCCGTTCTGTTGCCGATTTGGGTATCGGAGGACTCCAGGAGGGCATTATGGCCGCCGGCAGTCTGCTGAAGCTGCTGAAGCAGCTGCAAAAGAACGACCTTTCCCATATCCGCCAATTGCAATATTACACCTCCGGCAGGTTTATGGAGCTGGACCTGGATGCCCGTCGGAATTTGGAATTATCCGAGACCCTCCGGGCCAAGGACAAAAAAGGGACGCTGCTGTGGGTATTGGACAAGACCCGCACCCCCATGGGCGGACGGCTTCTGCGCAGCTGGCTGGAAAAGCCCCTGCTGGACATTGCTGAGATCATCAGCCGGCAGAATGCCGTGGAGGAGCTGGTGGGCGACACCCTGCTCCGGGGCGAGCTGGAAAACGCCCTGCGGGATATTACCGACTTGGAGCGGGTGATGACCCGGATCGTCACCGGTACTGTCAACTGCCGGGATCTGCTGGCGCTGGCCGGCGGTCTGCGGGCACTGCCTGCCATTAAGGCCTGTCTGCAATTGGTACGCGCTCCCCTGCTCCGGCGGTTGGAGGAGGCCATTGATACCTTGGCCGATTGCGCCGATCTCATTGAAAACACCATTGCCGAAAAGCCCCCGCTGACTGTCCGGGAGGGCGGTATCATCCGCAAGGGCGCAAACGCCGAGGTGGACCGCCTGCGGGATATTATGGACGGCGGCGCGGATATTATGGCAGCCATCGAGACCCGGGAGCGGGAGGCCACCGGCATCCGCACATTGCGGGTCAATTACAACCGGGTGTTCGGCTACTACATAGAGGTCTCCAAGTCCTTTGTGGACCAGGTGCCGGACCACTATATCCGGCGGCAGACCCTGACCAACAACGAGCGTTACATCACCCCCGAGCTGAAGGAACTGGAAGACCAGGTGCTCACCGCCAAGGATCGCTGCACCGCGTTGGAATATCAGCTGTTCAGTGGGCTGCGGGAGCATTTGGCGGCACAAGCCGTGCGGGTGCAGACCGCCGCGGCTGCGGTGGGTGTGGTGGATACCCTGTGCGCTTTGGCCACGGTGGCGGTGAAGAATAACTATTGCCGGCCAGAGGTCACTGACGGCAGTACCATCTCCATTACCGACGGCCGCCACCCTGTGGTGGAAAAGGTATTGCAGGACAGCCTGTTCGTACCCAATGATACGGTTTTGGACAACCGGGAGAATATGGTGTCTATCATCACCGGCCCCAATATGGCCGGTAAGTCCACCTATATGCGGCAGGTAGCGCTGATCGTGCTGATGGCACAGATGGGCTCTTTCGTGCCTGCCAAATCTGCCCACATCGGCATTGTGGATAGAATTTTCACAAGAATCGGCGCATCTGACGATCTGGCCTCCGGCCAGTCCACCTTTATGGTGGAGATGGCGGAGATGGCCAATATTTTGAAATATGCCACATCCAAGAGCCTGCTGATTTTGGACGAGATCGGTCGGGGTACATCTACCTATGACGGTATGGCCATCGCCCGGGCGGTACTGGAATATGCCGCCAACCCCAAGCAGCTGGGGGCCAAGACCCTCTTTGCCACCCATTATCACGAGCTGAGTGTCATTGAAGATCAGCTGCCCGGTATCAAAAATTACAACATCGCCGTGAAAAAGCGTGGGGATAAGATGATCTTCCTTCGAAAGATCGTGCCGGGCGCTACCGATGACTCTTTCGGTGTGGAGGTTGCCAAGCTGGCAGGCCTGCCGGGTGGGGTCATCACCCGGGCAAGACAGATCCTACAGGAGCTGGAAACTGAGGGCAAGCCCCAGCCGAAGGTGGTCCGGGCAGAACCCGAGGACGATCAGCTCAGTATGCTGGATATGACCGGTCAGCAGATTTGCGCCGCTCTGTCCGGCATCAGCGTGGAGACCCTGACCCCCATTGAGGCTATGAACGAGCTGTACAAGCTGAAGAAAATGCTGGAGTGATATGAAGCTTTCTATTTCTATGACCCGGCGGGAGAAAATGCTGGGCGCAGGCTTTCTGCTGGTGAGTATGTTTGCGCTACCTTTTGCTTTTGGCATTGTCAGTGCGCTTTTACCCCGCCCGCTGACCGACACCGAGGTCAATATTCTGTATTTTTCTCTGAATTTTTTGTGTGTAACGGTGATCTTCCGCCGGTTTTTGGAAAATTCTGTAAAGGCAGTCATCGCCGCCCCCCGGCGGTGTTTCGGGTGGGCGCTGCTGGGTCTGGCGGTGTACTACCCGGTCAGTATGCTGCTGGCCAGGGGCATCCGCGCCATCGCGCCGGATTTTTCCAATGTCAATGACGGCGCTATTGCCCAGATGACCCAGACCTATACCGGCCTGATGGTATTTGCCACAGGCGTTTTGGTGCCTGTCTATGAAGAAGTGCTGTACAGAGGTCTGATTTTTCAGGGGCTGCACAGCAAAAGCCGGGCGCTGGCCTATTGCGTGTCCGTGGCGGTGTTTGCCTTCATCCACATTATGGGTTATGTGGGGTTGTACGACGGACTGACACTGCTGTTGTGCTTTATGCAGTATCTGCCTGCCGGTGCGATTTTAGCCTATACCTACGAACGCGCAGATACCGTCATCACGCCTATTCTGATACACATTATCATTAACCAAATAAGCCTTTTGGCTATGAGGTGAAGCTATGCCGAAAATCATTCAATTATCCCCCCATGTTGCCAACTTAATTGCCGCCGGTGAGGTGGTGGAGCGGCCTGCCTCCGTGGTAAAGGAGCTATTGGAAAATGCCGTGGACGCAGGCGCTACACAGGTCACCGCAGAGATCCGGGACGGCGGTATGACCTTCCTGCGGGTCACCGACAACGGCTGCGGTATGTCAGCTGAGGATGCCCGTACGGCCTTTTTGCGCCACGCCACCTCCAAGCTGCGTACCGCTGAGGATCTGGCGGCCATTGATACCATGGGCTTCCGGGGTGAAGCCTTGGCGGCCATTGCCTCCGTCAGCCGCATTGATCTGCTGACGAAGACAGCCGGTGCAATTTCCGGCACAAGTCTTACCTTGGAAGCAGGCAGCATTACAGAGGAATCCGAAGCTGGTTGTCCTGATGGCACGACCATTATCGTCCGGGATCTGTTCTTCAACACCCCGGCCAGAATGAAATTTATGAAATCCGACACTGTCGAGGGTAGCCGCGTCACCGCCGCGGTGCAGCTGCAAGCCCTGGCCCACCCGGAGGTTGCTTTCCGTTTCCTGCGAGACGGCAAAGAGGTTCTGTCCACCCCCGGCACAGGAAAGCTGGAGGCGGCGGTGTACTGCGTATACGGACGGGATTCCGGAAAAATGGTCCAGGTAGACGGCAAGTGGGAGAATTTTACTCTGACCGGCTATGTGTCCAAGCCAACTGATGCCCGACCCAGCCGTAATCTGCAAACTTTTTTTGTCAATGACCGGCCGGTGAAGTCCCGGCTGCTGATGGCCGCCCTGGAGGAGGCTTACCGCAACCAGATCATGGCCGGTAAGTTCCCGGCCTGCGTGCTGCATTTGCGTGTGCCGGCAAACGCAGTGGATGTGAATGTTCACCCGGCCAAGACGGAGGTCAAATTCTTAAATGAAAAAGCAGTCTTTGACTGCATCCATTACTGCGTTTTAGGCGCGCTGAACAAAGTTCCGGACCGGCCTCAGGTGCAGTTCAAGCCTGCGCCCCCCACCCCTGCTCCAGTACAAAAACCGGCGGCTGCGCCCCAAAAGCAGGAGAATTTCTTCCGCACTATGAATGCCGAGGAATTCAAGAATTTCTCTGCC
>JAZRIT010000069.1:0-20775 GCA_045645385.1 Faecousia sp.
TGAGGAGATGCGTATGTTTTTTTGTTTACAATCGAAGTATCAGATGAAACACCTGCACCTGTTGTTGGTTCTGCAACATTTAGAGGTTATCTTACAAACCCAGATTGCCACGAAGTATGGGACCACAGAGATAGTTGCTACACATTAGAAGAAAAAACCTTAACATGGGACGAATTGCAACTTGCCGAGAATGGGGTAAAATATTTATATAATGCATCGGCAATTAGTAACACCTCTATTGTTTCATATACATTTGAATTCTGTCGCACTCTTATAGATATCACAATCCCATCCAGTGTAACAACCATCGACCCATGGGCCTTCTACGGACTCAGCTCCCTCGAAAGCATCGACCTTAGTGGATGCACTAATTTAACAACCATCTCCGGTGCTGCTTTCAGCGACTGCTACGCCCTCAAAAACATCACACTCCCCGAAGGACTAAAAACCATTAGCCACGATGCATTCTACATGTGCTATTACCTCGAGAGTATCACCCTCCCCGATAGTCTAACAACCATCAACAGTTATGCATTTCAGGAATGTTCCAGACTTACAAGTATCACATTTGAAGGTACAAAAGCACAATGGAATGCAATTTCTCTCGGTGAGGATTGGAACAGTTTCTGTCCCAATGAAATCACAGTAACCTGCACAGATGGCACAATTACAATTCCTGCATGGGTATGGCATGCATAAATTTAAAAACAGTATGGGCAAATTTGCTCATACTGTTTTTCCTTGTTGACTTTACATTTCTGTTTTCTTATGGTAGAATGATTATGCGACACAAACCGAATAATGCTATTTGTTAGGGGAAACATACCTTGTAAAAAAGGTGTTTCCCTCATTTCCCTATGCAAATAGCGGATGGTTTGTGTCGCAGCAACCGGGGAAAGCACTTTTTTAGCACACCCTTCGGGGTGTGCTTTTTTACTGGGGTGGATGCTGTGAGAAGATACGACTATCGTTTTGCAGGCATTTATTTATTGGTGGACTTGGTAAAGTATATCTTTGCAGACAAACGGCAACGGTCCATCTATCGGTATGTGCCAGAATACTGTCAGATGTGCGAATTGATGGCAATCTGCAGAGACGAAAACAACAAATGGAAATGCCGACACGGATGCATGACCATGAGCAAAAAAACCGCAAAAAGCAAAAAATCCTCATAAGTATTCTGAGTGATTTTTCTGTGTTGGTTATAAAATTGGTTATTGTTGCATCGTGACATAAAAAACCGTTGATAAATCAAGGGTTTTGTAGGATAGACACACAGCCTCCAAAACCGTAGGCTCAGGGTTCAAGTCCTTGTGCCCCTGCCAAAAAAGACCACACCAGAAGGTGTGGTCTTTTTTGGCGGCACAGGACTTGAAAGGGCGGGACCAGTCCGCAGACTGGTGTAAAAATTGAGAGCTGGCGAGCAATTTTTAGCCCGTGGGAAAGTCCATTGACAACTGACGGCAATCCGTAGGATTGTTGGCAGTCGTCAATTTGGGTTATAGCAGACTATCGTGCCGAGCAAAAATGCAAACAAGTCCTTGTGCCCCTGCCAAAAATCACCCGACCACATCCGTGGTCGTGTGATTTTCGCTTAGGAGCGTTGGCACTTGTGTATCATACCTTTCCCTGAACCGTTTTCAAGTCGCGCGTCCCCAAATATTCCTCCAGCATCCTGGTATACCGCGCCGTCTGCACGGCATCTGCGTGGTAGCCCGGGATCACCCAGGTCAAAAGCGTATTTGCCAATATGTACCCGTAATAATGGGCGATCTTCGGCACGACGGTCTCCAAATGGCTGGTGTATGCGGACACATCCGCATACAGCGCCCGCTGCGCATCAGACAAGCCCCCGTAAAACCGCTCCCGGGCATCCTGGGCCTGCTGATACGCAGGCATTCTGCGGGCCGTTTCCTCCCGGAGATATACCTCGCAATCCACATCCAGAAAGCTTCTGGCAACAGGATCTGTAAAATGATCCCAATTGGCCTTGAGTCCCAGCGCGCCGGCAAAAAGCAGATTGGAGACCGTTTGCTGTTCAATGGCCTGCATTTCCGCCTCCGCTCCCGGTATTTCTTTCAGCGCGGCCAGATACCGCTGCCGGTCTTCTGCAAAATCCGGAAATTTTTCCGTCAGCAGGGCGATCATTGCCTCCGCCATGGCCGTTCCGGTGAGTTGATTGAGAATTTTCTGTGGTGTCAACATACATTTTCTGTCCTTTCGTATAAGCCTATAGCATTGAATGAATGCTATGTGCTTATATTAGCGGAAGGAAAAGGAAAATGCAGTCGCATTTTGTCGAATGGGGAAATAAAAATAAGACAGGGGATGCATTAGCGTATCTCCTGTCTTATTTCGTCAATATTGCGCAAATAGGCGTCCAAAATATCGGCGGCCGCCTTTCGCTGTTTTGGGGTAATATCCTTTAGCTTTTGGGTGAGCTCGTCGTATATGTATGCCTTGCCGGCGGTCAGCTCGTCCCGCAGGACAAAATCCGCGGAAATCTCCAGCACTTCCACGATTTTAATAAATGTGTTCAGACTGGGCATCTTCAGTCCCCGCTCCACCTCGCCTAAATATACATTGCCCACACCGGCCAGCTCCGCCAGGGCCTGCCGGGTGTACCCCTTTTGCAAACGGGCCTCCCGCAGCCGGTTTCCCAAGGTCACTTTGTCCAAACCGATTCCTCCTTTACTATAATTTTATGTTTGGCGAAATTCCCAAAAGTGACAAAATTTGGCAAAAATATTGCAAATAACCACTTACACTGTTATAATAACTTCTATAAACAAAGGAGGTGGAGGACTGCAATGCACCCGTACCAGCGTCAGAGGATCGCGGAGCTGTACCTTGAAATGTTTGATAAAATGATGGCCTATGCCCGCAGCAATTTAGACAGTGAGGCCCTGGCGGAGGAGGCTGTGCAGGAGACCTTCCGCATCGCCTGCCAGAAGCCGGAGCAGGTCTGCGAGAGTGTCAATCCCCGGGGCTGGCTGGTCCAAACCCTCAAGTACACCATCTGCAATATCCGGGCTGGGCAGGCCACCGCGAGAAAACTCGTCGATGCCTACACGGTGAAGCGGGGCGAGGAATCGGCCTATGCCGAAGACCCGGTGGACCTGCGTGTCCTCTACGGCAAAATCGCCGATACAGAGGATTTTAAGCTCCTGGCAGAAATGGCCATCCAGGGCAGATCCCACTTGGAAATGGCCGATGCCCGGGGCATCACGGTGGATGCCTGCAAGAAGCGGGTGCAGCGGGCCAAGGAAGCCCTGCGGAAGAAAATAAAAATTTAATGTCACCTTACCGGTGCTTTTGCACATATACAGGTGAAAGGAGGAAATGGAATGTCCGAAAATCAAAACCGTAGGACCGGCGATCTGTCGCGATATGATGCAATGACAACGGAAGAGCTGGAATCGATTCTGCGGTTGGATTCCGTAGCCCCTGCCGGGCAGGAATCGGATACAGAAGAAATTCTTTATATTATGGAGGTGTTGGCCCAGAGAAATAAACAATACGGTCACACCGGAAAAACAGCACTCGAAGCATACGAATCCTTTCAGCAGAATTATATGCCTGAAACAGATCATAGAATTCCCGTCAAAACCCACGGCAGAATGCCCCGCTGGGCGCGCAGTCTGACGGCTGCCGCGGCAGTGCTGGCGATCCTGCTGGTTGGCTCTGTAACGGCCAAAGCCTTTGGCTTTAACCTTTGGAGAACGGTCATTCAGTGGACCCAGGAGACCTTCCATTTTGGCGCCTGGGGCAATTCTGATTCCAAAAGCAAGCTGGCCTATGACTCTCTGCAGGAAGCGCTGGAACAGGGTGAAATTACCACCCCCTTAGCCCCCACCTGGCTCCCCGACGGCTACGAATTGGAAGATATAACGATAGAGCAATCACCTTCGAAGAAAAAATATACTGCTAAGTATACAAATGAAGAAAAAGTTTTTGTAATTACAATACGGGACTATGCTAATAAGAGTCCGGTTTATTCAGAACAGAGTGATGGCCTTGTGGAAGAATACAAGGTGTTAGAAATCACTTATTACCTGTTCGCAAATTTGGAAGATTGCAGGGCCGCCTGGGTGCAGGAATCCTATGAGTGTGATATTTCCGGAGATGTTTCCATTGAAGAATTGAAAGAAATGATCAACTCTATTCAGAAAGGATAAGATATTATGCACACCGCAAAACGGTCTGTTACGATAAAATTGATCGCGTTTCTGCTCCTTGCAGTTATGCTGCTTCCTGTTCAGGCGTTAGCCGTGGAAAGCCGCGCCAGCGCCTATTTAAGCTCCTATGGCGCATATATTTACCCTGCTGGTTGGGGCAAGGTACAGGTTTGGTTTGATGTTGTTGGAACTAACGATATGGACGAGATCGGCGCCTTGGAAATTCAAATTTATGAATCGAAAGATAACGCAACCTGGTATTGGGTAGATACATTCAGTCACACCGACTACCCGGATATGCTGGAATATAACGACTATACTTATGACAGTTATGTAGAATATAAGGGAACGATCGGCCGCTACTATAAGGCCTATGTGTGCGTCTGGGCCGGTAAAAACGGCGCCGGCGACACCCGCTATTTCTGGACCAACATCGAAAAAGCCACCCTCTTCAAGGGATAAAATGAACGCCACCCGGATGCTTCCCATCCGGGTGGCACCTTTTTAAGTCCCCTCTCTGAGGGGGCTGTCCTTTTGCCCGGCAAAAAACCGGAGGAGGGCGGATGCGTATCTCTTCCCTGCAGTCCTTTTGTTGTCATCCTTCGACTGCGCTCGGGATGACGAAATTGCTGCGGCATGTAGGGGCGATCACTGATCGCCCGCGGGCGGTTAATAACCGCCCCTACTTTGTCATTGCGAACCAGTGCGCACACTGGTGTGGCAATCCCCACCAACCACAGGTCATTGCGAACCAGTGCGCACACTGGTGTGGAAATCTTCTGTAACAAGATGGGATTCCCCCTGGTGCTTGACAAACTTGCTGCTTTGTGGCATACTGAATGCAAACATTTTGCCAACATTTTGAAATTTCCCACAAAAGGAGTGCTGTCTATGAAGGTAGAGCGCAGAGGGCAGATCGCAGAGCTCATCAGCCGCCAGCGTACGGTGAACAACGCGGAACTGATGGAGCGGTTTGATATTTCCATCGAAACCGTCCGGCGGGATCTGGAATACTTGGAGCAGCAGGGTGTCCTGCGCCGGGTCTACGGCGGCGCGGTGGCCAATATGTCCCTAAGCTCCGAGCCGGAGTACGGCAGCCGCTCCCAGGCCAATTCCCAGCAAAAGGATGCCATCGCCCGGGCGGCCGCGGCGCTGATCCAGCCGGGGGATGCGGTGTACTTGGGTGTGGGCACGACCGTGCAGGCCATGGCCCAGCATATGAAGAACATCGGCCCGATCACCGTGTTCACCAACGCCCTGCGTACCGCTGTGGAGCTGAGCGACATTCCCAATTGTACAGTCATTATCCCCGGCGGCCAGCTCCGGGCCAAGGAGCTGACCCTCTCCGGCTTCCCGGCAGAGGAAAACCTCACCCATTTCAATGTGGATAAGGCCTTTATCGGCATCGGCGGCATCACCGAAGAGGGGATTACCGATTTTCACATTGGCGAAGCCCAGGTCCACCGGCAGCTGGTGATGAATGCCCGGCAGTCCGTCGCCTTGGCCGATTCCAGCAAGATGGGCGTGCGGGCAATGAACAATGTCTGCACTTTGGACCGCATCCACACGGTCATCACCGACAGCGATGCGTCCAAGCCTATGGTCAAGGTCCTGGAAAAGACCGGCGTCAAGGTCATCGTAGCAAAATAATACCCAATGAAACGGCCCCCTTGCCTAAAGGGGGCTGTCTTATTGCCGTTACAGGCAATAAGACTGGGGGATTCTGTGGGCAATTGATAAATTGTCCACATTTTTTTACAAACTTTTACAAAGGTCTTGCAAATGTTTTGCCAATATGTTATACTATGCACTGGAGTGCTCTGCGGAGCGATCCGCAGAAAGAAATTATATTAGGAAGGTGTTTTGTTATGCTCAAAACAGAAGTCGTTGTAATCGGCGCCGGTGCAGTTGGCTGCGCAGTCGCCAGAGAGCTTTCCAAGTACCGGGTCGATGTGATCGTAGTGGAGAAGAATGAGGATGTGGGCGGTGATGCCTCCAAGTCCAACAGCGCCATTATCCATACCGGCTATGATGCCGCCCCCGGCACCCTGGAGTCCCAGCTGGTGGTGGCTGCCAACCCCATGTATGATGAACTGGTGAAGGATCTGGAAGTGCCCTTTGCCCGGATCGGCGCGATCCTGCCCGCCATTACCGACGAGCAGTTTGCCCAGCTGCCCGCCATCAAGGAAAAGGCCTTTAAGAATCACGTTTACGATGTGGAATATAAGACCCGGGAAGAACTGCTGGCCATGGAGCCTAATCTGAATCCCGAAGTCAAGGGCGGTCTGTGGATTCCCCGTGAAAGCATCATCGACCCCTTTATCCTGGTGCAGGCCTACGCAGAAAACGCCTATGCCAACGGTGTCCGTTTCCTGCTGAACACTAAGGTTACCGGCATCACCACCGAGGGTGGCAAGGTCAAGACCGTGCAGACCACCGGCGGTCAGATCGAGACCAAGTATGTCATAAACTGCGCCGGCCTCTACTGCGACGAGATCGCGGAAATGGTCGGCAAGGCAGAGTATAAGGTGGTCGCCCGTAAGGGTCAGTTCTTCATTCTGGACAAGAACACCTCCTGCAAGGTCGAGCATATCGTCCTGCCCATCCCCACCAAGATCACCAAGGGCAAGCTGATGTGCCCCACCATCCATGGCAATATGCTGGTTGGCCCCACAGCTGAGGACCAGGACAGCAAGACCGACAAGTCCACCTCCGCCGAGGGTCTTAACTCCATCACCAACGATGTGAAAAACCTCATTCCCAATGTGAATGTCCGTGACACCATCACCCAGTACTCCGGCCTGCGTCCCAACCGTAACCCTGAGGGTCTGCACTTTGACATCTGGGACGATCTGGAAGGTTATGTAAACCTGTCCGGCGTCCGTTCCACCGGCCTGACCCTGTCACTGGCTATGGGTACATATGTTGTCCAGCAGCTTTTGATACGTGGTGCAGGCTGGACTCGCAAGGAGAACTTCATCTCCAAGCGCAAGGGTATCGTAAAGTTTGCCGAATGCACTTTGGAAGAGCAGGACGAGTTGGTCAAGGAGAATCCTCTCTACGGCAATGTGATCTGCCGCTGCGAGACCGTCACCGAGGCGGAAATTCTCGACGCCATCCACCGTCCCCTGGGCGCAAAGAGCGTGGACGCTGTCAAGCGCCGTGTCCGTGCCGGTATGGGCCGCTGCCAGGGTGGCTTCTGCGGTCCTAAGGGCATCGAGGTCCTGGCCCGGGAGCTGGGCTGCGGCCCCACTGATATCAATAAGAACAACACCCGTTCCTATATGGTCACCGGCACTACCCGATAAAGAGGGGAGAGGTGAATCACTATGTATAATGTAAAATGTGATGTAGCAATTATCGGCGGCGGCCCCGCCGGTTTGGCAGCCGCTGTTGCGGCAAAGGAAGAGGGCGCCGAAAAGGTGCTCATCATCGAGCGCGACAATGCCCTGGGCGGCATTCTCCAGCAGTGCATCCACCCCGGCTTCGGTCTGTCCCGTTTCAAGGCAGAGCTGACCGGCCCGGAGTATTACGGCCGTTTCGTAGACCAGGCCAAGGAACTGAATGTGGAGTATATGCTCAATTCTATGGTTCTGCAGGTCAACCACGAGGAAAATGAAATCATCGCCACCTCCAGCCAGTACGGCTTGACCCAAGTGAAGGCAGGCAGTATCGTCCTGGCAATGGGCTGCCGCGAAAAGACTCGGGCCAGCATCGCCGTCCCCGGCACCCGTCCCGCAGGCCTCTATACCGCCGGCTCTGCCCAGCGCCTGGTCAACCGCCAGAACATTATGGTGGGTAAGAAGGTGGTCATCCTTGGCTCCGGTGATATCGGTATGATTATGGCTCGCCGTATGAGCCTGGAAGGCGCAAAGGTGGTTATGGTTGTAGAACTGATGGACTACCTGGCCGGCCTGACCCGTAACCGTGTTCAGTGCCTGGACGATTTCGGCATCCCCCTGAAGCTGGCGCACACCATCACCAAGATCGAGGGCGACACCCGTGTCACCGGCGTTTGGGTCGCACCCGTCAACGAGAAGAAGCAGCCCATCGCCGAAAAGGCCGAGTTCGTAGAGTGCGACACCGTCCTGTTCTCCGTGGGTCTGATGCCCGAAAACGAGCTGACCCGCAAGGCCGGCATCGCCATCAACCCCATCACCAACGGCCCAGCCGTCAACCAGTATATGCAGACCTCCGCACCCTCCGTGTTCGCTTGCGGCAATGTGGTCCATGTGAACGACCTGGTTGACAATGTCAGTGAAGAGAGTGCCCGCGCTGGTAAGTACGCTGCCCGTTATGCCATGGGCAAGCTGGGTGGCGAGCAGAAGACTGTTAAGAGCATCACCGGCCGGAATGTCCGCTATCTGTGTCCCCAGACCGTAGATGCAGCGGAAGCAGACGGCAAGGTCAGCATCTACTTCCGTGTGCTGCAGCCGGAGCTGAATGTAAAGCTCATCGCCCGCTGCGGTGACGAGGTGATCTACTCCCATAAGGAGTACCGCGTGAACCCCGGCGAGATGAACCACGTGAATATCGAGACCGCAAAGATCACCGGTGATATCACTGTTGAAGTTATCAAGGAGGACTAAGGCTATGAAAAAGGAAATTATTTGCACCGTATGTCCCCGTGGCTGCCATATTATGGCGGTCGGCGACGGCGAGAAGGTCCTCACTGCCGAGGGCTACAGCTGCAAGCGGGGCTTGGAGTATGCCAACACCGAGTATGCCCATCCCGTGCGCATTCTGACCACCACTGTGAAGATCGCTGATGTACCCAACGATCTGCTGCCTGTCCGTTCTTCCCAGCCTGTTCCCAAGGAAAAGCTGTTTGACTGTATGGAAGTCATCCGTGCAACTGCAGTAAAGCTGCCGGTGAATAGTTATGATGTGATCATCCCTAACATTTGTGGCACCGGTGTGGATATTGTTGCCACCAAAACTCTGGAGGGTTAAAGGATGAAGCAGAAATTCTTTGTCCTCTCTATGGACGCTATGGTCCACGAGGATGTGGCCTACATGGCGCAAAAGCCCAACTTCAAAAAGATTATGGAAAAGCGGGCAGAGGTCAACGGCGTATGCTCTGTGTACCCTGCCAGCACCTATCCTGCCCACACCGCCCTAATGACCGGCTGCTATCCCATCAAAAACGGCGTTTTCAGCAATTTCCCCCTGCGCCCGGACCGGGACGGCACCAACCATTGGCCGCTTTTGCACTGCAGCGTGTTTGCTGAGGATATTTTTGCTGCTGCCAAGCGGGCAGGGCTGACCACTGCTGCGGTGTACTGGCCCATCACCGGCAAAAACCCCAATATCGACCATATTATCAACGAGTATTTCTTCTACTACGATGATATTGATGAGCCGGAAAAGGCATTTGCATTGCAGGGCGCTGACGCGGTAGCCCTGCAGGCCGTCCGGGAAAATGCCCATTTGCTCCCCACTACCCGTGGCCAGGGCCTGTCCCGCACCGCAGTGTTTGACGATTTTATTATGGGCTGCACCTGCAGCCTGATCCGCAACGCCAAGCCGGATTTGCTGATGATCCACAACTGCTACTTAGACTCTACCCGCCATACCTACGGCGTATTCGGCGAGCAGATGAAAACCTCCCTGGATATTATGGACCAGTGGCTTGGCTGGGTCATCGATGCCATGGAAGAAGCCGGCGTCTATGAGCGGACCAACTTCATCATCCTCAGTGACCACGGCCAGATGGATTGCACCAAGGGCGTAAAAATGAATGTCCTGCTCCAACAGGGCGGTCTGCAACAGATGGGTGTCAAGGGTGCGCTGTACGATTGGCATGCCTACTCCCAATCCAACGGCAAGTCCACCACCATTCACCTGCGGGACAATACCAATCAAAAACTCTATGACCGCACTTATACCTACCTGCAAAAGCTGCAGGCCGAGGGCAAATACGGCATTGAGAAGATTTGGACCAAGGACGAGCTGGCCAAGACCTATGGCCAGGGCGGCCCTTACAGCTTTATGGTAGAGGCGGTGGACGGTGTCCAGTTCTCTGATGCCCTGTCCGGTGAGATTGTAACGGAAAATACCAAGGTTGGCGGTAAGCACGGCTACCAGCCTGAAAAAGGCCCACAGCCTGTGTTCCTGGCCCACGGCCCTGCCTTCAAAGACGGCGCCGTGCTGGAGCGTGCAAGCCTTGTAGATACGGCCCCCACCCTGGCTTACCTGATGGGTCAGACCATGCCCGAGGCGGATGGCCGTGTGCTGACCGAACTACTGAAATAAGGAGTTACTTATGCAAAAACGAATTTTAATTGTAGAATTCCGGCAGGAAACCAATACCTTTAATCCTGTTGTGATGCATAAAAGCGCGTTCAACAAAAACAGTGTTTTTGAGGGTGAAGCGATTTTTCAAAACCGTATGTCCTTTGGTAGCGCCATCCGCGGTGCGGTAGATACCTTCCACGCAGCCGGTGCAGAGGTCATTCCCACCGCTTTTGTATCTGCCATCGCCACCTCCGGCGGCAAGGTGGCAGACGATGTGCTGGAATTTGTCATGGAGCGGGTACAGTATTACGCAGAGAATAATGCATTTGATGCCATTTACGCCTCTCTACACGGTGCAACCGTTACCGTTAGCTGTGACGATGCCTGCGGCAAGCTGACAGAGCTCCTGCGGAAATTAGCAGGGGACAAGCCTGTGGTTGCTTCCTTCGACCTCCACGCCAACATCACAGACAAGGTGCTGAAAAACCTGGATGCCGTCTGCGGCTACCAAACCTATCCCCATAACGATTACTATGAAACCGGCGCACGTGCCGCTGCCCGCTGCCTGGATCTGCTGGAGGGACGCGCTTATAAGATGGCCGCGGCTGCTGTTCCTATGCTGATTCCCCCCGCCGGCTATACATCCAACACAACGCCTTTCAAAGAAGTTATTGAAATGGGCAAGCAGATGGTTGCCGACGGTCGACTTCTGGACTTCACCGTTTTTGCGGTGCAGCCCTGGATGGATATTTCTGTCATCGCCAGCCGCACTATCGCCATTGCCCGTGATGCCGAAACCGCCAAGGCTTGTGCCGATAAACTGGCCCAGGCTCTGTGCGACCTGCGGGACAAGGTGATGCCCGATATGCTCAGCATCGATGAGCTGATCGACATTGCCGAGAGCAACGATACCGGTAAGTGCGTCATCGTTTCCGAATTTGCTGATTCTCCCAACGGCGGCTGCGTGGGCGACAGTGTTGCTATCCCCCTGCGTCTGCTGGAGCGGGGCAGCAAGCTCCGTGTAGGTGTGCCTGTGGTTGACCCCAAGGCAGCAGAGCAGGCTTTCAAGGTCGGCGTTGGCAATACCGCTGCATTTACCGTGGGCGCAGCATTTACCCCCAATGTCCCCGGTCCTATCCAGGCTGAAGGTACTGTTCTGTCCCTCCACGATGGCCATTTTATCCTGGAAGGTCCTGCAAGCCAGGGCTCCGGCGGTTATATCGGCCCCAGCGCTGTGGTGCGTTTCGGCACGATTGATATTCTCCTGCAATCCAAGGGCGGTGCCTCCGGTGACCCTCAGCTGTTGCGTCACTTCGGCATAGAGCCAAAACTGTACGATATGGTCGTTGTTAAGGCAAATACCTCCTTCCGTCTGCCTTACGGTATGATTTCCGACCTGATCTATTGCGCCGATACCCCTGGTGCCGGTGCTGCCAACCTGAAGCAATTTGTTTGGGAACATATCCCCGAGGGTATGTATCCCTTTAAAGAGGATATCAAGCCCCAGCCTGCCGAAATTTGGAAATAAGAGGTAGCTATGAAAACGACGATTTATATGGTGCGCCATTGCGAGTCCGAGGGTAACGCCTGCCGCAGAAGCCATGCGCTCTTTGACGGCATTGTCACCCGCAAGGGTTTGGAGCAGGCTGAAGTCCTGGCAAAGCGTTTTGCGGATGTTCCCGTGACAGCGGTGTACAGCAGCGATGCTTACCGGAGCCGTATGACCGCAGAACCCTTGGCAAAGTCCAAGAATCTGACGGTGCAGTACCGCCTGCTGCTGCGGGAATATACCATCGGCGCCTGGGAAGGCCTGTCCATTGGCTACACTGCCCGAAACTTCCCGGATCTCTATGAAACCTGGCTGACGGAGCTTTATAACCATAAAATCCCCGGCGCAGATCCCTTCCCCTTGATCGCAGAGCGCGGATATATGGCCATCCAAAGAATCGCTGCTGAAAACCCCGGCGGTACGGTGGTTGCCGTGACCCATTCCTGCACCCTGACCTGCGCCCTGACCAAAATACTGGGTCAGCCCATCAGCTACTACACCAGCATCAAAAGCGGCGATAACACCGCTGTGACCAAGCTGGAGATGGACGAAAAAGGCAATATCGAGGCCATCTATATCAATGATGACAGCCACCTGCCCGAGCACCTGCTGCGGAAGAACTATACCGGCCGCAGCGCTGCTACCAACTTTGACTTCCGTTCCATCGATGATGGACAAGCAGAAAACTTTGCAGAGATTTCTCAGAAAATGTGCCGGGAATTCCCTGCGCTTTATACAGAGGAGAACCTGAAAAAAGCTACGCAGAGCGCAGATATTGCTATCGTCGCCACCCTCCCGGATCGCCCTTGTGGCCTGGCCGTGATGGGCAAGGCGAAGGATATGCCTGCCGACCACGGTATGGTGAAAACCCTTTTCGTAGTGGAAGATCTGCGGTATAAGGGCTACTGCGAGCAGCTCTTTGGCGAAGCCATCGACCTGCTGCGTCGCCGTGGCTGCCGCTACCTGGTGGTGGAGAATACAGACGAACCCCATATTGCACTGATGCTGGGCAGATTCTGCTTTGAACCTGTCCCCGGCAATGATCGCTATATGCGTATGTCCATCACTGTCCCCGGTCTGGAAGGCCCTGTTTATTAAACGATTATCTCCTATAAACAAAAAGAGGGAGGCACCGTTTTGCGGTGCTTCCCTCGACTTTTTATTTCATTAATCAAAATCGGGCTTGGGGAAGGCGGCCTTATCAGCCATGACGATTGCCATCATTTCCTCAAAGTCCATCCACTGAACCCGGTCGGCGTAATGCGCGTTGATCCGGCGGGCGACCTCATCCAGTACCCGCAGGCCGGTGCCCAGACCGTTGGACATGAGGCTCTGCCAGTGGGTAATGAGGATGGGCCAGGAACCGTTTTCCAGCGCCCGGACCCATTCGCCTTCCTTGCCGTCAGCGGTGATGAGGGAGTCGGCAATGCGGTTTACATACTCGTCGCTGGTGTCGGGGTTGTCGATGGTCTGCCACATCTTGTCCCGGGTCGTAGGCGGAATGGCGATCAGTGTTCGGCCGTCCTCTTCCAATGCCACCCAGGGCTTGGCGTTGGGGGTATCCCGCAGACCGCGGAGGAACACCCAGGCTTCCTTGGAGCCGGTCACATCGTAAACCGCCTTGGACATTGCGGCATAGTACTCGTCCTCTACCTCCAGACCGAACATCCAGGGAGAGGTCGCGCCGATGGCCTTAAAACCTGCATCCTTCAGAATGGACAGTGCCAGGGAGATGTAGGGGGTGAGGGTAGTGCGGTCCTGGGTCTTGGACCAGTCGTTTTCGTTGATGTCGTAAGCGCTGCCGTCAGCAAGATTCACCGCCCAGTTGTGGGTCAGCATCTCCGGGCCAACGGTAAACAGGGGAACAACACGCTTCTTAACGGTGTCCAGCCACTCGTCCAGCTCCTCACGGGGAACACCTTCCAGGCCATTGATGATATCGCCTTTGTTGCCGGGCATAGGCACCACGCTGAACTTGCCCTTGATGCCGTGCCGCTCGATAATATCGCAGAACTCGAACAGGCGGCTGTTGGGGAAGGTGGGGATGATGGGCCGGCCGTCGGCGGTGAGAGGGGAGGGGGCGTGCTCGTGGAAAACCGAAATAATCGGTGCCGGATCGTCAATGATCAAACCGGTAGGTACTTTCTTCATCATAATAGCCTCCCAATACTGTATTTTTAAGCAAAATCATTATATATTGCCCTGCCGGGAAAATCAAGCAGCGGGCGTTTCTTTCTTGGCCGTATCCAGACTTTTTCCAAACACAAAAAACCGCTGATAAATGTACTCCAGCACGAAATTTGTAAGCATCGTGCCGATCTCTACCACATAGGGCTGCCAACCGATATCGGTGAGGGCTTTTGTCCACCAGGTGGACAGGGGCGCAAATACCGCATAAAAGGCTGCCACCTTCAGCATCGCAATGGGAACATTGCTGGCTGAGCAGAAGGTAAACTTTCGGTTCAGCGTAAAATTCCACAGAACGGACAATGTCAGCGAGATGGCGTAAGAAAGGGTGGGTCCCAAATGTGCGATCTCAAACAGAAGGGTATAGCTGCCGATCTGAATAATGCCTGCGCTGGCGGAGCAAAGGATGAATTTTACCGTCCGTAAAAACTCTTTTTTCTTTTGTGACACATATATCGCCTGCCTTTCAGTTTTCTACATTGTATAACAATTTTTGTGAAAGCACAAGACGAAAACTTGACAATTATGGGGTTTTTAGTATGATAACAAAAGTACAAAATGCAGGGAGGGAACGGTATGATAAAGTTCCTAAAAAAACATTATCATTGGATCATTGCGGTGGTTCTGTTTCTTGTGACTTGTGTCCGTGGCGGTGCAGCCAATAACCTGACCGGTCTGCATTTGATCCCGGCAACAGAAGCACTGGACATCACCCGGACAGAGTTTTCTCTGGCTGCCAGTGCCAGTGCGTTGGTATCCATGCTGTCGGCTATGGCATCCGGTGCGTTGATTATGCGCTATGGCTATCGGTCGTTGTTGGTGCTGTTTTTGCTGGTGCAAGCCGGTGCCTATGCTATGATGGCCAGCGCCCAAAGCTATGCAATGTTTTTTGCCGGTTATGTCTTGATCGGTACGGCAGTGGGCATCGTCGGTGAGGCCGGCGCCACCCGTTTGGTCAGCGTTTGGTTTCATAAGCACCGGGGTACGGTGCTGGGTGTGATTACCTCTGCCACCGGTCTGGGCGGCAGTATTATGTGTATTTTCCAAACAGCAGCCATTCAGAAATCCGGTTTCCGTGGCTCTTTTTGGCTGGTGACCATATTGCTGGTAAGCTGTGCGGTTCTGGCGCTGCTTTTTGTCCGCAGCCACCCGGCCAAAATGGGCATGCTCCCTTACGGTGACGGTGAGAAGATCGCGTATAAAAAACGGGAGCACGATGACCATTGGCACGGCCTTTCTATGAAGCAGCTGGTCCGTCGCCCGACTTTTTATATGATGATGCTCGGTACTTTGCTCAGCTGTGCGCTGCCGTATCTTGCCTATTATGTGGTGGTACCCCATTTCCAGGATCAGGGTCTTTCCGCTACCCAGGCAAGCTCTCTGCAAAGTATTTTGCTCCTGTGCCTGACAGGCGCAAAGATTCTGGCTGGCTACCTGTGCGATAAGATCGGTGCCCGAAAAGTCGTGCTTCTGTGTATGGTCTGCGATATTGTGGCACTGATTCTGCTGGTGGTGGTCAAGAGCTATGCGCTGGCAGTGGTGACGATGGTAATCTTTTCTTTGGCCCTGCCGGTTATGTCTGTTATCATTCCTATGCTGGCGGCTTCTTTGTTCGGCTATCAGGCCCAGGCTGCTTATAACGGCATTTTTATTTCTATGCTCTCTGCGGCGTCTATGATCTCCAACCCCATCACCAACGCAGTCTATGACCGGGTTGGTACCTATAGCTACACCTTTCTGGCAGCAGCAGTGCTGACTGTAGCCCTGATGGGCGGCTACCTTGTGATGTACCGCTTAGCGGATAAGGACAGAAAAGCCATGGAAGCAGAAGAAGCTGCGCAATAGGATATCCCCGGTGACCGCAGACAGGTCGCCGGGGTCTGCTTTTGTCGAAAAAAGTTGAAAACTGTCGAAAAGTGTGCTACCATAAGACTATCCCCGGCTAAGAAGGAGGAAAAACTATGGTAGAGAAAATGGATGCGTTTTTTGAGTCCATCGCCTTTCCAATGGAACGGATCCCGTCATATGGCCCGTTTCACATTCTCTATACCCTCATCGGCTTTGCCCTGTGCGGCTTTCTTGCCTGGAAGCTGCGGAAAGTCAGTGACAGAACGGCAGGCTGGATTCTGTTTGTTTTGGGCTTGATCCTTGCCGCCTCTGAGGTGTTCAAGCAGCTGTTCTATTACTTTGTAATGATGGATAACCGCTATTCCTGGGGGGATTTTCCCTTCCAGCTGTGCAGCGTACCGCTGTATTTGTGTCTGATCGCCCCTTGGCTGAAGCCGGGCAAGCTCCAGCGGGGAATGTACAGCTTTATGGCCCTTTTTAACCTGCTGGGCGGCGCGATCTCCTTTGCAGAGCCTTCCGGCTTGCTGCTGGACCATTGGTTTTTGACCGTCCACGCTTTGATGTGGCATATGCTTTTGGTGTTTATCGGCCTGTTTTTGTGTATGTCTGGCCGTGGCGGCAATCGCATCGGTGACTACAAGGGGGCGGCCTGGACTTTAGTTGGTCTGTGCGCCATTGCCTTTGGCTTAAACTGCTTTGTCCAGTTCGGCCTGGGGGAGCATATGAATATGTTCTTTGTAGGGCCCGGCGAATCGCCCATCGTGGTGTTCAAGCAATTTTCCCAGTGGTTTGGCTGGTATGTGAACACACCGATTTACATCTTCGCTATGTGCCTGGGCGCATACCTGGTGTTCGTGCTGATCTACTATTTGCAGAATAAGACCCTTCCCACCCGTAAAAAACAACCTGTATAAAACAAAACGGTGCGTCAGTTGGACGCACCGTTTTTTAAGTTATTGTTCCCGAAAGACCACTTTGCCGGTGGCGTGATCCATAGAATCTACAATCGCCAGGGACTCCAGCCGGTAACCCAGATTGCGGATGACCTGGCCGCCTACTTGGAAGCCTTTTTCAATGGCAATGCCAATGCCTTCCACGGTGCCGCCGGCCTGATCCACAATGGAGATAAGACCCTGCAGGGCGCAACCGTTGGCGAGAAAATCGTCAATAATCAGCACGTGATCCTCTTCAGACAGAAACTGCTTGGAAACCACTACGGTATTTTTGTTCTTGTGGGTAAAGGATTCCACCTCAGCGGTGTAGGTGTCGCCGGCAATGTTGATGGATTTGGACTTTTTGGCGAAAAGCAGAGGAACACCGAATTGCTGGGCCACCGCGTAGGCAATGGCGATGCCGGAGGCCTCAATGGTCAGAATTTTGTTGATGGGCAGGTCCTTGAACCGTTCATAAAACTCCTTGCCGATCTCATTCATCAGGGCGATGTCCATCTGGTGATTGAGAAAGCTGTCCACCTTCAGCACATTTCCTTCTTTTACTACGCCGTCTTTGGCGATTCTGGCTTCCAGACAATTCATAATGTACCGCCTCTTTCTTTTTAATGGGGTCTCTTTGGAAGCATTATAGCAGTTACGGGTGCCTATTGCAACAAAAAACACATTCTTTTTGAAAGAAATGCCAAAAAATATTTTGTGTGAAAAAATGCCGAAAAAACGGGAATCTTAGTTGACAGAGGGAAAAGAATTATGCTAAAATAAAACAGTAATTTTTGTCCCACACCGTAATCCTATCGGGTCCGTCGGGACCCGGTAAATTATAAAACAAAATTGGAGGTACCCCACAATGAAAAAGCTGTTTGCCCTGTTGCTGGCTGCTCTGATGGTGTTCGGTATGGCCGCTTGCGGTCAAACCGGTAATGATGGCACCGAAGGCACCGGCGCAACCGAAGCTGCCAAGGGTATGACTGAGTCTCCTTTGGGCGAGAAGGAAATCACCAAGGACTTTGAAGTCAAGGCTGATTTCAAGATCGGCTTCATCTGCCTGCACGACGAGAAGTCCACCTATGATAAGAACTTCCTGGACGCTGCAAACAAGACCATCGCCGCACTGGGCCTGACCAAGGATCAGTACATCATCAAGACCAACATTCCCGAAGGCAATGAGTGCTACGAAGCTGCTGCTGACCTGGTTGACCAGGGCTGCGATGTTATCTTCGCAAACTCCTTTGGCCATGAGGACTTTATGCTGCAGGCAGCTAAGGAATTCACCGATGTGCAGTTCTGCCACGCTACCGGCTACAAGGCTCACCTGGAAAATGTTGCTAACTACCACAACGCCTTCGCTTCCATCTACGAAGGCCGTTACCTGGCAGGCATTGCTGCAGGTATGAAGCTGAACGAGATGATCGCTTCCGGCAAGATCAAGGCTGAAGGGGCCAAGATGGGCTATGTCGGCGCATTCACCTACGCTGAAGTTATCTCCGGTTACTCCTCCTTCTATCTGGGCGCAAAGTCCGTTTGCCCCTCCGTCACTATGGAAGTTCAGTTCACCGGTTCCTGGTATGACGCAGTGGAAGAGAAGAACGCTGCTGAAGCGCTGATCGCAAGAAAGTGCGTTCTGATCTCCCAGCATGCTGACTCCATGGGCGCTCCCGGCGCTTGCGAGGCAGCTGGCGTTCCCAACGTTTCCTACAACGGCGCTACCGTTGACGCTTGCCCCAACACCTTCATCGTTTCTTCCCGTATTGACTGGGCTCCCTACTTTGCCTACATCATCAAGTGCGCTAACACCGGCATCGAGATCGCTACCGACTGGTGCGGCGGCATCGCTGAAGGCTCTGTTGTGCTGACCGGCATCAACGAGAAGGCTGCTGCAGAAGGCACTCTGGCTGCTCTGCAGGCTGCTGTTGCAAAGCTGAAGAACGGCGAAGTCAAGGTGTTCGACACCAAGAACTTCACTGTTGAAGGTGCTGCAGTTACCGGCGACAATGTTGTCAACGGCATCTTTGAGGAGTCCAAGACCCAGTCTGCTCCTTACTTCGAACTGAAGATCGACGGCATTACCCGTCTGAACGAAAAGTTCTAAGTTTTTTGATCACCCATCTGGGACAGAGCCAAACGGCTCTGTCCCAGACTTGGTATTTTTATGGGATAAGTGCAAAGCGGTGCTTTTGTGTTTATCGGATAAAAATATGCGTTTCTCGGAGGGATATTATGGCAAAACCTTTGGCTTTGGAATGTCGTGGCATTACCAAAACATTTGGTCGTGTGGTGGCCAATAAGAACTGCGATTTAGAGGTTTACCAGGGCGAAATTCTGGCTATATTAGGCGAAAACGGCTCCGGTAAGACCACCCTGATGAATATGGTGGCCGGCATTTACTTCCCGGATGAGGGCAGTATCTATGTCAATGGCCAGCAGGCAACCATTGCTTCGCCCAAGGATGCTTTTGCCTACAAGATCGGTATGATCCATCAGCATTTCAAGCTGGTGGATGTGTTTACTGCCTGTGAAAATGTGGCCCTGGGCGTGTCTGATGGCGGACACTACCGCCTTGCAGATGTGCGCCGCAAGGTTATCGAGATCACCCAGCGATACGGCTTTATCATCGACCCGGATAAGCGGGTGGCGGATATGTCTGTGTCTGAAAAGCAGACGGTGGAGATTATCAAAGTGCTTTACCGTGGCGCAGATATTCTGATTTTGGACGAGCCCACCGCCGTGCTGACCCCCCAAGAAACAGAGAAACTCTTTGCGGTCCTGCGCCGTATGCGCGAGGACAACAAGTCCGTGATTATCATTACCCACAAGCTCCACGAGGTGTTGAGCTTGTCTGACCGTGTGTCCGTTCTGCGCAAGGGCGAGTATATCGGTACGGTGCAAACCGCCGAAACGAACGAAAGCCAGCTGACGGAAATGATGATGGGTGTCAAGGTAGACCTGAACATTCAGCGCTCCTGGCCCAAGGATCCTCAGGAACGCTTGTGCGTAAAGAATTTGCACAGCGTCAATGAGGAGGGATTGCCTGTCCTGGACGGCGTTTCCTTTACCGCCTATTCCGGCGAGATCCTGGGCATTGCCGGCATTGCCGGCTCCGGTCAGCGGGAGCTGCTGGAATCCATTGCCGGTCTGCACCATCTGACAGCCGGTGAGATCACCTATATCGATCCCCAAACCGGTGCAGCAGAGAACCTTCGCGATAAGACACCTCTGCAGATCCGGGACCTGGGTGTGCGACTGTCCTTCGTGCCGGAGGACCGCCTTGGTATGGGCCTGGTTGGCAATATGGACATCGTGGATAATATGATGCTTCGCAGCTACCAGAAGGACCGTGGTTTCTTCCTGCATCGGCGGGAGCCCCGGGATCTGGCCCTGAACATCGTGGAGGAACTGCAGGTGGCCACCCCCAATGTGACCACACCTGTGCGGCAGCTTTCCGGCGGCAATGTGCAGAAGGTGCTGGTGGGCCGTGAAATTGCGGCAGCACCCACGGTGCTGATGGCCGCTTACCCTGTCCGCGGTCTGGATATCAACGCATCCTATACCATCTACAACCTGCTCAACGAGCAGAAAGAAAAGGGCGTTGCTGTCATTTTCGTCGGCGAAGATCTGGACGTGCTGTTAGAATTGAGCGACCGTATTTTGGTCATCGGCTCGGGTCGCGTTACCGGTGTGGTGGACGCCCGTACCGCTACTAAAGAAGAAATCGGTCTTTTGATGACCAAAACGGATAAAATCTGTGAGGAAGGAGAGGGAAACAATGGATAATACCGTCAAGAAACATCACGAACCGTTTATCCATATCGCCAAACGCGATAGC